>JADJPG010000023.1 GCA_016713365.1 Verrucomicrobiota bacterium | reverse complement strand
TTTTACCAACGTGGGGGCGTCTCCGTCGATGGTCGGTCGACTGCACCTCGCGCGCTTGCATCCGGATGGCTCAGTGGATGCAGCCTTCGACCCTGCGCCTACATTTCGGGGAAGCAGCGGCGGTTATGTGCAGGCGATGGCGTTGCAGCCAGATGGGCGCCTGCTCATTGGCGGTTCGTTCGACTCCGTGAAAGGGGCTACACGACGCAATCTCGCGCGGTTGAACGGCGACTTGACCTTGTTCCAAACCGTAACGGCGGCGAGTGGTTTCAGTACGAAGATCAAAACCGTTCAGGGGCGAAACTACTGGCTGGAACGTCGGGATTCCCTCGATGGAGAGAACTGGACTGCTGTCCAAAGTGTCACCGGCGATGGTTCTGCCCAGACCCTAACCGACTCATCCAGCCCGGCGGTTCAACGATTCTATCGTGTTCGTGCTGAGTGACGAAGTCGTTTCACGATCCAACCTGCCGCTTGATGGCGTCGCAGATTTGGTTGCTCCACCTGTCGAGCACGGCCTGGTCGCGTCCTTCGATGAGCAGGCGCGCCTTGGGCTCGGTGCCGGAGTAACGCAGCAGCACGCGTCCACCAGCAGGCTGCACTTCGGCCTCGGCCTGTTCCACGAGCTTGAGTATGCCGTCCAGTTTGTCGAACGGCGTCTTCTCGCGCACCTTCACGTTGGTGACCAGTTGGGGAAAGCGCGTCCAGCATTTGGCGAGCTTTGAAAGCGGCACCTGTTTCGATTTCATCGTGCTCAAGACCTGCAAAGCGGCCACCAGGCCGTCGCCCGTGGTGCTGTGGTCGCGGAAAATCAGATGGCCGCTTTGTTCGCCGCCAAAGTTGAATCCGCCGCGCAGCATTTCATCTATCACGTTTTTGTCGCCCACGTCGGTGCGGATAATTTTGCCGCCGGCCTCTTGATGGCGGCGTCGAGGCCGGCGTTGCTCATGACGGTGGAAACCAGCGTTTCGTTCGGGAGCGTGCCCTGCGCGAGCATTTCGAGCGCGGCGATGGCCATGATGTCGTCGCCGTCAACCAATCCGCCTGTTTCGTCGCACATCAGCACGCGGTCGGCGTCGCCGTCGTGGGCGATGCCGACATCGGCGCGGAATTCGCGCACGAGCTGGTAGAGGTGCTGCGGGTGCATCGAGCCGCAATCCTTGTTGATGTTCTTCCCGTTGGGCGTATCACCAACGACGATGACTTCCGCGCCGAGTTCGCGCAGGACGCAGGGCGTGGCTTTGTAAGCGGCGCCATTCGCGCAATCCACGATCACACGCATGCCTTCGAGTGTCATGCGACGCGGGAAACCGGCCTTGGCAAATTCAATGTAACGGCCCAGCGCATCGGCAATACGGACGGCCTTGCCGATCTCCTCGGCCGTGGGGCGGATGTTTTCAATCTCGCCGCTGAACACGAGGTTCTCAATGCTGGCTTCGATCTTGTCGTCGAGCTTGTAGCCGTCTGCGCGGAAGAATTTGATGCCATTGTCGGCGTAGGGATTGTGCGACGCGGTGATGACAATGCCGGCGTCCGCGCGCAAACTGCGCGTCACATAAGCCACCCCGGGCGTGGGCAACGGTCCAATGAACAGCACGTCCACGCCCATCGAGAGGATGCCGGAGGAGATGGCATTCTCAAGCATGTAGCCGGAGAGCCGCGTATCCTTGCCGATGACGATCTTGTGGCGACCGTGGCCGCGCGGCTTCGGTGTCAAGATTCTTGAAAACGTGGGCGGCGGCACGTCCAAGCTTCAACGCCGTTTCCGCCGTGACAGGTTCAACATTGGCGGTGCCGCGCACGCCGTCCGTGCCAAAGATTTTCTTGGGGGCCGGGGCGGAGGTGGGTTTGTTTTCCTTCATACGAAACTTCCTGGAGAGAATTTACTGCGCTGTTGCGGGCTTCACGGTGGCGGTCAAGGGTGTGACGAGGGCCACCGTGGCGCCGGAGGGTACGTGGGCGTGAACCGGCAGTTCGCCGGAGGTCTGGTTCCGATCATGCAAACGCACGTACACATGCACGTCTTGATCGGTCATTTCCTGAATCAGTAAAGCCGGTCCGCGCACGGTGACATTTGCGAGGTTCGGGCTGGAGACCATGGCGACGTGCTCGGCGCTGTCGGTGAGGAGCAGGATGGGGCGGTTGTTGAAGGTGCGTGTGGCGTCGCCGCCAGTGGTGCCGAGATTGGCCTTCACGGTCAGCCAAATGAGCGAGGCCAGCACCAGAGAGAGCAGCTTGAGCCAGAAGTGATGGGCGAGGATGGAGCGCAAGGGCATGGTCAGACCTCCGTTCCTGTTTGCTTGGCCACCGGCACCGGGGCGGCGGTCGGCGCCGGTTTTTCGGTGGCTCCGAGAGCGTTGCTGCGGGCGCGGATCCAGTCGACGAGCGTGCGGGGCTTCGCAGGCGCGACCAGAATGGAGCTCAGGAACGCACGCAAGTTCTCGAGTGAAACGCCGCGGGTGAGTTGCCCTTTGTAAGCATAGGAGACGGCGCCGGTCTCTTCGGAAACAGCGACGATCACGGCATCCGTTTCCTCGCTCAGGCCAATCGCGGCGCGATGGCGGGTGCCGAGGGATTTATTCAGATCCTGCCGGCGGGTGAGCGGGAAGATGCACGCCGCGTGCGTGATGCGATCGCCCTTGATGATCACGCCGCCGTCGTGAATGGCGTTGTTCGGGAAGAAGATGGTTTCGAGCATTTCCGGCGTGGCGACACAATCCACGGGCACGCCCGATTCCACCATGTCATGCAGGGGCGTGCTGAGCTCGATGGCGAGGAGCGCTCCGATGCGCACTTCAGAGAGACGTTCGGCTGTCTGGATGATGACCTCGATGTTTTCGCGTTGCTCGTGGACGTTGCCGAACACTTCGAGATTGCCGACTTGCGCGAGCATGCGACGAATCTCTGGCTGGAAGATGACCAGAATGGCGACGACGAAGAAGGTGGTGATGCTGCCGAGCAGCCAGCGAAGGACTGTGAGATCCAGCAGCGCGGTGACGAGCGAAAACGTCAGCATGATCGCCAGGAAGCCGGTGACGATCGCGGCGCCGCGGGTTCCACGCACGAACGTGAACACGTAGTAGATGGCCACCGCGAGCAGGAGGATCTCGAGGGTGGGGCGCCAGACGACTTGAACGAATTCGAGCATCAGCGTCGATCCTTCGGCAAGCCGGCGGGCGGCATGGGTTGTTTCAGTGCGTCCGTCATGTGGCGCTCAGTTTCTATCGGTCTGAATCGTTATTGTTCCACGTCGCTTCTTCGTGACGCCAAAGCCTCGGTCAACCGCAGGGCTTGTCGCGTGGCGGCAACATCATGAGTGCGGACGATGTTGATGCCACGCTGGACGCCCCAGCAGGCGCAGGCCAGTGAACCACCGAGACGATCGGCAGTGTCGCTGTCCCCGGAGACTTTTGGAATGAACGATTTCCTCGACACGCCGAGTAACAGCGGTCGGTGCAATCTTGTAAAACTCCGCAGCTGTGTGAGCAACTGCAAATTGTGCTCCACGGTCTTTCCGAAGCCGATGCCGACATCGAGAACGACCTGGTCCGGCGTTACTCCGGCGGCTGAGAGACGCCCAAGACGGTTGGCGAAGAACTCGTTCACTTCGCCGGTGACGTTCTGATAAGTCGGCGCGGTCTGCATCGTCTGCGGCGTGCCTTGCATGTGCATGGCCACGTAGCCGGCCTGGGTCCCGGCAACCGCCTGCCACATCTCGGCGTCGTCACGATTGGCGGCGACGTCGTTGACGATGCTGGCTCCGGCGCGCAATGCAGCGCGGGCGACGGCTGGTTTCATGGTGTCGATCGAGATGGGAATCCTTACCTGGCCGGCGAGCGCTTCGATCACGGGCAACACACGCCGCAATTCTTCGCTCTCGCTGACGGGCGCCGCCTTGGGCCGCGTTGATTCTCCGCCTACGTCAATGATATCGGCGCCTTCACGGACGAGCGCGAGGGCGTGTTCGATGGCCGCCGTGGAATCGAAGTATTGGCCGCCATCGGAAAAGGAATCCGGCGTAACGTTCACGATTCCCATGAGCAAAACCGGCCGGGGAAAGGTGAACGTGAACTGCCGTGCGCGGAAAATCATGCGGAGGTGGGCGCTGGATGGCGAATCGCCGCTTGGACGGCCTCGACAAGTTTGCTGGCGATGGCGCGGATCAATTCGTCCGGGACGCCGAGTTGCGGATGCGCGGTCTGGCTGAGCAGATGGCACTGGTCGTTCACGTAATCAATGACGACGAATTCGCCGTCCTCGGTTTGCGCGACCTCGCTGGAGAAGAAATTCATTCCCGTCAGCCCGGCGATGGAGCGGATGATTTCCTCCAACCGATCGAGGCCGAGCTCGGACCGCTCGGCGTCGGTCACCAATCGATACTGGTCGGTGAAGCAATTCCACCAGCTAAGCCAGACGGAGCCGAAGACGAAGTAGACGCGGAAGTAAACCGGCGCGTCCTGATGCTGGCGCGGGACGATGCGGCGCTGGAACAAATAATTTTCGTCGGGCCAGGCGGCGATGGAGCGATCGATGTCAGCTTCGCTGGTGGCGTCCATCACGAGTCCCTTCCGCCCGTAACCCATCGCGGGCTTGATGACAAAGGGCGTGCCGAGTGCTTCGCGTTCTTCAGCCGAGAGACTCCAACCTTCGGGACGTTCACGGGACACGACGGCGGTCCACGGAACATGAATGCCAGCGCCCACGAGCCGCGGATGGAGGCGCGCCTTGTCGAAGGCTTCTCGGGCGCGATCCGGCGGGTCGATGACTTGGGTGTGCTTCGATGCTGCGAGATTAATGAGGCGATGGAAAATGTCGTCCGGCTGATGATGTTCGCTGTGCATGTTGAGCAGCACGCGCGGCCAGACTTTGCCGTTCTTGAGGTGCTCGTAGAATAGCTCCACCCACGCCGGTTCGATGAGGAAGAAATTCAACCGGGCCTCGGCGCACAGTCGCTGGATGTGGTGGATGAAGTAATCATCCGTGTCCAGCTTGTGCGTCATCGCGAGGTCGTAGATCCGTGTCACGGGATGACTTTGGGAAGTGAGGACGGAGTGTCAATGAAAGTTGTGGATTGTGACGCGTGAGCCGCGATGCGTGATGACTGTGGCGTGGGCAAGTGGTTCACGCAGGACGGAGCGCTTCCTCCAGTCGCTCGATCAAGGGAACCTGGGTCGGCTTGAGCTTCTGCTTCGCCTCGGCGACGGGGAAGAACTGGGCGCGGTCCACTTCGGGGAACTCTTTCGTGGTTCCCGAGTGAGGCGGCCATTCGATCGTGAATGTATTGCTGCGGACGGCACGCGATTCTTCCCAGTCGCCTTGCACGCCCCACGCGTGGACGATCTTTCCGCCTTTTTGCTGGATGGTTCCGAGCGGAATGAAGTTCGACTGCGGATCGATTGCGAGTCCGACCTCCTCCTCAAACTCGCGGATGGCGGTGGCGAGCAAGTCTTCGCCGGGCTCCACTTCGCCCTTGGGAATGCTCCAGTGTCCGTCGTCCTTGTGAACGAAGAGCGGTCCGCCGGGATGCGCGATGAAGACTTCGAGCCCGTCGCGTTGGCGAAAGAGAATCAATCCGGCGCTGACTCGGGAACGCATGATTACTCCTCGCGAATGTTGGAGACCGTCGCGGCGGTGGCTTTCGAATCCAGCACGAGCGCTCGGAACCGCCACTCCTGACGGGGTTCGAGCACGGCGCGATAATCTTTGGCCGTCCCGGCTTTGTTGCCGCGCGCATCGGTGAGGGCGAGTTCGATGTTCACTCCGAAGCGCTGGTGATCGGACTGGTTGCGCAGCGTGCCGACCGCGTAAACGAGGCTGCTGTTCTTGGCCTTCTCAAACGTGATCGGACCAGCCTTCAGGTCGTCGATGGACTTTGGCGTGAGACTCCGTACGGGAGGCGGCACGTTCGAGACGAGGAGCGTGGCTTCGGGTGAACTCGCGATCTTCGGTGGGGGTTCGTTTTCGCCCGCGCGCTCGGTTGGCTTTCGAAAGACGAAGACGCCAATGGCTCCGCCGCCGATCGCCAGAAGCAGGACCGTGATCGCGATGAGTTTGCCAGATGATCGGCGTCGAGGTTCCGCGGAGCCATCAGCAGTGATGACGTCAGCCTGCAAGACGGTGGTCTGGCCGCAGTGTGGGCAGGAGGTGGATTGGCCGAGGCCATCGCCCGGAAACTCCAGCGAGTTGCCGCAGTGTTGGCAGGGGCCTTTCAAGTATTCCGCAGCGCTCATGTGATCGTTGGACCAAAAGCTTCCATGGCTTTCGGCTGTTTGCGAGAGCAATGAAGCATCAGGCCAATGCGGCGAGGAGCCTGGCGGGCGATGCCGTCATGAAGTCGTTGTTTGCCATTGCCAACGGGTAAGGCGTCCGGAATTCTCCGAGCATCAGCCGCATGAAAAGGATATCGCGCTCTGGAATTGTCGACCGAACGGGTCGGTTCGGGTCATGCATACGTTCGATGGCGTGGGTGGTCGCCATGCTCCTGTCGATCGCCGCGCGCGCCGCCGACGTTCCTTCCGCTCCGGAATTCTCCCTGCCTGGCGGCGTGTTCACCAACGATGTGGTGCTGAAGTTGTCTGCGAAGGAACCTGGCGCAGTGGTGCATTTCACATTGGACGGATCGGAGCCGACTGCGGCGTCCGCCCGATACTCCGCGCCGATTTCGCTGACGAATTCCACCATGGTTCGCGCGCGGGTGGTCGCGCAGGGCAAGCCACCTGGTGCGCTCGCCGTTCAGAGCTTCGTCCTACTCGATCCAGATGTAACCGATTTTACGTCCGACCTTCCGGTTGTGGTGGTCAGCTCGTTCGGTCGCGAGATCGAGAAGGATGACCGCATCATGGCGTCGTTGAGAACCATGGTGCCGGCAAACGGACGGACCTCGCTGCAGACCGCGGCGGATTTCGACGGCCGCGCGTTGATCAATCTGCGTGGCCGGGCCTCGCTTCGATACCCGAAGCGTTCTTACACGCTCAAGACCGTGGACGCGCGGGATGACATGGCGAAGTTTCAAGTGCTCGGCCTTCCCAAGGAATCCGACTGGGTGCTCTACGCGCCGTATCCGGACAAGACGTTGTTGCGCGATGTGCTGGCGTATGACCTCAGCAATCAGATCGGGCGCTGGGCGCCGCGAACGCGATTCGTCGAGTTGTTCCTGAACGAATCCGGCGGCCGGGTCAGTCGCCGTGATTACATGGGCGTCTATGTGTTCGAAGAGAAAGTCGCGCGCGGAAAGAACCGCGTGAACATTGCGGGCCTCGGCCCGGACGAGAATGCGGAACCGGCGCTGACCGGTGGCTACATCTTCAAGAAGGACCATGGCGACGGGGATGTGGGGCCGATGCAGATTGGCGGACCGGCCTTTCAATCGTCGACAATGAGCAAGACCGGCTTTCCGACCGGACCGGGCGGTTTCCCGGGGGACCCGGCGGGCTTCCAACCCGCGTTCAGCGGTCGCTCAACTTCGAGTTCTTCGAGCAGCAGTCGCTCATCCCGATCCACACGCGACATGGTGGTCACGAATCGCCTCGGGTTCCTCACCGCGCGTCAGTCGTTGCCGGCCTCGCGCTCGGTGGTTCGCTCGGACGACGACGAGGAAATTGTGGAGGTTTTCGAGGATGAAAAGTATTTCGACTATTTCCGCAGCACGCGAACGAACAAGTTTTACTACGTTGATCCTGAGCCGGACGAGTTGACCGCCGTCCAGCGCGCGTGGTTGAAGGACTATGTGAATCGCTGCGAAACCGCGCTGTATGGTCAGAACTTCCGCGATCCGGAAAAAGGCTACGCGGCGTTCATCGATGTTGATGCGTTCATCGACTACCACCTGCTCATTGAAGTGACGAAGAACGTGGACGGCTTTCGTTTTAGCACCTTTTACCACAAGGATCGCGGCGGAAAGATTCGCATGGGACCGCTATGGGACTGGAATCTCAGCTTTGGCAATTGCAACGGCAAACAGGGCTTTATGGCCGAGGGCTGGCTCTGGCCGCAGCTGGATGACAAGGAGTATTCGTGGTTCCGGCGGCTGTTCGAGGATCCGGATTTCGGTCAGCGTTACGTCGATCGCTGGAGCGAATGGCGGGCGACGACATTCTCTTCCTCGAACATTCTCGGCCGAATCGACCGCATCGCTGCCGAGCTGAGCGAAGCGCAGGCGCGCAATTTCGAGCGCTGGCCAATTCTCGGCGTCACGGTGTCGCCGAACTGGTTTGTCGGCGACACGTATGCCGACGAAGTGAAGTGGATGCGCGACTGGACGTCGAACCGGCTCGACTGGATTGAGCGCCAGTTTCCTCCCGTGCCGCGCGCTGAGTTTCGCGACGCCGGGAAGGTTGGGTTATCCGCGTCCAAGGGGAAAGTTTTCTACACGCTCGACGGCTCCGATCCCCGCGCGCCGGGCGGGAAGGTTTCTGCGACGGCGGTTGAATACACCGCGCCAGTCGCAGTGAAGCCGGGTCAGAAACTTCGAGCGCGGACCTCGCTGGATGGGCGCTGGAGTGGTCCTTTGGTGCGTCGCGTTCCGTGAGTGTTCACTTCGTTGCGCCCTTGCGAACCAACTTCAGCGACGAACGGTCAAATGCCGCGCTGCCGCCGGACGCGCGAAACTCGCAGACAAGCTCGATGTCCAACAGGCCGCGCACCTCGAACTCGTAGCTGAGAGTGGTCCACTCCGGAGCGCTGACCGTCATCACCGGTTGCTTCGCTCCCGAAATGCGGAGCGACACGCCTCCGCGCGACACATTGTTGGTGACGATATTTTCCGTCCGGACGCGGCCGGTGAATTGGTAGCGCCCTTCCTCCAGCAACACGTAGGTTCGCCACGAGCCGTAGGCCAGCGATCCGGAACTGCTCACGCGCAAGGAATCGGGTTCGCCTAAGGAACGAGGAAATTGCGGTCTGCCCGATTCGAAGCTGCTTCGCCAGCCGCTGAGCAGCGCTTCGCCGGAGGCGTTGAAGCGCAGCGGAGTCGTGGCGTCGGCGAGTTGCTGGCGGACGCTTCGGATCCGGCGTTCGATGCGGTTGCAGAGTGCGTTGGCGGCCAGCTCTTGATTCCCCAGAGCGCCGAGATCCCTCAGCAAATGCGGTTGAACCCGGCGTGTCAGTTCCACGGCGCGGTTGGTGATCGCCGCGTAATCAAACACGTTGGTCAGCAACTGGCCCATGCGTTCGAGATAGCGCTTCCGCAGGGACGGATCCGAGATCACTGCCCGCGCCACCACGCCTTTCATCATTGGCGTGATCGGGCTTTCCGGTCGCGACCGCCACTGGCCGAACATCTGGTCAAGGCCGTGTGGCAGGAACACCATCTTGTTCGAATCCAGATCGTGGAAGACGCGATAGTTGTTCCGGTTCATCCCGTAGCCGTCCCAGTGGACCGTGAGGATCTCCATGGCGAGGAAGCTCAGAAACTGGTCGACGTCGAGCACTTCATCCATCGGAAACGGGGTCGTCGTCGTGCTTGTCGCGGCACGGGCGAGTTCCTCGAGCCGCTTGCGATCGTCGCGATGGTCGCCCGACTGGACCTCCAGCGGGTAGGTGACGTCTTTCGCGAAGCCGCCATCGTAGAGATTGCCTTTCGCGTTCTTGAAGTGACGTTTGAGGAATTGTTTGTTCCAGCCCTCAACCAGGACGTAGAGCTTCGGTCCACGCCCGTTTAAGTCGGCCACGATGTGGGAGGCGCGGGGTGAGGGAACGCCCGCCCGGGCAAACAACTCGCGACAGATGATTTCGCTGACGTAGCTCGGATCCTGCACGGAGTTGTTCAGGTGAATCTTCTGCAAGCCGTGGAAGCGCTGGCCCTTGGCGAACTTGTCGAAGTTTAACGTCAGCGCCGGAGGTTCGTCGGAATCGATCGGACGGAAACTGCCGGCGCTGCCTTTGAGATGCAGCGCGACGTTCGTGTAAACCGTCGTGCCTTCGCGCACTGTCACCCGCACATCCTCACGCGGTGGAGGCGGATCGTCCTCGGAGTCCCTGCGCCAGTGATATTGCCGCAGCACTTGGATGCCCGCCTCCGGAATCTCGATTGCGATGGACGGCACATTGGTGCTGGTGAAGAGCTCGTCTTCCGATGACCTTTGAGCAGCCGCCAACGGTGCGACATTGGCGGCGATGACAAGACACCAAAGGGCGGAGAGCAAGTTTCGCATGGCAGGGCGTTTGTGTTCCATCGGCTGAGCTTTTGTATGGACGCATGACAAACCGTGGCGTTCAAAGAGATTCCGGGTCTTTACAATTCGCCGGCCGTCGGCCACGGCGCTTCAAATCAGACGGGTTCTACCGCGCGGTGCTCTCACTTGGACCAAACACTTCGGCGGGAGTTCCGCGTCGGGTCATCCGGCCTCGTTCGAGTACCAGCACTTCGTCGCACAGCGCCGACGCTTCGTCCACGTGATGGGTGACGTAGAGGATGGGGATGGGGAACTCGTCCTTGATACGCCGTAGGAAGGGTAGAATCTGGCTCTTCAATCGCGCATCAAGTCCCGAGAGCGGTTCGTCAAGGAGCAGCAGGTGCGGTGACGAGAGAATCGCCCGGGCCAGCGCGACGCGTTGCTTCTCGCCGCCGGAAAGTCTCCCAATCTCGCGGTCGAGCAGCGGTTCGATCTCCAGCAATCGCACCACGTGTTCGAACTGGAACATCGGTTCCGGTGAGAGTTGGGACTTGCGGCTGTAGAGGACGTTGGCGCGGACGGGGAGATGCGGGAACAGCGCGAGATCCTGTGGAACGTATGCGATCCGGCGCTCGCGCACCGGGAGGGCCGTTCCGGCTTTCGTGTCGGTCAGCACCGTGGTGCCGAGCGTGATCCTCGCGGACACCGGTTGGCGCAAACCCGCGATGAGTTCGAGCAACGACGTCTTGCCCGCTCCAGACGGACCGAAGATGCCCGTCACGCGCTGGTGACATTCCACGTCAAGCTCCAGGGCGAAGTCCGCGAGTGGCAGCGAAATGTTTTGAAGCTTGAGCGTCATGCGCGGCGCCGATGGCGGAAGAGATATTCGCTGACCCACACCGCGAGGAACGCCAATCCGGTGGAAACCGCGAGCAAACCCAGCGCGTGCTCATCCTCGCCCAATTCGACTGATTGAAAGATCGCGAGAGAGAGCGTCGAGGTCTGGCCGGGAATGTTCCCGGCTACCATGATCGTCGCGCCGAATTCCCCGAGCGCGCGCGCGAAGGCGAGGAGCAATCCGGCGGCGATGCCGCGCGCCGCCAGCGGCGCGGTGATGGTGAGGAACACGCGCCACTCGCCCGCGCCCAGCGTGCGTGCGATTTGTTCCAGGCGCGGGTTCACCTCCTCGAACGCCACGCGCGCGCTACGGACGAGCAGGGGAAAGGACATCACGCCGAGCGCGATCAGCACGGCGCGCCACGTGAACACCACGTCGAGCCCGAGCGTGTCGTGCAGGAAGCTGCCGATCGGCCCGCGTCGGCCGAGAAGTTTCAGCAGGATCAATCCGGTGGCGACCGGCGGCATCACCAGCGGCAGGGCAACGAGAGTTTCGCAAATCGATTTGCCGGGCCAGTCCTTGCGTGCCAGCAGCCACGCGGTGGCCAGCCCGAACGGCAGGATCAGGAGTGTGCTCAGCGCGGAAACCCACGCGGTGAACCACACGATTTGCCATTCGTTCGCGGTCATGGAGAGCGCGGCACGATGAATCCAAAGCGCTCGAATGCGCGATCGGCTTCGGGCGAGTTGAGGAACCGGAGGAAACGTTCTGCGGCCGGGGCATTGGGCGCGTCCCGGGTTACCGCGACGGGATAGCGGATGCGCGGACCTTCGGCGAGCGGGACTTCATGGGCGACGCGGACCTTCTTGGAAATGCGCGCATCCGTCTTGTAGACGATCGCCGCCTCGACATTGCCGGATTCCACTGCGGCGAGTGCGGCACGGACGTTGGCGGTGGGAATGACCTTCGGTTCGACCGCGCTCCACAACTTCTGCGCGATGAGAAATTCGCGGGCGTAAACTCCGGCCGGAACGGTCTTCGGTTCCGCCAGCGCGATGCGGCGAATGGCGGGATTCGTCAGGCTCGCCGCCGAGGGAAACGGCATCGCGTTCTCCGCGCTGAGAACAATGACGAGCGTGTTCGAGAGACGCGTCACGCGCGTGTTCGTCCGAATAAGCCCGCGCGCGACGAGGCGATCCATCTGCGCTTCGTCAGCCGAGAAGAACAAGTCCGCGGGCGCGCCCTCTTCAATCTGGCGGGCGAGAGTGCTGGAAGCGCCGAGATTCAGCCGGACAATGTCGCCGGTGGTCTTCGTGCTCGGCGACGATCTCCCTTCAGCGCATCGCTCGGGCTGGCGGCGGCGGAAGACGCTGGTCCGATCTCGCCAGCTCCTCGGCCGGTGAGCAAGCCGAGCAAGAGCATGAGCAGGGCGCAGGGAAGTATTCGCATCGCGTTCGGCAACAGCCGCGAGCGATCTAACTGCGCCCGCAGGACGAGTCATCAAAATAATGGCCGGGAAAAAAGAAGCCGCCCCGGATCGCATGAGTCCGGAGCGGTGGGGCGGGCGGCGCGTGGATGGTCCTCAGCCGTTATTCGAAGGCCGGTTTGCCGGTGGGCGGCAGCGGATCAGGCACGCGGTTCTTGATGGCGGGAATTGATTTGAGATACGCGAAGACGGCTTTCAGATCGTCATCGTTGAGGCTGGCGAGACTTTGCCAGGGCATCGGCGGAAGAATCTCGCGGCCTGCGCCCATGTGTTTGCCGGTGCGCATGGCTTTGAGAAACATGTCCTCCGTCCAGATGCCCATGCCGGTATTCGTGTCGGGCGTGAGATTCGCGGCGTAGCTAATGCCCCACGGGCCGGTCCATGCGGTCATGCCGGCGGTGGCGGCGAACCACGGGCCCGGCTTCAGGTCAGGCGGCGGCAGCTTGGTGTTTTCGGGGTGGCCCGAGAGCTGGCGTGACATGTCGGGCTCGGGACCGTTGGGGCCGAACTTCAAGGGCGTGTGGCAGTCGTTGCAGCCGCCGTAGCGGACGAGGTATTCGCCACGTTTGACGACGGTCCGCTTGGGGTCCTGGGTTTTGTCGGACTTGCCGCCGAGCAGCAGCAGGCTCAGTGGAATTGCGGTGAGGGCGAAGAATAACGTGCGGGTGGGATGTTTCATGTTTCGGTCGTGTGTGGTGGTAGTTGGTCTTTGGTCGATCCGTGGTAATTCAGGCGGCAGCGGCCGTGCGCAACACGTCGCCTCCGCTGGCGATCCAGGACTTCATCTCGGCGGCCCGGAGCGCCCGGAGGTAGGCGCGATCCATTTGGGTGGCAGGACGCGCGGGTGCGGAGGTTTGCTTGACGTGTTCGGTGCCCAGCCGAAAATGCCGGACACCCGCCATCTGTGAATTGGGCTGCACGCGATGTCCGGCGTCGAAGAGCGACGGCCGCTGCGTGGTCCCACCGAACGAGGCGCGATGTGTTTTAAGTTTCACGACGGCATGAATACGGCGAATCCCGGAGACGAACAATGGAACCAAAGGTGCAATGCGCCGGGCGCCGCGCTGGAGGACACTGCATCCATGTTCCGTCTGTTGTTTGAGCGAAGCACCGATCCTATCTGGTTGTTTGATCCGGTGGCTGGCGTGTTTGTCGACTGCAATGAAGCCGCGGTGTTGCTCGTTGGTTGCGGCACCCGGGAGCAGCTCTTGAAAGCGAGCCCGGCAGAATTCGCGCCGCCGATTCAGCCGGACGGGCGCGACTCCACGACGGTCGCAAGCGAGATCGCCGCGCTCGTGGAAAGCAACGGCGGGCATCGCTTCGAATGGACGGGTCGGCGCGCCAATGGCGAAGATGTGCCGCTGGAGGTCGTCGCGACTTCCATCTCCGCGAAGGGACGACCGCTTCATTTCGTCGTGTCGCGCGATGTCTCCGAGCGCAAGCGGGCGGAGGCGGCGCTGCGGGATGAGCGGCAGTTGCTGGGCTCCATCGCGGATAATCTCAACGACGCCATTTACCGCACGGGCCCGAATCATGAATTGATCTTCGTGAACCCGGCCTACCTGCGCATCTTTGGCTACGCGTCGCTGGAGGAGTTGCAGCGCATTCCGCGGGAGCAGCTCTACGCGCATCCGGAAAAGCGCGGCCCGCTGCTCGCGAAGCTCGAACGCGATGGGCGTTTCAGCGAGGAGGTTCAGTTCGTGCGCAAGGACGGGTCGTGGTTCTGGGCGCTTTCGAGCTGCGTGGTCATTCGCGATGAAACCTCCGGGCGCGTGCTATATCACGTCGGTTCCATCAGCGACATCACGGCGCGCAAAAGTGCGGAGGACGAGATACGCAGCTTGAACGCGACATTGGAACGGCGCGTGAGCGAGCGCACGGCCGAGTTGACGGCGAGCGAAGTGCGGTTGCGGACGCTCATTGAACACGCGCCGGAAGCGATTGTGGTGTTCGATGGCGAGAGTGGCCGGTTCATCGAATGCAACGAGAACGCCGTACGCCTCTACGGATTCTCACGGGATCAGCTGATCGGGAAACATCCGGCGGAGGTCAGTCCGCAGGTGCAGCCGGACGGTCGTCCGTCGGTGGACGCCGCGCGGGAGAAGATTCAATTGGCGATCACGGGCGGCACGCCGGTCTTCGAGTGGATGCACAAGCATTCGAGCGGCCGGCTGGTGCCGTGCGAGGTCCGCCTGGTTCGATTGCCAAACGAGGGTCGGGTGTTGCTGCGCGGCAGCGTGACGGACAACACCGAACGCAAACGGCGTGAGAAGATCCAGCAGGCGACGTTTGAAATCGCGGAGTCAGTCCACAAGGCCGACGATCTCGACAGTCTATACGAGCGCATTCACGGCATCATCAAGGGACTGATGTCCGCGGAGAATTTCTACATCGCGTTGTTCGACGCGAAGACCGAGATGGTGTCTTTCCCGTATTTCGTCGACGAGTTTGGCGGGCGGCCGGCGCCGTTCAAGGTGAGCACGGGTTTGACGGGCTATGTGTTGCGCACGGGCCAGCCTCTCTTGATGAACAACGAGATGGCGGCGCGCAAGCGGGTTGAGGACGGCGTGGTTACCTTCGAGGGGTTCCCCGGCATCAGTTACAAGGAGACGGGCCGGCCGGCGGCGATCTGGCTCGGCGTGCCGCTCAGCGTCGGCGGCCAGCACATTGGCGTGATGGCAGTGCAGGATTACCGCAATGACCAGGCGTACGGGGCCGAGGACAAGCAGATTCTCGGGTTCGTTGCGGCGCAAACGGCGCTCGCGATTGCGCGCAAGCGGGAGGAGCAATCGTTGATTCAGCGCGCGGAGCAAAACCGGCGTCACCGCAATGCGCTGCTCGAACTGGCGTTGCTCGACAAGGCGGATTTGCAGACGGCGATCGAAACAATCTGCGCTCGAACTGCAGACGCTTCGAATGTGGCCCGTGTCAGCTACTGGTCGTTGCAGGATGGCGGGAAAGCCCTGGTGTGCGAGAGCCTGTTTCTACAACGCGATTGTTGCGTGGAGCGCGGAGCTACCGGCACGCGCATCACCGCGGCACAGTGTCCGAAGTATTTTTCCTCGCTGGAAACCAAGCAGCCGATGGTCGCGAACGCGGTGGATGCCAATCCGCATACATCGGAGCTGTTGGAATCCTATCTACGTCCGCTGGGCATCACTTCGATGCTGGACGTGCCGGTGTGGTTGAACGGCAGGCTGGCGGGCGTCCTCTGCCATGAACATATCGGACCGGCGCGGGAATGGACGGCGGAGGAAATCGACTTCGCATCTTCCGTGGCGAACATGGTTTCGCTGGCGCTGGAAGGAGCGCAGCGCGCCAAGTCGGAGCAGGCGCTGCGCGAGAGCGAGCAGAAGTTCCGCGCGCTTTTCGAGGCGTCGAGCCAGGGTGTGATGCTGCATGACGAGGAGAGGTTCCTGGAAGTGAACCCGGCGACCCTGCGCATTCTTGGGCTCAGTCGCGCGGAGGAAATTGTGGGAACGCATCCGGCTGAAACGGCGCCGCCGCTGCAGCCGAACGGGGAGAGCTCCGCAGTCGTGGCCCGGCGTCGGATCGCGGAATGCATGGAGAAGGGTTCGGCGCGCTTCGAATGGCTGACTTACAACGCGAAGCACGAGGAGGTGCCGATGGATGTGACGCTGACGCGCGTGGAGATGGGTGGGCGCAGCATCATTCAGGCGGTGATTGACGATATCTCGGAACGCAAAAAGGCCGAGGCGGAGCTGCTTCGCTCTCTGGCGCGCGAGAAGGAATTAAGCGCGCTGAAGAGCAACTTCGTGTCGATGGTGTCGCATGAATTCCGCACGCCTCTCGGCATCATCATGGAGCTCAGCGGAAATCCTGGGCGATTATCTGGAGCAGTTGGAAAGCGATGAGCGGCAGCATCATTTGCGGTCCATCGCCCGGAATACGAAACGGATGTCCGAGTTGATGGAGGAGGTGCTGGTGCTGGGCCGACTGGATGCGGGCAAGATGGACTTCGTGCCGGCCCCGCTCGATTTCGCCGGCCTGTGCGGGAAGCTCGTGGAGGAGGTGATGTCGGCGACGGACCGCGTCTGTGAAGTGCGCCTGGCCGGGAGCCGGTTGCCGGCGGAGGCGTCGGGTGACGAACGGTTGCTGCGCCACATTTTCCTGAATCTCCTGACCAACGCGGTGAAGTATTCGGAGCCGGGCCGGACCGTGGAATTTGATGTTCGTTGCGATGGCCGTGACGCGATTTGTTTGATCAAGGATCACGGCATCGGCATCGCGGAGGCGGATCTTCCGGCGTTGTTCAATGCGTTTCACCGGGGACGTAACGTCGGGCAGCGTCCGGGCACCGGGCTGGGACTTGTGATCGTGAAGCGGTGCATTGAACTGCACGGCGGCGCGATTGCGGTCGCGAGCAAGCTGGGCGAGGGGACCACGATGACAGTGCGGTTACCTGTGTTTCCGGACTGAGCGCGGCAGCGAAGGAAGGCCATTGCAGTCTTGCACGGCGTCGAGGGTCGATTTCATACTTTCGCCCCAATGAAGAAGATCCTCGTCATCGAAGACGAACCCGAGATGCGACGGAACATCGCGACGATTTTGCGACTGGAGAAGTTCCAGCCGATCGTGGCGGAGAATGGTCGCGTCGGCGTGGAGGCGGCGAAGCGCGAGAAGCCGGACCTTATCCTGTGCGATGTGATGATGCCGGAGCTCGACGGGCATGGCGTGTTGCAGGCGCTGCGGGAGGATGCTGGGTTGGAGAGTGTCCCGTTTATCTTTTTGACGGCGAAAGGCGAAAAGGGCGATGTGCGTTCGGGCATGAATCTGGGCGCTGACGATTATCTCACCAAGCCGGTCGCCAAGGCGGATTTGCTCAATGCCGTGCGGTCGCGATTGCAACGGGCCGCACAGCAGACGACGGCGGAGTTCAAGCCGGAGTTCGGTTCGGCGAAACCGCTGGAGACGGTGCTGGCCTGACGCCGCGCGTGGCGGAGACGCTGCTCTGGATCGCGCAAGGCAAGACGAACGGCGACATCGCGACCATCCTTGGCATCAGCGAGGCGACGGTGAAGAAGCACGTGCTCGAAATCTTCAGCAAGCTCGGGGTCGAGACGCGCACGGCGGCCAGCCTGCGCGCGTTGGAAGTGCTCAGCTCGCCGGCGGCGAAGCAGTCGTGAGCGGGTTGGCCGGAGCTGGTGGTCCGACACGATACGACGTCATCGTGATCGGCGGTGGCGCGGCGGGTTTGATGTGCGCCATCGAAGCCGGGAAGCGCGGCCGTTCCGTTCTCGTGATTGAGCACAACGAACGGCTGGGGAAGAAGATTCTCATTTCCGGCGGCGGCCGCTGCAACTTCACCAACGTCAATGCCACGCCGGAGAATTATCTTTCCGCCAATCCGCACTTTCACAAGTCAGCGCTCGCGCGGTTCACGCCGGCGGACTTCATCGCGATGGTCGAGCGACACGGCATTGCGTATCACGAGAAGAAGCTCGGCCAGCTCTTCTGCGACTTCAGTTCGCGCGAGATCGTCGAGCTGCTCCAGCGCGAATGCGAATGGGCGGGCGTGACGATTCAATTGAACTGCCGCGTGCGCGAGGTGACCAAGCCGGAGCGCTTTGAAGTTGAGACGACCCTCGGAACCTTCTCGGCGCAGTCGCTGGTGGTGGCAACGGGCGGGCTGTCCTTCCCGAAGATCGGCGCGACGGATTTCGGCTATCGGTTGGCGCGACAGTTTGGATTGAAGGTCACGGCGACGCGGCCGGGCTTGGTGCCGCTGACGTTCGCACCGCGCGAACGTGAATCGTTCTCCGAGTTGAGCGGCGTTTCGCTAGATGTGGAGGTCAGCGCCCACGACGCTGCATTTCGCGAGAACGTCTTGTTCACGCATCGCGGGATGAGCGGTCCGGCGATTCTTCAGATTTCGAGCTACTGCCAGGCGGGCGAGCCGTTCACGGTCAATCTGCTGCCGGATCGAAATGCGGTGGAGGTGCTCCAGGCGCTACGTCAGTCGGCCAAGGAGTTGAAGACGGTGCTCTCGCAGTTCTTCCCCGCCCGGTTCGCGCAGGCGTGGTGCGGGTTCTTCGCGGAGTCGAAGCCGATGCATCGCTATTCGAACGAGGAGCTGGCCGCGGTGGCGCGGCGGCTGGCGCATTGGGAGATTCAGCCGGCGGATACAGAGGGTTACGCCAAGGCGGAGGTGACGATGGGCGGCGTCGACACGAATGAACTTTCATCCAAGACGCTCGAATCGCGGCGGGTGCCGGGATTGTTCTTTGTGGGCGAAGTCGTGGACGTGACCGGCTGGCTGGGCGGCTACAACTTCCAATGGGCCTGGGCGTCGGGTCACGCCGTGGGACAGAACGCGTGAACCGCGCCGTCACTCGACGGCGACGATCTTGTATTCGGAGGCTCCGGGACCGGCGCCCCACTTGAAGCGGTCGCCGCTCTTGCGTCCAACGAGTTGCTGGCCGAGCGGTGCTTGAGGAGTGATGACGGTGACTTCCTTGTTGTTGTGATCAACTTCGAGTCCGCCCTTGCTCGGGCCGACGAAAAAGAACATCCGCTCGCCGCGCGTTTCGACTTCCACGAACGCGGAGAGATCAATCAGTTCGCCCGCCTTGAACTCTTTCAGCGCCAGTTTCTGAAACGATTCGATGGCGTTTTGCGTTTCCGCGGCCTGACGGGATTGTGCGCCGGCGAGATAGGCGGCTTCGAGTCCGCGGGTGTCGTACTTGTTCTCCGCTTTGTTCTGGGGATCCGTCGCCTCGGCATGGGCGGCGCGTGCGGCGCGGGTGTAGGACTCCAGCTCCTCCTCGATCTGGGAGATGATCTTCTTGAGCAAGGCGCGCTTGTTCACAGGCGGGGCAGGGCAGGCAATGATGATGGAGGCTGCGGCGTGTGACTATTTCAGCGCGGCGTAGACGCGATGGACGTCGTCGTGGTCATCGAGCAGCGTGAGAAAATCAGAGACTTCCTTGCGCGCGGCTTCGGGGACGTCGGTGAAGTTCTTCGCCACGTAACGAATCTCGGACGCGATGATGTTCCAGCCGGCGGCTTTGAGATTTTTGGAGACACTGTCGAGGTCCTTGATTTCGGTGAGGAAGCGCGCGCCCTTCTGGCCGGCGGGCGTTTCATCGGCTTCGAGCGCCTCAACTTCCTGCGCACCGGCTTCAATCGCATCGCCTTCCGCATCGCGATTCGCGTCGGTGTGGGTGGCTTCGACGACGCCGAGGTGATTGAAGAAGAAACCGACGCTGCCGGGCTGGCCGAGGGAACCGGCCTTGAAGAGATTGCGAATTTCCGGCGCGGTGCGATTGCGGTTGTCAGTGAGGCACTCGACAATGACCGGCACCTTGTGCGGCGCGAAACCTTCGTAGACGACCGTTTCGAAGTTCACGACTTCGTCGGTGAGACCAGCGCCCTTCTTGATCGCGCGTTCAATGGTGTCGCGATAGACGGAGGCCTTTTTGGCCTTCTCAACCGCGGCCGCGAGACGCGCGTTGAGTTCAGGGTCAGCCCCGCCGAGCTTGGCCGCGACGGTGATTTCGCGGACCAGCTTCACGACCATCTGACCTTTTTTCTGCGCGTTAGCTTCGCGCCCGGCTTGTTTCCATTGTGCGCCCATGAGTGGGGAGGTTTTAGCCAGAAGCCGGCTGCGGAACAAGCTTTTAGCCGCGGGCTGCGCAATGGAGATTTTGCCGCGCGACAGTCGATGGTTGCCGATTATGTCTGGCCAGCCTGCGTGTGCTACTCGTAAGCTGATCGCATGGTTTCTTTGCCCAAGCCGCAAATCATCTTCACGCACGAGAGCGACCTCGATGGGTTGGTCGCCGGCGTTCTGTTGCAACGTCTCGCGAAGAAACTTTTCGACGTGGATGTCCGGCTGGAGGCTCATCATTACCACACTTGGCGTCAGCGCGATCTCCGCGAAGCCTCGGCGTGGGTGACGGACTTGAGCTTCGAGGCGCGATTGGATCGGTCGAACTGGATCGTGATCGATCATCACTCCACGGCTGTCCAGCCGAAGAATGCGCAACTGGTGCATGATTTGAAGAAGTCCGCCGGGCTCCTTTGCTATGAACTGTGTCGCGACCACGAAATGGCGTCGCCGGAGCTCGACCGGCTGGTTCACTTGAACAACGTCTCGGATTTATTTCTGGAGAACGATCCGGATTTCCTCGTCGCCAACGACTACGCGAATCTCGTGAAGTCATACGGCTTTTGGAACCTGCATTCGCTGGTCGGTGGACGAATTGAATCGTTGCTCGGCCATCCGTTGCTCGAAGTGATGACCTTGCGGCGGAAGATCGAGGATCCGCTGGGCTTCGAGTGGAGCCGGAAAAATGTCGAAGCGATCACGCCGACGGTTGGCTACGTCGAGACCGTGGTGGGGAACAACAATCTTATCGTCCATCAACTGCTGGAGAAACAGATCACGCCCTACAACGTGCTGGTGACGTTGTTCCGGCGGCCGAATGGCGCGGTCATCGCGAGCTTCCGGAGCCGGAATGGCGACGCGTTGAAGGTCGCGGAGAAGTTTCAAGGTGGAGGCCACCCGAACGCCTCGGGGGCGTCCCTGCCGAAGAGCGTCCGAAACATTCCCGAAGCGATTCAGTTTCTGCGGCACGTTTTGAATCCCACCCCGCGAAAGGACGCGCCGTTGAACAATCTGGAAAGCCTGTTCGCCGACATCGAATCGAACAAGCGCGGCTGAGGCTCGGCGCAGCTGTTGAAAGCCTGCCGCTGCGCTTTGCCTTTGATGTTTGCCGGTGGCCCTCCTACGATGATTTTCACAATATGACCGCTGACTCCACCTCTGTGCCCGCCGCCGGACCTCGTGCCGACGGACGGTTGAATGACCAACTTCGCCCTGTCCGTTTCCAGAATCACATCGCTCCGAATGCGACGGGTTCGACGCTGATTGAATGGGGTCAGACGCGGGTGATTTGTGGCGTGACCGTCGAGGAAAGTGTCCCGCGCTGGATGAAGGAGCAAGGCGTGGTGGGCGGATGGATCACGGCGGAGTATTCGATGCTGCCGTACTCCACGCAGCAACGGAAACAGCGCGACATTTCGAAGGGGAAGATCGATGGGCGTTCGCAGGAAATTCAGCGATTGATCGGGCGTTCTCTTCGCGCGGGCATTGATTTGGAGAAGCTCGGGCCGCGGACGATTTGGATCGACTGCGATGTGCTGCAGGCAGACGGCGGGACGCGCACGGCGGCAATTACCGGCGCGTTCGTCGCGCTAGGGCTGGCAATCAAGAAACTGATTGCCGATGGAAAGCTGACGGCGAGCCCGCTGTTGCACCCGGTGGCTGCGGCGAGCGTTGGGATCGTGGGCGGACAGGCGATGCTCGATCTGTGCTATACGGAGGACGTCGCTGCCGCGGTCGACATGAATCTGGTGATGAACGCTGCGGGCCAGTTCATCGAGCTGCAGGGGAGCGGTGAAGAGTCGACGTTCAGCGAGGCGCAGTTGGCCGCGATGCTGGCGCTGGGCAAGAGCGGGATTCAGAAACTGCTGGCGATGCAACAGGCGGCGTTGAGTTGATATGGTTTTCCCCACGAGGTTGTTTTTGGTTCGGCACGGCGAGGTCGAGGAGAAGTATCATCGAATCTTTGGCGGCCGCATCGACATGAATTTGTCGGCGCTCGGACACCAGCAGGCAAAGGCGACGGCGGAGTTTCTGCGTCGCCGGCCAGTCGATGTGATTTACGCCAGTCCAATGAAGCGCGCGCAACAAACGCTGGCGCCGCTGGCGAGTCATTGCCCGCGTGCGGCTGTCGACGTCGCCGGGTTTCGGGAGGTCGACTTCGGCGTGTGGACCGGGCTCAGCTGGGAAGAGGTTCACGCGAAGCACCAGGTGAGCGCGTTCGACTGGCTTGACCGGATTGAACGCGGCGCCATTGCCGAGGCGGAGACGGGCGCGACGTTTCGGGCGCGCGTGGAGCCGCCGCTTCGCCGCATCGTTGAGGAACATGCGGGAAAAAGCGTGGCGATTGTATGTCATGGCGGAGTGATTCGCATGATGCTTTCCATCCTGCTCGACTTGCCGCTGCCGAAGATGGCTTCGTTCGAAATTGATTACGCGAGTGTCACGCAGGTGGAGCGTCACGCGCACAAGACGGAAGTGACTCTGCTGAACTTCGCCCCCTGGCGCGACCTCGCATGAAGACGACGAACAAGTCTGCGTTATTGAAGCTGTCGATTCCGAGCTCGCTCGAAGCAGAGGAGGCGGTCTCGGAAGTGTTGCTGGAATTGTTCGGTCAGCCGGGATCGAGCTACCACGACATCGAGCTGGGAACGGTCACGGCCTCCATTTATTTGGAGCGAACGGCGGACTGGAACGCGACCACCAAGTCCCAACTGGAGGCGGGTCTGAAACGGATACGCAGCAGTGGACTGACGCTTGGCAAGGGCTCGGTCACGGCGGAGAAGGTGCGGCGGGAGGATTGGGCGGAATCGTGGAAGCGACATTTCAAACCGATCTCAATCGGCAGCGCATTGCTGGTGAAACCTAGCTGGGTGAAGCGGAAGCCGAAACCCGGACAGGCGGTGGTGGTGTTGGATCCCGGGTTGAGTTTCGGAACCGGGCAGCATCCCACGACACGTTTCTGTCTCCAGCAAGTGGTTGCCGCGGCGAAGACGGATCGCTGCGGGTCGTTTCTCGATATCGGGACAGGCTCGGGAATTCTTCCGATTGCCGCGGCGAAGCTGGGCATTCGACGGATTGACGCTTTTGATTTTGATCCGGACTGCGTGCGGATTTCGAAAGGCAATGCAGTGCGGAACCGCGTGGGCCATCGAATGAAGATCTTCCGCGGTGACCTGACAAAGCTCCCGCACCAGTCGCGGCAGCGTTACGACCTGGTTTGCGCGAATTTGATCTATGATTTGCTGCTGGCGGAACGGGAGCGAATTCTCAATCGGCTGGCCCCGGATGGAGTGCTGGTGCTCGCGGGCATTCTCCGGACGCAGTTTGCTGAAGTGCGAGGGGCATATGAGAAGGCGGGGATGAAGCTCATAGTCGGCCGGCAGGAGAACGAATGGGAATCCGGCGCCTTCACGCGGCATTCAGCTGGATGAATCGCGTTGTCGTATCGATTTAGAAAAAAGCGAAAGAGCGGTGGAAGCTACTTCCACCGCTCTTTTGTTCTGAAACATGTCGGACGGAGTTGATGGGCTCCGACCGGGTCGAACGAGCTGCTTAAGCTGCCTTCTGACCTAAATCGATGTAGGCACTGAGACCAGCCACGAGGGCGTCGCCAGTGAACGGTTTTGCGATAAACCTCAGTGCGCCGAGTTGAGTGGCGCGCTCCACGTTGTCTTTGCCCGAATCGGCGCTCAGCATCACCACCGGAATGTCCTTGGTGGCTGGATTCGCCTTCAGAGCGGCGAGCGCTTCGATGCCGTCCATGACGGGCATGGTGGCGTCGAGGAGAATGAGGTCGGGCTTTTCCTTTTCGGCTTTTTCGATGCCTTCCTGGCCGTTGACGGCGGTGATGACTTCGACGTCGAGGGACTTCAGGGTTTTGGTGACGACCATGTGGACCATGCGGGAGTCGTCGATGGAGAGGATTTTCTTGGGCATAATGACTTATGGTTCCAGCTTGGCGAAGACCCGCACCCGCAGTTCTTCGTTCAACTCAGGGATTCGGAAAATGTTGTCGGCGGAAATGGGAGCATCTTTGGATTCCACCACAATGTTGTCGCCTTGCATGATCAACGGTGGGGCCAGCAGTCCATTGTAGCCCAGCTCGGCGGTGCGGCGTTTCATGTCGCCGCTGACCATGTTTGTGATTTCGCCGATGAGATCGGTGACTTCCGGTTCGGACCAGCTTTTCGGTTTGGCACCGATGAGGCGTTCCGTGAGCTTGCAGGCGAGCGACTCGTTGTAAGTCATGTAGAGTGCGCCCGTAATCTTTCCGGCGAAGCTGACGCTGCCGACCATCCCGACGAGGCCGCCCTGAGGTATGGCGGCGCCCTCGCTATGGCTCACTGGCTCGACCTTCAGGTTGAGCATCGTGTCGTAAACCGCTACGACCGCCTTTTGAGTGAAATCACAAACGAAGTGCATGCTCTCCTTTATTTCCTTATTCAAATTTGCCGAGCGTTATCACTTTGAAACTTTCCCCGATTATCGGCAGTGCGAATTCGTGCTGTAGCATGAATTTGACATCCTTGCTCGCCGCCCGGATGAGTTTGCCTCGAATAACATTGGGAATGGACATGACAACGGGACAGTCGTGGTCGCATAGGCGGGACTTGCAGCCGCCCGCCAGCATGTTGGTCAGTTCGCCAACGACGTCGGAAAGTTCGCGGGATCCGTGAGGATAATCGTGACCAAGAATTGTCCGAGCCATGGCCATCGTCAGGGATTCGGGGCAAGAGAGGAAAATGCTTCCGGTCATCGCACCGCCGAAGCCAATGCAGCCGTTGACTTCGTTGAGCTCGAATGGGTGCGGTTCGAAATCGCGGCTGTGACCTCCCGGCACGGGCGTCCAGTTAAGCATCGTCGCAAACAGATCCTTGATCGATTCGAGGACGAAAGTATCGAGTTGTTCTATTCTGGATTGCTGCGCAATTGTTGCCATATGCCTAGCTCGCCAAAGCCTGCCCATTCTATCGGCGGTCACCTGAAAGAGATTAGAGAATATTTCCGCAAAGCATCGAATGTGCGTTTTGGCGTGCGCTGTACCGTTACGTTCAGAGCGTCCTGACCTATGAACATCTCCGAACGCGCGGGGTCTTCGGCCGGTGACGAATCGTGTTTCGCCGGTTTGTTTCCGGATGTCGACTACCAGTTCCAGATGCGGATGCGGCGAATGACGGTGCGCGAGTATTTCAAACGATCCGCGAACGCAGACGCTGTGCTGGCCGAGCGCGAATGCTGGCTGCGAACGGAACCTCTTCGGTATGCCGCTTATCTCCCGGAGGCGCGCGAGAGCGTCGAAGAGGCGTTTGGACATCTCCGGGATTTGGATTTGATTCCGCCGCTGGATGGCCAGAGCGATTCAGAATCTCCAGAACGGATCTTGAGAGAGTTCGGTCACCGATTGGAGCCCGATGTTGTTTTTCTCCGTCCCGATGCCGCTCGCGATTTTCGGATGGTTGCAGCATGCGTGTGCTTCCCCTCGTCGTGGAATCTGGAGGAGAAGATTGGTCGCCCTCTCGCGGAGATTCACGGGCCGGTCCCGACATTGAATGCGGAGTTGGGCGGATCCATTTCAAAGTTTCTTCATCGCATGGCGCCCGGAGTGGCATGGTGCCGGGAGAATTGGGGGCTCAGTGCGAGTCCGGAGCTGAATCATCATCCGTCGCGTGGCCTTCCGCGATTGGAAAGCACGGTCAAGTTGGCTGGAGTCTGGTTGCGGGTGGAGCGTCAGGCTCTGGTTGCATTGCAGAAATCTGGCGGGATTTTGTTCGCCATCCGGGTGGAGGTATTTCCGTTGGCGAATGTCATTGCGGATCACTCCGCGCGACTTGGAATGCGGCGAGCGTTGGAAACCATGTCGGAGGATGTGGCCGGGTATAAGGGTTTGACCGCGGCGCGAAAGCGAGTCGTCGAGCTGTTGGCTTAAGCGCCGAGCGCGCGACTGGGTGTTGACTGTTCCGGCTCTTGCAAAAATTACCACCTTCGGCAGTCTCCGAATCATGAAATCCACCTGCATGTTGTCTCTCCTCATCGTTGTCGCTTCAACTGTCCTGCCATTGACTGGGTTCGCCCATTCCGCGAACGAGGCTGCGCCCCGGACCGATTCCGGTTGGAAAGACAGACAGAAGATCCTGAATGCCCGGGCTGCCGAGGCTGGTGAGAAGGCTCAGGTCATCTTCATTGGCGATTCGATTACTCAAGGATGGGAAGGGGAGGGCAGGGACGTGTGGTCGAAGTATTACGCCCATCGGAATGCGGTGAATCTCGGCATTGGTGGCGACCGAACGCAGCACGTTCTTTGGCGCCTGGCGAACGGAAACATCGATGGTCTGAAACCGAAGGCCGCTGTGTTGATGATCGGGACGAACAACTCCAACGGCGAAGACAACACGCCGGAGCAAATCGCCGATGGCATCGTGTCCATCGTCAAGAACCTGCGCGAGAAATTGCCGAACACGAAGATTCTTCTCCTTGCGATCTTCCCGCGCAGCGAGAACTTCTCGGCCCAGCGCGGAAAGCTCGCCATGATCAACCAGGTCATTCGTCGTCAGGCGGACGGCAAGAACGTGATTTGGGTGGATTTCGGGCATCAGTATTTGAACGACGACGGCACCATGCCGCGTTCGTTGATGCCGGATTATCTTCACCTGTCGAAGAAGGGGTATGAGATCTGGGCAGAGGCGATTGAAGATCAACTTTCGGCCATCGTCGGCGACAAGCGCGTGAATCCTTGACCGAATCCTCCAGCATCACCCGACTCGAACCTGTCATGAAACTTTATCATTCGGTGACCGCTCTAATTCTCGGTGTTGTGTTGCTGGCTGTCGATTCGGCGTTTGCTGCGAAGCCGAGTCAGGTCATTGATTTGTGGCCGTCCAACGCGCCCGGTGAGAAGGGCGACATCGGCGAAGAAAAAGACACGACGAAGCCGGGCGACAATCTGGTCGCCGGCAAGCGAGTGATTCGCCTGGGCAATGTTTCCAAACCAACCCTTGCGATCTACCCCGCACCGAAACGAAAGGATACCGGTACGACCGTGCTTGTTGTTCCCGGCGGTGGATATCACATCCTCGCACTGGATCTTGAGGGAACGGAGGTTTGCGAATGGCTTAACTCGATCGGTGTTACGGCGGTGTTGTTGAAGTACCGGGTTCCTGTTCGTGCCGGGCTTCCGCGTCATGCCGCGCCGTTGCAGGATGCACAACGGGCGATGGGGATTCTGCGATTGCACTCGAACGGTTTCGGCATTGATCCCAAGCGCATTGGCGCCGTCGGGTTTTCAGCCGGAGGGCATCTGGTGGCGGCGTTGAGCAGTGCGACCGAACGGACGTATCCCGTCGTTGATGGGGCCGATGCTCTGAGCGCGCGGCCTGATTTCAACATCATCATCCATCCCGGCTATCTGGTGCTGAAGGATCAAGGAGACAAGGTGGCTCCGGAAGTTCAGGTGACGACCAATTATCCTCCCACGTTTCTCGCGATGACGCAGGATGACCCGGTGCGCGTCGAGAATGCGGTCCTTTACTATATGGCGCTCAAACAAGCGGGAGTGCCGTCGGAACTTCACGCGTATCCGACCGGTGGCCACGGTTATGGATTGCGTCGAACGGAGCATTTTGTGACGACCTGGCCAGATCGAGCCGGGGATTGGATGCGCAGCCGCGGGCTTTTAACGCGACCGGGCAAATCAAAGTAGGACTCTGGAACATTTATTGGCGTGTGGGAGTCATGGCGCGAGAGGCATTTGCGCCGGTAACGCGGGGAATTCCTATTGCTTTTGGCCCGGCAATCGCTACTTGTATCGCGTCCCCGCGACCGGGCGAAAGCGCGCCGGAATGGGGGAGCAAGCTAGAATAGATTATGTCACGAATCCCGTTTCACCGAATCAATTGGCCCACAAGCCTTTTCCTAATCATCACGCTGTTCGTTTCGTTAACGGCGCTCCCCGTCTACCTCTGGCATTTCGGGTTGGACTGGTTCCAAGTCGTGCTCTTCCTGGCGCTTTTTGCCGCGTCATCCATGAGCATCACCTTGGGATATCACCGCCTTTTCTCCCACATGGCTTTCAAAGCCAAGTGGCCGGTGAAAGTCTGGGTCCTGCTCTTCGGCGCTTCGGCTTTTGAAGGTTCCGCCCTCGAATGGTCTGCTGACCATCGTCGCCACCACAAGTTTGTCGACCACGACGACGATCCGTATGACATCTCGAAGGGCTTTTTCCACGCTCACGTCGGATGGCTGCTGTTCAAGCTTCGTCCGGTGCCGCCCATGGACAACGTGCCCGACCTCCTTTCGGATAAGATGGTTACGTTCCAGCACCGCTACTTCCCGGTGATTGGCGCGATCATGAACCTTGTCGTCGTTCCCGCCATCGGCTGGCTGTGGGGCGGTTGGCAATCCGCGCTGGGTGCGTTGCTCATCGGCAGTGTTCTTCGTGTCGTGCTTGTTCAGCACTCCACGTTCTGCATCAACTCCTTCTGCCACATGATCGGCAAGCGCCCGTATTCGAGCCGCTGCAGCGCGCGTGACAGCTGGATTATGGCGCTTTGCACGTTCGGCGAAGGCTACCACAACTACCATCATGAGTTTCAGCACGACTACCGCAACGGCGTGAAGCCCTGGCAATTTGATCCGACGAAGTGGGCGATCTGGACCATGAGCAAGATCGGGCTTACCAGCAACCTGCGCCGGGTGCCGGACGAGAAGATCCTCCTCGCCGAAATCGCCGAGCAACAGATTCAATTGGAAGAGGCCATTGCCAAGCGCCCCTCCAAGGAACGCGAATCGACCCAGCACATTTTGGAAGTGGCGAAGCAGCGCTTGCAGCAGGCCGCCCAGAGCTGGGAGCAGTGCAAGGCCGAGTACTCGCGGGCAACGGAGAAGAAGATCGAGGCATCGAAGGAAAAGATGGCCCAGCTCAAGCGCGACTTCGAGGAAGCAGCGGAGAACCTTCGCCGCGCGATTGACGAATGGCGTGAGGCTCACCAGATGGCGCGCGCGACATTTGCCTGAGCGGAAGTACTAAGCCTTACTAGGTTTCTTTCACCGGGCTGAGATTCGCGTCTCAGCCCGGTTTTCTTTTCAATCCGCTTGCCCCGCTCCGTCCTGTTCGTTACAACCAGCCACGCTTTCGTTATGACTTCGAACTGAACAGTGCGCTCAATCTGACTTCAACAACATCCTGAACTCTCCATGCCCTACAAAGACATTACTCCTCCTGCCGGCGGCAAAATCACCATTGCTGGTGGCAAACTCACCGTCCCTGAAAATCCGATTCTGCCGTTCATCCGCGGCGACGGCACTGGCCCGGATATCTGGGCGGCCAGCCAGCGCGTGTTCGATGCTGCAGTGCAAAAGGCCTATGGCGGCAAGCGCAAGATTTCCTGGTTCGAAGTGTTCGCGGGCGAGACGGCGTTCACGAAGTTCAATAACTGGTTGCCGGATGACACGGTGGAGGCGTTCAAGGAATACCTCGTCGGTATCAAAGGCCCGCTCACCACGCCTGTCGGTGGCGGTATCCGCTCCCTGAACGTCGCTCTGCGCCAGATGCTCGACCTCTACGTCTGCCTGCGTCCCGTGCAATACTTCACCGGCGTCCCGTCGCCCGTGAAGCATCCCGAAAAGGTCGAGATGGTCATCTTCCGCGAAAACACGGAGGACATCTACGCCGGCATCGAATACGCCGGCGGCACGCCGGAAGCGCAGAAGGTGCTCGATTTCATCGCGAAGGAATTCCCGAAGGATTTCAAAAAAATCCGCTTCGGCACGAAGGAGGCGATGGCGGACTACATGAAGCTCGCCGCGCCGGACCACGATGCGTCGCATATCCCGATTCAAGTCGGCGTTGGCATCAAGCCCGTCTCCAACATGGGCACCATCCGACTTGTGAAGTCCGCGATCGAATATGCCATCCGCGAGAAGCGCAAGAGCGTCACCATCGTGCACAAGGGCAACATCATGAAGTTCACGGAAGGCGCCTTCCGTGACTGGGCTTACCAGGCGGCGGAACGCATCTTCGGCGACAAGGTCTACACCTGGGCCAAGTGGGAACGCACCAAGAAGGAAAAGGGTGAGGCCGCCGCGAACGACGAGCAGAAGGCCGCGCTCAAGGGTGGGGCTATTCTCGTCAAGGACGCGATCGCCGACATTACGCTCCAGCAGGTGTTGACTCGCCCGGAGGATTTCGATGTCATCGCGACGCTGAACCTTAACGGCGATTATCTCAGCGACGCGCTCGCCGCGCAGGTCGGCGGGATCGGCATCGCGCCCGGTGGCAACATCAACTACGTGAGCGGTCACGCCATCTTCGAAGCCACGCACGGCACCGCGCCGAAGTATGCGAACCTCGACAAGGTCAACCCCGGCTCCGTCGTGCTGTCCGGCGAAATGATGTTCCGTTACCTCGGCTGGACCGAAGTCGCGGACTTGATCATCAAGGGCCTCAATGGCGCCATCGCGTCCAAAAAGGTCACCTATGACTTTGCCCGCTTGATGGAAGGTGCGACAGAGGTTAAGTGCTCCGAGTTCGGCGACAATATCATCGCGCACATGTAACGCGCGTCGGGAACCAACTTACGCGAAGGGCGATTCAGCAATGAATCGTCCTTCTTTTTTGGCGGGAACGGCCCGCTATTTTGCCAATGGCCCGAGCGCTGCCTGAAGTTCCGCCACGGCCGCTTGCACAATCTTGCGTTCGGGCTCGCGGAAGCGGCGAAACGGTTCTGCCATGAAATCACCAGCCAGCCCGAGGCAGGACGCGGCGCATTTGATTCCTTTAATCACCGCCGAAGAATGGCGGCCAATGCTGTAGAGCCTGCTGGCCAAGGCGATGACGAGGGAATGGAGCTCGCGCGTGCGCTTGAGGTCGCCCGCCTCGGCCGCCGCGTGAAGATTCACGTAAAGCTTCGGGAAGACGTTCGCGCCACCGTTCACTCCACCGTGACCGCCGAGCAGGACAGTTTCCGCGAGCAGCTCCTCTGGTCCGGTGACCATGGTCCAATCGGGACGCTGGCTGCGCAGTTCCAAAAGACGGTTGAAATAGCCCATGTTGCCCGAGCTGTCCTTCATGCCGACGATGCGGGGCTGTTGCATGGCCCATTTCACGATGTCGAACTCGTACGAAACCTTGGTGAGCGACGGCATGTTGTAGAGGAACAAGGGCAGGGGAAGTTCCGGCAGGAGGTGGTCGAGGTAATCACGCAGTTCCGGCTGGCCTTCCGGCAGGTAATAGGGCGGCGCGAGCACGACCGCCTCGGCGCCCGCATCCGCCGCCGCCTTGGCGACGCTGACGGATTCCACGAAGGCCGTATCCGTGATCCCCACCAGCACGGGCACGCGGTGATTGACGACTTTGCAGGCCATCTCGATGACTTCCCGGCGCAGGCGGTAGCTCAGGCTCGGACCTTCGCCGGTGGTCCCCAGTACGAACAATCCTTTCACGCCTCCCGCCAGCATGTGTTCCAACACCCTTTCCAACGCCGCGCGGTCCAGCGTGTCCCGGTCCGAGAGAGGGGTGATGACGGGAGGAATGATGCCTCGGAGGGGCTGGCGAAAGAGGTCGGTGCTCATGAGTCCGGACATTCCGTCCAGCCCGACTCTATTTATCAAGCGGGAAGAGCGAATGCGCCTGGATTACGGGCTCATACTGTCCGCTACGGAGGCCTGTTTTACGGACCAAATTGCGGAAAAAAGAAGTTGTAGGGCGGTGAACTGGCAGGCAGGCTCCTCGTTTGCTCGGTCCCAAACGGGATGTTTGCGGGGTAGTTCTTACGGACAAGACGGGTTCAGACGGGTTTACCGAGTCGATCGACATGTTCGTATGCAAAACTATATCCTGGCGTTTCTATTAACTGCGGCTGGTGCGAAGGCGGAGCTTTCCCGTCTGGATGCTCTGAGTCTCATCGAATCCGGCGACAACGATGCCGCCGTCGGCCGCGCGGGCGAGGTCAGCCGGTTCCAAATCATGCCGCACGTCTGGTCGCACTACAGCGGCTCCCGGGCGTTCCGGAACACCAAGGTGTCCACGGCAGTCGCGGCCATGCATTTGGAGGAATTGACCACCTGGTTTCAGCAACGCACTGGGCGCGCCGCCTCGGACTTCGACATCTACGTCATGTGGAACGCCGGTCCCACCTACTACCATCGCATTGGCTTCAAAACGTCCCGCGTAAACCGTGTCATCACCGAGCGTGCCCGTCGTTATGTCGCCTTGCGGGCCACGACGCCGACGCGACGGACCGAAACCGCCATTGCCTCGACCACCCTTCGAAAACCGGCGACCACACCGACGCCGAAACCCTCCACGGTCGCCGTGGCCAAGTCCGCCATCCCACCAAAAGGCCCGCTTTGGCCGGTCTTCGAACAACCGCCGGTTCCGGCCCGCCCGGTGCCCGCCTTCGCCCTGACACCCGTAATGCTCCCCGTGGTGTCGCCGGCGCCCGCGTCTGGCGTGCCCTACACGCTCGGCGTGTTCGTTCTGCCGACGGCACGCTGAGGCTAACGCGGCCCGCACTTGCCGCCGAATTTATCGTGGCGAAACGCACCTGCTTTCGTAGCCTGTCGTCACCGACATGATTCGCATTGGCTTAACGGGCGGCATCGGCATGGGCAAATCCACAGCGGCTTCGCTGTTGGCGGAGAAGGGAATTCCCGTCGTCGATACCGACGTGCTTGCCCGCGAGGTTGTGGCGCCCGGCCAGCCCGCCCTTGGGGAGATCCTCAACGCGTTTGGTGCGGACGTCCTCTCTTCAGATGGTACCCTGCGCCGGGAGGCGTTGGCCGCGATTGTCTTTTCGAATGACGCCAAACGCCGCGAGCTCGAAGCAATCCTTCACCCACGCATTCGTGAGCGCTGGCTCGATTTCCTGAAGCGCTGCGAGACGGAAGGTCGCGCCGCCGCATTCGTGGTGATTCCGCTCCTGTTTGAAACCGGTGCGGAAAAGGAATTCGACCGAGTGGTCTGCACCTCCTGTACGCCGGCGACACAGATGAAACGACTAAGCGCGCGCGGTTGGACCGAGGAACAATCCCGGCAGCGACTGGCCTCCCAATGGCCGACGCAAAAGAAGATCGACCACTCCCATTCGATGATCTGGACGGAAGTCAGCCGCGACGTCCACGGCGAGCAATGGGACCGGGTGTTACGGCGGTTCGTGGTGAAGTGATCCGGCTCGCGCCGGATGGCACGGGATTCACCTGACCGCCGCCGCGATCTGCGTTTCAACGTGGTTCTCCGCCGCGTTCTTCTGCTCCTGTTCCTTGCACCAGCCTTTGATTTCCACGTCGTTGAAAATCTTTCCGAGCACGCGCCGGAGCAATCCTTTGAGATTCGGATTCTCCAAGTCACGGAGGCAGCGGATGCCTTCTTCCTTGTAGGTTTCGAGCAACACCTTCGCGCGGTCTTCTGCGCCGAGCGTGGTGTAGAGGCCTTCGATGTCCTTCACGGTCGTGCCGGCGGGCAGTTGCCGACGCCAGACCGACGCGAGCAATTCCTTCTGTGCGTCCTTCGCCTTCTCGTGCGCGACGGCGAGCAGAAGGCTGGGGCGTAGTCCGGCGATGTCATTCGTCTCGCCGCTGTCGCCGAGGTCGCTCAAGTCGTCGCGAATCTGATACGCAATGCCGAGGGCTTCGCTGTATTCGGCGAGCACGTCGGAGACTTCTTCGTGCTCTTCGGTGCCGGCGTAGAGCGCGCCGAGACGCAGCGCCACCTCGAAGGCTGGCGCAGTCTTGCTGCGGAAAATGTCGAGCACCTGCGCGCTGGTGAGCGGCTGCGGCGAACGCGCCCAGCAGAGCTCAGCGCCCTGACCTCGGCAAAGCTGCCGCTGGCCTTGGGCGGCCACCATCATCATTTGCGCCTTCTGTTCCGCGCTGACTTTGCTGGCGGCGATGAGTCGGTAGCCTTCGCCGATGAGCAGGTCGCCGACGTTCAACGCGATGGCGACGCCATATTCCTCGTGCAGCGTCTTCTCGCCGTAACGGAGCGCGTCGTTGTCCTCGATGTCGTCGTGGATGAGCGACGCCTTGTGGAAGCATTCGACCGCGACGGCGATCTTCTTCAAGTCATCCGGCAGCGGCTTGTTCTTGTCCTCTCGCAACGCCTGATACGCGGACACGGCGAGGAACGGTCGCCAGCGTTTGCCGGCGCGCATGAGCCATTCGCGGCCGATGCGTTCGGTTTCGCCTTCGGCGTTGCCCATGATCACGTCAAGGCTCGCCGGGCTGAACCAGAAGTCCACGTCATCGCGCAACGCCGTGAGATCGAGCCGCCGCGTCTGGTCGTCGCTCGTGAGATGGATGTATTCCCACACCCAGTCGAGATCGACGGTCGTGTCGATGCAATCGTCCTGCAGCAGGGGAACCGCTACGCCGGGAATCGCCGCCGCTTCCATGTAGGGGAAGGCGCGTTCCAGCACAGGCAGGCAGCTCACGCCGACGATCGCTTCGATCTTCCCCGTCTGGATGAGCGACATCACGATGGCCGAACCTTCCGCGACGAGCACCGCGTAACCGAGCTTCTCGGCCTCGGCCTGCAAATCTTGAATCGTGCAGAGACCGCATTGCTTGCAGAGCAGCCCGAATTCATCAAACGGCGCGGGGCACTTTGCTTCGACGCGCAGACATTTCGGGAGGAGTAGCAACCGGCGCTCATAAGGCACGCTCGCCAGCGATTCGCGCCACATCTCGTTGTTCAGGAGCACGCCGATGTAGTCGCGGTAGATCGGGTCGCACTTGATCAGCTCCACCAGTTTGTCCGCGTGCTGCTTGAGTTCGTCGGACGGCATCGGCGGCACGGGGTTGTATTCCGCGACGTAATGCCGGACGACCTGCAGGATGTGACTGCGCTCGATGGTGGTTTGCGGGATGTTCTTCTTGGGCGTGCGAAAGCGTTGCTGCACCACATGACGCGGCACCGCGACAGGATTAAAGCTCCCGGCTGGTTTCAACTCAATGGGCTGCATAACGGCTCAAGTATCAAGATGTAAGGCGACGATCGCAAGTTGTGTTGTTTGCCGACGAGCAAAGAATGGTTGGCATTCAATTTCGGTCAAGGGTCCAATCGCGCCGTAGATCTACGCCTACAGACCGTCGCTGCCGGGGATGGTTTCATTCGGATTCTCCCTGCCGACGGTCGCGTCCCGCCAAGTCGTCCGTGAGGCTCGGCTACTTGTAGGCCGAGACCGGCTTCGGGACGACGCCGAGTTTCTGGTAGTTGAAACCGCTTTCGCGCGGCTGGTAGGTGCCGACGATGTCCACGCTGCGTGTCGGGCTGATGGCGGATTCCATACCCATGCCCCAATAGGCGGCGTTGATGATCATGCGGCGCAGGCCCGCGGATTGGAGATCGTGCGCGCTGCCCATCGTGGTGTGAAACACGCGGGCCTTCTTGCCGTCGCTGGTCTGCCAGTGCTTGAACCACGCGACGGGCAGCGGCTCCAGTTTGGGATTTGGCGGATCGTCGTGGTTTCGTCCCAGGAGCGGCTGGCCCCAAACCAGCGCGGTGCAGTTCGTCGGCAGGCTCGTGCCTTCCTTGTAGGTGCGGTACACGTCCGACTTCCCCCAGATGTCGCTCACGCCGGAGAGAATCGGATGATCCTTTTGCTCGGCAACGATGATTCCGCGCGTGGAGTCGGCCTGCCAGTTGCCGTGGTGGCTCATGAACGAACCGCCGAGCACATCCTCGCCCCAGCGAACCTGCTTGCCGTTGATCTTGTAGGGCAGCGCGGCGTGAAAGCCGTGGTTACCGGTCCGGATGGAGATAATGGGCCTGCCTGAATCGACATACTTCACGATGAGCTCGCGTTCGGCCATCGGCAGCGTGAGCAGGCGGGGAAAGAAAATGACGAGGTCGGCCGTGGCGAGATGTTCGAGACCGGGAATGTGGTGCTCTTTGAACACCTTACCTTTCTCGGGATAGACCGGCATGGTTGGATCGACTTCGCCCTTGTCGTTCACCGCGAAGAGCACGGTGCAGTCGAAGCCGTGATGGGTGCTGAGAACCTTCGCCATCATCGGCATCGATTCTTCGCTGCGATACTCCTGGTCGGCGGCGATGAGCACGATGCGTTTGCCTTTGCCCGGACCGTCGCCGCCGGGGTAAGTCAGCCATTGCTCATAGGTCGCGCCACGGGCCACGGCGCAGGCCGAGACGAGCGCGAGGAAAGTGAGGAAAGAGCGGAGTCGTGGTGTCATGGGCTGATGCTGAGAGGGCTAGTTTTTCGGGATCTCGTTCACCGTGTAGTAAGCCTTCTTGTGGAGCAGGCGCTGGCCATCCGGCGTCGTGATCGGGCTGAGATCGAAATCGTGGATATGGTCTTCGGTGATCTTCTCCAGATGGACCATCACGGACAATCCGTCCGCCGAGGGAACCGCCCGGGTCACGCGCGCCGTGGTTTGGTCCACCTCGGGACTGCCGTAGCCCGCGGAATAAACATGGGTGTAGGTGGTGATGTTGTAGGACTCAGTCTTGGCGGCGACCTGGCGATCAACGGGCTTGGTGAAGGCGATCAGGAAGCCATCCTTCTTGATGTTAATCTCTTTGATCTCGAACGGCACGACGCCGTTCCAGTCAATGCGCTGGATGTCGAAGGGTTCCGTCCCGCGGACCGGCCATTGCCGGCTGGTGGTGAAACCGCCCGCGAACAGTTGTCCCTTGGGCGAGAACTCCACGTTCATGATCCCGGTGGCCAGTCCTTCGCGGAAGGGATAACACGCGCCCTGCCACACGCCGTTGATCTGCTCGGTCGTCGCGCGCACGATCAGGCTCAGGCTGTAGTCGCCGAGGAAGAGTTGATTCTCGAACGGGCCGAACTTGCCGCCGGTTTGGTTGAGCCGGAAGCCCGAGATCGATCGACCCATTTTGATGTAGGGAAATTTCACTGCCGGCGGCACGAGTTCCTTGACGCGTTTCTTTTCCACGCCCATGCGCGAATCGCTCTTGGGTTCGACCTCCGGAGCTTTCATGCCGGGCACGAATGGATACCAGTTGTAACTCGCCGGATGTCCGAGGAAGGCGCCTTCCTTGAGATGCTTGAGCGAACAGCATCCGTTCCACGGCCCCTGACTCTCGGTGACGAACATCGCGCCCGCCGCATTCGCGCCCACGCCGCCCGGGCTGCGCAGCCCGCTGCACACGGGAATCATCTTGCCGTCCGGCGTCACCTTCACCGCCCAGCCGCGGAAGAGATTATGCGACTCGTAGGAACTGCTCAGGCCCAGCGCCACCCAGATGTTGCCGTTCGGATCGGGCTTGGAGCCAAAGGCGAACTCGTGGTACCTCGGCATAGCCCCAGTTGCTCGTCAGCGTGTCGTAGCGATCCGCGACATCATCGCCGTTGGTGTCGGAGATGCGGGTGACTTCGCCCCACGTGGTGGCCGTCATCGCGCCGTTCTTCCACGAGAGCGCGAAGATTTCGTCCTGACCGCTGGCGAACAGGTGATACTCCGGCATCGGTGGCGTCTCGAACGCGCCCTTGATGAAATAGATGTCGCCGCGTCGTGTGCCCACCGCGAGCCGTCCATCGGGAAGAACTTCAAAACTGCCCGGCTTCATCGGCACCCCGACAGGGATCGGGATGTTGACGATAGGGTAATACTTCGCCTCCTCTGCGGCGGTGCCCCACATCGCTCCGAGGTCTTCCTCGGCGCGGAGCGACGGAGCCATCACGACAAGCGCGGAAGCGACGATGTAACGCAGGTTTACCATTGGTATTCCAAGGTGAGAGTGGAGCGACCTTTCTGCACGGTCAGAGGAATCAACACCTCGCCATTGTCGCCTTCGCGGACGACGGCTTTGTGGTCGCTGGTGATGCGCAGTTGGAGTTTATCGATTCCGAAACTGCGGTCGGACTGCGTGACAATCTTCTTCCCGGCCGCAGCGCGGAAATAAAATGGCTCTTGCTCGACTGGCGCATCGAAACGGAGCGTGCGCTTGAAGTAAGCCTTGCCGTCCCGGTCGCGCACGTCCTCGAAGAAATCTTCCACCGCGATGTCGCCGTAGTGGTAGAGCAGCGTCGGCCGGCGCGCGGCATCCAGATGATACCCGCGGAACTGGTAGCCGTGGTCCTGTGGGAATGGATGGTTGGCTTTCCCTTTGTAGGGCCAGTGGTCGTCGAGGGATTTCAGGCGGTGAAAAGGAATGCCCGGAGGAAACAAAATGGAGTCCGTCCCGCGCGGGCGAAAATGGCCCGAGTCCACGCTGGCGAACTCACCCTTCCAGAGCTGGCGCAGCGCCATCTCACCGGCATCGAACGCCAGATTGATGCGCTCGGGATAACCGACACCGATGCCGCGATATCCGACGGGACTCTGGCCGCGACAAATCTCCGTGACGTCGCCGACTCGAAGCTCGTTCGACTGCCGCGACAAACCGACCGGCTTCTTCGCGCGCGGTCCGTCTTCCAGATACGTCCAGAGCGCCTCGATCTGTTGTCCCGCGTCACCGCCGAGAATGTCTTCGCGCGCGGACTCGCCGTCCGGCCAGTAGGTGGGCATGATCACATTCGCGTGAAAGCGGGAAGGTTGACGGAGGTAAAGGTGAAACCAGTTCTTCTTCAGACGACTGGTCACCTGCGCGAGATCGAGCGCACTCACTTCACCGGATTTCTGTCCGTTGAATTCATGGCAGGCGATGCAGCTCAGCCCCGTGGCGCCAATCATCTCGTGCCCGGCCTTCTTGGATTCCTGCGCGTTCGCCACTTTGGGAATGCTCGCCGGTTCCAGTGCGTCGAGCTTGCTGAACAGTTCCACGAGATGGCCGACGTTCGCCTCGCCAAACTGCGGCATGGCGGCGTCCACGTAATCGCGCTGGCGCTTCCCGCGCAGCAGCACGTCGGCGAGCCAGTTGGTCGTCAGCTTCGCACCGACGTGCGTCAGCGGCGGCGGCAAGCGCCCTTGATCGCCGAGCGACGGCTGCGTGCTGGTGAAGAGCGCGTTGCGCTCGGGCGCGATTCCTCCGACCCCGGCGCGCTCGTGACAGGCGATGCAGTTGAACGTGACGAGCGTCTTGTTGAGCCGCTGCTGGTCGTCGAGTTGCGGCTGTTCGGTGCGAGGCAGCGCCTTCGTGATCCAACCGCGTTGTTCCGCATTCAAATCGAAGCGCGGCCACGGCCCGCTGACTTCGCTCAAGCATCCACGGCTGGTATCGAGCTTCGCCAGTGCAATGCCGGACTTGGCCGGGACCTTGATGTCGTCGTGGCAATTCGCGCAGCCGAGTTGTCCGAATCGTTCGCGGCCACGCGCGGCGAGTCCGGCATCGACTTTGAGCGGCTCGAACGCCGGAATCGGCTCCTTGGAAACCGAGATCATGTCCGCGGGAATCGGCCCTCTCGGCAGACCCGGCCCCTCCACTTCCAACTTCAGCTTCGCTTCACGTCCGGTGTGGAAATAGGTAAACCGCAACGGCTGCGGTTCTTCATCGAGCTCCACCACGGCCTCCAGTGACTTCACCCCGCGCCGGTCGCTCGGGGCCTCCTTTGCCGCCGTCCGGCCGCCGATTTCGAGCGAGCCCCCGTTCAGCGTGAGGAAGAATCTGTAAGTGCCCTGGATTTCCACCTTGAGCCATCCCTCGTACACCAGTGCCGTGTGTTGCGGCAGCTTGCCGAAATGCGCGGGGTCGAAATCCTTCACCTGCCCGGCGCGTTCCGCCGTGACTTTGTCGCTCGCCAGGCCCTCCCACACATCGCCGCGATACAGTGTGTAGTTCAGGTTCCCCGGCACGCGCGTGTTCTGTAGCAGATAATGGGCGATGCGTTCGAGTTCCCGGCCGGGCAGACGCAAGTCCGGCATTCGGCCCGAGGGCCGGCTGGAGTGCGGTTGACGGAGGAACTCGACCAGACTTTTGAAACTGTATTTCCGATCCAGCGCGCCCAGCGGGACGGAATTCTTGGCGAGCAGCTCCGCTCCCGTGTCATCGCGAGGCGAATGGCACGCCGCGCATCCGCGCGAATGAAATAGTCGCTTCCCGTGCTGCGCCGCCACGGCATCGGGCGGCTGCAACGAAAAGTCGTTCGGCCTCAGCGACAGCAAGAAGTGCGTCAGCTCCGTTGCTGTCTGCTTCTTCTCGGCCGCGCCCAGCGATGACAGCACGTCCGGCATCGTGGTGCCGGGCTTGGTCGCGTGGGGATTGAGAATGAACGACTCCAGATAGCCCGGGTTCGCTCGCGAACCGACTTCCGCCAGCCGTGGTGCTTTCTTTGAGCGCGCTTTGAGCGATGCGTCGCCGGCATGACAAGCCGCGCAGTTCAGTTCCTCGATCAGTACCTGTCCCTTCAGTTCCGGATCGAGCTGGCTGGAAGCCAGTCCAGGAACAGCGACCTCCGCGCGCGTCGACTTACTGACGGTGACGACCGTCAGAATGGCGAGGAGCAGATGTCGAAAAATTCTGGGCATGTGAGTCAGTGATTATTGTTTACGGACACCGCGGCAAGTCAGGTGAGATTTGGGGACAGCGAACATTGGCCTGAGTGTGGTGACTTGCCGGGCGGCTGGCAATCCTTGGCGCCCAGTCGTCGAATTACTTTTCAACCGACCTACCAAAAAATTGTCTCACAATTCCATTTTCTACAAGCGGGGCGTGGCTGGCGGCACCGGGCTGAGAGTCATTGACGTGATTTCGCGGCATCGTCACGAACGCCATAGATCAGGCGGAGTTCTTCCGCGTCGATCGCGCTGATGCCGTTGGCGTCCCATTGGCCGATGACCGAATCGAACTCGGTGCCGTGCGGATCGATGACAGCGCACGGACTTTCGCCTCGGCCGTCCTTGCAGTTGGTTTCACAGGCAGATGTCCAGCAGACTCGATAGTGCATGATCGAGCGGACGTCGTAAGGGGTGCTGGTAACGAGCCAGTTCGTTCGCGGAATCCAGTCATAGTCGTGGCTCCGTCCTTCCTTGATGCTCTGGTAGTGAATGGTTACGTGGGCATCACGATCCCAGCGCTGATGTTCGTGGTGGAACCCGAGGGCATGGCCCAATTCATGGGCGGGCATCCATTCGGCCTGGCGCCACCAAAAGGACGTAATATTGATCTCGGTCCGCACTCCGCGCTTGAAGCCAGTGTGGCTCGCGTTGTTTCCGGCATCCGTCTTCCCGGTGAAGAAGACGTGTTCAGTCTGGTTGCTTCGAAGGACGAACCGGATATTTGCCCCGGTATCCTCCCAGCGCTTCATCGCCAGCGCTACTTTCTCCTGCTGGGCAGTGTTCAGTTGGGAAACATCGTAGGGAACAATTCCGCCGGGCCACGGACGGGGTTTGGATACACCGCGCGCCACGTGAATGGCTGCGGACTCTGACTGCGCGGACAGCGCGTCCGCAAATCGCATGGTCGTCACGCCGGTTGCCCAAAGGAGGAGAAGTTGAAATTGCCGCACGTTCACAGAGCGAGATGAAATCGGTGCCGATCGAGCGAGTCAAGTAATCGCAACCTCCGGTCGTCCGGCGCGGCGTTAACCTCGGTTGCCGAATGCGGAAAAATCGTCCTTCACTGTCGTGCGTTGATTTCGGGGGGAGACCAAATCGCGTTTCCTTTCCCCACGGTGTTGAGGACGCGGCGTTCTTGATTCCGGTGCCGACCAATCGTGCGGCATCCGGCTGCAAAAGAGAAACCCGCTCCAGTCTGAGTCCGGAGCGGGTTTTGTGGTGGGGCGCTTCCTGTCAAAAAGCGCTTACCAAAGGGCTTCGGGGCGGATGCGCGTGCCGCCGAGCGCGGCCTGCATCGCCTTGAAGAACACGTCGGTGTTGTCCATCACCCCGCTGAACATCGAGGAGCCGATGCCGTAGGCGGACACAGGAATGTCCGACCCGGTGTGGACGGCAGATCCACCGGGCACCTGGCCGGTGATCCCGAATCCTCCCGCCACATCACGATTCAGAGGGCCGGTCGGATAGGTGCTCAATGGAGCGACATTGTTGAATGGCTGCTGGCTGTCGCGCAGCGGCAACGGATTGGTCAGCCAGTCCTCGTAACGATCCGAGTTGCCCGCGTAGCCAATCAGCATCTTGAAATCCACGTCAGTGGTGGTCGGATAGCCGTCGTTTGCCGTCGGATAAAATGGGAATCCGGCTCCCTCATAAATGCCCACCACTTGATCGCGCAGCGCCAGAGGCCCGTTTGTGTTGCCAGCCGCGCGTGTTTGGAGATCCGCATTCGTCACGCGGGAACCGCCAATGATGTTGATGCCGGCGCACTCGTGATCTGCCGTGACGATGACGAGGGTATCGCCGTTCTTTTCCGCGAACTTCTTGCACACGGCGATCGCGCGATCGAACTCGATGGTGTCGAGGATCCATCGTTCGGTGTCCATGTTGTGGGCCTGCTTGTCGATGGACGCCGCCTCAACCATGAGTGTGAAGCCGCGCTTGTTGCGGCTGAGCACGTCGAGCGCCTTGGCGGTCATCTCGTCAAGCATCGGCTGGTCGGGGAAACCGAAGTCATCCACGACGCCCGCCGCCGCCGGATTGCGGCGCTTGTCGATCTTGTCTTTGGCCACGTTCATGTTCGAGAAGGAGAACAGGCCGAGCAGTCGGTCAGTCTTCTTTCCCACTTCGCCGAGACTGGCGGTGTCATACACATACTCGAAGCCGGAGTTCTCAAAATCCGCAATGACATCGCGCTGCGGATCGATCTCTCCCGCCGGCACGTTCCAGCCACTGGACAGGTCGGCAGGCAGCACGTAATCGCTGTTCAACGCGCGGGCTGATCCCGGCGTGCCCTGCGGCAGGAACCACTTGCGTCCGCCGCCCATCAACACGCGCAAGCCACCCTTCGCGACGGCTTCGTCAAGGTACTGGTCCACGATGCCCGTGCCGGCACCACGGTTCGCCGTGTGCGTGCCGAAAGCTCCGGGGGTCGCATCAAACACATCCGACGTCGTCACGATGCCGAGTGTACGGCCTTGTTTGCGCCAGAGATATTCGCCGATCAACTCAACGCGCGGGTTGTCGAAATTGTCCGTCGTGTCGTCCGGGAAGACACCTTGCTGGTTGTTGTTCGACTTGTTGCCGTTCGCGTAGCACGCGGCACCGGGGGACGAATCGGTGACGATCGAGTTCAGCGAATGTGTTGCAACCAAGCCGGTGAACGGAAATGTATCCATCGCCAGCGGCGCGTTGGCCTTGCCCTGGGCTGCCCCGTGCAGCATCAAACGAGCGGCTGTTCGGTGGGCGATGCCCATGCCGTCGCCAATCAGATAGATGATGTTCTTCGCGCGACGACGTCCGCCGTTGCCTCCTTTGTCGTAGTCGTCCTTGCCCAAGTCCGCATTGTGCATTTTTACGATCTCAAAATTCCCGCGGGCGGTGGCGTGTTGCCCATCGCTCTGTTTGGCTCGGACGAAAACAGTGTGAACGCCCGGATTGTCATTCGCATAGGCGCGGATCGTCATCACCACGGTGTTCGAAGGCAGACCGGAGGCGGTCGCGGGTGCCAGTGCCACGGGTTTGTTGACCTTGCGGCCATTCACGAAGAACTCTGCGCTCGTGATGGTCTGGTCGGCGTCGGGCTTCACGGTGATTTGCAGATCGAAACGTTGATCCGGCAGGAACCGCGCGGTGTAGGGACCGTTTGGATCGTTGAAGGTAAAGAGCGCGCTCGGAGGGGTGAGCCGCGAGATGACTGGCGCTGCCTGAACGAATGTCGGCACAGTCAGTGTCGAGACCGCGAGGCCGGCGACGCAGACGGCCTGCGCCGCGTGTTGTCTTAAGGATGGCATACGATGGACCTTTCTTTTTGGTTGTTTGGGATCTGACGACTGGAAGGCTCCAGTGAGCTCCCGACCAACGTCGTCCGTGACTCAACGGAGTACGGCGTTGGTGGAAATGGTTTGAGTGGCGCGGGCCGTCGGCATCATCGCCGCACGCTGCTCCGGCGTGGGCGGATCCAGCGTCAGCCGCACGGTCGACACGCGGCCGTCGGGTTCCTCGCGATTGCCCACGCTCAGTGTGCCGGTCAGCAACATCAGCCCTGGCGTGAATGGCACGATTGGCGTCGCATTGCGTGGCGTGAAGACGTGCAGCGCTGTCGCCGGCATGTCTTCGGCAAAACCGTATTCAGTCTCGTGCAATGTCACCGGCACGGGCGAAAGCAAAAATGTCCACGGCATCGGGCGCGACTGCTTCACCATGTAGCCGAGAATGCGCACCCGTTTTCCGTCGAGGGCGCGCAACTTGTCGGAGTGCTCCAGTCCGCGCGATCCGATGGGCTTGAAGAACTCGCCGAACTTCACGTCCGTGACGCCTTCTGGTGCCGGAGGAATTTTGGCGATGTTCCCTGTCGCGGAGGCAACCGGGACGGAAGCTCGTGCATTCGTGATCGCGGGTCGAGCCGTGGTTCGGCGAACCGCGTTGGTGGTCGGAGTGGCGTCATCGGCCTGCGCGTAGGTGGGCGCGGTGAGGGCGGGAAAACTCGCGGCGAGAATCAGCATGATCTTGCGTGCGGCTGGCATAAGCGCGTTCCAGTTGTTTCCGGCGCGGACGCCGGAGGGTTCGGTTGAGAACGTGCCAGTTCTGGCAGCATCGCATGACGAACAAAGTGCGGACCGGTTACGGTTGGGAAAAGAGTCGATCGCGAAGGAAGTGCCGCGCTTCAGCGTGACGTGGCGGATGTGTGACAGGCGGGCGACGAACCTTCGAGCGCTATCGGTCGGATAAATATTCTCTCTGCTCGCCGATTCAGATCTCAGCGTTCAGTTGAAAAGCTTCCAGCCGAGTGCATCGGATCGCCCGGAGGAGCGGAGTGATCGTTGCCTCTGTTCAAAGTGCTGCTTCGAGCCGAGTGCAAAGCGCTTTGAGGATCTGGACGCGGGCGAACTTTTTGTCTTCGCCGGCAACAAGAGTCCAGGGGGCGAAGCTGGTGCTGGTGTGCGTGACCATGTCGTGGACTGCGGAGCTGTAAGCGTCCCATTTCTGGCGGTTCCGCCAGTCTTCCGGAGTGATCTTGTGGCGCTTGAACGGAACCACTTCGCGCTCCTTGAAGCGGCGGAGCTGTTCGTCCTTGCTGATGTGAATCCAAAATTTCGAAATTACAATTCCGTGCTCGGCAAGTTGCTCTTCGAAATCATTGATCTCGTGGTAGGCGCGGCACCATTCCTCGGGCCGGGCGAATGATTCGACTCGTTCGACCAGCACGCGACCGTACCACGAGCGATCAAAGAGGGTGGCTCGTCCATCAGGCGGCAGATGCTTCCAGAAGCGCCATAGGTAGTGATGTGCGCGCTCTTCGTCGGTGGGCGCGGCAATGGGAATGACTCGGAAGAGCCGGGGATCGATCGCGGCAGTGACGCGGCGGATGCAGCTTCCTTTGCCTGCTGCATCCCATCCCTCGAAGACCATCACGCTGGCGAGCTTCAGTTCGGCGGCGGCCCAGGTCAGCCGGTTCAAGCGAGCCTGGTATTTGTCCAGCTTACGCTCGTATTCGTCCCGGGTCAGAGCGGAGCCGAGGTCGACTTTGTCGAGGACAGAGCGGTCAGATTTGGCAGGGACGGAAATCGTCGGCGGACGTCGCGACGTCTTCACCTTGGTCCCAGTGGCGCGCCCGAGCCGGCTCTCGATGGCTTCGAGAATGAGCCGGGCGGCGGTCAGATCGCGGTAGCGATCATCGGTGGATTCGATCAGCCGCCAGGGGGCGTGGGCGGTGTTGGTGCCGCGCAGGGCGCGTTCGGACACGCGGACAAACTTGTCGTACAGTTTATGGTGGACCCAGTCGGTGGGCAGGACACGCCAGTGAGTTTCCGGTTTCTCCTCCAGTTTGCTGAGGCGGGCATGGAGTGATTTTTTTGAGAGGTGAAACCAAAGCTTGATGATGAGCGCTCCGTCGTGGGCGAGCATTTCCTCGAACCACGCGATGCGCTGGAGGGCGGTGTCGAGTTCAGCGTCCTTGATGTGGCCGTAGACACGGCGGGTCACCGGCTCGGTGTACCACGACCCGAAAAGAAGTCCGATCCGGCCGCGCGCCGGCAGCGCCTGCCAGAAGTGCCAGTAGAACGGGCGTTCGCGTTCCTCCTCGGTTTCCTGCCAGAAGGCGTGAATGTCGACGCCGCGGGGATCCAGCCATTCGTTCAATCGATGAACCACGTCGCCCTTGCCGGCGCCGTCCACGCCAGAGATGACGATGATGACCGGGATCTTGGCCTGCTTGAGGGCGAACTGCGCCTGGACCAGACGGGCGCGAAGTTCCGGCAGCTGTTTCTCGTAGTCGCGTTTTGAAAGAGTCCTATCCAGTTCCGCGGTTTCAAACATGATGCTGTGCGATGGGCTGCGTAAGGAAGGAATGGTGCGTGGCGGATTGAAAGTTCTGCGGCGCTTTGATTCTGCGTTTTACCGAGCAGTGGGTTCGCTCAAACCGCCCGAATCAGGGGAAGGACCGGTGGGTGACTCTGGCTCTGGACTGCTTCCATCGAGATGCGTGACGGAGGCCAAGCTGGTTGCTCTGTTACGGGCCGATGCATTCGAGCTGTGCCGCCTCGGTGCCGTGGAAACGGTTTTTCCTCGGCGGCGTTTGCCGTTTCTGCCGGAGTGATTCGCCGACGTCTTGTCTGCGTTCTTACCCTTTGGGGCAGGGGACTTGTCGTCGGACTTGGATTTGATTGCGTCGCCGCGAGCGCTGGTCATGGCGGCATCAAGCTTCTGATGCGCTTTCTTCAGTTTCTTCCGCAAGCGGCGGGCGGCCTTCTTCGCCAGTTTGAAATTCTTCTTCGCGGTTTTCAGTTTGAGCTTCGACCGGTCGGCGAAGCTCTCCGCTGCCTTGACTTCGAGGTCCAACGATTTGACTTCGCGCGCGGCGGTTCGGATCGCCTCGCGAATGGATGCAGCCGTCTTGCTCTTGGGATGCGATTTCATAACGGTGGGTGAACGGTGTTGTTTGAAGTCTGAGATTCAGTTGCCAATCGCTTTTAAGCGGCGGCGGGCGCAGTGACGAGCCTCGAATTGTGACAATTAATGCGGTCGTAGAGAAGAGCACCGAGGTTTGCTGCCTCGGTTGAGAGCGGTTTTCCGAACAACTTACAATTTTCGTTTCTGGTAACTGCCCTCTGCGATCTTTCGGAAGGCGAGAGTTACCGCAGCCGCGCTGTTAATGAACCGATTGGGGTAATGCGCTTCGATTCTCTGGCTGGTGGTTCGGTTCGAAACGCTACGGCTGGAAGGTCCGGGCAAAGACGTTTCCTGGGATACCGTCCTCGACCGGTTGGGGGCGAAGTTCCTCGCAATCCCCAGCGAGCGCAGCATGGATTGCTTCTTGTTTTGATGAGCCTGCATCCGGCGCAGGATGTTATCGAGGGAGCGAACGGCGGCGATCATCTCCGGGCCTTTATTCAGCATCACGCACTCTGCCCGGACACCCATGGCGGCATCGGTCACCTCAGCTCGGGTCGGGAGTCCGGCATGGGAAAGACTCTCCAAAACCTGCGTCGCCCAGATCACCGGCACGTGAGCTGCCTCGCAAACCCAGAGAATCTCCTCCTGAAGCTCTGCCATGCGTTCATAGCCGCACTCCACGGCGAGATCGCCGCGCGCGATCATCACGCCCACCAGCGGACTTCTCATCGCGGCGAGCAACAGCTCGGGCAGATGTTCGAATGCCGCCCGTGTTTCGATTTTAAGGATGATTCCGAGCCCCTCACCGCCGGTCCGTTCGAGCTGGCGCTGGAGTTCGTGGACGTCTTGTGGCGTTTGTACGAAGGAGTAGCCGACCACATCGGCGTGCCGCGCAACGGTGGGGAGATGGCGCAGGTCGTCCCTCGACAATGACGGAAGCTTCAGCGTGCTGTCCGGGAAATTGATGCCCTTGTCTGCCCGCAGCTTTCCACCTTTGGGGCGGGCCTGGGTAATCTCGATGTCGATCTGTTCGTTGGATACGGCGCGGATGATTCCCCCGATCTTTCCGTCATCCAGCCAAACTCGTTCGCCGACCTTCAGGTATTGGAATACCTCCGGCGCCGTGCAACTGATCCGTGCCGGTTGTTCTACTCCTCCGCGATTATTGAGGATAGCCGGACGACCGGGCGTTTGTTTTCGAGTCAACAAGAGCCGGTCGCCGACTCGCAACAGAATGGGTTCCTCTCGCTCTGGTAACGCAGTCGGACAGGCGATGTCCGATTCGCGGCGCCCGCGTGATTTGTTTTCCCGCTGGATTCGGAATTGGGTTCCGGCCACCACATACGCCGTCTTTTCGCAATCCGCCCAATGAGAATCTCCCTTCTTCGATCGCACGGTCAGATCGCGTTTTGAACCTCTCGCGTCTTCGAACGTGACGCAATCGTCCGTTCTCAACGAGCGCAGCCAGGATCGCGGAAGTGGAATCACTACCGCGGTGGGGTGCGGTGGTGGTTCGGGTTGCTCCTCCGGGGTGAGCCAGACGCGGGCTGGTTCAAGCACCCGGCCGTGATCGTCCCGGGTCGGGCGCAGTTTGAGCACGTTCTCGCCGGGAGCGAGCGGGCCCGTCCTCAACTTCGGCCCGCCGAGATCAAACAGAATTTTGCAGTGCATTCCTGTCTTGCGCTCCGCATTCCGCAGGTGCCGGACCATGGCCTGCCAGACGGCGGCAGAATCGTGGGCGCAATTGACTCGCATGCAATTCATCCCGGATTCAAGGAGCTGTCGGATCAATTGCGGACTCGTGGCGGCCTCGGTGGGCATCGTGGCCATGATGCGCACCCATCGGCTGGAACTCTTCGCACCGAGCAAGGCCAGCGTGCGTGCTTTCAGTTCCGCGCGACCTTCTTCAATGGTTACCGGTCCATTGGTCCAATCAGCCGGCCACGGCTGTTCGACAAGGGCATGCAGGACGCGAAGCACGGCATCGACTGTGGCCAGAACGTGAGCTTCGCTCCGGCCGAGGGAAGAAAGTCCGAAGGCGGACAGCTTGAGTTGCAGCGGACGAAGATCCGTGCGGCGGAGCGCGAGGTAGTGAATCAAATTGCGGGCGCTGCGGCGTTGGCTGGGGTGAACCTTCTCCCATACCTCGCGCGACACTTGTTCGGCTTCGATCAGTTCGCGTCGAATCGCGGCCAGTTCGCGCAGTAATCGAATCAAACTGTCCTGATCGAGATTGCCAAGGAGTGCATTCACTCGGCGCATCCTACGTGAAGTGGGAATGGGCCGGTGTGACATTTGCGCGAATTCCTCGGTGAAATGTCCGTATCCGCTGCGTCGCGATGGAAGTTGTTACACGTATGTTTCCCCGTCTTCTTTGACCCGCCACAACTTCTCGGCCATCATCGCGACTGTGAAACCTGAAACATTGAATGACGTTCTCAACACCTACCGCTCTTACGGACACCGGGCCTATGGGGAGTCGGTTACGGAACTTCAGCACGCCCTTCAGTGTGCGGCCTTCGCCCAGCAGGCGGGAGAACCTCCGGTCGTGATTGCGGCCGCATTGCTTCATGATTACGGACATCTCTGCCACAACCTTGGCGAGGACGTTGCCGAACGCGGAGTGGATGCGAGGCACGAGATTCTGGGGGCCAAACTCCTGAAGGATCTTTTCTGCGACGAGATTGTGGATGCGGGGAGGCTTCACGTTCCGGCCAAAAGGTACCTCTGCTGGAAAGAAGCCGGCTACTTCGACTCCCTTTCGGACGCATCGAAAATCAGCCTGGAATTGCAGGGCGGCCCGATGACCGATGCGGAAGCGAAGAAGTTCGAAAGTGAACCGCACTTCGAGCTCGCCGTCCGCATCCGTCGGTATGATGACATGGGAAAAGTTCCGGACATGCAGACGCCGGATTTGGATTCTTATCGCCCGCTGCTCGAAGGATTTGTCCGTCGGGTTGCGTGACTCGGCACTCCGTCGACTCTCCGTTTCCTACTGCCGCGAATGAGACAGGTTGGCGGGAGATGTGGTGTCCGGTGCGACTGAATGCTCTGGCGACAGTTTCCCGCGGGCCCGAGCGCGACGGATTTCGGACTCCATTCTATGCGCTCGGGAAATTGTTCGAGCGCGCAGAACAGAGTTGTAAGGTCCGCCCGTAATGATTTGGGCACTGCGGAACTTCATTCCTCCGTCCAACGATTATGAAACCGGAACGCAGCATTCCCATGGCGCACGACAAACTTTTGTTCACGCCGGGTCCCCTCACCACGAGCCTTTCGGTCAAGCAGGCCATGTTGCACGACGCCGGCTCATGGCACTATGAGTTCAGGGAGACCGTTCGGATGGTTCGCGAGCAACTCCTCTCTGTCGCCGGAGTCTCGCGTCAAAACGGCTACGAATCGATCCTGATGCAGGGCAGTGGAAGTTTTGGGGTTGAAGCGGTTTTTTCGACATGTGTTCCACGTGATGGGAAAGTCGTGGTTTTGGCGAATGGCGCGTATGGGGAACGCATGGCGCAGATGCTTCAAGTCGCCGGGATCGGGCACCTCGTCCTCCGAACTCCGGAGAATGTCCCGAACGATCCTGCCGACTTGGATCAGTTGCTGATAGACGATCCCTCCGTCACTCATGTTGCCGCGGTTCACTGCGAGACCACCACCGGGATCTTGAATCCTGTCGCTGAGCTGGGACGGCTCACCCGGAAGCATCGTCGGTCGTTCGTCGTCGATGCCATGAGTTCGTTTGGCGCGGTGCCCATTGATATGGTAGAAGCAGGCGTGGACTTCCTTGTATCATCCCCCAACAAGTGCCTGGAAGGCGTCCCCGGATTCTCATTTATCATCGCCCGACGCGAAGCGCTGCTCGCGTGTCAGGGATTTGCTCGAAGCTTGAGTTTGGACCTGTTGAGCCAGTGGAAGGGCTTCGAGAAGAACGGGCAGTTCCGGTTCACGCCGCCCACTCACGCGATCCTTGCGCTGGCGCGAGCGCTCTCAGAGCTCGGGCAGGAGGGAGGCGTGGCCGTGCGTGCGGCGCGTTATCGTCGCAACCACGCCGTGCTGGTCGCTGGGATGTGTGACCTCGGATTCGAAACGTATCTCGAGCCTGAATTGCAGAGTCACATCATCACCTCATTCCACTGCCCGGATGATCCGGGTTTTACCTTCGAGGAATTCTATCGTGGCCTTAGCGACAGGGGATTCATCATTTACCCGGGAAAGATCAGTCAGGCGAACTTGTTCCGAATTGGAACCATTGGACGCTTGTTCGAAGCTGACATTAGGGCACTGATTGGTGGCGTGAAGGAGACTTTGAGGGATATGCAGCTCGATGTAGCTGATGCCTTCGTTTGAACCGCTGATTTGCCAGCGGCGGTTACGTTTCGTCCTCGGCTGCTCCGTTTACTGATTCGTATTTCAAGGAGTTGACGACGCCCGCTTTGGGACGAACGCCGCGGCGGACTTCTCCGCCTGGAGGATCTGGTCCGGTGCAAGTTCAGCCTTGATCGGTTTGCTCTCCGTGATGGCGTCGCGCAGGCCATTTTTCGCCGCGATTGCAAACCACATGTAAGCCTCCGCCAGATTCGTTTCGACGCCCTGTCCGTGTTGATACCGCTGCGCGAGATTGAACTGTGCTTCGGCGAGACCTTGTTCCGCCGCCGCGCGGAACCACCTCACGGAGGCTGGTTTGTCCTTGGGTGTTCCTTTGCCCGTCGCGTAAAGCAAGGCCAGCGCATACTGCGCGTCCGCGTGGCCGGCGTCGGCGGCCTTGAGATTCCACAGCACCGATTGACCGAAATCGCGCTCCACACCGCGACCGGCTTCATACAACCCCGCCAGGTAAAACTGCGCTTCGGCCGAACCTTGTTCCGCCGCCTTCCGCAGCCAAAGTGCTGATTGGGCGTAGTCGGGTTTAGCGTGGTTTGCCTCCAGAAGCATTCGTCCCAGTTTGGCCTGCGCCGTCACGTCACCTTGATCTGCTTTCGCACGCACATCGGCGATTTGCTCCGCAGACGAATTGGAATTAGTTGAAGCGACTGAGGCCTTCCTTTCGCATGCCGCATTTCCGAGAAGAAGCGCAATCAATAGAGCGACTGTTGTGCGGTGCCGACGGAATGAAGAACTGCTGGTTCGAGGTGTTTTCATGAGAGGTTCCGGAGAATGATTGCTCTGTGATTGAATCAGAATGTTCGATCGACTCGGAGCTTTGTTGCTTCAGTTCGAACTAACGATGCTGACGTTTCAATTACTCCAATCTGACGTCTTTTGCACAGCGTGATGTGCGTTGACACCTGCTCTTAACACTCCGCGGCAGACCGTAACTTGTGACACGGATGGTGTGTTCGTAATCTCCTAATCGCAGATTAAAACGATCAGCCAACCATGAACAGCTCCGACCACTCTGGACAGTATCCACCGAACGCAACGAACGGGGATAATCGCCTGCGGCCCTCTGGACGATTTCGGAATCACGACGGTTTCACCCTAATCGAACTGCTGGTGGTGATCGCGATAATTGCGATCCTCGCATCGCTGCTGCTGCCGGCACTTGCCGGAGTCAAGGAGGAGGGGAAGATGGCGAAGTGCATCAGTAATCTTCGCCAGATCGGGATCGGGATGCAGACATTCTACGACGAGAATGAGGATTCGTTCTATATTCCGCCGGGGGGCACAGATATTCCGAATCATGGGCAGTGGACCTCCAATCCTCGCTCCTCAATCATGCTCGCGCCGGAACACGGTCTCGCCTATTGGGGGGTCGCTTACTATCAGAATATTGGGCAGACCAAGGAAGTGTTCCGGTGCCCCAGCGCCCGGACGGTAGACGAGTGGCGTGAAGATGGACTGAGCTATCCGTCGGAGTTCTGGCTCAACTCCACCTACGGGATTAACCAGTTCTTGGTCAAACCATTCAACCCGTCCGTTAAGGGTCCCCTTCGCGTAAATTCGTTCGCCAATCCGTCTTACATGCTCGTTGCGCAGGATTCCGCCGAACAGAAGATGGAGGGAGATACGGACAGTATCGGTCTGTTTCCGGGGAGAAGTGAGATTCTGACCCAGTGGACGAGGGGACTTGGCCCGAGCCATTACAACAATTATCCGTTCCATCGGGAATGGTATCGCCATCGCAACAAGAATTCCGCGCTCTTTCTCGATGGTCATGTCGCCAAGCTCCGTTTTACTGGGCTAAGGACGGGCATCGACTATCGATACTACACTGGTGAAACCCCTGTTCATCCTCTTCCCGAATAGCAACTCGCTTAAATCTCAACCTGTCATGAATCGCAATTTCCATCGCATGAGTTTGCTTGCTGGCTGTTTCGTTGGATTCGCAATTTGCGGTTGTGACAGAGGTTCGACGTCTCTCGCGCCGATGCCAGTCGAGCAGGCACCTCAAGCCATCGAGGATGCCTTCAAGGGTGCTGCCACTGAGGTGGCGGCTACGGCAACGGATGCAACTGCCGCCATGAAGGCCGACGAAACCGTTGTTGTATTGGAGTCCCTTCAGGAACTGTCCCAACGTCCAGACATCAGCGACGAGCAACGCGCGACCGCCGCACGTGCCATGGCAGCTTATCTGCAGAAGGCGCGGGAGGCTGCGGAGAAGGGTGATAAGAAAGCCGAGGATGCGCTGCAGCATTATCGCGCCACAAAATAGTTCGTCTTCTCGTGCGCGTAGAGGCCTGCGCGTCGCAGAGGAACTCCCCGACCCCTCTCAGAATCCCGACAACCAACCAAACCAGCAACCCATGAAATCGATTCAAGACAATATACGGACGGCGGCGCTCGCGTTTGCGGCGCTGCTTTGTGCTGCTTCGCAAGCTTCGGCGCAGCCCTTCGGTCTGTGGAATTTTAACAGCGCCGATCTCTCAGGAACGGTCGGTCCAGCGATGACCTACCGCGACGCGGCTGCGCAGTCCGCGACGCAGTTCGGGACGACCACGGCATTGGGTATTCCGAACATCAACGGCGTGACTGCCGCAGTGATGTCCTTCCCGGCGGCGACCAACAGTATCATGGGCTACAACCTGCCTACGCCCGCCAGTAACGGCGGAGGTTCGCTCGTGAATGATTACACGCTGATTCTGGATGTGCTATATCCGCCAAGCTCATCGGGCCGAGTTCGACCGCTCGTCCAGACCGACGATGGAATCATCACCGCGACGGCCGATCTTGTCATTGGCAGCGGCAACGGAATCGGCACGGCAGAAGGACCGTTCTTCGGCTCCATTCAGCCCAACACTTGGCATCGCATCGCTTTCGCGGTTCACGGCAGCGCTCAGACGATTCGCATGTATATCGATGGGCTCGAAGTGGGATCACGCTCCATTCCGGAGCCGTTCGACAGCCGTTTCGCCATCAGCCCTTCGTCCTTCACTCAGATTCTGGTCACTTCCAGACACCAATGCGGCTCCCGGCTACGTCAACAGCATCCAGTTGCGTGATTTCGCGTTGTCTTCCGGCCAGGTTCAGGCACTGGGTGCGGCGACAGCGGACGGAATTCCCGAGGTCATTCCGGCCGTCCCGTCATTCGTTCTCAGCCGTTCGCCCGCCATTGGAGCTGGAGGCGTGGGACCGAAGCCAGAGATCCGCGTCGTGCTGGATCAAGGCGACACCACGATCAACGTCAATACCATCAAGCTCTACTTCGATGGGGCACTTCAGCCGGCCACCGTCGCTGGACCCGCGGCCAATCGCTTCTCGATCAGCTACGATTATCCGGGGATTCTCGAACCCTTGTCGGCCCACTCCTTGTCACTCGTGTATGTCGACAGTGTTGTTGGTTCGAAAACGAACACCTGGCCCTTCCAGATCGCCAACTACCAGAACGTCACTCTGCCGGCGCCGATTGTTTTTGAGGACTTTGATACCACTCCCGAAGGCGCCTTGCCGTTCGGCTGGACGGTGACCAATGCCACCTCTGCCGGCGTATCCGGACTCGATCTGGATAACCCGGATTCCGACAGCTATCTCGACTTTGTGGTCATCAGCAGCAATCGCATGAACACCATTTTCGGGAGTGCTGACAACAGTGCCCGCCGCGGTCAGATCCCTCCGATTCGTCGTCAATGGCCAGCTCCTCGATGGCCTCGCGCACGGCAACTTGCTCTATGCAGAATCCGATGTGCGTCCGGGGAATCAAGTGCAGGTCGCGTTCTAACCGGACTATGACATGACGGGCCGGAGCAACGTCTTCGTCGCCTGGTACAGCACCTACGAACAAAATCAGGACAACATCGGTGCCGCGGAATACTCCGTCGATGGCGGCCTCACTTGGGAACCCGTCATTTACATGCTTCCTTGCTGCATCGACGGCCAGAGCGCTGTCGCCGATGTCGTGCGTTTTGCGGACGGCTCAATCGACGGCTTCGGCACCATGAATCGCGTCGAGGGTAATCAGGCTTATGGAACCAACTACGGCAACTTCATCGGTGTCACCTCCGATCGCTGGGCTTCTCTCAGCAACTACATCAGCCCGCGGATTAACGACGATGTCCTCGAATCCAAGCGGGTTGAAATTGTCCGCATTCCCAAAGCCGACAACAGCGCCGCAGTTCGCTTCCGCTTTCTTCAAGCCGGCACCGCCAGCTGGTACTTCGGGATCGATGACTTTGGTCTCTACAGCATCAACACGCCGGTGATCAGCGGTCAGCCCGGTGCCTTGACGGTCGATGCCGGCACACCGGCTACCTTCACCGTCGTCGCGACTGGAGCTGGGACGCTGAATTATCAATGGCGCAAAAATGGGATCAACGTTCCTGGTGCCAATGGTGCCAGCTACACCATCGCATCCACCACTGCTGAAGACGCGGGTCTTTACAGCGTCGTGGTCAGCAATGCCGATGGCCCTACCACCAGCAGCCCTGCGCAACTCACCGTCATCACCCTGCCGCAACTGCTCTCGAACCCGCACTCCCAGGTGGCGGATGTGGGGGGGGACGCCTCGCTCAGCGTGACCGCTCGCGGAGGCCAGCCGCTCTCGTATCAGTGGTACTTCAACGGAGCGCCACAGACCGGCGCCACCAGCCGGAGCAATGTCCTCAGCAACCTTCAACTCGCCAACGGCGGCTCCTACTTCGTCATCGCCAGCAACTCCTTCGGCATGGTGACGAGTGCTGTCGCTCGCGTGGTGGTCGTCTCCGATGCTCCCGGCAGTGGCAACATCACCCAGGGTCTCGTCGCGCATCTCCGTTTCGATGGCGACAACGCCGATTCCTCCGGTCGTGGCAACCACGGCACGCCCGTCGGCTCTCCGGCGATCGTCGCTGGCAAGATTGGATCCGGTGCGCTGCAATTTTCCTCCGCCCAGGACGGCTCCAGCTTTAACTATGTTACCCTCGGCAAACCGGCTGATTTGAACTTCGCGGATACCAATGACTTCTCCATCTCATTTTGGGCGAAGCTCCCGGCGAACTCCTGGCGCGGCGATCCAGCGCTGATGGGCAATAAGAACTGGAACAGCGGCGGAAACGTCGGTTGGGTCGCAGCGGCCAACGGCGGCGGCGAGTTCCAATGGAATTATCGCGAGGCCGAGCCTAATGGTCGCCGTGATTTCGACGGCGCCAGTGGCACGTTTGGCAACGATACCTGGCGCCATATCGCCATGGTATTCGTTCGTGGAGGTTTCGCTTACACCTACGTGGATGGTGTTCAGGTCGGAGCCCAATCCCTGCAGTTCGGACTAAATCCTCCCACCAGCATCGACACGAGCGGCCTCTCCACGCCGCTCGACACCAACATCGGTCAGGACGGTGCTGGCGGTTACACCGACGGCAACAGTGTTGGCATTACCAACGCGCTCATCGACGACGTCGGCATCTGGCGTCGTGCGCTCACTCCGGGCGAAGCCGTCGGAATCTATCTGCGCGGTCTGACCAACAGCGACTTGACCACTGCGAGCGCTGGACTGGCTGTTCCGCCGAGTGTAGCGACGCAACCTGTCAGCGTGACGGTCAGTGCAGGTGGCCTTGCGACATTCACGGTCGGTGCCGCCGGCACGGCGCCGCTGACTTACCAATGGCTCAAGAACGGCGTGAACATCGCCGGCGCCAACGCCTCTAGTCTCACGCTGAACAATGTGTCGATCGGCGATGAAGGTGACTACTCCGTTCGCATCAACAATGCCGCCGGGGCGATCACCAGTACTTCCGCCCGGTTGCGCGTCTTCGACGGACAGATCCACGAGGATCTGGTTGCCTACCTCAAGTTCAACGGCGATTACCGTGATTACTCCGGACGTGGCAATCACGCCGCGCCCCGCGGAACACCGACCTTCGAGCCCGGCCGGATCGGGCAGGCGTTGCGCGTGACGAGTTCGTCCGATCTCAGCACGGCCAACTTCGCCACCCTGGGTTATCCGACCGACCTACAGTTTGGTGAAGGCGACTTCTCCGTGATGTTCTGGGTCAACGTTGTCAGTCACGGATCCGATCCGTCCTTCATCTCGAACAAGGACTGGGACAGCTCGAGCAACATCGGCTGGATCATCGCCGACCAGGGATCGCCGAACAACCTCCGCATCAATGTCACCGGCACGCCGCGCGGCAGCGGCAATCGCATGAACGCCACGCTGGCCGGCCCCAGCTTCGTCGGCGGATGGCATCACGTCGTCAGCACCTTCTGGCGTGGCCAGAACACCGCGACCTACGTCGATGGCGCGCTGGTCAACACCGCGCCACTCCTAATCACCGGCTCGGTGGATACACTCACCAATGATGCTCCTGCGACGTTCGCCATCAACATCGGCCAGGATGGTTCCGGTCGCTACGAAGGTGCTCCTCTTGATGCCTTGATGGATGATGTGTTGCTCTACCGCCGCGTGGTGACTCCGCAGGAAGTTGCGGCGCTCTACACGGCAGGTTCAGCCGGGAAGGATCTCATCCTGCACATCCTTGGCGCGACAACCAGCGGCGGCAATACAACGCTCTCGTGGAGTGGCGGCACTGCGCCCTACAAGGTCGAACGCAAAGCCGCACTGACAGATGCGGAGTGGTTGGAAGTGACCACCATTTCAGAAACCATCGCCACCGTGCCCACCGGTGGCGGCACTGCATTCTTCCGTATTCGCTCGAACTGAAGCGTGCGCTGAACAGTTCCATGACTCAAACGACGGCGGGTTTTGGCGACAGCCGAACGGGCTGTGCTGAAACCCGCCTCGTCATTTCGGTGAACCGCATCTTGAATGTCTCTATGAAATCCTCAACCGCTCGGGCCGTCTCAGTGCATCTCTGCACACTGCTTATCTTGCACCTTGGATCAGTCATGCTGCACGCAGCCACGGGCCTGAGCAGAGTTAACCACGTCGTCGTCATCGGCGTGGACGGCCTCGGTTCAGAAGGTGTGCGTCGCGTGAATCCGCCGAACCTCGCGCGGCTGCGTCGGGAGGGTGCTTCGACGCTGAACGCGCGCGCCGTCATGCCTACATCGAGCAGTCCGAACTGGGCTTCGATGATCATGGGCGCCGGGCCTGAATTTCACGGCGTCACCTCCAACGACTGGCAGCCGTGGAAGTTTGATCGGGCGCCGACCACCGTTGGATCAGGTGGAATCTTCCCGACTATTTTCGGTGCGCTCCGCGAGCAGCGCACCAACGCAGTAATCGGCGTGTTCCATGACTGGAAAGATTTCGGGCGCTTGCTCGAAACCAACTCTCCGAATGTCCTTAAGCACGTTAAGGACGCCATTGAGACCGCGGACACCGCCATCAAATACCTTCGCCAGAACAAGCCGCACTTTCTCTTCATCCATTTCGATGGAGTTGATCACGCCGGCCATGCTTTTGGATGGACCAGCGTGCAATACGACAAGGCTGTGGAGCTGACCGACTCCCTGATTGGTGCGATTCTCGACACATTCGAAAACTCGGGGCTCACAGAGAAGACGATCGTGCTGGTGACGGCCGACCACGGCGGCAAGGGCATGAAGCACGGCGGTCCGTCGAATGAGGAACTCGAGATCCCGTGGATCATCAAAGGCCCCGGCGTGCGGTCTGGCTTGGAGATTCACTCTGCGGTGAACACTTTCGACACCGCGCCCACTCTCGCCCACGTCTTCGGCATCAAAGCGCCGGAGTGCTGGGTGGGTAAGCCGGTTTTGGAAGCCTTCGCCGATGTTGCAAAGCCGCCCGCCCGAGCCGACTGACATTGCCGGGTGGAAAAGTTCCTGCGAGAACTCTCAACGTATGACGACGTCATCGCCCACTCCTGATTGTGCCTGGCGCGAACGTGCCTTGGATTTATTTCCCGCGGGATCGAATGGTGAGTTCGGCCTGCCGCCGGAACTCGTCACCGTTCTCGATCGCGGGCTTGGCTGTCGCGTGTGGGATGCGGACGGTCGGGAATTCCTCGACATGACGATGGCGTGGGGCGCGGCACTAGTTGGCCATGCGCATCCGAAAGTTCTCGAAGCCGCCACTCGACAAGCCTCGCAAGGCGCGAACTTCGCGGCGGTGAACACGCGCTCCGTCGAACTCGCTGAACGCCTGCAGGCAATCAGCCCGTGCGCCGAACGCGTGCGTTTCGTGGCTTCCGGCACCGAAGCCACGATGCTCTGCCTCCGCGTGGCGCAGGCTGCTACTGGCCGGCCGAAAGTGTTGAAGTTCGAGGGCGCTTATCACGGACAGCATCCCGTTGGCGTGACCAGCATGCTCAATGGTCGGCCCAGCCGATTGCCGCAGTCCGATCCTTCCGGCGCCGGCGCGGCGTGGGTCGAGACCGATGTTCTCATTGCTCCGTTCAACGACCTTGCCGCAACTGAGAGAATCATTGGCGAACATGCGCATGAACTCGCTGGAGTGATCGTCGAGCCGTTCCATCGATGCCTGGTGCCCGCGCCCGGATTCCTCGCGGGAGTTCGGGCCGTGACGCAACGCCATGGTGTCGTGCTGATCTTTGACGAGGTGGTGACGGGCTTCCGCTTCGCGCTGGGCGGTGCGCAGGAATATTACGGTGTCATTCCCGACCTTGTCGCCTATGGGAAGGCACTGGGCGGGGGATTTCCGCTCGGAGCATACGCTGGTCGTGCCGCACTGATGGAAGTGGTGAACGAACATCGCCTTCCTGGTCCCGCGTACGTCTGGTCCGCTTCGACCACTGGGGGTAATCCTGTGTCCTGCGCCGCCGCGCTTGCGACGCTCCACGTGCTCAGTCAACCCGGCGTCTATCCCAGCCTCCACGCCGCTGGCGCGCGACTGCGCCGGAGCATGAGCGCCGCGCTGGCTTCCTCCGGCGAAACGGCGCAAGTCCTTGGCGACGGTCCGATTGCTCAGGTCGCGTTCTCCGCATCTCCGGTGACCGACCAGCAATCATGGCTCGCATCGGATCGGAAACGCGGCCGGGCGATCATGCTCGAATTGCTTCGCTCCGGCGTCTTCCTCAATCCGATGGGCACCAAACTCTACCTCTCACTCGCGCACGACGACGCGGCCATCGACGAGTTCGTTGAACGCTTCACACAGGCTTTGAGGAAAACCGCCACGTAGGTGGAAGTTGCGATCGGTGCTCACGGAAGTTCGACGGTCTCCAACGATCCGTCTCCGTGGCAGGGGGGGATGATTGTTGACGGCGCACGAGGCATTTCCGTCTCAGCGGTTCAAAAGCGTTTCAACGAACTTTGGAACCACTGATCCATTGATTCTTTCAAAGAGTTTCTGAGGTTTGTGTTCCGGGACGAATGGATCGGAGCTTGTGATTCCTGAGGCATGGGATCGAAGCGATCGGGTGGCTGAAAGCGTTGGCGGGCGACTTTTTCCGCCAGGGTAATCAACCAATCCGTCTCGGTGCCCGGCCAATCGGGGACCGTGCGGATTAACACGGTGCCGTCCGCCGCGCCGATGGCGATGTGTCGGCTGTCGGGACTGAGGCAGGCGAAGGTGGCGCCCGGAAGCCGGATGGAGTCGGCGATGAGATGTCCGCTGGCCGTGTCCCACAAACGCACCGTTCCGTCCGAGGAGAGAGTGAGAATCGTCCGGCCATCAGCGCTGAACTCCGCGAAGCTGACGCGGGCGCGATGCGGAAGGCTGTGAAGCAGCGGGTTCGGCAAGTCGGGCGCCCAGACTTTGGCGGTTTGATCCTCGGAGGCGGTGACGATGCGTGTGCCATCCCGGCTGAACGTCGCGTGGGACACGCTGCCTTGGTGTCGCATTCGCGCTCCGATTTCCTGACGTGTGGCGATGGAGATGACAAACGCTTCGTGAGCCCGTCCAGCCACGAGGATGCTTTTTCCGTCGGGACTGAATTGCACGGATGTCGCCAGTTCCTCGTCACGCAATGGCGGACCAACAGGTTCTCCGGTGCCCGCCGCCCACAACCCAATCGTGCGATCCCGTGACGCGGTGACGATCAATTGACCGTCGGGACTGAATTGTGCGGTTCGGATCATGTCGCGATGCGAAATCGATGCGCCGACCTGGCGTCCATGGACCGTGTCCCAGACTTGCGCCTGAACCTCAGCGGTCACGAGGAGCCGGGTGCCCGTGCGGTCGAACTCCAGTTTCTCGACCGCATAATTGTGACGGAGCGGCGGTGAGAGCGGTTCGCCACTGGTGGCGTCGAACAGTTGTGCGGCGCGATCCGAGCTTCCCACGGCAATCAGTCGTCCATCCGGGCTGAAGGCCACCGGCTGTACCGGGCCATCTCGATGGAGTTGACGCAGCAGCCCTCCAGTTCGCACGTCGGTGATGCGGACTTCGCCATCGAAGGATCCTGAAACCAGTTTTCTCCCGTCGGGACTGAACTGAACTTGGGAGACGAAGCTGGTGTGATTCACGCGCAGTGTGGGATGGAACGGCTCCCGTAGTTCCCAAACGCCGAACGCCCCGCCGAAGCTGACGGTCAGGACTCGCTGGCTGTCGGGGGTAAAGGTCGCGAGAAGCAAAGCGTTCTCGTGAGGCAATTCCTCGGTCAAAGGCAGTCCGGTCGCGGTATCCCACAGGCGCGTTGTGTTGTCGTTGGAGGCGGTGACGACGTGGCGTTCATCCGGACTGAAGCGCGCGGAGTTGACGATGTTGCCGTGGCGCAGCGCGGGCGCGTGAGGCGCACCCGTGGCGAGGTTCCATACTTGCGCTGTGTCATCAACGGATGCGGAGAGGAGGAGGCCTGCATCCGCGCTGAAGCACAGGTCATTGATCCGTCGCGCGTGTTGGAAAGACCATTTCGGCTGAGACAGATCCTTCATGTCCCAAACTTTGATCCCACCCTCGTATTCTCCGACAGCCATCCAGCGGCCAGATTGATCAAAGCACAGGGTCAGACAAGCTGGTTGCGTCAGGACCAATGATGGCGCATTGCCGGTTCCCGACACGGGCCAGAAACGAATCTTGCCGTCAGCGCAGACCGTGACGAGATGCTGTTCGTCGCGCGTGAATTCAATATCCGTCACCAGCAGTTGGTGCAGGTGCATCTCGGTCAAAGCCTGTCCGGTGGCGGTGCTCCATATTCCCACCCCTGCTTGGAAGGACGGTGCCAGTTGGACGGAAGCAGCGGCGGCCATTTTTCCGGAAGGACTGAACGTTGCCGCCACAATCCCGTCGGGCAGCACGGACAGTTGGTGAACCGTGTCCAACGCCGGGCCCGAGTGAAGTTGCGCGACGCCGTCGCGAAATCCGATGAACATCTTCTGCGCGTCGTCTGTTACGGTGGCGAATTTGATGGGCCGATTCAGGTTGAGCACGGAGCCGATCGCTTTCCCGGAGGCGAGACTCCAACGCCGGGCTTCGCCGTCCTGCGTCAGGGTGAACAATTCGCGTCCTTCTGCCAGGGTGGTGAATGCCGCCAGCGGCGAGCGTTGGGAGACGGGTGGAAAAACCGGAAGCGCATAGGCGCGGTGTTGCAGGGCGGAGAGCAACCGCAGCGTGGCGGGAGCATGGGCGGGTTCCTTGCGGAGCACATAAGCAAGCATGGCAAGGCCCTTGGAAGTCTCGCCGTCGGTGAACAAGTCTTCCGCCTTCTGGATTTGCATCCGCGTCATGAACGCCTCCGTCCGTTCGTTGGCGGACTGGATGCGCACGATGCCGAAGGCCGTTCCCACCACAATGATCATCAGCGCCATGGTGAGCGCGGACGCGAGCACGGTGGCCATCGGATGCCGCTGGCACCAGCGCCATGCAGTGGCAATTGGACCGAGTGGCCGCGCGAGAATGGGGATGCCGGCGAGCCAGCGCTCCAAATCCTGCGCCAGTTCCTCGGCCGAGCTGTAACGCGCGGCGGGTTCCTTGCGAAGACATTTGAGCGCGATGGTTTCAAGTTCGTTGTCGGCGCCGGGCATTGACGAGCCGGGCGGCGGAGCATCGCGATCCAGCACCTGCCGCAGCGTTTCGATCGGACTGGCGGCTTGAAACGGAGTCCGTCCGGCGAGCAGATGGTAGAGAATCGCCCCCAGCCCATACACATCGACCGCGGTGGTGAGCTGGCGAGTCTTGCCGGACGCCTGCTCGGGCGCCATGTAGTTCGGCGAACCGAGCACAGAGGACGTGAAGGTGAAACCGGTTTCCTGATCGAGGGATTTGGCGAGGCCGAAGTCGGCGACATGCGGTTCGCCCTGGTCATCCACGAGAATGTTCGAAGGCTTGAGATCGCGATGCAGGATGCCGCGCTGGTGAGCGTAGTGGACGGCGCGGCAGACTTTGACGAGCATCACGATGCGTTGACGGAGCGGGCGTTCTCGCTTGAGGTCCGCGGCCAGATCGCCGCCGTCGACCAAGCTCATCGTGAAATAGTGCGCGCCATCATGTTCGCCACTTTCGTAGAGCGAGACGATGTGAGGATGATGCAACTGCGCGACCGCTTCGATCTCCACGCGGAAGCGCAGTCGTGCTTCATCTGACAGGAGATGATGCGACTGAATCATCTTCAGTGCGACAAGCCGGTTCAGGCCGAGTTGGCGCGCACGATAGACCACGCCCATGCCGCCGCGCGCGATCTCGCTGAGAATTTCGTAGTCACCGAAGAAGCGGGACTTGAGACCGGGCGGCATCGGGCGCTTTGCTTCAAGGGGCGTCAACGCCTCCGGCGACAGCGCCAGCCGCAGCGAACAACGCGGGCACGCCCCACCGCCAGCGCTCGATGGCAGCGGCAGACCGCATTCGGAACAGGCGGCTGGTGCAGGTTTATCCACGTTGCTTGGGCATTCTACTTACGGAATTAAGCAAATCAGCGCCGAGGTTAGCGGGCGACTTAACGCCGGGACATCACATCGATCAGGTAACTGATCTCTTCATCCACCTCGTCTGGATGGGCGACGGTTCGCGCGACAGCTTCGCGCAGGAGTTCGCCGAAGCGACGACGCACCTTGAACACTTCCTGTTTCACTGTGCCTTCGGTCAGGCCGAGCGCGGCACCGACTTCGGCCTGGCTGAGCGTTGGCTGCCCGCCGGGCAAGTAGGCTTCCAGGTAGTTGAATCGATCCGCGCGATCGCCCTCGACGTATTCCGCGCGCAAACGCGCGTGCGCCCCGGCCAGTAGATCTGCCGCCCAACGTTGGTCGTAGAGCTGGTCTGCGCTGAGCGCGTCGAGCGGCTCGTGGAGATACCGCTCCTCCGCGCTCATCCCGTCGAACGACACGATCTGTCTCCCGCCGCCGCGTTTCTGCGCCTGCGTGCGATCCCATTCATTGGCGAGGAAACATTTGAACGCGGTGAGGAGGAACCAGCGGAACTTGCCGCGGCGTCGATCGGCCACGTTGAGATAGTTCTTCTCGATCAGCTTGCTGAAAAATTCCTGGGTCAAATCCTGCGCGCTGTGGACATCGCAACCTTGCCGGCGCGCGTAGGCGTAGAGGGGGAACCAGTAATTCCGACAGAGCTCGGCCAGCGCGGCCTGGGCTTCGGGCGAATCTGACCGGCCCGCGCGCAGCACCACGCTCCAGTGCGTGGAGACGAACACCGGGTTGGCTGCCGGTTTCATCATCTCGGATTCGCTCATGGTGAGGGCTTTGGATGGATTCTTATCCAGTCGATTAACGTCGGCTTCGAAATTCTTAAAGAGATAGAGACGCCGGTTCAACAGGCAAAACCGGAGCCAGGCGTCCACGATGAACAAACTGAACGACGTCTCGACTCTCAACTGCTGGCCCAATGGCCGGTGGACCACTCCGCCGCGTGCCGCTCTGCGAGCGATGCGCGCATCCGCGAACTCCCTTTCACACACAGACCAAGAAAGAACCTCGACCATGATTAAACTTCCCGAACTCGAATCTTCCCCTTCCGGCTCCCGCCGGAGAACCGATCCACTCTTCCGGTTCCTGCCACTGTTGATGGGCCTCTGCCTCGCCGTGTTGCCGACGCACGCCGCGACGCGCATCTGGACCGGCGGCCATGCGTCCAGCGCGAACTGGAATCTGCGCGACAACTGGGGCGGCGTCGCGGTGCCGGCCAGTGGCGACATCGTGGTGTTTCCGTCGGGCGCGGCGCGTTTGGTGAACACGAACAACATCGCGGGACTGCGCCTGCACGAGATTCAGTTCCTCGGTCTTGGCGGCGGCTACAACGTGCGCGGCGCAAGCCTCGCCGTGAGCAACGGCGTCACGGTGGCGGCTGATGCAGTCAATACGCTCAGCGTCACGTCAGTCACGTTGCACGGCTCACAGGCGTTGAGCGTGGCCAGCGGAGGGCAGTTGACCGTGAACTCCGATCTCGTGTTATCCAACGCCAACCTCACGCTGGCCGGCGCGGGAGACTTCAGTCTGCGCGGCGGCATCAGCGGCAGTGGCGATGTGATCAAGAACGGCTCCGGTCTGGCCACGTATTTCAGCGAGAAGGACAATACCTATCGCGGGACGACGTTTGTGAATGCCGGCACACTGGCGCTCAACCAGCGCGAGACCATCAGCCTCGTGCCGCTCACCGTAGAGAGCCGCATTGCGGTGCCCGGGAATTTGATCGTCGGCGATGGCACGAACGCCGTGCTCGTGAGGCTCAACTACGATGATCAGATTGCGAACACGGCGACGGTGACCGTCTTGGAGAACGCGGAGCTGAACTTCTTCGACCAGCGCGATGCGTTCACCGACTTGGTGATGCGCGGCGGCGATGTGACCATGAACGGAGGTCTGCTGGTGCTTAATGGCGATATCGCGAGTCAGGCCACAGCGAACGGTTCGATCGTTGGCGGTCAGATCCTGCTCAACAACTCCGCTACGTTCGACGTGGCTGATGGCCCGGCGGCTGTGGACCTCGAAATCGTGGCGAACATCGGGAGCAACGGCGGACACGGGCTCACCAAGGCGGGGGCTGGCACGCTGCGCCTGCGAGGAACGAACACTTACCTTTGGCCGACCTTGGTGAGCGCTGGCACCATCCGTTTGGGAAGCGACACGGCTTTGGGGGCGCCCAATGGCAACACGACCATCGCTGCCGGCGCGGAGCTTTTCATCGAGACGGTCGTGGACACCTTGCGCGAACCGCTGACCATCGCGGGCGCGGGCATTGGTGGCGCGAGCGGCGCGATTCGCGTCGGCAGTGGCGCGACCATCGCCACCAACATCGTCCTGAGCGCTCCCGCGACCATCAACACGATCGGCGGCGGCAATCTTCTCATCGACGGAACGATCAGCGGCACCGGGCCATTGACGAAGATCGGTCCGGGCGTGCTGACGCTCGGTGGAAACGGCGCGAACACCTTCTCCGAAAATCTGCTCGCGGAAGCGGGCACGCTGCTCCTGAGCAAATTGTCCGGCGGCGCAGTGCAGGGCGATCTCGTCATCGGCACCACCAACACCTCCGCCGCCGCGCGCCACACGCGCAGTGCGAATCTGGGCGGCGCGGTGACGGTGCAGGGAGGCAGTCTCTATGATCTCGATGGCAATAGTGAATCCATCGACCACCTGACCTTCGTCGGAGGTGGTGATGTCGAAACCGGGACCGGACTTTTGACGGTGGATTCCGATGTTATCGCAGTCGGCGCGGCGGGGATATTTCCCGGCAATCCGAGAATCATGGGAAGACTGCGCCTCGGGAGCACCGGAAACGCGCGGATCACGGTGTACCCCGCCGGGCAGAACTTTCCTGACATCGCGCCCATGTTTATCCACGCGCAGATCAGCGGCGCGGCCACAATCATCAAGGATGGGACGGGGATGTTGACCTTGACGGCTTCCAACAGTTTCACCGGCGCCTTCACAGTGGAGGAGGGCGAACTGGCCATCACCGACGACCATGCACTTGGTTCTCCCGACGGCGACACGATCGTTGGAGGGAGCGGCACGCTTCGGCTGGTCAACTACGTTCATGTGGAGGACGAACGGTTGTTTCTGGATTCCAGTGTCACGAACCGGCCGGGAGCCGTTCCACCTCTCGGTGCCTTGGTGAGCATGAACAGCAACAGTTGGTCCGGAACGGTTTTCCTGAGCAAGACGGTTACGATCGGAGTGAACACCAACAGCACGCTGAATCTCAGCGGATCGATCAATGGCTTCGGTGGTCTGATCAAGGCCGGCGTCGGCACGCTACTTTACTCGGGCACCCGGTCGAATGCTTACATCGGTGCGACCATTGTGAATGAAGGCACGCTGAAACTCGACCGGACCGGCGGCGCAAACCGGTCAATCTCCGGGCCGTTGATCGTCGGGGACGGCGTGGGCGGATTGCAGGCGGATGTGGTGGAGGTGCATTCGCCTTCACAGATCAACGACCTGACCGCTGTGACGGTCAGTGCCTCGGGTGCGCTTCGGTTCCTCGCCGACGACACGATCGGTTCGCTCGCCGGCGCGGGGCGCGTCGGTTTGCTGGGCGGCGGCACGGAGCTGAGGACCGGGCAGAACGACGGTTCGACGATTTTTGAAGGAAACATCTCCGGCAGCGGCTCATTGCGAAAAGGTGGCGCGGGCACATTCACGCTGACTGGCACGAACACGTACACCGGCGACACGCTGGTGGACGACGGCACGCTTGTCGTCGATGGAGAGCAACCGGATAGCGACATCTACGTCGGTCCGACGGGAATCCTGAGCGGCGTTGGCGAGGTGGGAAATCTCAGCATCGCCGGCACGCTGCGCCCCGGGAATCCGCGGGGCCGACTGGACATCGCGAGCGTAAATTTTCTGCCGAACTCCACATTCGCTGTCGAACTCCAGCACACTCCAGATGAGGTTGGATTTTATCCGAGCCATAACTGGTTTCGGAGTTCGGGCGCGGTGGATGTCACTGGTGCCAATTTGTCCGTCTCCCTCGGATTTGCGCCGTTGGCGGGACAGACATTCGTTCTCGGAAACAAGACCCAGCCGGGCGCGGTGACCGGCACCTTCAACGGAAGGCCCGAGGGCGCTGTGATTATCCGGAATGATGTTCCGCTGCGCCTGACTTACGCCGGAGACACCGGCAACGACATCGTGCTGGCCGTCGGAGACTTGCCGTTGCAGGTCGCCTCAACTCGCATCGAGGCTGGCAACGGCAACGGGCGGATTGATTCAAATGAGTGCAACGATCTGTTTGTCGTGCTCGAGAATGCCGGCGCCTTGGCGCTCGACGATGTCTCCGCGCGCTTGGAGTCGCTCGATCCGCGGATCGCCGTTACCCAAGCCGAGTCGGAATACGGAGACATCCTTGGTCTCGCTTCCCGCACCAATCGCACCGCCTTTCAGATTCGCATCGCGTCCGGTTACCCGTGCGCCTCTGCCGTTGATCTGCATCTGATCATTCAGAGCGCCAACCACGGTCCCTTCGCCCTGCCGATCCGGCTGCTGGCCGGCACCCCGGGCGACGTGCAGATCGTTGAAAGCACCGACGTGCCGCGTTTTGTTCCAGATCTCGGCGCCGTGCAATCCACCATCGACTGGCCGAACAACTTTCAAGTCGGGCGGGTGCGCGTGAAGATTCATGCCACGCATCCCGCAACAGGCAATCTGAGGTTTCGCCTACGAAATCCGGCGGGTGAAGAAGTGCTGCTGGCCGCCAATCGCGGTGGAGCCGGCAACAACTTCGGGATCAATTGCGAAAGCCCGACTGTCTTCGACGACGATGCGGCTGCCAACATCGCCGGTGCCAGCGCGCCCTTTGCAGGAACGCTCGTTCCGGAGAACAGTCTCAGTCCGTTCGTCAATCGCTCCTCCGGCGGCATCTGGACGCTCACGGTCGAGGACACTGTCGCCGGCAATGTCGGCGCCCTGCAGTGCTGGTCGCTCGAGCTGGCCCGCGCGATCTGCACGGATGGCGGGGGAGGCTGCGAAAGTTGCACCACCCAGCTGACCGGCTCATTCTCCGAATCCACCCCCACCATGCCGAAGCGTTTGGCGGGAACGTTGGTGGCCAGTGGCTGTGGAAACGTCAATCATTGCCCCGGCACCACCAGTGAGACGGGTCCGTTTCGCTACAACACGCACTCCTTCACCAACGACGGATCTGAGACGTGCGTGACGGTGCTCGCCACGCTACCCTGCAATGGCTGGACGGAAGCCCTCTTCTTCTCCGCGCACCTGGGCGACGTCAATCCCGCGGACCTCTGCGAAAACTACCTGGGTGATATGGGGCAGGGGATTCACATGTACTATGGCGAAGGTTCGGCATTCTCGTTCCCCGTCCCGGCGGGGGCGCGATTCACGGTCCTGGTCACCGAGCGGACGCCTCAGGAAGGTTGCGGCAGCTACGGCTTAGAACTGTTCGGACTCCCGTGTCCGCAAGGGCAGCCTACGTTGCACATCGCCAACGACGCCGGACCGGACAACGTGCGCTTGCATTGGAGCACGGCGTATCCGGGATTCGACCTGCAAGGCAAGTCGGGTCTCGGTGGGAACGCTGTGCTCTCCGTCTTCACCAACGTCTCCATCGCGCCCGTCGTCATCGACGGCCACTATAGCGTGACCAACCAGCACGATGCCAAAGGCAACGGGTTCTTCCGCCTGCGCAAGCCGTGACAGGACGAACTGGGCAGGACATTGAAGCAAGCCGGACCCATGCAGTCGGTCCTGGGTGGAACGGGCCGGTGGTCCGTTCCACCCAAACTGCGATCAGATTTTGTGCCCTCGACGACGGAGATGAGGGTGGGTGATTGAGTGACGATCCGCACTCGTCTGGATTCTGCGGCTTGGATGATTTGTTCAGCCAAGGCTTCACGAACACATCTTTGGAGATGAGGCGTTAGCGGTGCATAGGACCTCCAGGATGTAGCGGCGTTCGCCAGCAACCTCATCTGCATTTCCGACCGTGCGGCTGATCTCGGCGGTGACTATTTCGCTGTAGCGACTGCGCAGGCGGTTGGTTGCCGTCGTTACGGCGCCGGGCGTCATGTTCAATTCACGCGCGATCTCCTGATAATCACCTGAGTCCGTTTGATCGCTTAAGAAGGGCTTCAGTCGTTCAAACAACTTATCTTTGCCCTGCCGATAATACTCTTCACGCAGTTGCTGGAGGGCTTGGTCATGCAAATCGAGCGCCCACCGTCTCTCGAACAGCTTCTCCGGAGACATGTTGTCCACGGGTTCCAGTACGTAGCGTTCCTCGCCAATTTTTTCGTCGAGGAACACCATAATGGTTCCGCCGCCCCGCTTCTTGGCCTGCTCAAAGTCATTCAGGTTGGCGACGAAGTAGTTCAATGATCCGAGCAGGAATGAACGGAACTTTCCTCTCACGCGGTCGGCAGAGCCGAGAAGGTTCCGTTCGAGGACGTGATGGAAGAAGCCCTGCGTGATGTCCTTTGCATCAGCATCGGAATGTCCTTTGCGGCGAATGTAGGCGTAGATCGGATACCAGTAGGTGCTGCACAGTCGGTTTAGAGCTTCCGCGGCAGCGTCGGATCCCTCGCGGCGAGCGGCCACAATGTCCGTCCAATGCGTCACAGGGAACAGCCGGTCCTTCGGACCTTCTTCTTTCGATTCGTCGGTGGGCATGGGCAAATGGCTGATGAAGTCTCTACCGCTACCTGCCGGCCACTTTACGAATCTGGCTGGCCAATTCAATTGATTGAATCATTTACTTTGCGAAGCGCCGGGACACCTTCTGCAGGTCAGCGTGCATTGATGCGGCCGATGAATAACGCCGCTGCAGATCAAAGTCGCAGGCTTTGCAGATGATCTGATTCAACTCGAAGAACAGTCCGCTGTCGGGATGGGCGGTGACATTCGTCGGCAGTTCCGGGCACTGCACCGGAGCTTTGCCGGTCAGCGCCACGTAGAGGACTCGACCGAGACTGAAAACATCCGCCGCGGCGCTGCCCGGACCTTCCGGTGCCATGTAGCCTTCAGTTCCAATCAGGCTGGCGTTCCCTGGCGCGGAGAGTGTCGTGACCAGGTCAATGTCCGCTAGTTTGGGCTGCCCATTCACGAAGAGGATGTTGTCCGGCTTGATGTCGCGATGGATGAGCTGATGCTGGTGAAGCCTGTCCACCGCTTCCGTCACCGCGAGCAGGAGTTCAATGCACGCCCGCGGTGCAAGTGTCCGGCTCGCCCGCAATTCACTGCCGAGTGTCCTGGGCGCATATAGTGCCGGATCGATCTGCTGCCCCATCTTCTGATCATCTCCTGCTTCCATGATGTAGAAGAAAAAGCCGAGCCGATCATTCCTTCCCATGTGAAGGATGTGGACGAAGCCTTCATACGAACGGGAGATGGGCATGAACTTTTGGATCCCCCGGAGCGCGCGGTCGTAAGGCTCCTCGATGCCAAACCGGCTTCGGTAGATCACCTTGACCGCGTGATACAGGCCGATGGCGTTGCGCGCGAGCCACACCTGCCCGTACGCGCCCTCGCCGATGCATCGAATCATCGCGTGATCCGGAATCTCCGGCCGACCGTCGCGAACTGTCATTGGCTCTGCAGACGGGGAAGCGAACGGTTCGCGACGGGCAAATGCATGACACGCCAGCGCGCACGGAAGTTGAGCGAAGCTTACGATGGCCCAGGGGAACCAGGTGCGAGAGGAAAGCATTCCAATGACCGATCCCGATGCAGCGAGACCCACCAGCAGGAGAGCGAGTCCTGGTACCCACCGTGGGCGAACCACGAAGAGGCCGAACCCCGCAATCACTCCCGTGGCCAGCAGAAGAATCAGTTCGCCGATTAGCCCTGTGCGGCTCAGCCACTGGGTATGCATCAAATTGGCATAGGCGAGCGCTGTCAGTTCTACTCCGGGGATGAAGCGGTTATTCCACTTGGTGAATGGGGTGCCGAACACGTCCGTGATTTCTCCACGTGCCAGGGTCTCCGGCTTGCCACCGATGAACACCGCTTTGTCCCGGAAGAATCCGGCGGGGCTGGCCTCCGCATTGGTGTAAGTCATGGAGGAGCCCTCGAACGGGCGGGCCGAGCTGTAGTAATTCAACCAGCGTTCTTCGGCCAGCCGCAGGGATTCATTTCGGGTGACGTTGGCCCCGGCGACGGTTGCCGCCGCCCATGCGAGCCCGGGTTCCTGCGGGTCGCCGGCCAGATTGCGGCGGCAGACTTGATCCGGATCGATCAAGAGCTTGGCTGTTCCCCAGCCGGCCGCGTTGGTTTCGAATAGCTCCAATGGCGGGACAATTGTGTAGCCGAGGGAAATGCCTGGCAGGGGAACCTTGTCTCCGGCGAGAACCACCCGGCCATTCGCGTGGAGCGCCTGGGCGAAGGCCGCATCGTCGGCTGCCTCGCCGGGCTGGGTCATGGTCACATCAAATACAACCACCCTGGCCTGATCCCGAGTAAGACGGTCCAGCAGCCGTGCATGAATGGAGCGCGGCCACGTCTGGCCCGGCTTGATTTGATAATCCTGCATGGCTTGTTCATCGAGATAGATGATGGCCACGTCGGTGTAGTCGTGATGAGGAAGGGCTAGTTGCAGCAAGTCGTAACTCCATCGTACCAAGGGATTGGGCGTGTGAAAGGGCAGGAGGAATAACCAGCCGATCAGAACCGTGACTGCCGCAGTCACGAATCTCGTTCTACTATAAACAGCAGCAGTTCCCATCGAGTCAGCCGAATGCACCAACATTGGGAGCAGCGATGAGCAAATTGCAAAATGAAACTGCCGCGTGAGATGACGCGAAGCCGGATTAGAAGTTCAGTTTCAGACTGGCGACGAATGTCCCTTCGCGCGGCAGCTCCGCCGTCAGGTTGAGCGGATTCAGCCGGTAGTCCTGGTCCGTGAGGTTGAGCAGGCCAACGCGAACTTCAGCGCGCCGGTTCGGAAACCGGTAACCGGCATACAGGTTGAACTGCCAAAAGTTGTCCCCGGCTCGCCCTGGCTGATAGCCATCATTCTCCTGCGCGGACCATACCGCCCCCGCTCCTTCGAAGAATCCCGTGGCGTGATTCATCACGGCATGGAGGTGAATCTGATGCAGCGTGCTTTCGAGATTCTGCCGGGGCTTGAGTTCGTAGGGCGGGAAGAAATGAGGCACGGATTCCGGAATGCCCGGGAAGTTGTCCTCCAGCCGGGCGTTGCTCAGGCGATACTGAATGCCAAACGCACCACCGTTTCCCACCAATTGATTCAGCGTTGCCGTCAGGCTCGTCTCTTTGAAATCCAGTCGCTCCGTGGTGCTCGACGGCTCTGCCAGGAACGGGAGTTCGAAAATGCCAATCTCACGGTTCAACCTGGAACGACTGAGGTCGCCGCGGATGGCAACATACGTCTCAGTGGCGAAACGATGATCCCATTCGAGCGAGGTGTTTTCCAAGCGTGCGCCCGCTTGTGCGCCGGCGACGGATTCGGGAATCAACCCGCGCCACGACTGGTTGAACCCCGCGACTTGGGAGGGTTCAAGACGGTAACTTTGGTCGAGGCTCGCGCCCGCCAGTGAACGGGTATAGGCGGCACGAATGGTCGAAACCGGGCTGATCTTCCAGAGAAGCCCGGCCTTGGGCGACCATTGTTGCAACGTCTCCTCGCCGCTTAACAGCGGCGCGAAGCGATGGTTGGCCGGAAACTGCAAATGGTCGTAGCTCAGTCCACCAAACAACGTGAGCGGATCCGCCACCCGCCATTGCGCGTAGGCGTAAGCCGAGAGACGTTGGAGATCGGGTTCCACCTTTTGCTCCAGCGGAACGGGCAGGGCGGGCGTTTGATCCGCGAGGTTCTGCTGAACGCTTTGCGTCTCAAATTCTCCCCACTGAGATCGCGCACCAACAATGAATGTCCACGGATTCATCTGCGCGATGTGTTGCAGCTCGACACTGTAGATCTCCAACTCACTGCGGTAGCGCTGTTCCACGCCCGTCAGTACGGTGCCTGTGACGGCACTGTTCGTTGGATTCCTTGAAACCAGCAGCACCGGTTGACTGGGGTCAGTGACGGAAAGGCGATCCTGCAAGCGCCCCGCGAGAGCAAGCGTGTGCTGCCCTGGCGACCATTGATGATGGTAGCCGGCCAGGAGCAGCGGTTCTTGATCCTCCTCGAATCGGTAACCGGACCGGTATGACGCGGGATCCTCAGGATCGTAAACCCGCGCCAGATCGCCGCCTTGCGCATCGTAGTAGACGGACTGGAAGTACACGGAGTCGCCGGGGCTCAGCCGGAGTTTTGCTTTTAGCGAGAGGGTGAGCTGTTCCAAATCATTGTTCCGCCGCTGTCCGTTGCGGCGGCGATAATCTTCTTCGACGGCGTAGCCGAGGTTTCCGAGGACCCCGTAGTGCGCAGCGCTCTGAACCCAATCCCCGCCGCTGCCATACTCCGTCCGCGAGGCCACGCCCAGACGCTTCTGCTCGAACAGACGCGAATACTCCTGGGCAGAAACCATCGGCGAAAGCGTTCCCGCTCCGACCGGTGCAAGCAGGTTCGCCAGCAGGTATTCGTTGAACCACGGCGTCTCGTATCGCAGGTCGAACTGGCTGGAATCCCGCAGCCCGTCGTAGCTGTTGGCCAGAAATAGATGGGCCGAATAGCTGGCGTAATCCGTGTTTACGGCATCCGCTGCTTCGCGCCGGCTGGCGTCCAGCATCCCGGCATCCTGATAGAGCGTGCTCAGGTTGGCGCCACGCACAGCATGGTCTTGATCGAGCAGATGCGACGACCGGTACACGCTCCGGTTTTGATTGAGGGACTTTGATTTTTCCAGATCCCGGATTCCCTCGTTGATGCGTCCACGCGTTTGATTCAGCAACGCACTGTAAAACCACGCCGTTGGATCATTCGTGTCCATTGCTTTCGACAGGGCCAGCTCCTGAAATGCGCGTTCCGCGTCGCCCTGCGCGGCGAAGGCTTTTCCGAGATAACTGCGCAACAGGGCACGTTGCGGTTCGACGGCGGCTGCGACTTCCAAATCTTCCAACCCTTCGCGGCCACGGCCCTGACGGATCAAGCAAAGCCCCCGGCCCAGCCAGGCGTTTCCCAATGCTGGGTCTGTGGACAACGCCCGGTGAAAATGCGCCTGCGCTTCCGGCACGCGGTTCTGAGCGGCTGAAAGAAATCCCTGGAGCACCATGGCCGCTGCGTTACGCGGTGCCAGCGCCTGGGCTTTGTGAAGCGCTTCCTCCGCCGCTTGATTGCGACCGAAACTAAACTCCAGTTCAGCCAGACGAGCCCATGCGTAGCCGAATTGAGGGGCACGACGGGTGGCCTGACGGGCGGCTTCGAGGGCTTGAGTGAGTGCGCCTCGGGATTGGAGATAGTACGATTCCGCCATCCATTCGGACGCGAGTTCCGGCGGCCTGGAGGAGCCTCGTTCTTCGAGTCGGGTCGCCTTGAGCAGGAGCCGAAGCGCTGATGCCAACCGCCCGGCGACTTCATCGTGAGGAAGGTGCGCGTCGACTGACTCCAGCAGTGTTTCACTTTCCTTGGCCTGCCCGATCGCCAGCCACAGCGCCGCGGCATACAGGCGTTCGCCTGTTGAACTGGGCGCGCGTCCCGCCGGATACCGCTCCAGGGCAGCGACCAGATCGCCGTCGCGATAAGCTTGCAGCGACTCTCGAATGGCGTCGTTCTCCTCGTCCGACAGAGGAATCTCTTCGACGTCCAGAACGGCCGGATAGTAGAGGCACCACTGAAGCACGTTTATGGCGTAGATCGCCGCCGTCCGGCTCGGACGCTCGCCGGCGGCGGCAATGCCCTCTTCACCGCCTCGCAGCAATACGCTTCCGCGGTCGTTGCGCAGTTCCACGGCGCCGTCGACAACGCGAATCACCAAGCCGCCATCGTCGCGCGCCTCTGCCACAAATTCCGTCCCGCGAATCGCTGCTGAGGCACCACGCGTCTGTATTTCAACATCGGCCGGCGAGCCTCGGTGGAAGAAATAGATCATCCCGTTCAGGATTCTGAACCAGATCGACCGGCCTTCCCGGGGCGGGGCTGAAATCTCAATCGTGCTGAGAGGTGGAATCTGGATGACTCCGAGCTGCGGCGTTTGAAGGAAGAGGCGGGTGTGGCGACCCGTCCGGATGCGGTCACCCGTCCGAACGGTTTGCGGCATCCGAGTCGACGCGAGAACCCAGTCTGTTGCTCCGCTGGGTGCAATCCACCAGTTGGTTCCCTGAATGGCGATCACTTGAACCGTGTTTGAGGCCGAAGAGTCTGACTTCCGCCGAACGTCTTGAGCGGAGAGATGCGTTGATCCGGCGAGGAACATCCAGATGCACGTGGCAAAGAATGCGATTCGCCGGAGGGTCGGGAAGAGGCTCCGCCCCGCGTTGACGCGTCCCTGGTGGTTCCTCCGTGAACGAGGGTGAAGCTTCATGCGGAGCGGTCAGGGCGGCAGACGCAGCGCGCGGTAAAACCGAAACGATCCCGTGCTGACATCCCAGACGAGCGGTTCGATCGAGGCCCGAATGGGAGTAATCGACTGCCACGCTGACGTGGTGTTCAGGCTTGCGCTGGATTGCAACTGGATCGATTCCGTGGCGGCACCGATCAGCCGGAATATTCTATTCGAACTTCCGCCCTCGCCCTCGCCGCGACACGGGTCCAGGACTAAAATCGACGCACCGGGCAGCAGGGTTCCTGCGGAGCCTTTTTGGATGTTTACCGAGTAGCGCCCCGCATCGGAGTAGTTCAGGAAGGGCAGGAGGAGACCGTCGCGCGTCGCGCCGGCGATTTTTCGGCCATTGACGAACCATTGATACGTGTTGGAGGGCGAGGCAAAACCAGTCGCCACTTGAAGCGATACGCTGCTGCCCCGCAACTGCAGGAGGCAATTCGTCTCGGAGTCGATCTGCGCGGTGGTCGCGGGTGCGGAGGCAGTAGTGGTGAAATGAACGTTGAACTGGACATTCGTACCCCGCACCCCACCGACGGTATCGACCACCGCCCGATAGATCGTTCCGGCCGTGGCGAAGAAACTCAACCGGCTGCCGCGCTCGCGTGTTCCCTGCAAGCCAAGGATTTGTTCACAGCTCCCGATGACGTCGTTGTTGCAGTCCACCAACGGCTCGTAAAGGTTCGTGCAGATCGAGAAGTTTTGCAGGTACACCGCCAGGATCGTGTCGATGTCGCTGCCCTCGGTGTCGATGGTGCAAATGCCGTCGGCCAGCGCTGCCAGTTGGAACCAGCGCGAAGCGCCGCCCGGCACTCCGCAATGCGCCGGCTCGCAACGGTCCGTCGTTCCGGCATTGAAGAACCGATGGTTGATGATGGTGCCGGCGGCCAGGGAGAATGTTCCAGCGGAAGTGCCACCCGCCGCGAAGCGGCTTCCTCCGTTCGCTGTGGGGACCTGTGCGATCTTGTCTTTCGACTGCACGCTGGCGATCGGTCCGATCTCCAGATCCGCGGGAGGCGAGATGGCGCTGAGTCCGACCGAATTCGTCACAGCCAAACGGTATTGCCCGAGGTGTGCGGCGGTTACGTTGACGATGGTGAGATTCGAGGAGGTTGCGCCGGGGATGGGTTGCTCATTGTGAAACCACTGGAAGAGCAAGATGCCGCGCGGATCCGTCGCCGCTGCGGTGAACGTCACAGTTCCGCCCGGAGGTGCCGTCCGGCTGCTCGGTTTGAGTGTGATGACCGGCACGCGGACTCCGGTGGGTTGCAGGTTCCAATTGCAGACGTAGTGGCCCGTCTCGCCAGTGACGCCGTCGATCACGATGTTGTAGTCGACTCCCGCCTGTGCATTCCAGGTCAACCGGCTTGTGTGAAATCCGCCGCTGTCATCGTCGCTCGCGACCTCCGTCAACCGCTGCAGCCCGCCCCCGTACACGGCCATCACAGTGTCAAAAGTGCTGCCCTGGGTGTCGAAGGTGACGATGCCGCTTACGGGAGTTCGCCAGCGATACCAAACCGAGTTGCTGGTGCTCAGGCCGAGGTGGAACGGTTCGTAGAGCTCGCGCGTTGCAGAAAAACTTGCGCCGGAAACGCTGTTGCTCGCGACGGTGATGAATGTGCCCGCGTCAAACAGGTCGGTGCCGGGCAGGGAATCGAGGCTGACGAGCAACAGCCCTTCCGCGCTCTGAAGGGCGTTCAAACCGCCGGTGATGGTGGCCCGGTAACTGCCGCCATCAGCAATGGCGATGTTGGTCACGGAGAGGCATTGGTTGGTGGCGCCCGGCAAATTCAGACCGTTCTTCTGCCATTGGTAGTTGAATGTCCCGCTTCCCTGAGCGACCGCGCAGAAGGTGACGGAAGTTCCGAGGACCGCATTGGTCGCCACTGGTTCGACATGCGCAGAAATGGGCTGGGCCATGAGTCCGGAATTTCCCGCTGCGAGGATCAGCAGAAGCAGGATTCGCAACAGGTGCGAGAAGGCCGGGCAGGGGCTGGATCCGATTTTCATCAACATCTTCCGTTCTGATTGGCTGGGCCTGTGAACTCTGCTCGACGAGCGCTGTTTCCGTTCCAGTGACCAACCGGAACCCGAATTGGCAGATCCAACACGAAGCGGACTGCTCCTCGAACTGCGTCACCATACAAAGATTACCGAGGTCTTCAAGGCGGCTCATGCTCTGAGTTGCGAGAATTGCGGGCGGGCCGGTGGCCCGCCCGCAATGCGATGATTTCAACTGCAACAACGCGCGGAGGCATCGATTACTCCACCAGCAGGCGGAGGAAGACCGCCGCGTTGGTTCCGACGGCGCGTGTGATTTGCATCCGGGAACCGTTGCCGGTTCGTGTCTCGACCGGCGCCCAGACCGGATTTACGAGCTGGACCGCCTGTTCGATGGTGTAGCGACGGCCGGTTTCGGTAGCGAAACTGAATCCAACTTGTCCGCTGGGCGCCGCGACTGGTGTGAGCAGGAGCGGTCCCGACAGTCGGCGGTAGCGGGCTTCCACCTTCGTGCTGTCCATGAGGAAGACTGCAACTGCGGGAACTTGGGTCGTCTGCGGCTGGTCATCGATAATCCAGCGGTCGAAGACGAACTCACCATAGGTCGGCGGTGCCTGCAACGTCACCAAAGAGAAGGGTGAGAACACACGGGTGAAGTCGCCTCGCCCATCCTGTCTGCCATTCAGGTCCGTCTGGCTTACCGCAATGACCGGCGCGAGATCGTCGGTGACCTGCACGTTCAGCTCGCGCAGGTTGCCACTGGTGGGACGGAAGTCGTATTGGACTTCGAACTGAAGGTCGTCGATGACGAGGTCCACGCCGTTGTCCGTGGAGACCTGTTTGGTGATGAGGATGTCGGCATCCATCGCCGGCTGGGTGAAGAACACCAGGTTGCTGACAGGCACGGGCTGCTGCGCCAGCAACACGCTGATCAGCGACTGCTGGGCCGCGGTGAGAGTGCTGTTGATCGGCGGGGTGCCACGCTTGAAGTCCGACACCGCGTTCCAGACGATCGGATTGACCGCTTCGGTCTGGTAATGGCGGAAGAGGAAGGAACGTCCACCGGAGATCAGACGAGAGATGCCTTGATGCTCGTAGTTCACGCGCAACAATGCCAGCGAGCCGATGGGGCTACCCACCGGATGACCGGTCATCACCACCGTCCGCAGATCGGCCAGACGCACGTCGTCATCGCCGAGGTCGATCAAGCCCAGCTTCCGGAGATTGACCGACACGCGCCCGGTTTCATTGAGCTCGCGTAATTGATCGGCATTAAGGCCGTAGCTTTTGGGGAACGATCGTGCGGGTGCATTGGCGTTGTCGAGGGATTGCGCCACGATCTCACGCAGCTCGTTGACGAAGATATTCTTCAAGTTCCCGAATTCCTGCTCGGAAAGGAGGTGGGAATCGCCGGCGGAACCAACCTCGACCAACTGCTGAAAGCGCGTGAGCAGCCGCGTGAGGTTGAGGTTGCCGTTGTAAGGGCGGAGCCGGCGATACTGAAACGACTTGGCCACCAGATATTGGTATTGCACCAGCCGGTCCTTCGCGCGGCGTTCCATTTCTTTGATGTGCAGAATGGCCCCGTGGTCGAGTGCGGCCAGCTGCGTGGCGAGCCGGTCCTCCAGTTCGTGAGTGCCGACGAGGTTTTCGGCCAGCGCACTGCTAAAGGTGCCGATGACCTGCAAGACGGCGGCCAGCTCCTGAGCAAAGCGTGCCTTCTCCACGTTCAGCACCTCGACTTCGAGCGCCATTTCACGGAGTTCAGTGTCCGACGCCTTCAACTTTTCGAGTTCAGCGGCGAGTTCCTTGTCGTCGACCTGCGCCTCTTTGAAAATCGCGGCGAGTTCCTTGAGTTCGCCGCCGAGGAACTTCGCGCACTCGGTGGCCCGCTTGAGCTTGTCCTGCCGCGCCTTCTTTACGTCGTTTGTCGAGCCGGATGAATTGGTCGAGGTGTTCGGCGGGGTGTTGGTGCCGAAGCAGAGGGAGATATTCTTGTTCGTCATCACGCCGAAGGCCTGCGGCGCGAGCGTCTTCGCGCTCTCCAGGGGATGGCCGGGATCCACCTGGGCCAGCAAACCAAGCCCCGCGCCAATGCGGCCCACGGTCGGTTGCCCGACGGGTACGAGGTCGGCGATGACGGAGAGCACGCCCAGGCCCTTTTTCCAGAGCGGCACCTTGTGCTTTTCGGCGACGTTGTCACGGGCGCGCTGCTCCAGTTCTTCGAGCTTGGCCGCGATGCGTGCATTGAGGAGGCCAATCTGCCGGGCGATCGATTCGGCTTCCGTCTTCAGCCGGGGAATGTTGACCTGGGCGTCGTTGAACGCCGATTCCATGCGGTCGCGTTCGGCGATGAGATCGTCCTTGGCCTGGCCGGTCGCGTTTGCGAGGGCCTGGAGATTTGTGGTGCCGTTGTTAAGCCAGTAGGCGAGGTAAAGGATCGGAATGGACGCGTTGATCTCGTTCTGGAACGCGAGAAAGTTCGCCTCGAACGACAGCATGGGAACCCAGCCAGCGGGATTGCCGAAGTAATCGAGGTTCGAATCAAGTCGATGCACCAGCGTTTCAATTTCGATCAACAACTGGTCCAGATTGACGCTCTCGGCGAACTCCTCGTCGCTGACCTCCTCGTCCGGCGCAATCACGCGCTGATGCGCGCGGAGCAGTTGTTGATATTCGCCGAGCAACGCGCGCGTCTCCGCGATGCGACCGTTCAGGTAAGCGTCCTTGGCGAACTGCACGATGCTGCGCAGCGAGAAGGAATGCAACCAGACTCCGGGAGCCGGCGTCACCAGCACGGATCCGCCGCTGCCAGAAGTGCCGAAGGGAGCGGCGGCGTTTTGACCGACGGCCTTCGGCGCAGTGGTGTCCCCGTGGGTCACGGTTTCTTCGCCGAGACGAATCCGCGTGTTCGTGACGCGATACACAAACCGGCGCGCGGATAATCCGCCGCCCACGTGGTCGCCGCCGCGCGCTCCCGCCCGTCCGCCATCCAACTGCACATGCGCGGAGAGATTCAGCGTCGAGCGCAGCGTGCCGCCATTGCCGCCGCGGCCGGGAACGCCTGAACGCACCGCGTTCTCCCCACGTGCCGTGACTTTGCTCCCGCAAATATCCTCAACCGCGCCGTTGAGGCGCTGTTCGTGATACAGCATCACCGCGCTGCCATCGATCGTTCCGCAGGTCGGATTGCCCGCACGGTTCATCAGCTTGGTCCAATCGGCGGAGAGAAAATTGACGGTCAGCTCCGAACGCCCATCACGCCCTTCGCCGGCCGCGCCGCCGTCGCCGCCGCGCATCACAAAGCGCGTCGATGTGGATGAGTCGGAGAAGAAGCGTTCAACGAGCACGTTCACGTCGCCGCCCGGATGCCCGGGATCGCCATTGTTGCCGGCGAACAAGTTGTCCTCCCAAACCGCGGCCGCCGGGATCGTCGAGCGCGCCCTCGGCGTCGTGTCGATGACGCCGTCGTTTTCAAAACGCAGTTCGCGCGCATGAATGGTCACGCGGGTTTGGGGCAGCAGCAGCGGGCTGCGGATGATCACCGTGTCCGCGTAGAGCCGCAGTTCCCTGAGATTCCGTCTCCCGCTGAACTGAAGATGAAGATGGGCCGGGTGATTCGCGGCAAAGACCAGTGTCTGACCAGAAATGCTGGCGGTGAATGTCTCGTTGGTCGCGTCGTTGAACAGCTCCGGGCCATTGTTGAGCTCCGTGATGTTCATGTAATCACGGCTCTCCTTGTCGGGCAGGGGACGGTCGTATTCGATCACGGAGTCCTCCAGCGCAAGCGTGTTCAGCGGGGTGACCTCAAACGAGCCGTTCAGTCCTTGCGCCGTGGCAAGGCGGACGGTGAACGGCAGGCGATCCCCTGCGGAGGGCGTGTAGGTCAGCCGCCCGGTCGCGGCGTCGAACGCAAGCGCACCGGATGGGGGTGGGGTGGCTGTCATCTGCAGCGGGGTTCCCGGGCTGGGACTTTGGGGATCGGCAGGATCATCGCTGCGGATGAGAAGCTCCAGCATCTTGCCCGCCCCCACACTTTGACCGGGTACTTCCCGGAAATAGAACTGAGGCAAAGGCCGATATCGGGCGGTCATTGTGGCCTGCTTGCCGCCGATGATGAGCACCTCCAGCGTGTCAGGTTCCCTCCATGCGGCGAGGTTGCTGAACTGGACCGCATGCGTCCCGGCGGCCAGATTCGTCACGGACGCGCCAGAGGCTTGCGCCGCGCCGCCATCGACGGACCACTGCGCGCCTTCTGCAACAGCTTCGGGCGGTTGAATTACGACGCTCACTGCGCCGGGAATTGAAAGATCCGCCGAGTGAGCGGGATGTGGCATGACCAGTCCGAGGCAGACGAGTACCAGGCTGCAGAACGAAAGAGGGTGTAAGCGAAGGAGTCCGGTCGTCATGGACCTGAGCGAGGTTGAATGGCGAGTCATAAAGCTTTCCGTGTTTTTAAAGGTTTTCTACGCGATCAGCCCCACTGTTGGAGCTGCCGTCACAAGGGATTCCGGAAATCGCACCGCCACCCTTACAGGTAAATGTGAAGATTCTTTTTGAAGGTCGGATTCTTTTGATCCCAAATGCCAGGAACGGCTGCTGAGATCCGTGCGCGTGTCCAACGTTTTTAAGATTCGTTGAAAGATTCGGCGGCCGTCTGCGAACTAGACTAGAGCGGCCGTTGACGGCGCAACATGTCATGGCAAGGGCGAATGGCGTCCGGCCTCATGGAAATCTCCGTGCAATCATTGGCGACGTGAACTTCTCCTGTAAGAGTGCGGGATAGATTCCGGAGTATGGGGTGAAGGTCACTCGCGAATGCATCCAGAAGGCGAACCAACTATGAAAACGAACGATTCAATCCCGATATCCAATCGACGCGGTGATTGCGCGGCGGCCACCGCTCGTCGCTGGATTCCACTCCTGGCGGTTCGCGTTCTCGTTTTCCTCATCTTGGGCGTCCTGACGGGCCGTTGTCAGACGGGAGCGGGGACGGCCCTCAAGTTTGACGGGGTTAATGACTTTGTGAGCATCGGCAACAGCGCAGCGTTGAACGCGTATCCGCTCACGGTCATGGGCTGGTTCAGGTCGTTTGATCAAGGACTCGATCGCGGGATCGTGAACAAGTATCCGGTCAGTTCATTCAGCGGGTATCAGATCTATTTCCACCAGGGACGAGTGCGGGCCTGGTACTTTCGAGACGCGAACAACTACGTGTGGGATGGAGGCCGCGGTTTGGACAGTGGTTTTGTCGCCGGCAGTTGGCTGCACTTCGCGTTCACGGTCGATGCCTCGGGCGGCAAGCTTTACATCAACGGAATCTTGCGGGCCAGTCAGCCGTGGACGGGCACGCCGGGGCCCACGACCCAGCCGCAGGAAGTGCAGTTCGGACGCTACGCGAACAATTTCCTCAATGGCGAACTCGACGAGGTAAGCATGTGGAACGTCGCTCTTTCTCCCGCCGCCATCCAGGGCGCGATGATCCGGCGCCTGGAAAGTAATGAGCCTGGATTGCTGGCCTACTGGCGTTTTGAGGAAGGTGCCGGGTCATCCATTGCGGATTTGGTTCCCGGCGTTGCGGGGAATAACTCGGGAACGCTGTTCAACAGCCTGTCGTGGGTTCCTTCCGGCGGCGGCGTAGGACCGTTCGTGAATACCAAGGGCATCACGGGGCAGACGGTGAACGGCGGAGTGGGTTTGAATGGCGAAGTGAATCCGCTGGGGCGTCCCAACAACGGCGTGGTTCGAGTGGGGAACGAACGTCAACTACGGCAACCGAACGACGGCGGTGAATATCGGAGCAGGCTCGAATTACCTGACGGCGGCGGCGCTGCTCTCCGGATTGCAACCCGGCCAGACCTACCACTACCGCTACGTCGCCACGAATCTGAACGGCCGCGCGAATGGCGTGGACCAGAGCTTCACGCAACCGGTATGGCCGCCGGCGGGTGGTGTGCCGCCACTTCGAAGCTCTTCCTACGATGGAGGGTTCACGAGCTACTCTGGATTTGAAGCGCGTCCGGAGTGGGACAGTTCCGTGGCGATGACCATTGAAGCTTGGGTGTTCCGGCAGGATGCCAATCGCTACGAAACCATTGTGTCTCACGATGCGCCGGGTTCCTACTGGCTGGGGTTCTCGCCGAGGCTGCGGTTCTATCGCGGCACCAATTTCGCGGAGGTTGCCACACCCGTGCTGGCGAACAAGTGGACGCACGTCGCGGTGAGTTATGATGGGGCGCTCGCGCGCTTCTATGTGAACGGCGATCTCGTCGGCACGCGCGCCCTCACGCACACCGGCGCCGGCAAGCTGCGCCCGTTGCTGCTCGGACACGATGATTCCCATAATCTCGACATCGGCCCGCGCAATCGTTTTATGGGCAGCCTCGACGAAGTGCGCGTGTGGTCGGTGGCGCGCAGCGCTTCGGAGATTCAGGACGGGATGTATCGCGAGGTGCGCGGTGAACCGGGGCAGGCCGCGGTGTTTCCGCGGGGTGGTCGCATTGAGGAGATCAGCGGACTGGTGGGCAGCATCGGGAGTGGCGTGACCGAGCAGGTCTTCGGCATGGCGCCGCGTGATCTGGTGGTGCCTCGCGCGGCGTTTCCGCCCTCTGCTGAGGGGAACATCAATCTGGCCACGGAGTATCTCGGAGCCGACCAGCTGGTGATTCGATACCCGAATCAACCCAGCATGACCGATCGGGTCGCGTACTTCGTTCACACGGACGACGATTTGTTTGTCGCCACCTGGCAGGCCATCGATCTTCCTGGCGGCTGGAACATCACCAACTCGTGGTTAAGTCTCTACATTGACACGACCAACGCCAAGCCCGACCTCGCACAGTATCCGCAGGCGGAACTGCGCACCCCCCTCGACGGCAGCAGCCGCTCCGCATGGCTGAACGGCGATGAAGCCGGCAGCTACTACTTCTGCCAGACCGGGGGAGGAGGCATAACAATTCCCCGACCCTGCACACCGCGCACTCTGTATGAAGTGGGGCAGCGATTCTGTGGCGGTGAGATTGCAACGGCCATCTGCACGGAATTCCGCGTCTCACGAACGTTGCTCGGCAGCTTCAGCGAATACGACGGCGTGGCCATCGGCCAGATCAACTTCACCCCGTCCGGCGATCAAACCTTCGTTCCCGAGGCCGGCTTCGAGGCGTCGCCGGCGACCTGGATCACGATGTCCTATGGCGAAGGCAGCGCGAGTCTTCCCCGCGTGCGCTGGAGCGGACGGGTCTTCGCTGGACTCACCAACACCACCACGCCGCTGCCGAACTATCGCGTGTCGCTCATCGCTGAGGGCGGTGCCGCCTACAGCAAGTTCACCGACAGCTTCGGGCGGTTCAGTTTTGACGAGCCGGTGCCGTCCGGGACGACGTTCATCTTCGCGCAGGCGGAGCTGGAGGCGTTCGGCAGATACACATTGCCCCGCGTGAATGCCGCTGGAGTACAGCCGCAGTTCATCTTCACCAATCGTGTGATTTTTGCCGGGCTCCCAGCGGGCTCCAGCGGGACCTTTCAATTCGCCGCGACGGATTTCTTCATTCAACGTCCCTCGTCGGCCTCGGCCATCACCAGTGCCTCGCCGACAAGTCCCATGGTCGGCATCGCAGTGCGCCAGGGCGGCGTGGGTGGGTTGGGCGAAATCGTCACGCTCACCGGCACGAATCTGCACGCCGAGATGGAATACTACCTGGCGCCCATCACGGGAACGTTTCCAACCAGCCCCGCTGCATGGACGTTGATTCCTGCCGCGAACATTGAGCGCGTGAACGCCACCACCGTGCGGGTGCAGGCGCCGTTTGTTCCCAACTTCGTCCGTCAACACACCAACGGACCGTTCGTGCCATCCTTCTCATCCCAATGGCAGTGGGTCGCGCATGATCCGTGGTTCCGCACCGGCCGGATTGAATACAGCACGGTTGGCAATTTCACTCTTCGCCGTCCGCCATATCCGAACATCCACGGGTTCAATTTCAAAAATGAAGCGAAGGACGCGCGGTTCGACGAGTTCCTCGCGGGCTATGGCTACAGCGCCTACATCTGTGTGGACCCGTTCGGAGATTGCGATGCTCACATCCCGGACCCGCTCTACTGGGGCCTGTGGTGGCCCATCCACAAGCTGGTCATCGACAAGAGCGGCGGTAGTTGCGTTGGCTTTTCCGGCACGGCACTCGAGCTCTTCAACCTGATCGACACGCCGCAGCATTACGATCCGCTCGCGATCTTCGCCAATGGCATCGACAATCCAGGACCTCCCGGCGAGTTCGACACCAGCAATACCGGCGGCCGCTATACCCGCCCGCCGATACCGAAGGACATCTGGGCGCGCATCCGCATGAACCACGGAGCGCAGACGAGCGCCGAGTACATGATTCATCTCCTCTCGCAGCTCGACGTGGATGTGTTCTCGCCAAACTTTGGTGGCGATCCGGTGGGGCGCCTGCCGGAACTTCGCGCCGGCACGACGGCTCAAGCGGTCTGCATGGTGCAGGGGTTTGACGGTGGCCATTGCGTGACGCCGTATCGCGTGGAGAGCAATTACGGAGGTGATCCGAATATCACGCGCATCTGGATTTACGATAACAACGCGCCGTGCGCCATAGGGTCCGACGCTGACGACCGGTGCGTGACGGATCAATTCATCGACATCGATCACAGCGCGAATGAATACGTTTTCCCCGGGAACAACTGGACGGGCACAGCGCTCTTCACGGTTCCCGGCCGGCTCTACACCGGCACTCGTACCGCGCCGGGCCTGATTGATTTCGCCCAAGCCGTCGGCACTTTCCTCGTTGTGGTGGCTGGCGATGCCGACGCTCATTTCACGGCGCCCGGCGGACGGGAATGGGGCTGGCGCGCGGACGGCACCTTCGTCAACAACCTGCCGGGCCTACGGGCATTCCCCATCCTGGGATCACCCACCAACCTCACGCGGGGCATCCCAGTGCTGCTGCCGATCTCGAACAGTATCCCGGCCATCGATATTCACATGCGCGGCAGCAACGCGAACGTCTTCCACGTCGCGGCAGGCGGTACCATGTTGCAACTGGAGATGCCCGACAGCACGCCCGGGTTGAGCAATCGAGTCCGGCTCACCACGATCTCCAATCAGCTCAGCTCGTTCCGCTTCACGCCCCAGCAAGCCGTCAGCAACTTTACGCCGAGGATCGGGTTCGCAATCAGTAATGGCGCCTCCGCCACCTTCCAATGGGTGGGCCTCGAGGCGTCGAGCAACAAGACGCAGGAGTTTCGCGCGCTCAAGAGCCGTCGGGCCGTGGACTACCGCAACGACTCCGGCAAACCCACGCAGCATTACCTCCGTGTGGACGCTGTGGATGCCCGTTCGACGAACAATACCTGCGCCGTGTTTGGTCCATTCAACGTGCCGACGGGTGCCGTCCACAGCGTCGTGCTGAAGGACTGGCCGCGCGTGAAGCAGGTGCGTTCTGAATTGGATCTTAACGCCGACGGCACGCCTGACCAGGTGACCATCGTAACCGGAACGGAGGTCGATTCAGACGGTGATGGCATGCCCGACGCCTGGGAGACGTTGCATCAACTCAATCCCGACGCTGATGACTGTGACAAGGATGCCGACAAGGACGGCGTATCTAATCTCGGCGAGTATCTCACCGACACGGATCCTCGTGATGCCGCTTCGGCCCTGCGCCTCACACCCATGATTCTTCCGGGAAACAAAGTTCAACTCTCGTGGAAAGCGGTTCCCGGTCGCCGCTATCAGATCGAATACGCGAACGGCCTGGAGTATGTCTTTCAGCCGCTTTCCGCTCCAGGTCTACCTCGGCTGGCCACCGCAACAACGGAGCAATTCGTCGATACCTTGCCGGCTGGCATTACAAGACCGCGATTCTATCGAATTGTGTTGGTGCCGTAGCAGAGAAATGAATGCTCCACGACGAGCTCCGCCGTCCTTCGGCTTCAGGACGCTGGCAATAGCAGGAGCGCATGAGGCGTGGTCGCTGGCTGGCGCTTTGGCTGCCGCTTGAACGGATTCACTCTCCGCGACTAATCACTTACCGAAGAGCAGTGGAATACGTGGAGAGGCGAACGAATTTCAAGAAGGTCCGAACCGGCGGCCACCCTGTTGAAATTCTCCGCTCGGGCGGGGGGGGGGGGGGGGGGGGGGGGGGGGGGGGGGGGGGGGGGGGGGGGGGGGGGGGGGGGGGGGGGGGGGGGGGGGGGGGGGGGGGGGGGGGGGGGGGAGGAGAGACACCGTGAGCTTCGGCGCGGGCACGACGATGGTTGTCGTGGCACGATTGGTCAGCGTGTCCGAATCGGTCGCCGTGAGCGAAAGGGTAAAGGATCCCGGCAAGGTGTACTGATGGCTCACGGTGTTGCCGCTGGCCGTGCCGCCATCACCAAACGCCCAATCCTCGGTCACCGGGTCGCCCTCCGGGTCGGTTGAACGCGACGCGAAGCTCCAACGCCCTGGCTGCGCGGCGCCCGATGCCTTGGGCTGCAAGGGTCCCAACCTCGACATACCAGTCCGGGAGAGTATCCCCAGCCGCAGCATCAGCCGCAGTTCGGCATGTCGTAACCGCCCATACGGGACCGGACGAACCACTGAAACAGCAGGAAGCGCGGAAACGCCCTCCCACCGGCACGGAAGCCTGCGGGCTGGACACTGAAAGGTCAGGAGTAAACATCCTATAGGACGTACTGTTGGTGTATTTGAGGTAGGCCGGCCATTCCGCGTAAAGACGGACCCCGCAGGACCTTATGCTCCCGTCCTCAGACAAGCTGTCGTACTCTTCCCACACCCTTTCGATAGGAATGGTGACGATCGGGCCGAACTGCTGCGCTTGGGCGGCGGAGAACAGGACAAGTGTAAGGGCGAAAAGTGAGGCGCAGCGGAATGACAAAAAAGCCATCCGAAAGTACATCAGCTTCATTGTGTGGATTTGCTTCTAAAATTGGTTGAGTTAAACCGCCGACAGGGACTTTTGACGCTGGCATATTCCTTCTTCCATGGCGATCAGAAAATGGTCTTCCTCCAACCGTTTCAATGCGTCCGAAATGTTGAAGTCGGTGGCATTCGAATTTGGAATGACTCGATGACAGAAGATGACGACGCGCAAGGTCTACCGCACGTCGAATCCGGATTTCCCGGTCGTTAATGGCCTGACAAGCAAGGTGGTCGATTGCGAAAACAGAGATCAGCCAGCTCAACGAGTTGCGACGGATTGTGTCGAATGCCGCGATCTGTAGTTCGTTCTCTCCGGGCTGATTGAGCGATCTACCAGTAGGGATTTTCTACCAGTGACGGACCCTCTTTCGCAGTGTCAACAAACACGGCCACGTGGGTTCGACCCGGCGCACGGACCAAATCGTGGCGGACATTGTGAAGCGTTATGGCGCGGCCATCGGTAAATCCGCCGGCAAGTTCAGCGTCCATTCATTGCGGGCGGGATTCATCGCCAGCGCGGACATGGCGGGAGTATCGGAACGCTCGATCCAGGAGCAGTCGGGCCACAAGAGTTTGCTGACGTTGCGCCGATACATCCGCGATGCCTCGATCTTTCGCGCCAATGCGGCGGCCAAGGTCGGATTGTAGATAGGTCCATGGTTCTGTTTGAGATTAGATCCTTCTGAAACTCCTTTCAGGCCAGCCCAGGCTGTGAATCGATAAAGATGAAAACTCTCCACGGTGGCGCGATCGCGATATCGCTTCGCTCCAAAACTCCTCTGGTAGGGACGTTAATCTCTGCTAAGCTGGAGGCTTGAATTGCATGAAGCAGCAGAACCAAAGCACCTCTCCTGAAATCGCCGCCGGCCAAGTCTGGTCGATGACGGACTCCACCGTCGAAGTCACATTGATCGGCAAAACTCTCGCACACTACAAACTGATCAAGACCGGCGCCGTCCGGGTTCCTGTTTCGCTCATCAACAAAGCTGCTTTGCAGCAGTTCCTTCTCAAGAACAAGGCAGTGCTGATTAAGCAACTGGCGCCGAAGGCTGTTTCCTGACGGTCAGGGTTGTTCATCCAGATGCCTCGCAGTGCAGGGGACCGGTCTAGGAGTGGACGCTCTGCGACTCGTTATATCATCGGGTTGAGTCCTAGGCAGTGCCCGGCAGCTCAGCCGTTGGCCTTCACGCGCGTGTATTTCTTCTCCAGGCCGCGCCAGTTGCGGATCACGTAATGGTCTTTCGTCACCTCCAGCACGGGACTCGCCTCATCTTCACCGCGCGGGATGGCGGGATCGGATGAAGTCAGGCAGACGCCGTGGAGTTTCGCCTCGTGCGTCCACCATACCCCGGACATTTTGAAGAGCACCTTGCCCGCGTCCACCGTTTCGCTTTCCCAAGTTCCGTCCGCGCGCCATGTCACCGTCGTAACACGTTGTTCCCGCTGAGTTTTCCACGTGCCCACGAACTGGCTCCGATAAGCGTTGTAGGCATCTGCTGCCGCCATGTTCGATGCGATCGCAAACAAGCTCAGCCACGCCACAAGCATTGCGAGTTTGAACCTGGTGGGACTGATTTGAAGTTTCGACGCGCCGCAGCCCCGGCCAGCTTCACGACTAAGACTGTTCCTTTTCACGAACCCACTGAATCACACAGCTTCCCCGTGGTCAAAGCCTCCTGCCTGAACCTCTCAACACTCAGCTTTCCGCCATCGACCTCCCCCCTCCCACTTCTCCCTTCATATCCCAGCGCGCAACCGGCAACCTCACCTCATGACCGCATCGCGACGTCTCCATTCAATCTTATCCAGCGTGATTGCCCTCGCGTTCGTCTCGCTCGGCTCCGGCTGCATGAGCACCACGGCGCCGACTTCCTCCGCCACCACGGGCACCAATGCCTCGACAATGGCGCAGATTCTCGCTGCAACGAACCCCTCCGACTGGCAGCCGCTCGATCCGGAGAACGCCCTCTATCTCGAACTCGCCACCGGTCGCGTTATCATTCAACTCGCGCCGGCCTTCGCTCCCCGTCACGTCGCCAATGTGAAGGCGCTCGCGCGCGACCACTACTTCGACGGGCTTGCCATCCTGCGCGTGCAGGACAACTACGTCGTGCAATGGGGCGACCCCAACGCCGAGAACCCGGCGCTTGCCCGCAAGATTCAACACGCCGCCCGCACCCTCCCGCCGGAATTCGATCGGGCACTCGATCCGAAAATGCCCTTCACGCGCCTGCCCGATGGAGATGTCTACGCGCCCGAAGTCGGATTCTCCGGCGGCTTACCCGTCGCCCGCGATCCGCGCAGCGGCCGGATGTGGCTCGTGCATGGCTACGGCATGGTCGGCTCCGGTCGCGACAACGCGGCCGACAGTGGCGGCGGCACCGAACTCTTCGCCGTGATTGGACACGCCCCGCGCCATCTCGATCGCAATGACACCTTGATCGGTCGCATCGTCCACGGCATCGAACTCCTCTCCGTGCTGCCGCGCGGGCCGAAGCCGATGGGCTTCTACGAGAACCCCGAACAACGCGTCCCCATTCGGTCGCTGCGCGTGGCTTCGGACGTGCCGGAATCAGAACGCACCCCGCTGGAACTCCTGCGCACAGACACCGACGCGTTCCGCGCGCTCATCGAATCCCGCCGCACCCGCCGCGAAGACTGGTTCCATTACCGCGCCGGCCGCATCGAGATCAACAACGTCCCCCTACCGGTCCGCGAGCAGACCAGCGCTCAACGCGAATAGACGCACTTCGAGCAGACCGATCGCTCGCCTCTTGCGCAGATCAGGCGGGACTGAGGCCGCGGCCTTCACGAGGCCCGGCTGTTTCACTGGAACAGTTGTGGAGCGAATTCGTTCAGGTATTCGCGCCAGACCACCCACGTGTGGGCGCCTTCGGTTTCGCGATAGATCACGTCGAACTGGTGCTTCTTGAACATCGCCACGGTGGCGCGGGACGTTTCGACCAGGAAGTCGTCCTTGCCGGTGGCGAACCAGAAGAGTTTGAGACTTTTCTTCAGCTTCGCGTCGTCGAGCTTGGCCTGATGGCGCTCTTCGAAGGTGGGTCCGGATGGGGTGTTGGTGGCGCCGCTTCTGGGAACGATGCCAAACACGCCTGAGCTGTAGACGCCGAGGTAGGCGAACTTCTCGAGGTGCGGAATGCCGATGTTCAACGTCTGAGCTCCGCCCATGCTCAGGCCCGCGAGCGCACGGCTCTTGCGGTCCGCCGGGACGCGATAGTTTTTCTCGATGTGCGGCATGACGTCGTTGAGGAAGTCTTGTGAGAACTCGTCGATGGCCGGACGCGCTCCGCCGCCAAACGCTTGGCCGGTGTGTCCAGCGGGCATCACCATGAGCATGGGCTTCGCCTTCTTTGCGGCGATCAGGTTGTCGAGAATGAAGCCGGCCCGGCCTACGGTGGTCCATGAGTCATCGCAATCTCCGGCGCCGTGCAGGAGGTAGAAGACAGGGAACCTGCCCTTGCCGGATTCGTAGCCCGGCGGGGTGTAGACGTGCATGCGGCGAAAGCGCTGGAGTGCGCTGGACCAGTAGGTGACTTCCGAGACGGCGCCGTGCGGAACGTCCTTGGTATCCATCCAGTCGGCGCCCGGCACCTGAACCAGGCTCCAGGTGTTTCCGTTGGATTCGCTTGTCGCGGCGTTGCGCGGATCGATTACGGTGACGCCATCGACGTTGAAGTTGTAGCGGTACGCCCCGGGATTCACCGGGCCGACGGTGAGTTCCCAGACACCGTTGGTGGCCTTGGTCAGGGCGGTGTTTTGTCCCAGCCCCTGAATGTCTCCCGCGCCGAGGCGGACGTTCTCGGCCTTCGGCGCGAGGATGCGGAAGGTGAGCTTGCGTTCCGGTGAAACCTCGGGCGAAACAACGCGGAAGCCTGCAGTCCTCGAACCGCCACCAGCACGGTTGGTGGTTTGCGAGGAGCCGGCGACAACGGCGATGAACAACATTGCGACCGCGAGCAGGTGATGAGAGGAGGCGTGGGGTTTCATGGTTCAGATCAGGTCATCAGTATGGTGGACAACTTCAGCAGACAGCCACGCAGTGCCTCTGGGTTACATCCGGGGATGAGGAATTCGGTCCGACGTGCTCCAAACCGGGCCTGCGTAATCTGGTGCGTTGAGGTGGATCTCGGCGCATGGTGGCGCGCATGGAGTCAGAACTGCATCATTTTCACCGTCGTTTCCTTTTGTCGAAAAGGTGAGAACTGACCCTTCGCGCCCTTCTGTTCGCCTGCAGTTGTCGCTCCATCCCATATCCTCCGAAGTTCTTAACCGTTCCGATTGCCTGCCGATGTTCCAGCAGCTGCGAAATGCTGAGCCCCACGATGCAACCAGACCAATCCTCATCACCAAAAGGCTCGAGCCGGCTAATTGGCGCTTTCCTCGGTGTCACCATAATCGTTCTTTTGGCCGCCATCGCCATCCCGAACTTTGTCCGGGCCCGTGTCGTGGTGAGCATGAATTCCTGCGTCTTTAACCAGATGTGGATCGAAACCGCCAAGCGCCACTGGGCCGCCGAGAATCACAAGCGGTTGGATGCCGTCCCCACCGATGCGGAGCTGTTGAACTCTATGCGCAAGGTCACACCTATGTGGAGTCGCTCCACCGTTTTCCGGGCGCAGGTCCCCAATCAGCTGCCCACCTGTTTTCTCCTCCCAACGCACTACGCGGTCGGATCCATCACGAACCCGATCCATTGCAACGCGATGGAAAGTCATCAGTGGGACGAGGCAGAGTATCGCTTCCACTACGCCCTTGATCCGCGTTAGGCTGTTTGATTCCGGGGCTCGAGTTCCGTTTCCTGCGCGTCGGCGCAAGCGCTGCATCATCCCGGGCTGCGTTCTCGACAACAGCGTACGTCAATCGATGCTTGTTCCATGCCTGAGGAAGCATGGTGGAGAAAAGGTATCGACTGGGTGAAGCGCCAGTATCAGGTCGCACCCGTCCGCTGAAAACGGCGGTCGAAGAGTTAAAAGGGGTCACGTGTGTGACGAGGCGGTCCAAAAGTGTCCAGCAGCGTGGAGTTGGACCCGTGTAAGGAGTCTGGCGTAAAACGGATTTGAGTAACCGGGGAGTTTCCTGCAATCTTCCTGCACTTTCGTGCAAGTCGGTGATTATCAGTGGAGCGGGTGAAGGGAATCGAACCCTCGTTACAGGATGAGTGGTTTTGAGTGGTGAGAAATGGCCTGAATCGCTTGATTTCGGTGTTTGGGTGTAGCAGGTTTGCTACACCTGCTACACTCGTGTTATGGCCTCGCTCTACCGCAAAAAGAAGACGCCGTTTTGGTGGATCGCTTTCTACGACGCCAAGGGCGTCCGCCAAAACGAATCCACCGGCCTTCGGACGGACAGCCCTGGCGACACGGCCAAAGCTCGCGTTCTTCGAGCGGAGCTTGAGGCAAAGGAGTTGCGGCGCGAAGCGGCAGCGGTCGGCGAGAGCTGGGACTCCTGGGTTCCGAAGTTCCTGGATCGTCATTGCAGTTCGGAAAAGACGCTTGAACGTTATCATGACGCTTGGAAGTGGGTCGCCATGTGGTTGCAGCACCGGCATATTCACACCCCGAAGCAGCTCACCTACAAGACGGCACTCGAATACATCGACTGGCGTACGAATTTCAAGAAGAAGTCCGGCAAGACGGTGGGGCGCAACACGGCAATTCTTGAACTGAAGACTCTGTCGCTTATCCTCAGCGAAGCTGTCCGTCTGGGGCACGGAGACTCCAATCCACTCGTTCACCTAAAGATCAGGAAGGACAAGCCGAAGAAGAAGCCCGAATTGACGGACGAGGAAATCGTTGTCATCCGCCGGGCATTGGCAACGGAACCGGAGTGGATGCAGAACGCATTCGACATCGCCCTCAACACAGGTTGCCGCCTTCGCGAGACTCAAATTCCTTTGTCGTGCATTGATTTCTCCGAGGAAAAAATCACGTTCCCGTCACCGAAAGGCGGCGAGGACCGGGCGTTTTCGATTCCCATGCCTGACGCGCTAAAGCCTTTGTTCCAGCGTCTGAAGGACGAGAAGCGGCGTGTGACGCTTGAGTTTCCTTTTCAGCCATCTCGCCGATGGACTCAGTTCTTTACCAAGATCAAGAAGCCGCACCTGTGTTTTCATTGCCTGCGCGTCACCTACGTCAATCGGCTTCGGCGAGCAGGCGTGCCGCGCGAGGCGGCCATGCGTCTGGTGAATCACGCGTCGGAGTTGATTCACCAGATCTATCAGCGGGAGAAGGTTTCGGACGTGGCTCAGTGGAAGAACGCTGTGTCATTCCCGTCTTGATGCGACGCCAGAGAACGAAGTCCTGCCAGAAGACAACCCCTCGAATCGCTGGGAATCCATCCTCGTGGAACCAGGCACGAGCGGTGGAATAGGAGACTCCGACCAATACCGCGAATTCTTTGGCGTTGAGCGCCTGTCCGTGTTGACGCTTTTGCTCCACGGCGGTCAAGCTGACTCCGCTCAGTTGTTTGTCATGCATCGCTGTTCGCAGGGGTTGGTTCGGCATGATCGAGACTCAAATCGTTAATTGTCAGTTTGCTGACAAATGCGCGTTCGCTCTGGGCACCGCGATAGCGTTCCGGTCTAGCGGCCACCCAGGCCAACTCGCGGGTTTGAATCGCCGTTTCAAGACGCCGAAGGAGATGTCCAGTGAGCCGCACCTCGTGCGAGACGAAGACCAGCCGTAGTGCCTCGCCTTCATTCGTCGCGGTAAACTCGGAATAGACAAAGTGTTCGTGCGCCAGAATGTAAGACTGACGCGGAGAAACTTCGACGCGCACGCCCCGCGCACGTGGGTCGGTGCCGAAACATTCAAGCGACCTGGTGTCCATGATGAATTGTCTGGGTTGAATTGTAGTTGCGACGGAAGTGCAGCCGGACGAGAAGATCAGCGATACGCTGGCCCCATGCGTTCGTCCAGTGTCGGAGCAGCGAACCAGCGTTCTTCATTGCTGGGACTCCTCGGAGGAGATCGAGGGCGAGTGGCGAGTTCCCTGAGCGAAGCACATTCTCGCGTAGTGCGGCCTTGTCGGGCGTGTAGATGCGGACCCCACGTTTGCCGCGGGAGATCGTCACGTACCACTGTCGGGCATTGGTTGCGGTCCGGACGGCGGAGTCGGAACACAAGACGTAGTCCACGGTCTTACCCTGCGAGCCGTACGATGTGACGGCGTACCCGGGCACGAACTCACGGTAGCCAGGATCGAGAGAGCGTCCGTCCCGTAGCGCGATCCGACCGTCAGCGTGGACGCATTCGACTGTGACGAGTTCGCCATTGGAGACGGTCGAACCGGAGGCCATCCGCCGATTCGCTTTGAGCTGCAGTTGGTCGCCGTGGGCCAACTCGATGGGCCGCGGCTGGCAGACGGTGATGCGATCCAAGGAGCGATTCTGAATCGTGTGCAGGTGCGTTCTACGTCGAGCAGCACACCACGTTCTGTTGTCGTAATGAACTTGGCTTTGGCCCCTCGCGGAATGCTTCCCACGGGTTGATTGAAGACAACAACCGCATTCTGTGGATAGAATCGAGCATCGCGCTTCTGGGCGTTCGTTAGATCAACATGCTCCAGTGCCTCCACGGCCGTCTCTGTCTCTCCAAGTAGCCCGTTCGCGCGAAGGCGCGCTCGGACGCGTTCGTTGACGCGGTTTACCTCGTTCCAGGTTTGCGCGACCACGACAAGCGTGTGCCCTTCCTCGGCGATGCGCAGGTATTCCTCGGACAGGCGGTCGGATTGATTCCCCAGTGGACAAGCAACGACAGCGCCGAGCCGATCCAGTTCGGCGAACGACTCAGGCAGTCGTCCTCGTGCGGCGTCCTTCACTGCCCGCCGATACTGCCGAATCTGGTGTCGCTCCGCGTTGTTTCGACCGAGCTTCGGATTCTGTCGGCGAATCTTTTTCAGTTCTGTCGCTTTGAGGCCCCCGTATCGTTCCAGTGCGAGCATGGCGTCGGATGCAACGACCGGGCCGTGTTGTCGAGTGTCCCCCGAGAGAATCAAGCGGCCGCGAGCTTCTTGGACCAACCGAATGAGTTGCAACATCTGCTTGCCCCCGACTTGGCCGCCTTCATCCAACAAAACAATCGCACTGGCGGGAATCGCCTTCCGAGTGAGGCAATCCGCGAGCGTAGTCGGTGATGGGAAGCCGTTGGCGGCCAATTCGGTGACTTGTTGCCGCTGGGGAGCCAACGTAACGACGGAATGCCCCGCAGTTCGCAAAGCGTCGGCCAGTTCCTTCAAAACGAAACTCTTACCCGTCCCCGCGCCACCGCGGAAGAGCGTGATCAAGTCGCGTGAAGTCAGGAGTGCCGCCAATGCTTTGCGCTGCTCGTCGCCGAATGTCGTCGGCGGGACGGGAGGTGAATACACCAGCGGCGCGAAGGCGCTCACGCCTTCGGACCCGGCGCGGACGATTTCCCATTCACGAACCAAAACCTCGCGCGTCGTGACACTGGGAACCTGATTTGCATCACGCACGTAACCGCGCTGTCCCGTCGCTGCTTTTAAGTCGGTCGCAGTGACCGCTGATCCACGAGCGCGAATCATCGCTTGTCGCCAGACTTCGTGTTCCAGGACCACCGCATTCCGGTCGAACAGATGCTCTTCAGCCCACGCGACAGCCGAATCTGGACTGAACTCGGTCGTAGGCTCTGCTGGCGTGATAGCGGTTTGCCGCAGCGTTTTGACCGCCTTTGCTTCTTCGGCGGACATTTGCGCAGACCACAATCGTTGCAGTTCGGCGGTTCCAACATCTCGAACCTTGCGCGACCGTTCAGCCGTCGCGAGTTGTTCGCGCAAGTCCTTCTGGTTGACCTCCGCCAATTCCGGTCTCTGGCGCAGCAACATGGCGTGCGCCTCGTCGATCTGATCGTGTCGCTTCGCGAACCGGGCGCAAAGTTCGTCACTCAACCCGTCAATCTCGAAGTCACCGCGCGCTCGATTCCGAATCGCATAGCCAAATCGGCGGAGTTCCTTGGCCAACTCGTGGTAGTACACCGCTTCGACATACTTTCTCGCCCGGAGCATCTCGTAGTTCTGGAGCGCCTTCCAGCGTTGCTCCGTCGGGTCATGGGTCGCGTTGAAGACTATGCAATGGGTGTGGAGGTGCGGATCAAGGGCGCGTGACGTGTCGTGCGTAAACATCGCCGCGACCACGTTCTTGGTTAGTCGATGACCGTGCGCACTGCCCTTGCGAATCCGCGTAGCCGCAAACGCCTCGAATTCGGTCAAAGCGGTCCGAACGGCTCGCTCGTGAGACTCGGCGATTCGCTCGTCTCCACCTATCAACGCGGCGATCGATACCGACTTGGGCGGGGAGAAGGTGAAGTCGAAGAAGATGCGCCGATTCGCCCTCTCTCCACCTACTTCAACACGCAGTCCATTTTTCCGCTGCGTCAGGCACTTCCCGGAGTCCGGATGCCGATTCTCGCACAACTCCAGAAAGTCGGCTTCGCGGACTTGGCCAGTCAACCGCAAGACTGCGGCGCCAATCCCGAACCACTCGCCCGCGACCTTCTGTCCTTCCTGATAGTAGTCGCCCACGACCAGATGCTCGGCGAAGTAGCTCTGGGCATTGCTCAGACTGTATTGGGTCTTTGCCGTGACCACGCTACCAACGGTAGCCGATTGCTCAGGGGCGCTTGTGCGCAATACGCACAATGTGATGACCAAGCACGTAGCCAGATATGTTCGCAGCGCGCCGCACTACTCAGGTCCTTGAAGCTCCAAGACCGGTTGCGTCCTGCCGACATTGATTGATACGCTTGGCGCATGAACGGATATCGAGTTTACCTTCATCGCAACGGAGCCACAACCTATGACTAAATCCGCAAGTTTTCGCGTCGATCCTCGACTCACCGCCATCCTCGGTGAGAACTACACGTCCAGCGAACGCGCCTTGCGGGAACTGATCGATAACGCTTGGGACGCGGAGGCGACGGAGGTTCAGGTCACGCTTCCTGCGATTCTCTCCGACGACCCAATCATCGTGAGCGACAACGGTAGCGGCATGAAGGAGCAAGAACTTCGCAATGAATACTTGAACATCGCCAGCCCGCGCCTAAGCCGAAAGGGCGAGCGGACGCCTAACCTGCTGCGCATCGTCAAGGGGCGGCGTGGTATCGGTAAGTTTGCCGGACTGATTCTCGCCGAGACAATGCTGATTGAGACGAAGGCCAAAGGCACTCAGACCCGACTGACCATCTCCAAGAGTGCGATCTTGGGCGCTGGCAAAGACCTCGAAAGTGTTCCACTCCCGGTGGATGCTGAGCCGTGCGTAGCGAAAGAACATGGTACCACCGTCACGTTGCGGAACTTAAACCAGAACCTGAATTTCCCGAAAGTGGACAAGCTGCGGGAGATCCTCGCTTACGACTACGGCCGGGAAACCGACTTTGTCATCCTCGTCAATGGCGAACGTGTCTTCCGGCACGACATCCAGGGTCAGACCTTCACTGGGGAAATTCCACTTCCCAATGGCAGGACTGCCACCTACACCTACACTATTGCGGACAAGCCCGTCCCCGGAAGCAAGGCTGGAATCATTCTCCGCGACGGTGGGAAGGCCATCGGACGCCCGCACCTCTTTGGTCTCGAACATGACGAAATACTCTCCGACCGCTCAAAGCGGCGCGTGGTGGGCGAGATCAATCTTCCGCCTGACAGCCTGGAGTTGACCGCCGCCGGTGGCGACGTGATTGAAAGCGACAAGTCATTCGAGCACTTGGCCAACGTGTTGCAGGATAAGGTTCGGCAAAGCCTCACCGAGACCCATGCGAACGAGGTGAATCTGGCCAAAGGCCGTTGGACTCAGATGATGAAGCGCCGCCTGGAAAACGTTCCCGAGCACCGGCGCGAAATCGTCGAAGAGCGCCTGAACAAACTGATCTCACGTTCCTATCAGGAAGGTGAAAAGGAGGAGCGTATCACTGTCCTCATCAGCCTTGTTCTCGACGCGATGGAACTCGATGAATACTGGACCGTCTGCCGGGAAATTCAGGAAGCTGAGAAAGTGGATGTGTTCCACTTTGCCGACGCGCTCGAGAAGTTCGGCCTGTGCGATCTGGCATTCATCGCCCAGCAAGCCAAACGCCGCATTGAATTCCTCGACTACCTCGACCGGCTCGCCAGCGACGACAAAACGACCGAGCAGCAGATGCATCGCGCCCTTCAGCGCAACCTCTGGGTGTTCGGCCCGGAATACAGCGTGATGGCCAGCAACGAACAACTTCAAGGCATCGTTCGCAAATTCTCCGATCAACACTATGGCGAAGCCGACGCCAAGGACCGTCCCGACTTGTTCCTTGCGGGCAACATCCTCAAGCAGCACCTGCTGATCGAGTTCAAGCGCCCGTCCGATACCGTTGGTCGCGACGCCGAGAATCAAGTCAAGAAATACGCCGACAGCCTGACCGGCACCCTCGGCCTGAATCTGCAAATCGTTGTCATTGGCGGGAAGGTGGATGCCAAACTGCGAGACGAATACACCGGCAAGCAAACCTCCTTCGCTGCCTACCATGCGGTGATCGCCGCGGCGCGCCGCCAACTCGATTGGCTATTGGAGCAATTGCGTCGGCCCGCGGGAACCACCTAACCGATTGGGAAGCCTTTCGTAACGAACCGACGACCAAAGTTCCGGAAGGTCGAGCAAAAGCAGTCGTCATGTAGCACGACTGCCGCAAACGGAGGATCAGCGACAGCAGCACATTGTGCGCAATAGGCACAACGGTGCGCGCAGCATCGGCTTTAATGGCGGCATGAAAACGAACGACGTTCTCGTGCCGAAACCGGGCAACCAGCTCTGGGGCATCTACCATACCGACCGTGAATACGCCCGGCTCGTCGGAGACCCGCTGCGAACCGTCGTCGAGGCACCCACCAAGCTCGCAGCCGAGGACGCAGCGTCGCGGCTCGGATTCGGTGATCCGTGGGCGCACCCGGTCACGCCCGAAGAGGCGCGGCAGGCTCAATGGTTGCCGGCGCGTCGAGTGAACGAACGTCGCCCATCCACCAGAAGACCTGCTCGTGGCGTCCGGGTCTGAGCTTTCGCCCTTACTCCGATTCTTATGCAAACACCCACTCCTGCTGACATCCAAGTCGCGACCCAAGTGCTGCGGCGTTTCAAACAATATCTGAACGATCACGCCGTCCGATCCGCAGTCCCAGGGACACGCACCGGTCATCCGGAAGCCATCGAGCCACATGTTCTGGACGAGATGCAAAACGTGGATGACATCATCGCGAAATTGGTCGCGTGGGCCGATCAACTCAAGCAACGGCAAGTCATCCGGAAATCCTATGGTCAATCTCTTTGAATTGGGGGCACGCCCTACCCCTTCGATAACGAAGGTTTTTGTGCTGCGCTCCGCTGCGCACCCTGCGGCCCAAAGGCTGCGCCACTTGCTTCAGCATCCGCTGCACGCTGCGCGACGGGCCGCGCGACTTCGCGTGCAGCGCCACATGCGACTCGCGATGCTGTGGGAACTCTGCTCGGAAAGCTGCGCCATCGGCTTTGCATTCGCTGTGATCCCTGCTACCCGCAAATGAATGAAGTCGCCGTCTCACCCGATGCTCTCGCCCGCTTCCGCACTGCTGCGTCGGAATTTGCCCGCAGTGCGAAGCCCAAGGCTTCTCGACTGCTGTCCGTGCGCGACGACATCGCTGCGTTGCGCGCTAAGGGCGCTTCCTTTCGCACGATCAGTGAGCTGCTCCGCCGCTGCGGAATTGCTGCCTGTGACACTTGCGTCATGCGCTTCTGTCAGCGAGTCCTGGGTGAGGCCCCGCAACGCGCCTTGAGGGCTAAGGCACGCACCGCGTCAGCCAAGCGCAATGGCGCTGCGTCCAATACTGGGCACCGTGCGAACAAGCCTGATTCACCTGCTGCGCATCCACTGCCGAGCGAGGCCGCGCAGATCGCGCTGCTTGACGATCTCTTGAGCTATCAGCCGGAGTCGCAGGCCAAGCCGCCCACTCAGATCGGACCACGCATCGCCAAGATCGAATTCGCCAACCCCGAAAACCATGAGCCGACAAATTGACCTCATCCTCAACGGTAAAGGGGGTGTCGGAAAAAGCTTCCTTTGCATCAACTTCGTCCAATTCCTCAAGGACAAGTCCATTCCTCATACCGCCCTCGACAGCGACAATGAAAACTCGACCTTGAAACGATTCCATTCGGATGCGGGCTTCATCGATCTCGCGCAGCCGCGTTCGCTCGATGAGATGTTTCGCGCGCTGGAGCGGACCGATCTGGTCGTTGTCGATTGCCGGGCCGCTTCTACCGACGTCCTGCTCAACTACTTCGCCGCCATCGATCTCCAAGCCGTGCTGCGAGTGCTCGACGCGCGGCTGACGCTCTTGCTGCCAGTGAATCACGAGGCGGACAGTCTCGACCAGGTGCAGCGGTTGGTCGAAGCCCTCGGCGAAAAAGCCCGCCACATCATTGTGCGGAATCAGGTGCATGGCGAATCATTCGCTCTCTACGAATCCAGCGCTGTCCGGGTAAAGCTGCTCAAAAAACTGGGGGCGAAGGAAATCACCATGCCCCGAATGGAGAACTGGTTGGTCGAGGCGCTCAATCGCACCAATCTCACCGCAACGGCGGCGGCGAAGCACGATGGGCTTTATCTTCTCGATCGCCAACGGCTTGTCACCTGGCAGAAGCGTCTCTATGCGGAACTGGAGGGCGCAGCCGATCTGATCCTGCCAACCAAGGGAGTCCATGCAGCAACCTGAAAAGCAGAAGCCCGACGACTTCGCCGTGGCCATCGACCGTTGGCGGCGACAACGCGGGCTGCGCGAGGACGAGCCTCTGCTGCTCTGCCTGGAATTGTTTCGCATCCACCAAGACCACTGGGATGCGATTCGCCGGCAGGAGTTGCCGTCATTCACGGAGTTCCGCGATTCACTGGCTCAACTTGACCGGCAAACACATGCGCTCGTCCGGCTGGTGAACACGCTGATCGAGGAACTCCGCCGGCATCCGAAGCCGGCCCGATTTATGGAGCCATCGATCGGCGGCATGGTCCTGACCGCACTGTTCGCGATCGCTACCGGCATTTTCATCGGCAGGTTCGTTCTATGAGTATGTTTGGTTTTACAATGTTTGTCGGCTGTCTCGCCATCGCGTTCGGATCTACTCGATGGATCGCCGCACCGTGGGGCTGGATCGTGGCGCTTGCCGCCTTCGTCGTCGGCATATTCGGGCTTATTGCCCGCGAACCGAGACGCACATTCGTCGCCGCCCTCAAAGGCTTGACCTGGAGACGGAGCCAGTTCTGCCGCGGCTGGTTGATCACCGGGGACACCGGATCGGGCAAGACCAGTTCCGGCATCAACCAACTCGCGCACCAGGTCTTCCGCAACGAGCCGCGCTGGGGCGGCCTGTGCATTGACGAAAAGGGGGTCTATTGGGAAACGCTCAAAGCGATGGCCGATCACTATGGCCGGACGCACGATCCATCCATATTCAGATTCGACCAGACAACGCCGGCCCAGAGTGGACCGGCCAGCACTTCCCTCAACCTGACCGGGAACCGCGACATACCGTTCAACACCTACGCCAAGTTCGTCGTCGATACTGCGACCAGTCTGGGTCAGGGCGGCGACAAAGGTTTCTTCAAGAGCCAGGCGCAAACCCACATCGCGCACGCGCTTGAACTCCTCCACGAGATCAAACGCCCGGTGACGCTCTCCGGCGCATTCGAACTGCTTTCCTCGGCTGAACAACTGGACGCCGAGATTCAGTCGCTGCGGGAACTCCATCCATTTCCACGTCGAATCGAGTTGGCGGCCCATTTTACGAATCGATTCCTCACTCAGCCGGCCGAACAGCTCGGCGGCGTCCGTGAAACCATCGGCAACTACCTCCAATACTATCTGTCGCCAGAAATCGCCGAAGTCTTCTGCTCACCCGGCAGCACCTTCAACATGGCCGACGTGGACGCCGGGAAGATTATTTGCGTGACCATGCCCCAGAAGTTCCAGATCGAGCGCCGTTACGTGAACACCTTCCTCAAGCTACTGTTCTACAATCACGCCCTTCGTCGGTTCGACAAACCCGGAACTGATCGAGCCGACGACAACCTCATTATCCTCTGGGCCGACGAAGCCCAACGCTTTATGACCGCCAGCGAGGACGGTACCAGCGACTACAACGTGGTCGATGTGATCCGCGAAGCGGGCGCCACCATCATCGCCGCCGCCCAATCCACGACTTCGCTGGTCCCACCGCTGGGCCACGACAAAGCCAAAGTCCTCACTCTAAACCTCCGCAATCGGATGGTTTTCCGTGCCGCGGACGAGGCCGACGCCGTTCAAACTGCTGACTTTCTCGGAAAGAAGCGCGTCGTGAAACGTTCGTGGGGCTACAGCGCAGGCAAGCGCAACGTCAACTACTCGGAGACTGAGGAACACAAACTCAAACCTCACCAACTCCGCAACCTCCGCGATCACGAGTGCGTCCTTGTCCATTGCGAACGTGGCTTTCGCCGGGTCACACTCCCTCCACTTGAGCCAAACGGACGGATCGCGAAATGGTTTTCTTGGTGGCGCAGGATTGCTTGAAGTCGCCTTGTCCAACAGGGATTCCGGTCCGCTCCGGCTCGCAGATTTCGCTCGTTCGCGTTGCCCTCCGCTTCCCGGAATCCCTGCTCGACGAGGACGGTGGCACCGACCGAGGCGCGGATGCCTTCCGTCTGCCTTGCGCCACGCGACGCGACGCTCCCGCGCGTCGCAAGGCA
>JADJPG010000022.1 GCA_016713365.1 Verrucomicrobiota bacterium | reverse complement strand
CAGCGTGCCGGAGCAGGTCACGGGCTGGCCGAGCTTGGGCTTCACTCCTTCAGGCGAGCGCACCAACACCCAGTGATTCATCCGCGGTGTCTTGCCGAAGCAGCAATCCGACTGGTCGCGACACAACAGCCATTCCACCGCCAAACCGCGCTGCAGCTTGAGCGGCAGCATGAACCCTTGAATCGCGACAAGTTGCCCGTCCCAACGCTTCACGGAGTTAGGAATCTGTTCAACAGTCCTCGCCGACGCTATTGCGGGGTTTGTCCGTTCATCTATGGCGTCCGGCGTGATTGTGAAATCAAACCCGGACAATTCGTGGAACGAGAGGTTCGCATAATCCGAGGCCCTTCGGAGTTGAGCAGCTACGACCTTGAAGCTCGTGTCGTTCGTCGCCGCGTGGGCGCGGAGCCGCTGCAGCGTCAGGCGCTCAGGTGTCTGCCATTGGAGGATGAAAAGGAACGCGCACAGACCGAGCGGCAGCCAAACGAGTAATCGAATCAGTGCGTCGCGGGTCTCCCGCCACTCCCGGTCGCGTGCAGCGACTCGGCTCCGTTTCACCGACCGAGTTCGGCGAAACTTCCGGGGCAGCGCGTCACGCCAGCCGCCCGGTGGCGTTTTGGCCCCGCCCCAACGCGCCAATTGGCGCAGCCCTCGCACCAACATGCGGCTGGCTACGTCGCGGAATCGCGCGGTGATACTAGATGTCATGGATTGATTCACGGGGAGACGGTCAACCTATTGGGGATTGTGTTGCGTGCCGCGGCTTTCCATGGGCGAACCACACGGTTCCACCACATCAGGGAACCCGTCACAAACAAGAGTGCAGGGACTAGACCCAGCATCGCCCAGACGACGCGCGTCGAGAGCCCGCCGAAGGTGCCGGTGTGCAGCGGAAACATCGCGCGCAGAAAACGCTCACCGTGGGACCGAGCCGTGTGCCGTTCCACCGAAAGCACGGCGCCGGTGTATTGGTCGAGATGCACGTAGTCGCTGCCCGTCAGCCGCCAGTCCCCCGGGATTCGTTTGCGAACCGAGATGTCTTCGTGCGGTTTCAGCGGCAGACCGATCCAATTGACATCGCCTTCAGGCAGTGCGGCGTTCGCCGCCGCAATGGCTGCATCCAGCGTCGGCCAACTTGCCACTGGACGAGGAGACGAGTGCGGTGACTTGCTTTCCGTCTCGGGATGGCCCATCCAGCCTGCGAGCGCGCGAAACGGTTGTCGGAACGGGAAGTAAATGCCGGTGACGATCACCAGCAGGAGCAGGCCAGCCGACGCGATGCCGATGACCTTGTGCAGATCGTAGTTGAGCCGTTTCCACTGCGCGCGCCACTGAATCGTGAGGCCCTGCTTCACGACGCGCCCGCGCCCAGGCCACCAGATGATGACGCCCGTCAGGCAAAGGAAGCCGAAGAGCATCGCCCCGATGCCGTTGATCTTCTCGCCGGTGCCGCCACCCAGCAGATTCGAGTGCAGCTCATAGAGCCATTCGGTGAGATTGTCGTTGGCGAGGTCGGTTCCGAGAATTCTGCCGGTGTATGGATCCGCGTAAGCGTGGAAGGACTTGCCGTGAGGGCCGGTGAACCAAAACGACCATGCGGCATCGGGCGCCGAGGGCAGGTTGATGGTGCGCAGCGTGTCCCCGGGATTTGCCTTCTTGACGGCTTCGTAAACGGGTTGCAACGCCACGCGCCGCGGACCAGGCGCCACCTTCGTCAGGTCGGAATGCAGCGCGTCTTCGATCTCACCTCGAAACACCACGAGACTGCCAGTGACGCACACCACCACGACGTAGAGACCGATCGCAAGGCCGATCCAGAGGTGTAACTGAAACATGAGCTTCCGCAGCTGGGGGCGACGTGGACGATTCAGAATCGTTGTCCTTTCGACCCGAGGGGTCGGGCACTCGACAGGCTTGCGCAATGGAGGAGGCGGACGGTTCATTGGCGCGCCTCCTCCATTTCCGCCGCAGTCGATGGGAATCCAACCGCAGCTGCGTCATGGAGCATCCGCGTCGCCTGCGCGCGCAGGGCGGGTTCATCCAGATCGATGCCGACGAGCAGCGCCAGCGTGAGGTCACCCGGGGGCTCAGCCATCAGCTCGTTGAACGACACAGTGTCCTCGACGCGCTGGAAATAGTGGAAGCGCTTCGCCTGCCCCTCGAACTGCACAATGCCTTTGGCGCGTACGATGGCGGGCGGCAGCGCCTCCAGCCAGGCGACCAGTTGCAATGGGCGAAGGCCGTGCGGCACTTCCAGTTGAACGGCCCGGAAACGGTGAGCCAGCGCGTGCTTGGCGTGATTCCGCCGGTTGAACAAAGGTGAGGTGAAAATGTTCTCAACCGCAGGTGGTGCAATCGTGGCGGGCTTTGCGCCCGGCAGATGCGGCAGGCTGAACGACGGGCCGCCCGCCGGTTGCGTCTGCGGCCATTTGACAAACGGGGGAGGCAGTTCCTCGGCGCTCATCGACGCCAGTGAGATGAGTTCGTGGGCGAAGGCGGCGACTTCGCTCTCGGCCGCGCGCGGGTTGAGCTTTTTCACCTCGGTGCGGACGTTCGATTGCCGTTCCTTCGCCGCCGCGTCCAGCCAGGTGAACATGAGATGGCTGGCGGTGCGGGCCTGCATTCGCTCGAGCTCGTTCTCCGCGCCGTGCTTCTGCCAGCGTTTGGCATCGATGAGATTAATCTGGAGGAGGCATGGGTAGCGGTGGCGGAGCCTGGTCAGCAGGAACACCTCGATCAGCGGGAGCGGATCGGTCGTGCCGTTGGCCTCCACCAACACCACGTCGCGTTCGCCCAGCGTCAACTCGTCCAGAGTGAGAATGAGATCGTCCATCGAATTGCAGCAGACGCAACTGCCGGTGATGGGCGTGATGTCCGGCACGAGATCGCGCAGCGTCGAGCTGTCGAGATCGGCGTTGGCGTAGTCATTGAGAATGACGTGCGGCTGAACGCCGGCGCGCTTCAGCTCGGGCAGCAATTGCCGGAGCAGCGAGGTCTTACCGCTGCCGAGAAATCCGGTGATGAGGACGAGGGGAGTCATGCGGAGTGGGAATCAGTCGAACAACCGGTGGATGCGCTTTGCGGGAAAGTTTCTTCCCGGACAAAGCGTGTGCTCGCCTTTCACTTCGCGATGGAGAAACAGCCTCGGCTTTCCGCCGAGCAGATCGTTCTTTAGGTGGCTCAGCAGTTCGATGAGCGCGGCGAGTTGACGCCCCGTCGGGCGTTGCTTCTCGAAGTTGCCGATCAGGCAGATGCCAAGGGAATTTTCATTGTAGGAAAGGCTGGCGACGTGGCCACCGTGCAGTTGCTTCGTCCAACGTGGGCCAATCTCGATCTCCCCGTCATCGGAGTCTGTGCCGTTGCCGATCAGGAAATGATACGCCAGTCCGTTCTCCATACGCCGCTCGCGGCGATGGTAGGCGTCGAACTTCGTGGCGTTGCCATTTGGCGTCGCGCTGTGATGAACGATGAGATGCTTCCAGCGGGCGGCGTCGAGTTGCGACACCGCAAGCGCCTCCGGCTTAAGGTGCTGCCACGGGGCACGCAAACGCAGTCGCTGCCCGGTCTGGATGTTGTCATTCACCAATCCATTCCACTTCTTGAGCGCTTCCACGGCGACTCCACGTGCTGCGGCGATCGACGACAGCGTTTCGCCTTTGGCGACGACGTGCCATTCCGCCGCCCCGGCTGTTGAGGCCAGTACCGGGGTTGAGGAAGTAATCGAAATCAGACCCACTCCAAGAACCGTTGCGGTTTTGAGGAAGGCTCGGCGTTGCATCGAGGGAGGATTTGATCGTCTTTTTCAACTCATCCCCGCCCGCGCGGTGGGAGGCGCGGGCGGGGTGGGTTCGGGGTTCTTAGTTTCTCACGCTGGCGTTGATGCGGAAGAACGCGCTCGCGCTGCTGGCGGGAACGCTGATCTCTTTCACGCGACCGGTGCCGACGAACGGCTGGCCGGCGTTCTCCCACGGGCCGGAGGCTTCGGGCGCGCGTTCGAGCTGGTAGTTCACGCCGGTTTGGGTGGTGAACACGACCTTCAATCCGCTGTCGCCGCGCACGATGTTGAGTCGCGTTTCGATTCCAATGATTTGGAAGTGATACGTGACCGGCGCGCCGGTGGTTGCAGCGCCCCCTTCGGCGAGCGTGCCGCTGGCTTGCAACGTGACGCGGTAGTAACCCGGGCTGGTGAAGATCCAGTTCAGGTGCGCGTGCGAGCCGGCGGTGAGGGGATAGAAGTCCGCGGGGCCGATGCCGTCACGCGTGTTGAAGAAGACGCGCGGTTCGGTGAACCCGGCATCGGAAGTGATGAACTGGCCGGGGCCTTCGACCGCGGTGAGTTGCACGCGGATGTTGCGGTCGAGGAAGGTTTCGACTCCGGTCTCTTCTGCGGCGAGGCCGAGGAACGGCAGGCGCGGGTTCTGGACCTCGGGCAGGATCCAGATCGTTTCGCCGGCGTTGCCGAGGAACTCGTAGCCGGGCGGAAGATCCGTCGGGACGACGAGCTGGCTGGCGACGTTGCCGCGAATGAGCACGGTGGCCGGCTCGAGGTTCGTGCCAAGGTTGTCGTTGCGCATGCGCTGATGCCACGCGCCGTTTGCGTAGTCGAAGGCGAAGTCCGCGTGACCTTCCGCGTAGATCGCGGCGCGGCGCAGGAGGAACGCGCGGGTCTGGCCCTTGAACGATCCGTAGCCGACGATGTCGCCGTGTTCGTTGATGCCTTCGGCTGACTGAAGAACCCAGCCGGAACCGGGCGGCATGAGGGTGTTCAGATCGATCGCCTCACCGTCGCGCCAGAGCATGGCCGCGCCGCCACTCGTCGGGCTGCTGAAGAAGCGCGCGGTGTAACCCACGATCTCGCCGGCGTTGTTGATGTCCTTCGCCTCGCTGTGGATGTAGTTCGTGTTCGACGGGTGCGCGCCGAGATCGGCCATCACGCCGTCCCTCCAGACGAAGGCGTGGTTCAGGTCCGTGGAGCTGGTGGGGCTGACCTTGCCGACGACCGATGAGCCGACAACGACGTTGTTGTCGTTGATGGCGTAGGCCTGGCTGAAGAGCGTGCCGCCGGCGAGCGAGCCAAGGTTGCTGATGCTGCCGCCGATCCAGAGCGTGGCCTGCGACGTGGTGTTCGCGGCGTTCCGCGAGAGCCCGACGACGGCACCGGACTGATTGATGCCCCAGGCGCGGCCGGTGGAGTTTGTCGTGCCGAGCAGGGTGCCGAGATCGTGCATCATGCCCGCGGCGTCACGCTTGTAGGGGCGGCTGGCCGAGCCGTTCGACGAGGCGCCGACGATCTCGCCGGCGTTGTTGATGTCGTGCGCGACCGCGCTGGCGCCGCCGAGCGTGCCGAGCTGAACCATGTTGGTGCCATCCCAGAGGAATGCCTTCGAGATGTCGTTGTCGCTTTCGCCGACGATCACGCCGGCGTCGTTGATGGCGTAGCCGCGGCTGAACTCCACGCCGTTGGTGAGGTAGCCGAGGTCGCGGATGACCTCCTTGTCCCAGGCGAAGGCGTGCAGGCGCGAGTTGGCGGTCGTGTAGCGGGCGTTGCCGGTGACCTGCGCGGATTCGTTGACGTCGAGCGCGAAGCTGGACGGACCCCCGAGTGTGCCGATGTCGGTGATGGTGTAGATCTCTTCCACGGGCTCGACCGGCTGCGTGCGCAACGGTTCGGGCACCGTGAAGGTGTAGTAGGCGACGTCGCTTTCGATTTCGGTGTTGCCTTCGACCAACGTGGCGCGGGCGCGCAGGCCGACGCGATAGGTGCCGGGGGCGCTGAAGGCCCAGTTGAGGTCGACGTGGCTGCCGGCCTGGACGACGAACGCGTCCTGATCATCGTAGCCGTCAGCGGTGTTCATGTGCAGGACGGGGTTGCCGAGGCCATCGATGGAATAGAGGGCAAATTCACCCGCTCCCTGCACGAAGACCAGTTCCACGCGGATCTGATCATTCACAAAGATTCCGGTCTCAATCTCCTCCGCGGCGAGGCCGAGGAAGAGCAACTCCTCATTCTGTACCGCGGGCAGGACCCAGGTCGAGTAGCCGGCCCGCCCGAGGAAGCTGTAGGCCACTTCGTCCGGAATCGTCTGCTCGGCGGCGGTGCCGACCGCGAGCACGGCTTCGTTGACGGCATACTCCACGTCGTTTTCCTCGTCGTGGATGTGGAACTCGAATTCGCCGTCTTCATAGGCGAGCCCGGCATCCGTGTGACCGCGATCTAGGCGCGTCGCGGGACGGGCGACGAAGCCGAGGCGCGATCCGCCGGCCGTCACGTATTCGCCCACGATCTCCGCCTGGTCGTTGAGGCCGAACACTTCGACCTCGATGGCTTGCGGCGGGGTGAAGACAACGATGTCGCCGTTGGCGCGACGGAAGAAGCCGGCGCGCTTGGTGAAGTCAGCGTTGATGACCGTGCCGGCGATCTCGCCGAGGTTGTTGATGTCGCCGGGCAGCGTGTTCGCCCAGCCTGGTACGGTGAAGACATTCGTCGTCCCGTCGCGTTTGAAGACCACGCCCTCGAGCGCGAAGGCATCGGTCCATTTCCAGCCGGCGAGATCGCCGGCCTCGTTCATGCCGCGCGTGACCGTGCCCACCGGCGAGCCGGGATAGACAAACGTGGTGAGTGTACCGTTGGTGTCGCGACGGAAGCTGCGGATGAAGAACGGCGACTCCTCGAACCAGTAGCCGTTGGCCTCGCCGCGATCGTTCACGCGCCAGACATAGGTCGTGCCCGGCACCGTGCCGTCGATCGTGGTCACCGAGCCATTCGTGTCGCGGAGGAAGCCGTGCTGGATGGCTGAATTGGTGGCGTTGCGATAGAAGCCGGCAATGACCCCGAGCGAGTTGAAGCCGCCCGGGAACGTCGCGGTGGTGCCGGTGATGTTGAACGTGGACTGGTTGGTGCCATCGATGATCAGCCCCTGGCTTTCGCCGAGCGCATCCTTGAACCGCCCGACGATGCGGCCATCGTTGTCGATGTCCGAGAGCAGCGTCTCGGTGGCGCCGGGCAGGGTGGCGAAGACGCTCTCGAAGGTGAACGCGGGCATCGGCCGCCGCCCAGTCATGCCGCCTGGAATGGTGTAGGACTGCATGCCGAACGGCGGATTGATCGCGAAGTAGAGCGTTTCGACTCCGCTCTCGATGTAGGGATCCGCGCCGGCGTCGTAGACGCCGTTGCCATTCGCGTCACGGTAACCAGATACAATGATGTCCGCTTCGTAGATGCCGGGTTTGGTGAAGGCGAAGTTGAAATGCTGATGGCTGCCTTCGAGGATGGTAAGTGTGTCCTCCGGAGAGAGCCCGTCCGAAGTAGCCCACCAGACGACTGGATTGCCCAATGGTGAAACGGTGTAAACCGAAAGATGGGCACCGGCGGGAGCGCGCACGGCGGCCAGATGAACGTTGACCCAGGGTCCGCTCGCGTTCACTCGGGGATCGGCATTGAAGTATGCCGCGGCGGTCCCACCGGGAATGCCTTCGCCGCCGACGCCGAGTTCCGGCAGAGTCGGAATGACGCCGTTGTCCGGCCACACGTAGAGGGGTTGGCCCGCGCCGACGCCGAGAAAATCAAGGAGCGGACTGCTGCCGCGAGTGGTCAATCCCTCCGGCCCGCCGTAGATCAACACATCTCGAGAACCGTGAGCGCCGAAGTCGTCACTATCGATCGTCACGTTCCAGCCGTTCGAGTCGTAGCCGACAGCGATATCGCCGTGGCCCGACGGATAGAAGTTCGTGATGGTATGCGCCGGCCCTCGCAGAAGGGTGAAGACTTCACCGCCCGCGAATGCGCTCCCGAGTGCCACGCCGTTAGTGTCGGTCAGGCTCGCCAGCGGAAGAACGGTCAATCCAATCGTGCCGCTACCTGAACCGGTGCCGACGCGCACTGAGTAGGTGGCGCCGCTACCGGAAACCTCGTTTACCGTCGTTCCGGTGATGCCACCTGACGCCACGAGGCCGAGATCGGCGGAATCGAAGCCCGTCACCGGTTCGTTGAACGTGACAACAAAGGAGACTTCGCTCGCATCCGTTGGTGTTGCGCCCGAGCGCTGGATGGACACCACGAAGGGAGCGGAACCCGAAACGAGCACGTTGGTCCACGTCGCGGGCGTCAGGGCGAGGGTCGCGGCGCCGTTGAAGGGATCGAGAATCGCGCCGCCGTTCAACCAAATATTGGCGGAAACAAGAGCCACGCCGTCGGTGTCGGCATCGGATTCAACGATGGTGTGACGGAAGGTCAGTGAAGGCGTACCGGATCCGGTGAGGTAATCCACCGTGACGAGTTTGGTCCCGATCTGAAGATCAATCTGCGGCGTGCCGCTGACCGTGACCGGGAACCCGAAATACACGGTGGTATCGAGGTTCTGGCCGAGCAGATACTTTCCATTGGCTGGAGCGACGACAATGGTGGCGTTTGCGCCGCGCTGATTTTTGAACAGGAAAATTTGCCCGCCCGAGAAACTTCCGGCGGCGATGTCCTTGTCGCCGTCGCTGTCGAAGTCGGCCGAGGTCAGCATGCTAACCTGCCCGAGCGATTTGGAGACGAGCAACGGTGCGCCAAAGACACCGTTCCCTTGATTGGCGCTCCAGTAGAAGTCTGGGGCATTGCTGTAGGTGGCGACTGCGACGTCGAGATCACCATCGCCGTCGAAATCATCGACCGTGACCGCGTACGGGCCGGAGACGTTGAAGGGAAGAACCTGGCGCGGACCGAACGCGCCAGCGCCGATATTCTTGTACCACGACACTTCCTCGGCGACATACTCGAGCGAGACGATGTCCAGCAGTCCGTCCCCATCCAGGTCGATGACGCGCTCCATTCCTCCGCCGTCTCCGGCCGCGATCGTCTGTTTCGGGCCGAGCACGCCGCCGCCTTGGTTCAAATACCAAACCATCACGTCATCGCGATAGTCACCCAGCAGCAGATCACGATGACCATCACCATTGATGTCGCGGACGAACACGCCGCCCACGCCGCCGAAGCCGGAGACGAGACTGGTGCCGGCGGCAAAGCCATTGGCAAGCCCGCGATAGAGCATTACCTCCGAGCCGCCATCGGGCGCCGCGAGAACATCCATGCGTCCGTCCCCGTCGAGGTCGGCGATCTCTAACCAGGGTCCGACATTGTTCGTGTCGAGCACATGCTTGCCGAACGTCCCGGTACCGTTGTTTTCGTACCACGCGAGCGTGCCGGAATACATGCCGCCCAGCGCGTCGATGTCACCGTCGCCGTCGAGGTCGCCGGCCTTGGTAAACCAAACGCTGTCGGCTGTGGCATCGATCACCTGCTCGACCCCGAACACGCCGCCTCCGAGATTCGGAAACCAACTGATTCGATTCGCGCCGTAGGCACCGGCCAGCAAGTCCGGGTCGCCGTCGCCATCAAGGTCAGCCGGCGAGATGCTGGAGACGCCGGCGAGAGCGCCGCCCACGGGCAAAGGCTGGGAGAAGGGGACCAACGGGGTCCAGACCATCGCGAAGAACGGTCGGTTCTTGTTGGCCCCGTCCTTGTAGCGGCCGACCACGACCCGGTCGTCGTTGATGTCATAAACGCGCACGCCGGCGAGGCCTGCAAAGTTCAGGATCTGCGTGGTGCCATCAGCCCAACGGACAAAGGGAATGTTGGCGCTGGTCAAGTTCGGTTTGAACTCGCCGACGATGTCGCCGCGATTGTTGATGCCGTAGAGCGTGGTTTGCGCGGCGGCGGGATAGTTCCAGATGGTGGCCGTGTTGTTCGAGATGTTGTAGATGAGCCCGTTTGGCGTATCGAAGAAGCCGGGCCAGGCCGCGCCGACCACGAGACCGTGGTCGTTCATGCCGAAGGCCCCGTTGACGGTGAAGCCGGGAACATTGAAGACGTTGAACGTGCCGTTGGTGTTCCAGACCCACGCGGTCGTTCCACCGCCGCCGGCGACGCGGCCGTGCTCGTCAATATCCACGGTAAAACCGAAGTTGGTGTCCCCGGACCAGATGATGGACTGGTAGTGGCCGCCGGCGTCGCGCACGAAGGCGCGATAGGTGTTGAAGCTCGGGTCGGCGGGATCAGCGTAGTAACCGGCGAGAGTTCCGGCCGAGTTGATGCCGCCCCATTCCGTGAACGCGGAATCGCCGAAACCGCCACGCTCGATCTCCTGCCGGGTCGTTGCGTCAAAGAGATAGCCGCGACTGATGCCGTCCGTGCCGTCTACGGTGCCGGTGATTTGACCCTGATCGTTGATCTTGCTGGCGCTGCCGCTCGCGGAATTCGTCAGCGCAATGCGGTGGGCCACGTAGTTGGCCGGGACGAACGGGGTGGCGACGAACGGCGTGGTCGCGTTCGCGTTGGCCGGATCGGCGAAGGAGCCGGCGATCTGTCCAGTCTTGTTGATGGCCCGGCCCGTTCCCGGCAGCACGGGATATTCGAACGAGCCGTCCGCCCGCATCACCCACGTCTTGGCGACGTTGGCCTGGTCCCGGTAGGTGCCCAGGACGAGCCCGTTGTCGCTGATCGAAAAGGCGATTCCGGAGACGAGGCCGCCCGGCGCATTGGTGGGGACAATCTGCGAATAGACCCCGTTTCGCAGCAGAAAGGGACGGCTCACTGCATCTTCCATTTGATACTGCCCGACGATGTCTCCGGCGTCGTTGATGCCGTAGCCACGGGTCAACGTGGCGCCGGGAAAGTGGATCTCCGCGGAGACGCCGTTCGTGTGGACGAAGCCGCGGATCAGGCCAAACGACGTGAGATCGCTGCGGGTTTCACCGACCAGATGGCCATGGTTGTTGATCTCGGAAACGGAGGCGCTGGCCACGCCCGGATAGTCGAACGGTTCAAACGTCCCGTTCGCCCGCCGGATAAAGCCGCGCGTTTGGTTGGCCGGAGCCCCATTGGTTCGGAACCGCCCCACCAGTTCTCCGATGTCGTTCAGGCCCTGGGCCACGAGGCCGGGAGTGCTGGTCGCGATGTTGACGTTCGTGATCTCCACGTAGTTCGCGAAAAAATTGTCAGCGAAGAGATAGGAGCGAATCAGGCTCGTGGTGGCCACCCGGCCGTTGTTGTCCATGGCGAGGGCCGAGCTGCCGGTCTGGGCAGGGTTACCGACTTTGACGTAAGTGTAATCCGCCGCGCGAACAGATTGGACGACCGCGGCACAGAGCAACAGGCACAGCCAAAGGCTGCGTGCGTTGAACCCGGTCCACGTCGTGATGGTCGGATGAGGTGATGATTTTGGGCCGCCCTTTGGTGGCAGCTCGCGATCGCAGTGTTGGTGATGTTGATACTTCATATCTGAGTTGGTGTTTGCGGTGATTCGGTCAAAAGCGGGTTGGTCAGTTGTCGGGAAAGGAACGCACGCGGAAAAAGCTGTTGCTCGAGGTGGCGATGGGCGCGAACTCCGCCATGACCCCGGTGCCGGCGATCGGGCTGCCTTCCGACACCCACGGCCCGGCCGGGTTTGGTGCGGCCTGGATCTGATAGCCGAGGCCGGCCGAGGTCTCGAAGGAGATTATCGCGCCCTCCGCCGTGCGGCGAATGGACAAACTCGTCGGAAGGACAGGGGAGAACGTCATCGCGTAGTCCGTCGACGAACGCAGTCCGGCGGTGCCGGTATCCACCAGGCGAAGGATAACACTGCGCTGGCCCGTGAAATCCGTTCCCACGACGGCGCTGTCGATGAAGATGATCGGGTGGTTGTGCAGGTTGCCCGTGCTGCCGATGCGCAGCCGTTCGCCGACGTCGTCGGCAAACACCGTGGCGGGCGCGGTGAACGAACGCAGCGACAGCCCGGCCTCGATCGAAACCACTTCGAGGAAGACGTTGGCTCCGGCGGAGAGAGGATTCAGAACATTCGCCGCGTTCGTATCCAGAATGCCGTCGAAGCCCAGGACCGTGCTGGACCAGCCACGGAACGGACCGGACGAGACCGGAGAGAGGAAGATCGTGCGCTCCGGCAGGTTCGCCGCGCCTAACGCCCCTGTCGCCGTCTGCCCGATGAGGATGTCGCCCGCGTGCTGGGCGCGGGCCGAAACCAGGCCGAGCACGGCCCAGAGCGACAGAATAGGAATGGCGCGCATCATGGGGATCGGAGTAGAGTAGGCGAAGTGGAGGGAGGCGGATTGAACTGACCGTAGTGGTCAGGGCCGCGTTTTCCGCTACCCCTCATCAGACGGACACTGCGGATTTCCCGTGTCCGGCTCTCCGGTCTGTTTGGTCGCATCGCTTCAGGCCGTTCTACTCGGTGTCCATCCGGCTTTCACCGGCAGTGGCCACAGTCCGTAGAACTCATGGGTTGCTCGTCCGGATACGCTTCCCACAGTGCGCGGGCGCAGGCGTAGCTTGCGCCAGAGCCAGCGTTTCATCCGCGTCGCCACCCACCACTTGGTCTTCCCAAACACCCGGCTGCTGTTGCGGTAGTGATAATACCCGCTCCAGCCGCGCAGGATTTGGTTGACCCGCTCCACCGTGGGTTTGACCCCGCGCCAGTGCGTCCAGTGGTTGAGTTCTTCGCGGATGACTTCGCGCAGGTGCTGCTGGCTCTTGGCGCCGGGTTCAACGTGCGGATAGTTCCGCCCGCTTCGCCCGCGCCGCCAGCTCAACTGGAACCCCAGAAAGTGAAAGGCTTCCTCGCGGAAGTTCACGATCCGGGTTTTGCTTTCGTTGAGGCTCAGTCCTCTGGCCGTGAGCCAGCGGTGCAATCGCTCGCGCAGTTCCTTTCCCTGCCTGGGCCAGCTCAGGATGACGAAGTCATCCGCGTAGCGCACGAGCACGGGCCGGCCTGTGCAACGTTCGTTCACCTGCCAGTCCAGCGGGTTCAGATACAGGTTGGCCAGCAGCGGCGAGATGACGCCGCCTTGCGGGGTGCCCTGCTTGTTCGGCAGGACTCGCCGCGTGCCATTCTTGTCTTCTTCCACCACGGGTGCTCGCAGCCATTGTTTGAGGAGTCGCAGCACGCTGCCATCGCTCACGCGCCGCGCCACCGCTCGCAGCAACTGCCGGTGCGGGATCGTGTCGAAGTATTTCGACAGGTCCGCGTCCAGCACTTCGGTGCGTCCGCTGCGCAGCGTTTGGACGATGGTGTCGAGGGCTTGATGCGCGTTGCGTTTGGGCCGGAAGCCGAAGCTGTGCGGATGAAAGTCCGCCTCAAATATCGGCATCAGCACCAGATACGCCGCCATCTGCGCCACTCGATCCTTCACTGTGGAATGCCCAACGGTCGTTGCCCGCCGTTGCTTTTGGGTATGTAAACCCGCCGCACCGGACGGGGCCGGTACGTCTTGGTTTTGAGTTCCTCCTGCAACGTGTCGAGCCACGTCCGCTGCGTGTCCGGTGTCGCCGTGATCGAGCCGATGGTCTGACCATCCACTCCGGGCACACCGCCGTTGCGGGCCACCAACCGGAGCGCGTGCTCCAGCAGGTCCGGTCGATACAACTCTCCGTAGAGACTCCAAAACCGCCACTTCGGGTCGGCCTTGGCTTTGCGATAGAGCGCGATTTGGAGCTTCCGAACTTTCTCGGGAGTTTGTATCCCTCGCGGGCCATCTCCCCGTCCTTCACCGCTTGCACGCATCAGCACCAGTGCCCTCCCTTCTCGCAGACTCGCGGAGTTGGGCGCGGCCGTCCGCGTCCAACGTCCACAAATCCACGATACTACGGAGGACTCCGACTTCTGCGGTCGCCACTCCCGTCTCACCGGTGGCACCGGCTTGAACGGAAGGTTGAGTTGCCTCACGACCGCAGACCTCCCAGCCTTCACGGCGCGCACTTCCCGACATGCTATCCACGCTGACCCCGCCGGAGGCTTCCTGTGCTGACGGTTGTCCAGCAGGAAGTCGTCGGCCTTCGCCCATTCCGGCAGGGGCTCGGCTGGCTCCGGGATTTGCATTATCGGGGCTCATCGGATGTGGTTCATCTTCATTACAGCCTGTCGGTTCAGTACCCCAACTGCTTTCCCCTCCCGGCCTCGCGGCGGGACAGGCATGGGGCTGTCGGTCGAACCGTCCAATTCGACCGGCGGGACTTTCACCCGCGTTGCGCGCCATTGCGCTGGCTGCTGCGCCGGAAGAAGCGGTTGGTGTTCTCCGCGGTCACCGGTTGTTCATGGCGACCGCCGTCGCCGCCGAACGCCGGGCCATGCTTGTTCCACGGTCCACCGGGCGTGGGCGCGGAACGGAGTTGATTGGTGCGGCCCTCGATCGTGAACAGCAACAGCGAAAGTAGGCCGTTTGACCCTCGCTCCAAGCTCAGCCGCATCTCCTGCGCTGCGCGGAACTGGTCCACGGCGCCATTGAAATTCGTCTCCTCCAGCCCGTTGTTGAAGACCAGATGCACCGGCGGCGCGGCGGCGTATTGCGGCGAGCGAATGGTGAGCGGGAAACTGTAGGCGCCAACGGCGGGCGCGACGCCGTTGGTCGCGCGCAGGATGAAAACGAAATGGTTGTGAATCGTGCCGCGCGTTCCGGCCTCGGTGATCTGATAGCCGGGCGCAAAGTTCGTTGCGCGGGTGATGGTGACGGCGTGCAGCGGATCACCAAACGGCCCCGGCTCGACGAACTCCATGAACTCCGGCCCGACATTCGCTGATGACCAGCGCGTGCCGTCCCAGCGTTTGAGTGGACCGGTGATGTCGAACCAGAACTGGTCTTGAAATGCGAAGCCGCTGCCGGCGAACCCGGGATTGTCGGTGGCCCAGACCGTCCCGTTGCCCGCGGCGTCGTTCTCGCGCACGTTGCCGGTGTGAACGGTGCTGTCGACCTGTAACACGCCATTGGAGCGGGAGATGACGATGTCCGAATGGGCGGCCTGGATCGGCCGGGCCAATCCTAGGAAGGCGAGAGCCACCAGCGAGGCGGAGCAGCATCGCATCGAAACGGCGGCGCAAGTCGGATGGGGTCATGAAGTGAGAAAGGGCCGCAGACGGAGCGACAGCGCTCCGCCTGCGGATGTGGGTTAGCTCAGGGATTACCGGCCACGCGCCAACGGAAGAATCCCGTGGGGCCGCTGATGGGAACTGGGACGTGGACGAGCTGTCCTGTGCCGTTGATGGGAGCGCCCAGGTTGGTCCACGGGCCGGTCACCGCCGGAGCAGTTTCGAGCTGATACGCAATGCCATTCTTCGTCGAGACTGACAGAACAACTGACTCGCCGGATCGGGCGATGCTCAGGTCCGGCTCCGCCACCCCGAAGACCATCGTCTTGATGCCGCTTTCGACATACTGGTCGCTGAGGGGCTCGTAGGTTCCGTTGCCGTTGCCATCGATGAAGCCGCTGATGACGACATCCACTTCGTAGGTTCCGGGCTTGCTGAAGGCCAGGTTGAAATGGCTATGGCTTGCGGATCGTAACCAGATGTTGTCCGAACTGGAAATGCCATCGCTCGATGCCATCCATACACGCACATTGCCGTTGAAGAGGACCGAATAGAGCGAGAGATCACCGCCGCTTGAGCTTCGCATGGCCACCAACTCAACCTTAATGTAGTCGCGAGGCGTGGAAGACATGCGGGGGTCACCAGGGTTGTAGGCAGCAAAGGTGCCAGGGGAAATACTCTCGCCACTGAATCCCAGGTAAGGAACCGTAGCCTGCCGGCTTCCAGCGCTATCGCTCAAGTATAGTGGTGCACCGGCAGGCACACCCAGGAAGTCGTAGGTCGCGGCGACGGGGCGACTCACAATCGAGGTCGAATCCAGATAGGTAATGACCTCGTCACTCGGAAACGGACTGCCAGGGATCAAGCCGGGATCAGGACGCAGAATCCAAGAGATCTCACCGTTGTTCAACGTCGGTCGATAATCGGCATGACCACGCGTATAGAAGGTGTCGATATCGCCAATCGCTCCGCGTCGGACGGTATAGACTTGGCCGCCCTTGAAGCCCTTCCCCAGCACGTCGCCGTTGAGGTCGAAGATGCTCGCCGAGCCCTTGACGCTGAGCCCAAGCGTACCAGAACCAGTGCCAGTTGCGACGGTCACTTGATAGGTACTGCCGGAGCCGGAAACGGATTGCACGCTGGCACCTGACAGATGGCCCTCTTTCATCGCGGCTTCGAAGTCTGTTACATCGACACCGGTCACGGGCTCGGCAAAGGCAACCTCGAATCGCACGGTGGAGGCAACGGTCGACCTTGGGTCAAGCCGCGTGATGCCTTGAACGAGCGGCCCGGCACCGTTGACGATTACTCCGGTGAAGGCAACATTCGGAAACTCCAATACGGCGTCGCCATTGAGCGGATCCTTCATCGTGGCCCCATTGAGGCCGATCACGTTGCTCGCCAATTGGACACCGTCCAAGTCCACGTCGGTGGCAGTCACGCTGTAGCGGAAACGCAAGGCCGGTGTCCCATTGCCGCCTAGGTAGTTCGCGTAAACGGTGTTTGAACCCACTTGCAGGGCGATTTGCGGTGTCCCCGTCACGGCGATTGGGAATCCAAAATAGACCTGCAGGTCGATTGGATCGCCGGTAGTTCGAGTCAGGGCCGCTGGCGGAACCAAAACCATCGGGTTTTCCCCACTCTGGTTCACGAACGCATACAATGTTTCGGAATCAACAGCGCTCTCCGCCCCACCGATCACGAGGTCGGGATCAAGATCACCATCAAGGTCCGGTGTGATCAGTTCACCGGTAATCGAACCATAGGTTTTCAGGAAGACCGAGGGACCAAATGCTCCAGCACCCTGACCCCGTAACCAACCCACATCGAAATTGAAGAAACTAAAGGCAACTTCATCGAAGAAGAGATTGCCGAAGGCGATGTCGATGACGCCATCGCGATTAAAGTCCGCTGCCCGTAACGAATTCACTGCCTGACCGTAGATAGGCAGATTCACTCGGGGACCATATGTTCCATCTGGCAGTTGAGCGTAGTAGCCAGCCTTGTTGAGCGATTGGCTGTCCGCGTCGGTTGTGAGCAGATCAAGCCGCCCGTCGCCATTCAGATCTACGACTTGCTTGAGATCCACCCCGCTCGCGACGGCAACCTCGCTCGACAATTCGAAAATGCCTGAGCTGCTTTGATGGAATACACGTATTTGGTTGGCAGTCGCATCTGCCGCGACAACGTCGAGGCGACCATCCGCATTCACATCCGCCAAGGCCAGTGTAGCCGCTGTGGCCGCTGAAGCGAAGGGCTGCTGACAATCGATTCGGGATCCAGCCCACCACTTGCGTTGCCCGTCTGGAAAACAAGTGTGGTGCTGTTCTTAAAGTAGACGATGTCCGGCCGACCATCACCGTTGAGATCCCCAACCCGGCTTCGTGTGATGAGTGGCAAACCAGTGGCTAGGATCTGTCTTGTAAAGTTACCCGTCCCGTCGTTCTTGTAGTGGACGATTTCGCCCGTCGTGCTCGAATACTCCGTTGTCACGAGATCAACCTTGCCGTCCTTATCAAAGTCGGCTGCCGCGAGTGTCCAGGAACGATGCGCTGATCCGACATTGAGACCGCGTTCGGCCAGGAACCCGCCATCCCCAGTTCCCTGCAAAAAGGAGAGTGAACCGGAACTGTTCCCGGCGGTAACGACATCCACTTTACCATCGCCCGTGAAGTCGGCCGATACGACCAGGCTGGCTTCAGTCGCGATTGTCCCGCCGTGCTGAGTTGGTCTCGCAAATGGCACCAGGGTGTTGCTGGGCGTGGCCGGATCGACCTTGAGCGTCGCTGTGGGCGACGGACCGTAGCCTACTGTTCCGTTCGGCTTCAGAATCGAGGCGCGATACTGTGCGCCATCATCCAATATGGTTGCGGTGAAGGTGAGTTGCGCGGATGTCGCGTTGGGAATTACCGTGAACTCCGAAGCGCCGGCGGGTTTCTTCTGCCACTGGTAGGTGGTGAGGATGGAAGCGGTGGACACCGAACCGGTCAGCGTCACCAAATTTCCAGCGATAACGTTTGTGACGCCCGTGACCGCGATTTGCTGGCTCGGCGGTGCGCCGTGGTCATCGACCTTGATAGTGAGCGAGGGGGTGGTCATCGGGTTTGCTCCCTCCTGTCCAAAGTCAACGGTGGCCCGCACCTGCACATCATGGAGTGCCTGCTCGGCGATAAGTGAATGGTGTGTGCCCGAGGCGCCTGGGAACTCAGCCCAGTCACCGTTAGGCCACCTCCACTCCCATGTAAGAACGTCGTTGTCGGCGAGCGCGGGATCGGCGACCAGATTGAGATTGATCGGATAGCCCTGGTGATAGTGGTCGCTCAGACCGCTGAAGAAGAACAACTGGATTGACGGATCAAGTGCGGTCACACTGATTGGGATCACGACTTGGGCGGCGTTGCCACGGTGCGTGCCGTAATCAACGAATGCCACGATTAGCAGCCGACGACCGTTGTCTGTGATGGTGATGGGTTGTTCGAGAGTCCGGCCCTCCGGATCACTTGCCTGCTTGAGCGGAGTCGCGGTAGCATCGGTGAACGCCCACATATACGTCAAAGCGCCGGGATCCGGGAAGACCGTGGCAGTTGCGCGCAACACCTGGCCAGGACGGTAGACGCCTTGCACCCCCTCGACGAACATCTCGCGACTAAGGATCTGGACATCGATCGGTGCGGACTGGGCGACGACCAGGCTGTTGCTGACGATCTGGACCGCCCACTTCCCGTTGAACGAAGTAGCTGGCCGAACGACGAAGGAGCGCTCGGAGGTTTGGAGAGTTTGGGGGATCGCCGACCATCGAGATGCCACCACACGCGACACGAGCACAAAACTTTCGCCGTTCAGCAGAGCCCGGCCGCTGACGACTGCCGTAGTCGGATCTCCCACATAGGCTGGCGAGGGTCCCTCGTAGGCGATGGACAGCGGCTCGACAGCATTGTGCACGGTGATCAGAACCCATGGCGTTTGCGCCAGCGTGGTCGTGCCCTGCCTGAGAAATGCAATGAGTTCATACCCGTCGAAGGAGGGATCCATCCGCTGCGTAAGCGATCCGGCAGCAGCATTGGAGCCGGTGCCAGTGAAGATCCCGCCCTGCCCGCCAAAACCGGCTGGCCGGATTCGCCACTGAATGGACTGCCCCGCTGCCAGAGTCACGCCGGCGACCTGCGCATTGAGTGTCTCACCGGGCTGGTAAGACGCCGCCACACCGGTGATGGAGAACGGCACGCCGCTTTCGTCGGTCACGGTGATCGACACCGGCGCGGAGGTGGAGGCGGAGAAGTCATTGAGCCATTGCGGGACGAAACGCGCCGTCACCGAGCGCGCGCCGAGCGCGAGGTTCGTCGTGGTCAGCGCGGCGGAATCTCCGGCGACGACTTCGTGGCCGAGCACGGCGGTTCCATCGCGGAACTCGACCCAGCCGAGGGCGTTGGTCGGCGTCACCGCTGCCGTCAGGATGACGGGCTGGCCGATGACCAGACTGTTCGTGTTCGCAGCGAGAGTCGTGGCCGTCGCAATCGTCGCCGGGACATCGCCGACGATGAACGCGTAGTTCTGGGTGGCCGTGAGAGACACGCCGTTGGTCACCGCTTCGACGCTGAACGTGAGCGTGTATTTTCCCGCCGCCGAGAACGCCCAGTTCGCGTGGGCGTGGGTGCCGCGCGGAATCGTCCAGGCGCGATACACCAGGCCCGTGCTGCTGAGGAGACGGCTGGGTTCGCCGAACGCGGAGGTCTGATAGATGTGCAGCGTGCCGGGGCCGGTGACGGATTCCAGGCGGAGCGTCAACTGATTGCCATCGACCAGGCCGCTGGGCACGCCCTCCGTGCTGAAGCCGGGCCACAGCGCGGTCCCGCCCGGATTCGTCTCCGGCGCGATCCACACATCGCTGCCCGCGAGGCCAAGGAAGTCGTAGGATGGCGCCGCCGGAACCGTGGTGCGGGTGCTTTCCTCGACGTTGTAGGAGGTGAGCTGAGGATCCAGGCGCACTCCCAGACCGCCATCGACATCGGCTTTCGTGCCGAGCACGAGCCCGCCGTTCTCGGCAAAGAACGAGATGGCATCCGCGTGGACGCCGGAGACGACGCGGCGCGCTTGACTGACCGGAGCGGGGCCGTCAGCGGCGGCGACGATCTGAGGTTGAGCCACACTTAAGACGACCAGACTGAAAGCGAGAAAGGCTGCTCTCGGTTGGCGTCGATACACACCGAGCCTTGATGCGACGGCGGTGAACAATGATTTGACCAAGTTGAGTTTCATGGGTTGGTTCTGAATTCGGATTTGTCGGAGATAAAAATTGTGGTTGGCGACGGATTTGAGGTCGGACAGGCGGTCCGGTGGCGCGGAGTCTCGCGCGAAGTCCCGGCGCGCACGCCGCCGGGCACGGCCAAAGGAGTTGAGGCTTCCGCGCAGCACCGGCAGGCACGGCGGAAGCGGAGGTTCAGGAGATGCGCGGCCGCGATGGCCCCGCCGCCCGTGAACATAACGAGCGCCTGAGTCCAGTTCACAGCCCCGGCACAGCACGATTTCGCGCACGTCTCCGGGGCCAAGACGAATTGCGTTCCGAGCGTGAGCGCCGCGCCGCTCCCGAGCAGCCCGAACAGCCACCAGCGACGATGCACACGGCAACCCCACGCCAGGCAAAGCGCCGCCAGCGCCATCATCGCCACGCACGCGGCGCGGTCGAAGGCGCGGTCACCGAGGAATCCCAGACCAAGCACCGGCAACAGGCCGGCGACGAGCGGCATGGCTAGGCAGTGAATGGCGCACAAGGTCGAGAGCACAGAACCCATTACGTCGAGGCGAGAGAGACGCTGGTTCCAGTGGATGGCGAGAGTCGTATTCATGCGGTCATCCGCTGGTGGATTTCGCGGAAGAGCCATGCTGCGGTGAGGGCGGCGCCGAGCACGGCTACGACAAGTTGGCCCGGCGGAAGATCAAAGCGATGCACGAGCATCTGTCCGAGCATCACGCTCTCGATTCCGAGGCCGACCTGAATGAAGAGATCTGCCGCGTTCAGTTCCCGCACAAATCCCGGGCTGACCTCGATGGTGTGCGAATCCTCCTGTCCCTGACTCAGGCAAGACACCCGCACACAATCACCGCCGACTTCACGCGCAAGGCTCGCGAGATCCGGAGACGTGACGACGACGCGAAGCGTGTTCGCGGAGGCCGCGGGTTGGGCGTGAATGGAGCGAAGCCCGCACCACATCGCTGCAATGACGAGCGGGAGGAACAAGGCGAGTGGGCGGCCGGGTGTTCGCACCCGGCCGCTGTGCAGGCCGGTGGTTATTTCGCCAGCTCGATCTTCGAAACTGTGAACAGTTTCTTGCCGTCCTTCTCGGTGACCTCGCCCGTTGCCTTCACCTTGGCCGTCGCGGAGCAGAGATGTTTGTGAAACTCTTTGCTCGGTTTGTTGTCGGCCAGGTAATAGGTCACGCCGTCCGCCTTGATGGCGTTCAGGCACGACTTGGTTTCCTTCAACTCGCATTTGGCGCACATGCCTTCGCCGGTGATGGTTCTCTCCGCTGCAGTGGCGGCAACCGTCACGGCGAACATGCAGGCCGCGATGAGGATGGACTTCTTCATGTGGTTTTCCTTTCGGGTCATGGGTGGTTACGCCTCCGTGCGTGACCCCGCCTCGCGGGGGCGTTTCACCAACGGGTGAAGTGGACAGGTCGGTCCGGCGACGCGGAGTCTCGCGCGAAGTCCAGGCGCGCACACCGCCGGACACGGCCAAAGCAGGATGAAAATCACTTCGCATCAAAACCTTCGTTCTCATTCACGGGCTGGAGTTCGCACTTGAACCCGGAGAGCATCGCGAAGCTGACCAGCAGATGCCCGGTGGCGTTCGTGCGAAAGCCGTTTGTCTCCATTTTCTCAGCAATGGCGCGCGCTCGCGCGAGCGTGTTCTGAATCGCTGTCACGTTGTTCGTGATCGCCGCCGCGGAATTGGTGGTCGCATCGGCTCCAGACGCGGTGGTTCCAACCCATAAGGTCATGAGCGCAAGGCCGAGGGTGATGGAACGGGGGAGATTCATTCCGGGATCGGTTCGAGTTCGTTGATGTGAGCGGGCAGGGTGTGGTGATTGAGAGTCGAGCCGGTCGACGGTGCTGACGCAGTCCATCCAACGCTGGCGCCCATCGACGGGCATTCAATCACCACACCCCAAAAGTTTTTCGTATACGCGCAGGGCGCGGGCGCAATGGGCCGGCGACTCGTGCAGGGAGCTTTGTTGTCGTTCAGCACGGAACGGGTTCCATGCTGGATGGGAGGTTGACTGCGTCCGCACGCAGTCCTCCGAATTCTGGGTCAACGGCGGAACAGAGTTTAGTTGTGAAGCTGCCGCGGGCCGCATCGATGCACTTCACCGATGGTCGCGAGTGGCTTCAGAAACACGCGAAGAATCCGGGGAACGGATTCAGGAGGGAGGAAACGGCGGGCCGCGTTCCCGGGGACGAAGAAATCCGATCGATGGAACGAACGAGACCGGTGCGGTGGGGATGAGAAATTTTTCTGAAACCGGCGCTGCCGTTGCGAGGGGTGCTGCCGCTTCGAGGTGAACCGACCCGTGTGCGAAGAGCGAGATGACGCACTCGTGCTCGGAGTGATGGGCGTCGTCGTGGACGTGCTCGTGGAGGGAAGGGCTGCCGGCGAGCGTGCCGCAGATCAACACCAGCGCACACAGCACTAGCGCGGCGAGAAGACTCGCCGCGGTGCGGAAGGCTGAAGTGACACGCAGATCTTGCAAAGCACTCGCATTACAGGAAGTCGATCGGGGAACGACAAGTTCAATCACCGCGACCTGCGCGGGTTTATTTGCAAATGAACTGCAAGTGCCGTTGTGCGAGGGGAGGTCTGACATGACTCAGCTTTTTCAGGCCGCGTGAAGTGATAGTCTGGGCCGAAGAAAGGACCAGACGAATGAAAGGCAAACGGTATACGACGGAAGACAAGATCCGGATTCTGCGGGAAGCAGATCGCGGCGAACGGACCATCATGGCGATTTGCCAGGAGGCGAACATCTCGGAGGTGACGTTTCACCGGTGGAAGAAGCAGTTTGGGCACATGGAGGTGAACGAGGCGCGGCGGCTCAAGGAACTCGAGCGGGAGAACACGGAGCTCAAGAAGATGCTGGCGGAGGAGATGTTGAAGAACCGGGTATTGAGCTACGTATGCGAAAAAGGCTGAGCCCGGCCACTCGCCGGGCGTATGCGCAGGAGACGGTGAAAGCCGGACTGTGTTCCCAACGGCAGGCGTGCCGGTATCTGAAGCTGGCGCGCTCCACGTTCCACTATCGCGGACGACCGCCCACGCCCGCGGAAGAACGGTTGAAGAAGCGACTGCTGGAACTCTCGGCGGAACATCCGCGCTATGGGTATCGGCGGGTGGCGGCGTTGCTGCGGCGGGAAGGCTGGCGGGTGGGCAAGCGGCACATCCAACGCCTGCGACGTGACGCTGGTCTGCGGGTGCCACCGACCAAGCGCAAAGTGGTTCGACGCGGTGTTTCCACGGGTTTGCCGACGATGGCGACCCATCGGAATCACGTGTGGACGTGGGACTTCATCGCCGATGCGACGGTGCGAGGCGGGGCTTTGAAGATGCTGACGATCCTGGATGAATACACCCGGGAATGTCATGTGCTGCGGGCGGAACGCGCGTTGAAAGCGGCGGACGTGCTGCACTGGTTGCAGAAGGCCGTGGCGGAGCACGGGGCCCCGGAGTATCTGCGGAGCGACAACGGCTCGGAGTTCATCGCGAAGATCGTGCAGCGGTGGCTGAAGGAGAACCGGGTCAAGACCATCTACATTGAGCCCTGGGAGCCCGTGGCAGAACGGCTTTGTGGAAAGCTTCCATGGACGGTTCCGGGACGAGTGCTTGAACCGGGAGCAACTGAGGACGCTGACGGAAGCGCGGGTGGTGGTGGGCGACTTCCGGCAGAGATACAATCAGGTGAGGCCGCACAGCGGGCTGGGCTACGAAAGCCCGGCGGGATTTGCGGCGCGAATTTGTCCATGCCCCGCTCCGGTCGGGCTACGCCCTCCCTCCGCGGGGCATGGACAAGGAAAGCAGAAAAACATAAACTCAAACCAATGCTTGGACTAACACATCCGTGGTCCAGAAAGTTGAGCCCGGTCAAGGTCTACGGAGCGCCGAGGCTGAAGCGGGGAAACCGTTTATTGAATTTGCTCCCGGGCGACCAGTTCCGGATCCAGAAACGCAACAGTCTTCCGTTCGTATTCTTCCAACGGCGGACAAAGTGCGATTGCGGATCTGGCGTAGGCTTCATGCACTGCCCGCGAACTGTGTCCCAGCGCGTTTTGCGCCCAGCGTTCGGGGTATCCACACGCCCGCGCCCTCTCGGCCCAGGCGTAACTATAGCTGTGCAGACTGACGCCTTTGATTTTCACTACGCGGCAGCGGCGGCAGAATTCAGCGGAACGCGCCGAGGCCGTCGTCGTGCGTAAGTGAGGGAACAGCGGCCCCTGCGCGGGGAGTTGCCGCAACAGTTCTTCCAGCCTCTCACCAATGATGAGATAGGCCCATTCACCAGTCTTGCACCGCGTGTAGGATAGCACACGTCGCGACCAGTCGATGTTCTCCGTCGTCAGCATCACCGCATCGGTTTGCGCCGCGCCCACTTCCCAGAGCAGTTCGTAGAAGCGCCGGCGCTCGATGTTGCCTTCCGCGGCAATGATGCGGCGGTGTTCCTCGACTGTCACACCACGCTTTCGTCTGATCTGGATGGCGGGCCACATCTTCGTGGGAATGACTGGCCACGGCAGCCAGCCCATGCCCACGGCGAGATTGTGGATGCGCCTCAGAAAGTGATTTGTCGAAGGTTTGTTGTCCGCCAACGCTGCGTGGAAATCATCCGGCGTCGTGTCCACGATCTTCTTGTCCCGGAGCGCTAGCAAGGGTGCGCTCTTCAGAGCCCGGGCATAGCGTGCGCGGCTGGAGTCACGCCCGCGCCGGCAAAACTCATCCATCACTTGTGCCCAACGGCGCTCCACCAGTTTGGGATCGTAGGCGGATAGGTACGCTTTGCCGAGCGTGAGCCCGAGTAGTGGTTTTTCCGCCGCCTCATTCTTGGCGTTCCGCAGACGCTCCGCCTGTTTGGAGTCACGGGTATTGAGGCTCTCCTTTTTGCCTGTCTTGGAATCTTGAAGGTAGAAGACCGATCCGCGTTTGAACAACCAGAACCTCTTTTTCATGCATGCATCGCTTTCTCTGTTGAGAGCGTAAGCGACGGGAGTCGCAACCGGGTAGCGAGCAGTGGGGAAGTTAAGTTGGTTTTGGCAGGATTCTGCCGGGATACACCCGTACCCTCTCACTTTCTCACCCACTGAGGCGTTTTCCGGTCTCCTTTTGGCCTGTTTGCCCGGTGTTTGCGGGCTTTTCCAAATGGCTCCAGAGGTAGGACTCGAACCTACAACCACACGGTTAACAGCCGCGTGCTCTACCATTGAGCTACTCTGGAACTCAGAGGAGCGCGCAAGATACAAATCGACCTTTCAACCGTCAACGGATTTTCAGATTTTTTACGCATTGATTGTATCTGCAGCGCGCAACGGGAATTTTATCGGCCAAGCGCCGCCTCACTTGAGGTTCTCATGAGTGATACCAACCGCGGTCGGCGAGGATCTCCTGTCCGGTGATCGCACGACTGGCATCCGAACAGAGAAAGACGGCGACGTCGGCGATGTCTTCGGGCAGGAGAAGATCGGGGATACATTGCGCGTCTCGAATGAGCCTCTTCGTGGCGGGCCGGACGAAATCTTTGAGTTGTCGCTCGGTCATCACCCAGCCGGGCGAGAGTGTGTTGACGCGAATTCGGCGTGGACCCAATTCTCGGGCAAGGGCGCGTGTGAAACCGATGACGCCTCCTTTGGACGCGACATAGCCGGTCATCGGCGACGGGCCTTGGTGGAAGGTGATCGAGGCAAGGTTCACGATCGCGCTGCTGGTGGTCATCAGCGGCGATGATTCACGGCACATCAGAAAATAGGCTCGGAGATTCAGTGCCAGGAGAGCGTCCCAATCTTTGGCGGAAATCTCGGTAAGTGGCTGGCGCGGATCGCGGGCCGCGTTGTTGATCAGGGCTCGGAGTGGCGTCTTCGTTCTTCGGATCTCTTGGAACCACTTGAGAATCTGTCCTTCCTTGGTGAGGTCGAGTTTGCGGTAACGTACCTGGTCGCCCAGTTCCTGGACGAGCGCGTTACCGGCCGATTCGTCGATATCGCAAAAGTGAATCTCGGCGCCTTGTGCATGGAAGGCGCGAACTATCGCAGAGCCAATTCCGTTGGCTCCACCCGTGATGATCACCATTTGATCCTTCAGTTCTGGGAATTGCATGGCTTAAGAATGTCGAGCGACCTGTTCTGGTAAAAGGGAAATTGCGACAGCGTTTGTCGTGCTGGCGAGTAGGGAAAATTCGAGTTGGACGAATGGGCGTTGGCTGGCAACCTTCTCCCATCTGGCCGCGCGAGGATTGGACGCGGCTTCTTTTTATGCTCCACAAATATTTTATTCGAGAGTTCTGCGCGTTGCGTCGGGCGGCGGTTTCACTTGGATTGGCTGCCATGTTACTGGTGGGGGAGTTTGCGGGGGCGGCGACTCCTTCGAGCTCAGTCGACTTTCAGGAGGTTTACCAGTTGTTGAAGGCGAATCTTGCGGGTGCGACGGATGCTTCCCTGAGCGAAGCGGCAGTGAAGGGGTTGCTGTCAGAACTCGGAACACGCGCCAGCTTGGTGGATGATCTGGCTGCTGATGGAGGGAACCATGCGACCCAGACGCCGGTGACCTCGGAGGTCTTTGAAAAGAACTACGGTTATTTTCGGGTTCAGAGGCTGACGACGGGCACTGCGGACGCCATGAGGTCACAGTTCAATCAATTACGGGCGACCAACTCGGTGAAGGGGCTGGTTCTGGATCTCCGTTACGCGGGCGGGCAGGACTATGGCGCGGCGGCGGCGTTGGCGGATTTGTTCATGGCAAATGAAACGGTGCTGGTGGATTGGGGCGAGGGCGTGAGGAAATCTTCGACGAAAACCAACGCCATTTCGGTTCCCGTGGCATTGCTGGTGAACCGAAAAACTTCCGGTGCCGCGGAGGCGCTGGCGGGAATGCTGCGGCATCGGGAAGTGGGTTTGTTGATTGGGACGAACACCGCCGGGCAGGCGAGCATGTCGAAAATCTTCACTTTAAAAACTGGCCAGCGGTTGCGGGTGGCGGTGGCGCCGCTGAAGGTGTCGGATGGTCGGGAGTTGTCCGAATCGGGGATGAAGCCGGACATCAGCGTGGTGGTAAGTCCGGAAGATGAACTGGCGTACTATGAAGATGCTTACAAGGTGTTGGCAAAGGCGTTCAAAGCGACAGCGGCGCCAACCAATGAGTTGCATGCTTCGACTACAAACCGATCACCGCGTCGCCGGATGAATGAGGCTGAACTGGTGCGAATGAGCCGGGAAGGTCAAGCCATCGACCGTGAAACGGTGGCGGCGAATCCGACACCTCCTTTGCCAGAACCAATAGTGCCGGTCGTCACCGATCCAGCGCTGGCACGAGCGCTTGACCTTCTCAAGGGTTTGGCTGTCGTTCAGCAGTTTCGAGCCAACTAGTTTTCAGCTTGGTCACGCGGTATCGCTGGTGAACCGTTTATGCGATCGGCCCGTCTTCCGCTCATCATCTTCGTCTTGCTGTATTCGGCTTTCGTCATCTTTGTTTTGGTGACAGTCGGGCAATTGCCCGATCGGGTCGCGTCGCATTTCGATGCGTCGGGAGCGGCCAACGGCTGGATGTCCCGCGATTCCCATGTCCGTTACATGGTGACCTTCGGATCGTTTTTTCCGCTCGCGGTTCCAGTGGTTTGTTATTGCGTACGGTTTTTACCAGTTGGGTTGGTCAATATACCGCGCCGCGAGTATTGGCTGGCTCCGGAGCGGAAGTCTGAAACAATAAATTACCTGTTTCGGCACGCAGTATGGTTCGGCTGTTTATCGGTCTGCTTCGTCGCGGGCAGTCACTGGTTGGTGGTCGATGCGAACCTTCATTCGCCGCCGCAACTTTCGACCCGCCTTCTGGTCGCGGTCGCGGGTGGTTTCATCGCCGGTTTGGCGTGGTGGATTGTTGTTTTGCTCCGTCGATTCATGAGAGTTCCTCAATGAACATTTGGTTCACGATTTTGTGTTCAAAGTGATTTTGATCAACCTGTCTAAATGGATTTCGCCGTTGACGTTTTGAGGTGCCACGCCCAATTTGATTCCCATTGAGTCTGGAATGAAGACCATCCTTTTCGTCTGCACCGGCAACATTTGTCGCAGTCCCATGGCCGAGGGAATTTTTCGCCACGCCGTCAAGGGCCGTGGCGATTACGAAGTCTATTCGGCAGGGGTTGGCGCCATCGATGGTCTGCCTCCCAGCGAGCACGCGGTTCGCGCTGTTCGGGAGTTGGGCATCGACATCTCGCGCCAGCGGAGCCGGATGTTGACGGCGGAACTGGTTCGCCGCGCTGATTTTATCTTCGGCATGACGCACAGCCATGTGGACGCGATCATGTTGCTGTATCCCCAGGCGGCGGAGAAAACGTTCCTCTTGCGGGAGTTCGATGACACTCTGGACAGTTTCGAGAATGACATTTCGGATCCGATCGGCGGATCCCTGGAGGTTTACCAGAACTGCCGCGATCAAATAGAGCAGGGGATTGCGTCGATGTTGCGCTTCATTGAGCAGACCACCATCGCGACCAGTCCGCGCGAGACGGCGCCGCCGAAGACCATTGGCCTAGGGTCGGACCATGGCGGGTTTGAGCTGAAGGAGTTCGTGAAGAGCCAGCTGAAAAGGCGCGGCATCACCGTCTCCGACTTCGGTGCCAACTCGAAAGAATCGACCGACTATCCCGATTACGCGCAAGCGGTGGCGCGGAGCGTGGCGGATCGTCAGAACGAGTTCGGTATTTTGATCTGCACCACTGGTGTCGGCATGAGCATCGCCGCGAACAAAGTGCCAGGCATCCGTGCGACGCTGGTCTGTGATCCACACACGACCGAGATGTCCCGCCGGCATAACGACGCCAACGTGCTCTGTCTCAGAGCGGAAGGCGCGGAAGCAGAATCCACGCTCCGAATTATCGAAGCTTTTCTGAACGCGAAATTCGAGGGCGGCCGCCACGAACGGCGCGTGAACAAATTTGAACCCACAACAGCACTTATGGATTTGAAACTCAGTCACGTTGATCCCGAAATCTCCCAAGCCATCAATCTTGAACGCCAGCGTCAGCAGGAAAACATCGAGCTGATCGCCAGCGAAAATTTCACCAGCCCGGCCGTGATGGAAGCGCAAGGCTCCGTCCTGACCAACAAGTATGCGGAGGGTTACCCTAAGAAGCGCTGGTATGGCGGCTGTGAGAACGTGGACACCGTGGAGCAGGTGGCGATCGATCGCGCGAAGAAACTCTTCGGTGCCGAACACGCCAACGTGCAGCCGCACTCCGGCAGCGGCGCGAACATGGCGGTGTATTTTGCGTTCCTGAAGCCCGGCGACAAGATGCTGACCATGGATCTGAGCCACGGAGGTCATTTGACCCACGGCAACAAGGCGAATTTCTCCGGAAAGTTTTTCGAAATCGTTCATTACGGCGTGCGCAAGGACGACGAGCGGATCGATTACGATCAGCTCGCGCAGATGGCTCGGGAGCACAAGCCGAAGATGATCACGGTCGGAGCCAGTGCGTATCCGCGCATTATTGATTTCGCGCGCATGGGAGAAATTGCCCGTGAGGTGGGTGCCATGCTGCTGGCGGACATTGCGCATATCGCGGGTCTGGTTGCGGCCGGTGAACATCCGAGCCCGATTGCTCACGCGGATTTCGTCACCACGACCACGCACAAGACATTGCGCGGACCGCGCGGCGGCTTGATCATGTGCCGGGAGAAGTATGCGAAGGAAATCGATTCGCAGGCGTTCCCGGGTATCCAGGGCGGTCCATTGATGCACGTGATCGCAGCGAAGGCTGTTTGCTTCCATGAAGCGATGCAGCCGGGCTTCAAGAGCTACCAACAGCAGATCGTGAAGAATGCGAAGGCGCTGGCGGAAGGTTTGAAGCGAAACAGTTTCCGCCTCGTCAGCGGCGGCACCGATAATCATCTGGCGCTGGTGGATGTCGGTCAGCGTGGCCTGACGGGCAAGGATTGTCAGATTGCGCTCGATGAAGCGGGAATCACGGTGAACAAGAACACGATTCCGTTCGAAACGCGTTCTCCATTCCAAGCGAGCGGTATTCGTGTCGGCACGCCGGCCGTGACGACGCGCGGGATGAAGGAAGCGGAGATGGCCGCCATTGCCGACATGATCAGCGAAGTGCTGATGGACATAAAGAATGTTGACGCCGCACACGCTGTCCGCCAACGTGTCCGTGAACTTACGGCGAGATTTCCCTTGCCGTATTGAGTGAACTGAATTAAGCCAGTCTCATCTCCGAGTTGACTGGGGGCTGAAAGCAAACGTTTCACCCTTGGGTCAATCCAACTAGACGAACGCTGCGTCCCATACCTCGGCTTGCGCAGGCGGTCGTTTCGCTACGAAGCTTTAGAGCAGTTTAAATTTTAATCATTATGCCTGACAATCCGCAGCCTCCAAAGAGGCCGGCTCGCCCTAAAGGCCCGCCCAAGAAGAAGCAAGACAACCAACCCACTTCCCAAAACGGGGGCTCCAGTGCCGCCGTGGCTGAACCAAATCTGCCCGGGATGGCCCCCGCAGCCGGAGCGCCCCAACGCCAGAATCGTCCTCAAAAAGGCGGCCGCCCGAATCGCGGTCCCGAGCCCGAAGATGATCAACCGCCGTTGGGCAATGCCCGGCGCGAGTCTGACATCCAGCTTCCGACCAAACCGGTGGAAGTTCCTGCCGAGACGAAGGAGGAAGAGGAAGCCGCTGCTGCTGCCGTTGCGGCGACTGGCAAGCCTTCCTTCACCGTCAACATCGCCAAGCTGCAGGCGATGTCGATGACCGAGCTGAATCAGATGGCCAAGGACATGGGCATCGAGAATTTCGGCACGATGCGCAAGCACGAGGTCATCTTCCACATTCTTCAGAAGAACGCGGAACGCAGCGGCATTCTGTTTTCCGAAGGCGTGCTCGAAGTGTTGCCGGAAGGCTTCGGCTTCCTGCGCTCGCAGAGCTTCAATTACCTGTCGTGCCCGGAAGACATCTATGTGTCGCCGTCGCAGATTCGCCGGTTCGATCTTCAGACTGGCAACCTGATCGCCGGTCAGATTCGTCCGCCGAAGGAAAAGGAACGCTTCTTCGCGCTGCTGAAAGTAGAAGCAGTCGACAATGAAGATCCGGAAAAGGCGAAGGACAAGACGCACTTCGACAACCTGACGCCGCTGTTTCCGAACAAGCGGTTCATTCTCGAAACCGCCCAGGACGAACTCTCGACGCGCGTCGTCGATCTGGTTTGCCCGATTGGCAAAGGCACGCGCGGTCTCATCGTCGCGCCTCCGCGCACCGGCAAGACGGTGCTGATGCAGAAGCTGGCGAACGCGATTCTGAAGAACAATCCGGAATCGTATCTGTTCATTCTGCTGATTGACGAACGTCCCGAGGAAGTGACCGACATGGAGCGCAGTTGCAAAGGCGCCGAGGTCATCAGCTCGACGTTCGATGAACCGCCGGAACGTCACGTGCAGGTCGCCGAAATGGTGATCGAAAAGGCCAAGCGCATGGTCGAGCACAAGCGCGACGTGGTCATCCTCCTCGACTCCATCACGCGTCTCGCCCGTGCCTACAACACGGTGCAGCCGCACTCCGGCAAGATTCTCTCCGGCGGTGTGGACGCGAATGCGTTGCACAAGCCGAAGCGTTTCTTCGGCGCGGCGCGTAACATCGAAGAGGGCGGTTCGCTGACCATCATGGCGACGGCGCTGGTCGATACCGGCAGCCGCATGGATGAAGTCATCTTCGAAGAATTCAAGGGCACCGGCAACATGGAGATCCATTTGGATCGTCATCTCGTCGACCGCCGTATCTTCCCCTCGATCAACATCGAGATGTCCGGCACGCGCAAAGAAGAACTCCTGTATCACCCGGACGAATACGGCAAGGTGGTCATCCTCCGCCGCGCGCTCACAGGCGTGCCGCCGGTCGAAGCAATGGAGCTGCTGCTGAACAAGCTCAAGAAGACCCAGAGCAACATCATGTTCCTGCTGGGCATGAGCGCGGGCTAAATCGTGTTCCGATACTCCAACTGAATTCACGCGAGGACAGGTGATGCCTGTCCTCGTTGCTTTTGGGGTGAGCACAGATTGGAGTGTCTAGGGCAAGAGAGGTGAAGAAAACTGTCAAAGGTGAAGTCCAAGCTCTCTCCCGCAAACCGCTTGCGGATTGAGATCACAGTCAGCTAAGTAATGAAGATGAAGAGTGTCATGCTGCGCCGCCGAATCGAATTGGCTTTCGGGAAACAGTCGAAATGGCTGCTTGCCGTTGCTTTGCTTGCCATCGGCGGCGGATGCCAGCGCGAGGAGATTCAGGTCTACACGGTCGCGAAGGAGCCCGAGAAGCCGATGGTGGCGCAGGCTCACAACCACGGTTCGGGAATGGGAATGGGGATTCCCAAGGCCCGTCCGCAAGTGAGTTGGACGCTGCCCAGTGGCTGGAAGGAGAGCGGGGCCGGGCAGATGAGCGTTGCGTCCTTTGCCATCAAGGGTGAGGGAGAAACCGAGGCTCAGGTAACCATTACCCCGCTGGCGAAGCTGGCGGGACGTGACGCGGAGATTGTGAACATGTGGCGTGAACAGGTGGGCCTGGCGCCGCTGGAACGCGACGAGGCACTGAAACAATTCGAGAAAGTTACGGTTGGTGATGAACCGGCGAATCTCTTCCAGATCGGCGGAAAAGCTGGAGAGGCTTCCTCAAACGCCAAGATTATCACGGCGATTGTTCATCGCGATGACGCGAGCTGGTTCTACAAGCTTTCCGGTGACGCACCGGTGGTCGATGCGCAGAAGCCGGTGTTTATCGAGTTCCTGAAATCGATCCGATTGAAAGAAGCTCCATCAGAAGCGCCAGCGGTGGCGGAGGGTGAGGGTAGTGGATCGAAACCTTCGTGGACCGTGCCGTCGCAGTGGAAGCAGCTGACCGCCGGTCAAATGCAAGTGGCGCGTTTCGCAGTGCCGGAACGCAATGGCGCGAAGGCGGAGGTTGGCGTCAGCGTGTTCCCGAATGACACGGGCGGCACGCTGGCCAATGTGAATCGCTGGCGCAGGCAGATTGGACTGGCCGAGGTGGGAGAGGGCGAACTGAGTTCCGTGGTTTCGCCACTTGACCCGGCGAGTCCGGGCGCAATCTTGGTGGAAATGGTTAATGACTCGAAGAAGCTGCTCGGTGCCGTCGTGCCGCGAAATGGCAGCTACTGGTTTTACAAGCTGATGGGTGACACTGCGGCGGTGTCGCCCGAGAAGGATGCCTTCGTGGCCTTCGCCAAATCCAAGCCCTGACCAATCCCATGTTTGAACGAATCGCAAAGTCGTTGTGCTCGCTGCGTCTCACCGTGGTGTTGCTCGCTCTGGGCATCATCATCGTCTTCGTCGGCACGGTCGCGCAGGCGGATGAAGGCCTGTATCAGGCGCAGGAACGCTACTTCAAACATTGGTGGGTCTGGGGCCTGCACATGTTCGGCTACAAGATCCCGATGTTCCTGCCGGGCGGCTATCTCATTGGCACATTGCTTCTGGTGAATCTCACAGCCGCATTCATCCAGCGGTTTCAGTTCACGACCAAGAAGCTCGGCATTCACCTCACGCACATTGGAATCATCCTGCTGCTGCTGGGCCAGTTGACGACGGATCTCTTCTCCCGCGAAACGCAGTTGCGCATGGCGGAGGGCGAATCACGTTCGTGGTCGGAGAATGGCATGTCCTACGAACTGGCGTTCGCGACGGATGTTGATGGCGGCAAGGAACAGGTGGTCGCCATCCCGGAAACCATTGTGTCCGCACAGAAGGAGATTACTCACGAGAAGCTTCCGTTCACGGTTCGAGTGAAGACGTACTGGCCGAATTCCGACCCCGCCTTCCGCGCTCCAATGCAACAGGGCGAGCCGCCGCTGACCACGAACGGGGTTGCGCTGGCGTTCGACTTTCGTCAAATCCCGATCACCAAATCGATGGATAGCAAGAATGTGCCGACTGCGCTCCTTGAGCTGGAGGCTTCGGGCAAGTCACTCGGCGAATGGGTGGCGTCGGGCTGGACGGCGGATGAAACGATGGCACTTGCGGTGCGCCGCAGTTATCTGAAGCAGGCTGGCCCGCAGATGGCCGACACGATTCTCGCCCGCTTGACGGAGATGCAGAAGTTCACGGTCGGCGGGAAAGAGTATCGCTTCTCGCTGCGTCCTACGCGTGCCTACAAGCCTTACTCCATGGAGCTGCTCAAGGTGACGCACTCGGTGTATCCCGGGACGGAGATCCCGAAAGACTTTCGCAGTCGCGTGCGCATCCAGCATCCGGCGAAGGGCGAGGATCGCGAAGTTGAGATCTACATGAACAGCCCGCTCCGTTATGACGGACTGACCTTCTATCAATACCAGATGGTCGGCGAAGAGCTGGCCATGCAATACAAGGAAACGCCTTCCACTGTGCTGCAGGTCGTGCGGAATCCCAGCTGGCTGACGCCCTACGCGGGCTGCGCGATTGTGTCCGCAGGAATGATCGTTCAATTCATGATTCACCTCGTCGGGTTCATCTCCCGCAGAAAGACCGCATGAGCAATACTTCCTCTGTTACTCAAAAAGCAAAGCAGGGCCGCGGATGGCGGGGTGTCGTCGCGTCGTTGCTGATCGCGCTGTTCGTGGTCGAGATCTCGATGGCGCTTTTCGTGAAGCGCGCGGACAAGACATACGCCATCTCGGAATTCGCCAAGCTCCCGCTCGTTTTCAACGGTCGCGTCCAGCCGATGGATTCGCTTGCCCGCAATTCGCTCCTTCAAATTCGCGGCATCACTGAAGTTCCGCTTGAAGGCAATGGCCCCGGCGGCGCTTGGGGCACCTGGGAGGAGCTGCGTACCAAAGGTTCCGAACTAACGGAACGCAAGTGGTACCAGTTCTCGAAGCGTCCCAAAAAACTGAAGCCGGCGGAGTGGCTGCTGGAAGTGGTCGCCAATCCGAAACTGGCGGATGATCGCTACATCTTTGTCATCAACCACCCCGACCTCCGCAGTCTCATGAAGCTGGAAGGCGGCGTTGAAAAAAGCGGCCTGCACTTTTACCGGTACAACGACATCAAGGACAACTTGCAGCCAATTCTCCAGGCGGAGGCAGCTCGGGCCAGCAAGTTGGACGCGACACTGCGAACGCCGTACGACCGCGCGGTGTTGCAGTTGAGCAGCGCGTGGACGCTTTACTTCCGACTCAAGAACACGCTCCAGCCGGAAGACTCGAAGGATTTCCGCAAGGAGCTGGATGACTACATTGCTGCCATCAAGCACGCCCGCAGCGAAGCCCAGGAACGTCAGGCTGCTGGTGAGAAGCTCGATCGCGAAACCATTGATCGATTGCTTGAGCCGGTGCAACGAATCGCCCAACGCTACGAGATGATGGCGCGCATGGACACGCCCCTGGCAGTTCCGCTGCCGCATCCGGGAGAAAAGGGCCACGAAATCTGGCATCGCATGGGTGATGCACTCATGGAATCCAACGGCGAAACGATGGCGGAACCCGTCAAGCTGCTCGCGGGAATCAGTTCCGCCTACCAGGCCGGCGACGTGGCGAAGTTCAACGAATCGATCAAGACGTACCAAGATTACCTCGTCAGCCAGAATCTCACGAAAGACATCACCAAGAGCAATCGCGAGACCTTCTTCAACCAGATGCTGGCGTTCAAACGCAGCATGTATATCTACATCGCGGCATTCCTGCTCGTGCTCCTCTACTGGGCGGGATTGAACGATGTCTGGCGCACCACCGCGTCGCGCTTGTTGATGATTGGTTTCGTCGTCCACACGGCGGGACTGATCTTCCGCATGTGGCTGGAAGCGCGTCCGCCGGTCACGAACCTGTATTCCTCCGCAATTTTCATTGGCTGGGGCGCCGTGGTGCTGGGGCTGGTTCTGGAACGCTTTTACAAGGATGGCATCGGCATAGCGGTGGCGACATGTGTCGGCTTTCTGTCGCTTGTCGTCGCGCACAACCTCGCGCTTGGCGGCGACACGATGGAGATGATGCGCGCGGTGCTCGACACGAATTTCTGGCTGGCGACTCACGTGGTTGTAATCACCCTTGGTTACGCGAGCACGTTCGTCTCCGGGTTTCTCGCGCTCGTCTACATTGTCCGGGGTGTCTTTACCAAGACCCTGACCACCGAGACGGGAAAAGGGCTGGCGCGCATGGTCTACGCCATCGTCTGCTTCTCCACCCTGTTCAGCTTCGTCGGAACAGTCCTTGGCGGCATCTGGGCGGACCAATCGTGGGGTCGATTCTGGGGCTGGGATCCAAAGGAAAACGGCGCGCTGATGATCGTGCTGTGGAACGTGCTGATCCTGCACCTGCGTTGGGGCGGAATGATTCGCGAACGCGGCCTGATGAATTGCGCCATCGTCGGCAACATCATCACCAGCTGGTCCTGGTTTGGTGTGAACATGCTCGGCATCGGTCTGCACAGCTACGGATTCATGGACGCGGCGTTCATGTGGCTGATGCTGTTCGTTGGCAGTCAGCTGCTGCTAATCGGAATCGGGCTGACTCCTTCCCGCTTCTGGGCATCTTCCGGAGGTATCTCCAGCTGCTGGCCGCGTCGCATCGGCGGCATCGTGGCCTCTGTCGCGTTTCTCCCGTGGATCGTTGTCTTTGTCAGCTGGCTAGTCGGGAAGCCCGTTTCTTCGAAGCTTGCGGAGTTAATTCATTGGCCGACGAGCGGCGTGTGGTGGACCTGCGGCATTGCCTTCGTTCACGTCCTTGTGATGATCATGATCGCGATTGCGGAAGCTCAAGGCCGTCAATCAACGCCTTCAGTGCCATCTCCAAGTCCTGCTCAAGGATAGTCGACCCCGGTTCGTCATTCCGAAAAGCAGTGCCCCCGTCTCCGGGCGCAGAAGTGCGAGGACGCCCGCGATCTGGGAGAACACCGGAGCTGGCTGTTTGGCGAATAGTCCTGCGGCCGATTGCCGCCGCACCCGTGCCTGCCACTTGTAAGCGCACCCGTCAGCTTGGCTCCACTCGACAACTTGCGACGCTTCCCCTAGTTTCGGCGCATGACTCCGCCGCACGAAACCGCCGTCATCACGCCTGCCATGGTGGCAGCGCTTTGTGCGATCGTTGGAACAGACGGTGTCATCGCTGGCGACGATGAGTTGCTCGTCTACGAGTGCGACGCCTACACCCTCGAAAAGCATTTGCCGGGCGTGGTCGTTCTTCCGCGAAGCACCGAGGAGGTCGCCGCCGTCGTAAAACTTTGCGCGGAGCATCATCTTCCCATCATTCCCCGTGGAGCCGGTACCAGCCTGAGTGGAACCGTCTTGGCGGTGACTGGTGGCGTCATGATTGCCCTCACCCGGATGAACCGGGTGCTTGAGGTGGATTACCGGAACCGCCGCGCGCTCGTCGAGGCTGGCTGCGTGAACGCATGGGTCACGAATGCGGTGAAGTCTCAAGGGCTGTTCTACGCGCCCGATCCGTCCAGCCAGTCCGCTTGCACGATCGGAGGTAATGTTGGGACGAACTCCGGTGGGCCGCATACTCTCAAGTACGGTGTGACCACCAATCATGTCCTCGGCTACGAGATGGTGCTGCCAGATGGCGAAGTCGTTTGGCTTGGAACGACACCGGATGGCGGTGAAGACGTGGATGGCTATGACTTGCGCGGCGCGGCCATTGGCAGCGAGGGAATGTTTGGAGTGGTGACGCGCGTCCTCGTTCGGCTAATCCGTGCGCCGCAGGCGTTCAAGACGCTGCTCGGTGTATTTGAGACGGTCGATGACGCGAGTCAGGCGGTGAGCGACATCATTGGCGCCGGCATCGTTCCCGGGGCTCTGGAGATGATGGACCAGCTCATCACCCAAGCGGTGGAGGCGGCGTATCATTTCGGTTTTCCACTCGATGCGGGCGCGGTGCTGATTATCGAACTGGACGGATTGGCGGCGAGTCTCGACAAGCAGGCCGCGCAGGTCGTGGAGATCTGCAGGAAGAATCGCGCGCGCGATGTGCGAATTGCGAAGGACGACCAGGAGCGCGCTGAGCTGTGGAAATGTCGCAAGCGCGCGTTCGGCGCCATTGGCCGGCTCTCGCCGAATTTCATTACGCAGGATGGAGTGGTGCCGCGCTCGAAGCTCCCGGAGATGATGCGTTTCATCCAGCGCTGCAGCGAGGAATACGGCCTGCGCATTCCAAACGTCTTCCACGCTGGCGACGGCAATTTGCATCCGTTAATCCTCTACGATGAACGCGATCCGGATCAGGTGCGCCGCGCGTTGGCGGTGAGCGACGACATTTGACGAAGTGCGTGGAGCTTGGCGGCAGTGTGACGGGTGAACATGGGATCGGCGCGGAGAAGATTGATTTCATGGCGAAACAGTTTTCCACGGACGATCTCGATGCGATGCGGATGCTGCGGCGGGTGTTCGATCCGGAAGGGCGCTGCAATCCGCACAAGATGTTCCCTGGCTCGAAACGGTGCGGGGATTTCGCGCCGCGAAAGCAGGCCAGCGCATGAACCTGAGACCGGCCAATAAGGATGAAGTGGCTGGCCTCCTCGCGGCGGCCCACGTGAAACGCGCCCGCATCGGGCGGCTCGATCTCGGAGCCATGTGCCGGGTGCTGGAACACGCGCCGGAGGACATGACGGTGACGGTTGAGGCGGGAATCACTCTGGCCGCACTTCAGCAACAACTGGCGCCGCGGCGTCAGTGGCTTCCCATCGATCCACCATTGGCGGATCGCCTGAGCATTTCGGATCTGATATCGGGCAACATCAGTGGTCCGCGTCGTTTTGGATTTGGCACCGTGCGGGATCATTTGCTTGGCGTTCAGGTCGCGCTGGCCGATGGCCGGCTGGTTCGTTCGGGTGGCAAGGTGGTGAAGAATGTGGCCGGGTTCGACGTGATGAAATTATTCATCGGCGGCGAGGGCTCGCTCGGGATCATCGTTGAAGCGACGTTCAAGTTGTTGCCGCTTCCCGAGACGGAACACTTCGTGGCTCGTCGTTGTGATTCGGTGGCGGAGGCGCGGCGGATCATCGATGACGTTCTTGATTCGCCGCTGACACCGTCGGTGTTGGATTTGCACAACGTCGGTTGTGAGCCAGGAGATTTCCAAGTGGTGGCTGGTTTCTCCGGAGCGTATGAAGATGTCGACTGGCAGCTCGCGCAGGCGTCGGGACTGGGATTCATCGAGTCGACCACCCTCGACTACGAACGGGTGTTTTGGAATCAACCTGCTGCCACGGTGCAACGACACTCTGTGCTTCCGAGCCGCGTTACCGAAGTCATCGGTGAATTGGGCGGGATGGAGTTTGTCGCGCGGGCAGGGAACGGGATCGTCTACCATCGGGGAAGCACTTCTACTCCGGCTGCGAGCTCAATAGGCGCGCTGGCTCGGCGTCTGAAGGAGACATTTGATCCGAATGGCGTTTTGCCATCGATAACCGGCGCATGAAACCGGATCCGCCCACCAACACTGCGGCCCCGGCCCGGTTTCTCGATTACGACAAATCACTCGCGTGCATTCATTGCGGGCTTTGCCTGTCGTCCTGCCCGACATACCTGGAGACGGGAAACGAGAATGATTCGCCGCGCGGACGGATTTATCTGATGCGCGCTGTGCAGGACGGACGCCTGGCGCTCGGTCAAACTGCCGTCCGGCACGTGGACCTTTGTCTCGGTTGCCGCGCGTGTGAAGCGGTTTGCCCCAGCGGAGTGCAGTACGGGGAGTTGCTCGAGTCCACGCGAGATCATATCGAACGCCATCACGAACGTTCGCCCTGGCAGCAGTTCCTTCGTCGCTGGCTGATCGAGAAGGTCTTCCCGTATCCCGAACGAATGGACCTGGCCTTGATGCCGGCGCGCTGGGTGAAGCAGTTCGGCATGGAGCGATTGCTGCCGACGTTTGCCCGCGATGCGCTCTCGCTGATCCCAGATGAAACGACTTCCGCGCCGCTGCCGGCGATGGTGAAGGCTGGCGGGGAGTCGCGCGGACGCGTTGGATTTGTCAGTGGCTGTGTCATGAGCGTGATGTTTGCGGAGACGAATGCCTCGACGATGCGCCTGATTCACCGGGCCGGTTTTGATGTCGTCACTCCGCCGGGACAGGGCTGTTGCGGAGCGCTGTTCGCGCACGGTGGGAATCTGGAAGAGGCACGCGCCGCGGCGCGCCGGAACATCGCGGTCTTCGAGCAGGCTCAGGTCGATACCATTGTCATCAACGCGGCCGGCTGCGGCTCGATGCTCAAGGAATACGGACATCTCTTGCGTGACGATCCGGCGTGGGCGGAACGCGCTCGGCGTTTCAGTTCCAAGGTGCGGGATCTTACTGAGTGGCTGGCTGCAGTGGGCGAGCCAATTGTTCGAGGGACTAACTGCTCAGCAAAGGTGACCTACCACGACGCATGTCATCTCGCCCATGCTCAACCAATCGAGAAGGCACCGCGGACGCTAGTACGCGCGGTGGCCGGCGAAACATTCGTGGAACTTCCGGAATCAAACGTCTGCTGCGGAAGTGCTGGGAGCTACAATCTGACGGAGCCGGAAATGGCGGCGCGGCTCCAGCAACGAAAGACCGACAACATCCTCAAGACGGGCGCGAAGACGGTGGTGACGACCAACCCGGGCTGCCTGTTGCAGATGCGGGCGGGTTTGAAAAAGTCTGGCGCGCACGATGTGGAGGTGGTTCACATCGCCGATTATCTGGACCGTGAGGCGCGTCGCGCAAATGATGACTAGTCTTCCTTCTGATGAATCGTCGGCGGACGTTCCTTGAGCCGCTGGAAGTTTCCTTCCTCGCAGCAGTGAACGAAACATTCCGTGGCGACCTTCAGTTCTTCCCAACGCGCGCGAATCTTTTTCGCTTCCTCGGGCGAGATGTGATTATCCGCGGCGGCGTTTGCGACGACGGCGAGTAGATCGGCGAACTCCTGGATGATCTCGTTCGTGGCCGGGATGAGGTAGTCCGGATGCGCGTTGTGAATCTTCGGATTGCGGATGAAAAAGCCGCCGCCCTTCTGGCAGATCCATTGCACGAGACGCTCGTCGTTGGTTGAGCGGAGCAGGGCCTCGATGCGGTCGAGCGGATTGGACGCGCCGCTGCCGGAGGCGTTCTCCGCCGGCTCGGCCCACTTGTAGATCATGGAGAGCGAAAGGCCGAGATCGGCCGCGACCTGTTTGGGGCTGGCCTTGTCGAATACTTCACGCAGCAATTCGTGGGAATGCATGGTGCGGCGAAAATGAAGACGCACGTTTCACTTGGCAAGCGGGAAGGTGCGCTAGACGGGAATTCAGTTGCGCGATAAGAGGCGCGTCAGCCTTCCGGAGTAAGCCCCATCACGACATCAAACTTCGCAGCGAGCTCTCCGGCTTGGGAACCTTTGAGCGGCTTGAAGGGAATTGTCACCGAATTCCGCGCCTTCACGTCTTTGATGTTTTTCCAGATACCATCCTTCTCGTTGCCGGAATGACCTTCGATGTAGCACTGCGTAATCAGTTCCTTGCGGCCCTTGATCTTCACCGCCATGTGAATGTGCGGCGCGCGGCCGGGGTAGGGGACGGGCTTGATGGTGCGGAAGACATATTCGCCCTTCGAGCCCGTGAGGAAGCGACCGAAGCCCTGGAAGTTTTTGTCCTGCTTCGCCTTGTTGGTGTCCTTGGAATGAATGTAGGCGCCGCTGTTGTCGCACTGCCAGATCTCGACTAGCGCGTTACGAATCGGCTCACCGCGGGCGTCCAAGATGCGGCCGTTCAACCACGTCACTTCGCCCACCGCGGGCGTGATGGCATCGTTGAGCACGAGCAAGTCGTTGTCCGTGTCGAGCGGCAGCTTGTCGGGATAGAACGGTCCTTCGGTTTGCGCGGGGGTGCGAACGAGCTTCGCCGCGAAGGCGCCAGGCACAGTGAATAATGCGGCTCCAACACCGAGGCCATGGAGGAAACGACGGCGGTTTAGGGAAAGAGAGAGTTCGTGAGCGTTCATGGGTGTTGATGAGTTGCGGCGATGGCTGAGCGTTTCCCGAGCGCGCTGATTCGTCAAGGTGAAGGATTTGGCGTTTTCCTTCACCGACAGAGCGGGATTGCCAACGGTGCGAGTTGCTGGTCGATTCTTTCTCACACTATGCCTCGAAAAGATTCCGTCCCACCGACCTCACCGCAGTCTTCAGGCATCTCCCGCCGCGCGGCGCTGAAGACCACGGCGGGGCTCGCTGCCCTTGCGGCGCTGCCCGGTTGCACCTCGTTGACGGCGGCGAGGTCTGACGTTATCCGACGCGAGAATGCCGCGCCGGGAACTCGTGACTGGATGCTGACGAAGACGGCGATTGATCCCGCGACGAAGTATCGGTGCCCGACCATCGAAGGCTTCTGCTCGCGCACGAGCGTGCGCGCCGGAGAAACGATCGAGTTTTTTGTCAGCACGAATCCCGCGTCGTCGTTCACTATCGAAATTTATCGCATGGGCTTCTACGGCGGAGCGGGGGGACGTCTGATGCGGACGCTCGGCCCGTTGGCAGGTTCGGTGCAAACGGATCCTGCCGTGGGCGCCAAGCGCGTGCGCGATTGCCGGTGGAAGGCGAGCGCTTCGTTAAAGATTCCCTCGGATTGGGTCAGCGGGGTTTACGTCGGCAAGTTGACGGCGGCGCGGGAAGGGTGGCAGAGCTACGTCATCTTCATCGTGCGCGATGATCGGCGGACTGACTTTCTCTTTCAGTGTTCAGACAACACCTGGCAGGCCTACAACCGATGGCCGAACCAATTTTCCCTCTACGACAACGGTGAGCATCAGTGGTGGTGGGGCGGCGATGTGCAGGTGAGTTTCAACAGACCCTACGGAAAGTATTGTCAGATCTTCGATGCGCCGCTGAGCACGGGCTCAGGCGAATGGTTCCTGTGGGAGTTTCCGTTTGCCTACTGGATGGAAGAGCAGGGCTACGACGTTACCTACATTTCGAATCTGGACACGCACCACGACGCGCACGGACTGCGGCGGGCGAAGGGCTTCCTCTCGATTGGTCACGACGAATACTGGTCGATCGAAATGTTCCGCAACGTTCAGTCCGCCATCGAAGCGGGCGTGAACGTGGGATTCTTTTCCGGCAACGCGGTTTGCGGCCGCATCGTGCTGGCACCGGATGCAGCAGGCATCCCGAATCGTGCGTTCGAGCGCGTCGGCGTCTTCGGTCCGCCGGGAGGCACGCGCGAGTTTCAGGCGATGAATTCGCTGAAGCACGAACGTCCGTATGCGAATGAGCTCATTGGCGCGCACAGCACGGGTCCGGTCACGGGAGGCGCGGACTGGGTGTGTGCGTTGCCGGAGCACTGGATCTTCGCCGGCACCGGCATGAAGAAGGGCGATGGGATTCCGGGATTGGTCGGCTGGGAATGGCACGGTGATCCGGCGCCGATTCCGGGGCTCGAAGTCGTCGCGACAGCGCCGACGCAATCGGCTCCCGGCAAGCCGAATGACGGTCACTTCACGGCGACGGCGTATCCGGGGCCGCGCGGGAATTTCGTCTTCAATGCGGCAACGTGCTGGTGGGCGGATGGACTGAGCGCGCCCCCGGGCTACGTGCGTCCGTCGGTCTACACCTCGCCGCAGGGGCTGGACCGGCGGGTGCAACAGATTACCCGGAATGTGTTGGAGCGGATGCGCCGGTGAATGTGTGTATTCAATAGGTGAACGATGACATGGTTCCAAGCGCCTTTTCTTCGAGCGGAGAGGAGTAAAGACCATGAGTGATATAGAACCAAACAAGATGGCAGAATTGATGGATCGGCTGGCCACGGGTGGCTATCAAAGCTTCACGGATGGCGAAAAAATGTTCTTCTCGCTTTGGTGGTTTCAGGTGGAGCCAAACAATGGTGGGCTTCACCAGTTCTTCTTCAACGACTCTGGAGCGTACTCCGGCGAAGTTCTTGTCGCGTTGGAGAGGATTGGAGCGAATCAGACGGCCGATATTCTCCGACGTGCCATGGCTTTTTTTCCAGATAACCAGGTGCCCGTCGGAATCTTGGAACGTAGAAGAGTTCTTTGCGATCTACCGGACGAACTGCAATGGGACAAGCTGAGTGACCTGACCACAGAGCTGTACCAATCCGAAGAAGGTGTGGCGAACCTCTTTGAGAGTTATACGAAGAGTCATCCCAAGATGTTTTCGGGAGAATCCCGAAACGACGCCCGGTCGGGAAGTTGATGCTAACCCTGAAATCAGGAATTGGGCGCCGGCTACTTCCCCGCGCTCCAGCCGCCGTCGATGATGAATTCGCTGCCGGTCATGAACGAAGATTCGTCGCTGGCGAGGTAGAGCGCGGCGGCGGCGATTTCGTCGGGTTTGGCCATGCGGCCCAGCGCCTGGGTGGAGGCCATTTCTTTGTATGCGGCGACGGGATCGGGATACTCCTTCAAGCGCGCGGTGACGAACGGGGTTTCAACACGGCCGGGACAGATACAGTTGCAGCGGATACCTTGCTTCGCGTGGTCGAGTGCGATCGATTTGGTGAAGCCGACGACGGCGAACTTTGTGGTGCAATAGGCGAGACGATCGCGCACAGCGACGACGCCCCCGATGGAAGCGAGGTTAATCACATTGCCGACCTTGTGCTCAATCATTCCGGCGAGAAACGCCTTGGTGACATTGAACACGCCACGGACGTTGACCGAATACATGCGGTCCAAGTCGGCGCCGTTGGTCTGGAGTAGGGTGCCGACGTGACCAATGCCGGCGTTGTTCACGAGGACATCGAGCCGACCGAAAGCAGAATGAACGGTCTGTCGGACGCGTTCGCAGTCGGCTTCAGACGTTACGTCCAGCGCGATGAATTCCGCCGAGGCTTTGGTGGCTTTGATTTTGTCGACAGTGACGTGTCCGCCTGTCGCATCGCGGTCCGCGACGAACACGTGTGCGCCAGCCTTGGCAAACGCTTCGGCGATCGCTGCGCCAATACCGGAGCCGGCTCCGGTGACGAGGGTGATTTTGTTCTGGAGGCTGAACATAGGAGTGGCGGGTTAGCGAAGGACTTTGCCGAGTTCCTCGATGATTTTGTAGCCGCCGGCGACAACCATCGCAAAGACGGAAATCAACAGGAGGATGACCCAGAGGCGGGCGGGCTTGAGTGCAGGATCGGTGCGGTGGTAGTGAAAGTGAAGCGCTGCGATGCCGAGGAAGGGCAGCATGATGCCTTGGGCCAGCGCACCGACAAAGACCAGCGAGACGGGATCGCCGAGCGTCAGGTAGACCGCCGCGAACGCGATGGGGAGCAGGACGCAGCCGATCTTCACCCAGCGGGTGCGATCTTCCGGCGTCTTGTAATTCACGATGCCGTAGAGGGACAGGGCATCGGCGAAGAGCCGGGCGTTCGATGCCGTGGCACCGAAAACGGTCGAGTAAAGCACGGCAAAGGCGCCGAGCAGGAACAGCCAGAAGCTCCATTGACCGAAGGTCTCCCGATACATGTGCGAGAGCGTGCTGATCATCTGGCTGTTCTCCACCTGCAAACCTTTCGCGTGCAGAATCGCCGCGCCGAGCAGGTAGAACGCGAGCGTGGTGGTAGTGTAGATGGCGAAGGACACCCAGGCGTCGATGCGCATGATGCGCATCCAACCCATCGCGCGCAGCCGCCAGCCGGGCGATTGATCGTTGGGTCCGATGGCCTGGCCGTAGCCTTTCTCCAGACACCAGTAGGGATAGTAGATGAGCTCCGAGGCACCGACGCCGATGATGCCAAACGCGGCGAAGGCGGTCGTGAACTTCTCGGGAAGCTGGAAGGTTAAGCCGGAGCCGAGTTGCGCCGTGGTGATGGCGAACTCCGTCGTTTGCAATGCGCCAACGGCGATCAACGTGGCGAGCACGAAGAGTGCGACCAGCGCAGTGGAGAGTTTTTCGACAAGTGAATAACGCCCGACGACGAGCAACACGGCGCAGGACGCGGCGACCAGGATCGTGAGCAGCCAGTTCTTCAGCGGGAAGCCGGCGAGTTCGCACACGCTCGCGAGTCCGCCGACCATGCCGGCGACTTGGAAGACGAGAGCGATGTACATCAGCAGCCACAGCCAGACCAGCCACGACACGATGAACCGCGGGCCGGGCATGGTGTTCATGGCCTGCAAAGTCGTCATTCGGTTCGCGATGGCGAAGCGGCCTAGTTCGATCTGCACGAACACCTTGATGAAGCAGCCGATGATGATGAACCACAGGAGCTGGAAGCCGACGGCTGCGCCGAGCTTAGGCGTGACGATGAGTTCGCCCGACCCGACGATGACGGCGCTGATGATCAGGCCGGGCCCGAGCTGCTTCAGGATGCCAGGCAGATCGGTGGGCGCCGAGCGTGGGGAAACGTTCGACGTCGAATCGGGCGCGGAGGTCATGCGCGAGCGTAGGCGGCGACGGAAAATGGCGTCAATGCCCAAGCGGCTGGCGGCCGAAAAGCCGGCTTGCTCCCAGCGGGCGGGCGGTATATCAAACTGGAGCTTGGCTGTGGCGGAAAACCAGCCAAGACCGTGACAAACAAAACCGCATGACAATTGATTCCACCTTTGACCGGTGCGCGGAGCGCCTGGTTCGTTTCATGACGCGCTCTTTGGGCGCTTCACGAATTTCCCCTGCGGAGTCCGAAGCCGAGTTCAATTCCCTCGCCGTCGAATGGTTTGGCATTCAGTACCAGGATAACGCCGCGTATCGGTGCTGGTGCCAGGCGCTCGGAGTGGAGCCACAGAACGTGTCCGAATGGAGACAGATTCCCGCGATGCCCACGTCGGGTTTCAAGGAACTCGAAGTGACTAGTCTACCAGTCAACGACCGGACGCGAGTCTTCCATTCGAGCGGCACCACGGAACAGCGACCCAGCCGGCATTTTCACAGCGCCCAATCACTCGCGCTCTATGAAGTCTCTCTGGTGACCTGGTTTCGTCGATGTCTCCTCGACGAATGGCTGGGGGCGTTGCGGATGATTTCGCTGACGCCCGGGCCGGAAGCCGTGCCGCATTCATCGCTGGTTCATATGTTCGAAACGCTGCGTCGCGAGTGCGCTGCCCCCGATTCAGCCTTCCACGGGTTCCTCAATGTCGACGGGTCTTGGGAACTGAACACACAGGCATTGGAAGACGCGTTGCGGTCGGCAAGTGCGCCGGTGTTTCTCGTCGGGACGGCGTTCAGCTTCGTGAACTGGATCGATACATTGATCGCTCGCGATGTGAGATTCCTGTTGCCGACGGGCTCACGGGTTCTTGAAACAGGCGGTTACAAGGGTCGATCCCGTTCAATGCCAAAGGAGGAGCTGCACGCGTTGCTTTGCGATCGGCTGGGCGTTTCGGCTGAGTCGATCATCTGCGAATACGGGATGAGTGAATTGAGTTCCCAAGCCTACGACGTTCCGCGCACCGCTGCGGATGGTGGGCGCGTGTTCCATTTCCCTCCATGGGCACGTGCGTTGATCATTTCTCCAGAAACCGGTCGGGAAGTGGCCGAGGGCGAGACTGGGTTGGTGCGCATCATCGACCTCGCCAATCTCTGGTCGGTGTCCGCCGTGCAAACCGAAGACATGGCGGTTCGTCGCGGAGAAGGTTTTGAACTGATCGGGCGCGCGGCAACGGCTGAAGCGCGCGGATGTTCGTTGATGTCGATCGGTCGTTAATCGGATGAGTCACGATTCCTCACATAAAGTTCGCACGCTGACCCTGGTTTCGGTGCTGCACGCGTTCACGCATCTCTATCAGGTTGCGTTGATGCCGCTGTATCTTCCGATTCAGAAAAGCTTCCACCTGGACAGCGTAGGGTCGGCGACCTTCATGGTGACGCTGATGATGCTCTCGTATTTCCTGCCGAGCTATCCAATGGGTGTGTTGGCGGATCGCTTTAGTCGGAAGAAACTTCTCGGTCTCGGCCTCGCGATCAACAGCCTTGGCTTCATCGGTCTCGCGCTGGCGCCGTCGTATCCGCTGGCGCTGGCGTCGGTGGTGGTCGCGGGTTTCGGCGGGAGTTTCTTTCATCCGGCGGCGACGGCGTTGATCGCGCGGCTCTATCCTGTAAACACCGGCCGCGCCCTTGGGCTAATCGGCATTGGCGCGGGTGCGGGATTCTTCTTCGGACCGATCTATTCCGGCTGGCGTGCTGCGCAGTCCGGAGACTGGCGGACGCCGGTGCTCGAGATGGGGATTCTCGGAGTGGTATGCGCCGTGTTGTTTCAGTGGTTGGCGGATGACACGCCGACCATTGTGACCGTGCCGCATGAGCGGAAGCGTTCGGAGAAGTTGTTCGGCAGTCCGGCCGCGGCCGGATTTTTTGTCGCGGCGGCGCTGGCGTTTTGCCTGCGGGACTTCACAGGGAGCAGCATGGGGAGTTTGGGTTCGTTGTTCCTGCAAAATGCCCACGGCTTTTCGGTGAAGGAAACGGGCGTGGCATTGAGCGGAATCTTTCTTGCGACGGTAATCAGCAATCCACTGTTTGGTCACTTGAGCGATCGTGGACGGAAGCGCTGGGCGTGCGCTGTGCATTTGATCGCGGCGATCATCATCGTTCTGTTTCCCCATTTGCCGGGCTCCAAAAGCCATCTGTTCTTCTTCGTATTGATGGCTTACGGATTCTTCTTCATGGCGAGCTATCCGATTGTGGAGGCGGGCGTAATGCTGGCGGTGCATGACTCGGTGCGCGGGCGGGCGTTCGGACTGTGGATTACGGTCGGTGGTTTGCTGGGCAATCTCTTGCACTGGATCATCGGGCACATTGTTGAGGGCTTCGGGGCGCGAGCCGCCCAGCCTGAAAGTTTCTACGGGACATACGCGATGCTGGCGGGCTTCCTGATGATTTCGCTGGTTGGACTTCCGGCATTGCAGGCGGTGCAGCGGCGTGAACACCCTGTTACCGAGGACGTCAAAACTTCGGCACCATGAACCTGCCCAATTACTTCATCGCCGACCTACCGCCGGGAGCGGAGCTTTCCCCGCAGACGATCGCGGACGCCTGCGTGACCCTGAAGCGGAATCGCGAACAATACCTGGCGTCCGCACGACGGCCCAGTTGATCAAATTGATCAGTGACCTCGCTGAGAACTGGCTGCAGCCGGATTACCCGTTCCGCAAGCTGGCGCTCGACCAAGGTCCAGCGGCGACTGGTTTTTCACACGCCACGCTGGTGCGCGGGCTGGATTCTTTTTTCCAGGAGCTGACGCGGGAGAACCTTCACGCCCTCCTCGTCCAGGAACTGGGGCATGCGCATCGGCTCGATGAAATGTGTGCAACTGCAGCTGAAGGGAAGCTGCAGCGAGCGGCGATGGTTCGCGGTCCGGAACTTCTCGTGCACATCGCCGCGGGCAACATTCCGAACCCGACATTGCTGAGCATCGTGCTGGGATTGTTGACCCGCTCCGCGCAGTTCGTGAAGTGCGGCCGTGGTGCGTCGTTTCTTCCGCGACTGTTCGCGCATTCGTTGTATGAGGCGGATGCCAAACTGGCTTCTTGTCTGGAGATTGCCGAATGGCGTGGAGGCGATGCGGCGCTTGAAGCCGCGCTGTTTGCTGAAGCCAGCTGTGTCACCGCGACGGGCTCTGATGAGACGCTCGCTGACATTCAGCGGCGGCTGCCGCGGAGCGTGCGCTTCCTCGGTTACGGTCACCGGGTGAGTTTCGGCTACGTCACACGCGATGTGTTGTCCGGATTTGGCGTGAAGAAGATTGTGGCCCGCGCGGCGGAGGATGTCATTGCGTGGAACCAGCTCGGGTGTCTGTCGCCCCACCTGATTTATGCGGAGACTGGTGGCGCGGTCTCGCCGGAGATGTTTGCGGAGAAGCTGGCGGAGGAGTTGACCCGGTGTGAGCGCGATGAACCGCGTGGGGAGATTTCCGTGGAGCTGAGCGCGACGATCACTTCCCGCCGGGACTTCTATCGGGTGCGGGCCGTGGCGGTAACGGAAACGCAAGTATGGGCGAGCGAGGGTTCCACCGCGTGGACAGTGGTTTACGAGGCTGATGCGCAGTTTCAAGTGTCGTGCCTGAACCGGTTCATCTATGTGAAGGCGATTCCGAACCTCGATGAAGCATTGCGTCAGGCGGACGCGGTGCGCGGACAGGTGTCGACGGTGGGCATCGCCGCGCCCGATGATCGCGCGCAGGAGTTGGCGACCCGTTTTGGGAGCTGGGGCGCGACGCGGATTTGTCCGCTGGGTCAGATGCAGAATCCGCCGCTCACGTGGCGACACGATGGCCGGCCGGCTTTGGGTGATTTGGTGGAGTGGATTGGCTGGGAACAATAAGATTAAACACATGGAACTTCGGAAAACATTTCAGTTCGAGGCGGCGCATCTGCTCCCGCTATTACCCAAGACTCACAAGTGCCGCCGCCTGCACGGGCACAGCTTCAGCGTGGAGATCGCGGTGGCGGGGCCGTGTGATCCGAAACTGGGCTGGGTGATGGATTACGCGGATATTTCGGCGGCGTTCAAACCCATCTGGGCGAAGCTGGACCATTACTACCTGAACGAGATTCCTGGTTTGGAGAATCCAACCAGCGAGATGCTGGCGATTTGGATCTGGAAGAAGCTCAAGCCGAAGCTGCCGTTGCTGACTGAGATCGTGGTGGCGGAGACGTGCCAGTCGCGCTGTGTTTACCGGGGCGAATCGTGATGATGAATCGCGCCCGCGGCCCTCTCTGGTTGTACGTCCTGTTCGCGCTCTCCGGTGCGGCGGGGTTGGGCTACCAGATGGTCTGGGTGCGCATGTTCGCCGCCGGGCTGGGGCACGAGACGCCAGCGATGCTCGGAGTCGCCTCAGCGTTTCTCGGCGGACTCGCAGTGGGCGGATGGTATTTCGATCAGCGTATCGGTTCCTCGTCGAACGCAGTCCGATGGTATGTCGGGATCGAGATCGTGATCGGTGGTTTTGGTTTACTGACGGCATTGACCATTCCGCTGGTGAATCAACTGGCGGTGCAACTCATCGGGCCTGAGCCGTCGGCTTTTCGACAATGGAGCGTGGTGTTCCTGTTGCCTTTTGTGACGTTGTTGCCCGCCACGGCGGCGATGGGCGCGACGCTTCCGGCGATGGAGCGGCTTCTATCTCCGCTGATGGCAAAAAGCCGTTGCATCGGTGCGATCTACGCGGCGAACACGTTCGGCGCGGTGGCGGGAACGCTGGGGACGGTTTTCGTTGTGATGCCGGCCCTCGGATTTCGCGCGACCCTCGGAGTCCTGGCGGCGGTGAATGTGATTTGCGCTGTGGCGGCGTGGAGATTCTGGGGTGCAGAGAAACGCGGACCCGAGAACCGTCAGCGTGAGGAGCGAACCAGGAATCGTTCAGCATCCGTCGCGGCGACTGCGACAGCCGGGGTATTTCGTCGACACGTTTGGCAACGACATTGTTCATCACAGGATTTCTCGGCATCGGGTTTGAGATCGTGGTGGTGCGGCTCCTGTCGCAGGTGTTGGAGAACACGGTCTACAGCTATGCGTCGGCGCTGGCGGTGTATCTGGTCGGGACGGCGATCGGGGGAGCGTGGTATCAGCGAAGGAATTGTGCGCCGGGTGATGCGTTGGTCATTGAGCCGGTTGCTCACGGCGCTTGCTGCAGCGTGCCTGTTGAGTGCGGCCTTACTGCATTTTGGGCGGCCGATCTATTCGGCGATTCGCGGTGGTGTCGGTGAATCGTTGACTGCGGCGGCGTTGGGGGAATCGCTAATGGCTGCGGTGGCGTTTTTGATTCCCACGGTGCTGATGGGCGCGACGTTCAGTCACCTGGTGCAGAGCGCTCGGCGGGAGGACGGAGGAGTCGGGCGTGCCGGCGCGGTGAATACGCTGGGCTGCGCGGCGGCTGGGTTGGTGGGAGCCGTGCTGTTACCGCTGCTGGGCACGAAGACGACCGCGCTGGCGTTGGGCGTTGGCTATCTGCTCGTTGTTCCAAACTGGCGGAAGGTGGGCTGGCTGTTGGCGGCAGTGCCGGTTGCTCTGGGTTTGGCGGCGATGGCTGACCTTCGGATCGTGGACAAACTGCCGGGCGCAGAAGTGATCGCGTACCAAGATGGCGCAATGGCTTCGGTGGCGGTGGTGAAAACCGCAGATGGGCATCGCAGTCTGCGCGTGAACAATCGCCTGCAAATGGGTGGGACGGCGGCCGCGATGGCGGAGCGACGTCAGGCGCATCTGCCGCTGCTGTTACATCCGGCGCCGCGGCGGGCGTTGTTTCTCGGTCCGGGGACCGGGGTGACTTTGGGCGCGGCCACGGCGCATCCGGAGTTGACGGTGGATGGTGTGGAACTGGTTGCGGAGGTGATTAGCCTGATGCACCATTTCGAACCGGAGAATGAAGGGCCATTGCCGAAAAAGGGCGGGCGTGTGTTGTCGGCGGATGCACGGCGCTTCGTGCGGGTGACGACGAATCGTTACGACGTGATTGTCGCGGACCTGTTTCATCCAGCGCATGACGGCGCGGGGTTCCTCTACACAAAGGAACATTTTCAAGCGGTGCGTGAGCGGCTGGCACCGGGAGGATTGTTCTGTCAATGGCTGCCGTTACATCAGTTGGAGGAACCGGTGATGCGCTCCATCGTTCGAACATTTCTCGACACGTTTTCGGAGACGCGAGGATTCCTGCTGCATTTTAACGTGGATATTCCGGCGCTGGCGCTGGTGGGGACCCTGGATAAACCGGTTTTCGAGCAGGGCTTGTTCGAGAAGAGGCTTGCGGATGGCGAGTTGCGCAGCCGGCTACGGGGCGTTGGGCTGGAACGCTTCATCAATCTCGCCGGGTGTTTCGTGGCGGATGCCGGAACGTTGGATCGCTTTGCGGGTTCGGCGCCGCTCAGCACGGACAATTCGCCGGTGGTGTTGTTCGCGGCGCCGCGGTTCGCCGTGAAGCGCGACGTGCGGGTTGAGGCATTGCTGCTCTCCGTGCTTGAGAAATGTCAGTTGAATGAGAGCGCGCTGGCAAAGAGCGGGTTTGATTTGAGTGACGAACGCTTCGCGTCGGATCTCAAGGGGTTCATGGCGGCCCGGGACATTTACTTGAAAGGTTTGGTCAAAGAAGGCGCTGGGGATTTAAGCGGCGCCGTCGAGATGTTTCTCGCGAGCGCTGGGAGAAGCCTCCTCTTCACACCGTCGTACGCGCGATGCGTCACCATCATTCAAGTGATGGCGCAGACGGATCGCGATCGGGCGAAGGAACTGTTTCAGGAACTTGAGGCCGCGCAGCCCGCGCAACCGCTGGGAAAGAAACTGTTGGGACCGTTGTTGGATCCCGCAGCGGCGAAGTGAGGCGGGCTACTTGGCCTGCTTGCGCAAGACCTGGGCGTGAACGCGGGCCACGTCGCCCATGTAGTGCTCGGCTTTGAAATCGGTGGCGGCTTTCAGAATATGTTCGCGAGCGAGTTTGGCGTCGCCGACTGCCTCGTAGTAGAGGCCGAGGTAGAGGTGGGCGTAGAAGAGCTGGTTGTCGTGATTTGCAGGGGAGCCCAGTTTGGCGGCGGCGAGGACATCCTCCGGCTTGGCCTTGCCACCGAAGAGTTCGTGAATCTGCATCATCGGAATGCGGGCATCGCGCTCGATGGGAATCAAGGCGGCTTTCGCTTTCTCAGCACCGGAGGCGCGGGCGACGCAGAGGAAATGCCAGACGGCGTTCTCGACGTCGTATGGATTGACCGTTTGGTGCAGCTCGAACTGCTTTCGTCCATCTTCGAACCTTCCCGCGTAGTAAAGGGAAATGCCGCGCTGCCAGTGATGCGGCGATTGTTCGGGGAGCGCTTCGATGAACTTGTCGAAGTCGGCAATGGATTCGGCGAAGTTGCCGAGCTTGAAATGAAGTTCGCCGCGTTTCTGGTAGACGACGGTGGCCTTGGGATTGGCCTTCAGGCTGGCGTCGTAGTCGACGAGGGCTTTGACGGGGTTCTTTGATTCCTCGTGGGCGCGACCGCGGAGGAATAGCGCGCGGAAGTCTTTCGGGTCAGCCGCCAGAATCTTGTCAGTGATTTGAATCGCTTCAGCGGGTTTGCCGGCGCGGAGCGAAGTATCAGCGGAGCGGAGCAGGGACTGAGTGTCCAGTGACTCAGCGGCGCTGCAGGCAAAGCACGTGAGCAAAACCAGCATGCAGGCAAGGGCCAGACTCGGCAGTGAAAAATGGCGGGGCGTCATGGCTGGAGCTCAACTGAACGTTGCGCTGCTGTCAATGTGGGCCTTCGGGAGCGAATCACGGAGCTGCTTGAATAGACACTGCGCCACTTCGATTGGTGCCGAGGTAGTATCCGAACGCGTTGGTTGTTTTTTGCAGAACAGCGCCGGTGAAGGCGATGGCTTTCGCGCCGGAGTTGGTCGGAGTAAGGCTGCCTTTGAACAGGCCGGTGGCGGGCGTGAATGTGAGCGTGAGCTTGTGCGGCCCGGCATTGGTGACCTTGCTGCCCACTCCCAGATTGAACGCATTGGTGTAGGTGGTCGGAAGGTTGCCGCCCGTGAGAACCAATTCCGAGCTGGTGAGCTCGATGACTTTGTTGGTCTTGGCGGGCACTGTATACCGAGCGCCCACGACTTCTGCGAGATTGGTGGTGAAGCCGAGCGGGTAAAGTTTGTTCTTGGGATTCGCCGGCTTGGCCCAATTGAGCAGGCCGTTGAAGTCATCGCCGTCACGATCTTCGAAGCGGATCCAGGAGAGAAGTGATCCTTTGTTTGAGTAGAGGGAGACGTAAAGCGGCCATTCGCCGTTTCTGGAAATCTGGCCCTTCTGCGATGCGGTGGTCTTGTCCGCCAGAGAGCCTTTGAGGTGACAACGCCATTGCTGTCGATGCTGACGGTGCCGTAGCTGAAGCCACCGGGGACAAACGTGTCGCCGGGCAGGCCGGGGAGCACGAGGGTGTACTTGCCCGCAAGCGCGCAGGGGTTGGTCTTGGAATAGACGGCGCGGTCGCCTTCGAGGATGGCGGTCCAGGTGCCATCGGTGACGGTTCCGGTGACGGTGTCCGAGCCCGAGAGATCGACGTGCCAGGTGACGGTGAGGGCGTTGGTTCCCTTGCGAGGGATGGTATTGGTCGCGCGTCCGTCGAGATCCAGCTGGCCGGAGGCCGAGAGTTTCTTCACTCCACCCGTCAGCAACGCAGCCGAGTAGCTGCCGCTGGCTGTGGTGGTGAGGATGAAATGACCGCTGGAACCATGGAGGACACCGGTGGACTCATTGGTTTCATAAAAGAGGCCGTGATATTTGCCAGCAACGACGCCGAATGGATTCGGGACGAAGTTCGCCGTCACCGTGGTGTTGGAGGAAAGCAGGTAGGTGAGTGATGGAGCGGTGGATTGCACCAGCGGACGGAACGATGAGATCACCGTCCAGTTTGAGAAGAGATTGCCTGATGCCGGGCTCGCGGTAAGGGTGAAGCTGCGGCCGAGTTCCATTTGCTGGCCGTTGGTGGCGCCCTTTACGGTGCCGTTACCATTGACGGTTAATGCCAGGGTGTCACGTAGCACCCGCAAATAGGTCCGGGTGGCTACGGCGGAGTGGTTTCCGGCTTGATCGACGCTGTAGGCGCTGACGGTGTTGGTGCCGGGATCCAACGTGACCACGACCGGCCCCCACGTGGAGAAGGTGACGGTTCCGGATGCTGGCAGGTAGGTACCGTTGTTAACGGAGTAGTAGACCCCGTTGATGCCGTTGCGATCGGATGCCTTGCCGATCACGCCGATAATCTCGTTGGTCGTTGTTGAGGCGGTGGGTGAGGTGATGGAGACGGAGGGAGCGGTGGTGTCGTTCTCAGGCGTGGTGACGACGAGCAGAGCCGGAGTGCTGGTGACCGCGCCGACGATGTTTGTAATAATCACCATGAAGGTGGCGCTCTGGTTGGTATTGACGTTTGGCAGGCTGAGCGACGAGGAATTCGCGCCTGGGATGGCCACGTCGTTGGTGTACCACTGATACTGGAGAAGGCTGCCGCGAGTGGTCACTCGGAACGTTGCCGTCTGGCCGGCGGTGATGGTGAGGTTCGTCGGGTTGCTGAGAATGGCTGGAGGTTCAAAGCCGGTCGATGAGTTGAACGCGCCAGGAGTCGGCTCTGCTCCGGTCCAGACTTCGCCGTTGTTCCCGTAGACGTACGACGAGAGTTTCTGAACGGAAAAGCCTAGACCATCCGGGCCAGCGACCGTGTCGTTGGTTGGCCATGGTGCTTTGTCATTGTAGGTAACGTTGTCAACGGTGATATACGGTACAAGACGGAAGTCATTGCGAAGCGGACCCTGAGGCACGTCCGGTCGACGGAGTTCCAGGCTCGCCCCTTTGTTGCTGAGCTTGCCGCGGTAAGGGCCATAAAGTCTCACCTCCGACGGGATTTTCTCGGCAAGGGCAGGGAACTTGTTCGTGAAATTGTTGAGGAACAGATTGTCGGTCGGATCAAAATTCACGATGAGCGCGAACTTTCCAGACTCGAGCCGGGAATTCTCAGGGAACTCAAAGCTGACCTCGCCGCGAATGCGCCACGTGTTGGTCCGGCCGTCGGCGTAGCGTTGCCCGATGGTGAGGTTGCTTCCGTCCGGTGCGGGATTGTAGTTACGGTCGGCAAAATACTGATTGGGGTCGTAGAGCAAAACGGTTTCGTCACTGGTGTTGTAGAGCTCGATGAACTCCGTGATCGTGTCATCCACGCCACCGGGTTGAATCGCTGGCGGATGGTAGTGGATTTCGTTGATAACAAGGGGGCCGATCAACGGAACGGGATTCTCCGCGCCCGTGCCGGAGCGAAACACCGACTGGTAGCTGGCCGGATCCGTGGCTTTGATGGTAGTTCCCAGAGTTACGTTCGCGGAGGCGACAATATCCACATTGGTTTCGTAGTAGTTCGTCACGACGTGGCGAATGAAGGGGACACCATTGGCTGCAGGTCCGAAACTGACGCCGCGGCGATAGCCCGTCAGGCGGCCGTTGGCGTCACCTTTGTAGAGGTAGCATTCGTCGCCGTTGGCGGAGTTCAGGGTGAACGGCTGCGCCGCGGTGCTGCTGTTGTTGAATTGATACTCGTAGAAGACGATGTAGCCATTGGCCGGGACGATGGTGTTCGCCGGGATGCGATATTTCTTCGGGTTCTCCCGGCTGTTGGTCAGCCACCAGTTTCCGATGTTCTGATCCACTCCGGTTGTGTTCATCAACTCAATCGCGTCCTCAAACGGCGGATCTGTGTGGGTCAGGATCTCATTGATCACCACCTCCGGAATGCTCGCGAAGTTGCTGTCCTCCGGGCTCGTGTTAGGGAGGATACCTGCATACACATCTCCGCCATCCGGAATACGCCCCTGCGTTTTATCCCGACGCGGCTGATCCGACTCGACGCGATCCAGACGCGTCGACTTGTCGTTCGCGTATAGGAAAAGCTCCTCGCGCGTGTCACTGCTGATCGAGAACGGCAACTCATTCGCCGGCGCATCGATCGCCGCATTCTTCGTTGCGAACAACTGGACGAATCCCAGCGGCGCGATGAACGACAACGCCGGAATCGGCCGGGACTCCGCCGGAATCGACAAATTTGCCACCTTGTCCACGATTACCAGCCCGCTCAAGCTCACGATGTTCGTATCCGGATTGTACAGCTCCAGCCAATCCTTGTCCCAACCCGCCGAATTCGTCCCCATCCACTCATTGATCTTCAGCGAAAATTCATTTGTCGCCGTCGGCGCGGGCAAAAACGCCACCGGCTGATTCGTCGTGAAAGGCACGGTGCCTCCCGCGGGCGTCGCATACGTCAAAGTGAATCCTCCCGTGAAATCCGGCACGCGACCGATGGAAAGATTCTCCACCTGTGGTCCCCACACTACGCTGTCCACCATCAAGCCGTTCTGATACAGCTTCACTTGATCCGCCGATCGGTTCAGTGTGAATGTCACATTCGTTCCCCCCATTGTGAACGTTGCGTGCAACCCCGGCATGTTCGTCTCGTTGTCGAAAATGACCAGCAGGTAACTGTCAGCTGCGATCATCGCTCCGGCGGGGAACTTGTAGAAATCCTTGAAATCGTTGTTGAATGGATTCGCCTTCGTCGACAACGCCCACTGGCCCGCTCCCAAGTCGATGTCATTCGTCGACGTGTTGTATAGCTCCACGTAATCAGGCGTGTAATCCGGGATTTGAAGAAACGGCGCATTCGTCGCATTCCGCGCCATTACCTCATTGATCACCACATCCGCCGCGCTACTTGCGAACGGGCGCAACGCCAACAAAGCCAGGACGATGGTGGTAAGGCTGCGCGAAAAACCACGCCAATAAGGACGCCAAGTGCGGACGAGAGAGCTGCTTCGATTCATACGGGAAACGTTCACCCGGATTACCTACATCAAGAACGTCCCATTGCCAACCGCAAGATTTTCAATACCCGCGTTCAAAAGTTGCGGTTGAAAGTCGAGAGTTCCGTAACTAGAACTCGGAAACCTCTCAACCTGCAACCAGTCACTTGGACCCTGGCACCATGGCTTATGGCCGATGTGGGGTCGTCAGGCGATACAACCGGTTCGTGCCCGCCGCTGCGTCCGAGACTGACTCGATCCGGTTCGTCGTCCGCGCCAGCACATCCTGCAACTTCAACCAGGCTGCCGCGTTCAAATCATCCGAGAACTCCACCGAATACGTGCGATTCGACAGCGCCAGGAAGCTGATCACCGTCGGACTGCTCGCCGAGACTTGATCGATCTTCAGGTAACTTGCCGCGTCCCGCGGATCCGTTCCGGCGACATACTCCGCGCCATTGGTCATCCCGTCTCCATCGGCGTCCAGCGTGGCATCCGCCTGGCTGTTCGGGTTGAAGCCATTGGCTGATTCCCACAGATCCGGAATGCCGTCGTTGTCCGCATCCGGCAGCACGATGATGTTGAACGTGCCCGGACTGATGCCCGAGGCCGAAGTGGCGAGGTTCTTAATCACCAAGCGCCACGTCTGGGTAACGGCGACGTTGTTGGTCAACACCGGCGCCGTGAACGAGTAGAACGAAGTGCGACTGTTCAGAATGGCGAGGTTGGTGAAGGCCGGGGAGGGCGTCAACCGCCTCCACTCATAAGTGATGGGAAACGGATTGCCACTCACGGAGCCGCTCAGGCTGACGTTGCCTCCGGACGGGACAATCTGTGTCAATGGAGCCTGGGTGACGACGAGGTTAATGAGCACGTAGATGTTTCCCACCGGGCTGATCGCTGTGCCGGACAAGTCGGAAACGGCGACCGTGTAGGCGCCTTCGTCCGCCAACTGAACGTTCGTGATCGTGATCGAGGTGCCGGTGGCGCCCGGGACATCGACCCCGTCCTTCCGCCATTGGTAAGTCAGGGTGCCGGTGCCGTAGGCGGTCACACTGAATGTCACGTTTGTCGCCGTGGCGGCGTTGGTCCCGGCTCTTACGGCATAGCTCGCTGGACCGAAGGAGGTAATCGTCAACGGTGCGGCGGCGACCCAGTTGGCCGGCTCATCCGCGAACTCGGTGAGGCTGATGCGTTGAAGCGCGGCGCCGGTGCCATCGGCGCCGGGCGGCCAGGGTGCAGAATCCTTGTAGTCGAGGGAATCCACGATGACGTAGGGAACGCCGTTGGTTTCCGGGGCATCCGGCTTGAGCAGCGAGATGGTGTCGGAGGAATTATCCAGTTTCGCGCTGTAGGGTCCGAAAATCGGGAGTCCGGTGAAGGCGCCATACTTCGCGCGGAACGCAGCGAGCAAGGTCGGGTTCGCAGGATCGAAGTTGACGAAGATGAGCGATTGCCCCGCGCCGAGTGAAACGTTTTGCGGGAGATTGAAATCCACGCCACCGCGCAGATGCCAGGTATTGGTTGGGTTCGCGGGATCAAACAGGGGAACCGTTGCGCTGGAGATGTTGCGAATCTCGATATACTCCTCGGTGTCGTTGTCGAGACCGCCGTCGAGATCGATCGGATGATACATGATTTCGCGAACGACCACGGGACCGACGCGCGGGCCGGAGTTCGCCGCGCCGAGGGTGGTGGAGGTCTGTGCCACGAACCGTTCGTCGCCGGTGCTGATGAGGTGGCGTCCGAAGGAAACGCCATTCTCCGCAGCGCCGAAATTGAAGCCGTGGCTGTAGCCGGTGAGATTGGTGCTGGAGTCGCCGGAGAACAGATACACTTCCTCACCTTGCGAGCTGAGGTTGAAGTTGTTGGTCGTGCCCGGTGTGGGATTGAAGTCCGCCTCAGTGAACACGAGGTATCCGCCAGCGGAAATCGTAGTTCCCTCCGGAATGCGGAACTTGGTCGGCGCCTTGCCGTCATCGGTCAAAAACCAGCCACCGATGTTCACGTTCCCGGCGGTGGGGTTGAAGAGTTCGATGGCGTCGACGGCCGGCAAATCGGTGTGGGTGAGAACCTCGTTGATGACGATGGCTGGAATGGTCGGATCTGGATCGTCGGTTCCCGGAGAGCCGAGGGGATTGGTGCTCGCACGCCAGCTGGAGGGATTGCCTGGATTGGGATTCGAGTTCGGGTTCCGGGTGACGATCGAGTAGCCGAATCCATCAGCCGTGATCGGCCATTTGCCGCCGTCCTTGTAGTCGACGTCGAGAATCTTGGAGCCCAGCGGATGGCTTAGCACGAGAACTTCGCCGGCGTTGTCGAGGCGTCCGGAATACAGGCCGTTGATCACCAAGCCCGGATAGCGTGAGCCAAGCGTCGTGGCGCTGCGGCCGATGACGAAGAATTGTCCGGGGGCGAGGCGCGTCCCGTTCGTGAACGTGAAGCTGATGCCTGAGAAGGTGGCTCCGCTGAGATCGATGACGGTGGCGCCGGTGTTCTTGAGTTCGAGGAACTCAAACTCGTCGCCCGGCGTCGCGCCAACACCCGGCGGATTATACATCACTTCTGAAACGATGAGATTGGCGAAGTCCTGCGCGGGATAGAAGGTGCGTTGCACGATGGGGCTCCAGGTTGTGCCGTTGCGCACGCGGGCGCGAATCGTGATCGGGAAGTTGATCACGATGGGCGAGCCCGCGGTGTAGACGATGGCCGACGGGGAGATGTTGCCACCGCGGACGCGGGATCGGTGCCGTCAATGGTGAAGAAGATCTGACCGGCGCCGTTGTTGTTCGTCATGTAGAGCGAAAAGCCAGCCGGCACGGCGTTGCTGCGGCTGCTGAAGATCGGCGCGGTAAGAGTGGGGAAAAGTCCATCGGCGCGGAGCTGGTTGATCAACACCGTGGTGCGGCCTTGAATGAACGAGGTCACCGTGCTGCGCATGGCGCTCTGCCAGGTGTCACGGGTGTACGGCGTGCCGGCCTTGGCGTCACCCCAGCGGGCGGACTCGGCCACGATGGCGAGATGGAGTTCGTTGCTGCGCGCGAGGAAGGCTTTCATCATGCCGTCGAAGGAGAGTGGACCGCCATCGAAGCAGTGCCGTTGCACTTGATCGGCGACGAGCATGCGGAACTCCGGATTCTGGTGCATGCGGAACCAGATATACTGCGGCGTGGAACGCTGGATCGCCGCTGCGGCGCCACCGCTTTGGGTGAGCGGATTACCACAGGTCCAGTCGGACTGGATGACCCCGTATTGGCCGCCGCTGGCGCTGAGGTCGACGATGCCGGTTCGATCTTCGTTCACGTTGAGCAGGGTGTGCTCGGCGTCGTGGGAGATGAAACGGAAGCCGCCAAACTGGCCGGTGCGGTTGCGCACGCCATACCAGTTGTTGGGCGAATCGTTGCCGAGGAAGTTGGAGATCGGTGCGTCGAGATTTCCGCCGTAGAGAATCACGAGCATGTAGTCGATCATGTTCGGCACGTCGACGAGGTTTTCGTAAGCGGGATTGGGAGTGCCATCCGGGTTCATGCCTTGCACGCGGAAGTAGTCGGCGTCATTGGCGAAGCCATTGGTGGCGGCCTGCCAGAGGCGATACCAGGCGTCGGTGTTGCCGTCGGTGGGGCCGCTGAGGTAGCCGTCGAGCTGCTTGATGGTGTCGTAGTCGTCGGCATTGCCGCCGATGTAGCTTTCGGCGAAGGCGGCTTCGGGGCGTTCTTCCGAATTGTAGAGGCCCCAGTAAACGCCATTGATGTAGAGGTGATAAAAGTTACCGCGAGTGCTGAGGCCGTTCATGGCGAGCTGGGCGTCGCGGCTCATCACGTCGCGCACACAGATCATGCGGCTGTCGTTCTGGAAGGCCCACGAGTAGTTCTGCATGGTGCGGAGGTCGAATTTGTCGAACTCACGCGCACCTGTCGGGCCGAAGACGGGGTAGTTGAGTTTGCTCACGCCGTATTCCTGGCGGAAGAAGAGTCGGAAGGCGTGTTTCGGATTGTCCGTGCTGCGGCTGAACCCGCCGCGGATGCGCAGGCCGCAGTTGGCTTGGAAGCCTTCAGTGTCGTCAGGGTAAATCAGTTCGACGGACGCGGCGCGTTCGTTGGCGATGCCGTCGCCGCCGGGGTTTCCGTAGATGTTGGCAAAGTCGGCGATGTCGAGGGTGATGGAGAAGGTGGGGATCGCAGTGAGGGCACTTTTAATGACGGGGGACCAGGTGGCGTTGCTGACGATTTGGGGGTCCATGCCGTAGTCCCAGACCTGGCCGCTGCCGGTGGCTTTGCGTTGCGCGGGCCAGCCAGGGGCGGGGGCGACTTCGTCGCGCATGGTGATGACGTCGTTGAGGAAGATGTAGGTTTGGGCGTCGACGTCGGAGGGGAGGAGTCCGGTCTTGTAGGCGGCGGCGCGCAGGGTGGTGGTGCGATTGATGTTCAGCGGCGTGGAGTAGATGAGGCCGGTGGTGGCGGTGGGGGCGGAGCCGTTGGTGGTGTAGCGGATGGTCACGCCCGGCGTGGCGCAGGTGATGGAGAGGGAGAAGGCGTTTTCGTAGAAACCGCGCTTGTGGCTGAACTTGGTGTCGCTGACGACGCCGGTGATGGTGCTGTTGCCGTTGCTGGCGCCGGGGGTTTGGGCCTGGAAATATTTGAATTGGTCCAGAGGATCGTAGCCCCACGAGTAGTCGGTGCGTTGATTGGGGTAGGGGTTGAAGCTGGAGACGAGTTGACGGGGGACTTCGGCGTTGTAGAGGCCGAGGAATTCGCCGTCTGGGCTGAGGGAGAAATTGGAGTGGAGGCGGGCGCCGGGGGTAATGGGGCGGCGGTCTTTACCGGAGCAGTAGACGATGAGGAAGCCACGGCCGGGAATGGAGACGGGAGGGAAGACCCATTTGGTGGGTTCATTTTCGTCATCGGTGAGGGACCAGCCCGCAAGGCTGACGGAGCTGGCGCTGGTGTTGTGAATCTCGACCCAGTCCTGAACTTCGTTGTCTTCGTCGCGGAGCCCGTTGACGTTGGCGGTGGCGATTTCGTTGATGCGAAGGGTGTTCACCGGCGCGTTCGGATCGAGCACGTAGGTCCAACCGGCGCCGGCAAAGTTGTTCGGGATGGCGGCGAGGTCGCGAATGCCGTGACTGGGGGCGAAGGCGACATTGATGTTTCCGACGGCGGGTTGGGAGAAGGTGAAAACATATTGGCTGCCGCTCAGTGCCGTGACGGTGGAGGCAGCCATACCGTTGATGAGGAGGTCGGTGGCGTCGACACCGGTCACGGCTTCGGTGAAGTTGACTTCGATCTGGCTGAGGCTGCGGACGGTGACGCCGGCGAAGGGGAGTTGGAAAGCGATGGTGGGGGCGATGTTGTCGACGAGCGCGTATTGCCAGGTGGCGCCGGGTGCGCTGGCGTTGAAGGGATTGGCAGGAATTCCGTAGTCGGCGATGCCGTGCCCGGCGAGCCACGTGATGGCGACGTTGCCGTAGGCGGGTTGGGGAAAGGTGAAGGTGTAAGTGTCGTTGCCGCCGGTCATGGAGGTGGCGGGGGTGCCGTTGATAAGGAGATCGGCGGCGTTCACGCCAGCGACGGGTTCGCTGAACGTCACGGTGATGGAGGTCAGGGTATTGAGTTGACCGGCAGTGGGGCTGACACTCGCGACGGTTGGCGGGATGGGGTCCGGCGCGGTGGTGCTGAGGGAGCAGTCGAAGACGAGGTCGCTGCTAGCGGCACCGGCGTTGAAGACCTGAATGGCGATCACGTTCGTGCCGACGACTAGGTAGCTTCCCGGGTTGAGCAACGTGTAGTCGGTCATGGGGACAGGCTCGGTCGCCGCTCCGGATGCCGAGGCATTGAAGGCAAGCGGACCGGCGGGGACGTTGTAACGCTGCACTTCGGTGCCGTTGATCCAGACAATGAAGCCGTCATCGCACATCGCGGAGAACTTCAGCGAGCTGATGTCGGCCACGCTGCTGAGAACAAAGGGTCGGCGCAGAAAGATCGTGGTGTACTGGTTCTGCATGTCGGTGATCTGCGTGCCACCGGGCTGAACATCGCCATACCAGAACGGTGCTGACGCGGGGGTGAAGGCGGAGGCGTTGAAATTGATTCCGCGCCACGCCGTGGTGTCAGGTGTCGATGCTTCGGTGCGGCCCTTGAACCAGCTCCAGCTGGCGCCGGTGTTGAAAATGAGCGCCGCGTGGGACTCCGCCGTTACGAGCAGCGCCAGTGCGGCGGCCGCCAAGTAGTTTCTCATCATAAATTTAGTTCGGTTGACGCGAGGGAAGATTGGGAAATTGCAGGAAGCAAGGCATTCGCTGGCTGTCGCAATTTCCAACGGCCTCTCTCGCCGCCTGGATTTTGCTTTGGGGTGGAAACTGCGTGACCCCGAGGTACGACAGCCGACACACCGTCCGCAGGTCCTCGACGCGACACAACAGCGCGAGCGATTTGGGACTGAGCGGGTTAAGCGCGGCAAATGTGACAGAAGTGTCACAAGATTTCAAACAGGTAACTTCCAGGAAACGATCGTATTGCGAAATGGTTTCGCGCAAAGCTCTTCGCGGGCAGGAGATTGTCATCAATATACACGACTTGAGTAATTCGCCGGCTGACGCATACTTCTGCTCATTCATTGACCACGATACTTTGGCAAAAATCATTTGTACCAACCTGTCCACCCTGACCTCACCATGAAAATCCTGAATCGACTCCTCGCGGCCTCTTTGCTGGCTGCGGGCGTTTCACTCCCGGCTATCGGCGCAGATACGATTGTCTATAAGTTCAACGACGCCAGCGAATCGACCTTCAGTCGCTGGTGGGGAGGTGCCATTCAAACGTATGAGCACGACGCCGCGGTGGATGCAGACAGCGATGCGAATTCGGGCTCGCAGAAGTTAATCGTGAATTTTGACCTCACGGCTTACGGCGGCGACAACCAATTCGCGTCGCAGTACAATTTCCCGTCGACGGTCGATGGGCGTGGTTACACCAACTTGACCTTTGATATTCGTTTCGATCCCACCTCTCCCTCGCGTCCGGCGGGTGATTATGGATGGCTGGAGTTCGGCTTGGGGCCGTCGGATTTTTCGCAGATCGCTCTCGGAGGAGTAGGTGTTCCCACCAGTGCAGGCAACTGGTACCGCGTCAGCGTCCCGCTCGATCCGACCACGCCGAAAATGGATTCCATCGCACGGTTCTGGATCAAGATCTGGTCGGGTGCCGCGGATGGCTTTACGGGAACCTCCACGATCTGGGTGGATAACGTCACGCTCAATGCGAATCAGGACGTCGCACCACCGCCGCCGCCGACCATTGGCATGGAGAAGGCCGCGCCGGGATTGCGGCTCGTGGCCAGCGCGCCGGGGGCGCAATATGCTCGGCAGAACGTCTACACCGTAGCCAGCACTGGTTACTCCTGGGTGGGAACTGGAACGCCGGTGACCTACTCGGTCACGCTTGCCAACTATCCCGGGTCTGCAAATTCCGGCTTCCAGACGCACTTGTTCCTCGTCTCCGGTTCCAGCCTCCCGACGTGGTTAAACAGTCCGGATTGGAATGAGCCGAATGTGATCTTCCTTGATATCGGCAATGGCGCGGATGGCACGGGCTACGCCTCGTTCCGCTACAAGACCAACCTCCCGAATGGAAACGCCATGACTTATGCAGAGGGCACGCTGGGTTCCGTCACCTCCCCGAGCCCGAACGGCACCTGGAGTGTGACCTTCAATAACGACACAGACATTACGCTGACCGCGCCCGGCGGAGCGACGGCAAGCTTCTCACTTCCGGCTGAAGCGGCGGCCAAGTTCGCTGATCCCTTGCATGTCTACGTGGGCTGCCAGCCAAATCAAATGGCGAATATCGGCCAGTCGGTAATCGTTTCCCGCTTGCAGGTCAGCGGCGTCGCAACGCCGATTGATGATCAATTCGCTGGTTCGCTCGACACTGCCACCTGGCAGATCGCGGCAGGCGATCCCGCGGGTATTTTGACGGTTCCCGTTGGTTACAAGTATTGGGTGAACTGGACGTTGCCGGACGACGGCTTCAACTTCGAGTATGCGCCGGGAAATCTGACCGACGACATCTGGCTTCCGGTGACTGGTTTAACGTCGCCGGTACAGATCGGCGGCCGCAATGGGCGCTCCTACCGGACATTGGTGAACCATTCTCGGGTGAGGGCTTCTTTTACCGGATGTCGAAACCTGCGCCCGTTGCACAGTAATCGTATCCGTCGAACACGCTGAACTGGGAGCAAAGTAATACCGGGGCGGACGCCAATCCGCCCCGGTTTTTCATTAAGGGACGTGCCGCTCCAAGCGCCTGAGCCAGCGCGGAACATTTACATTCGGTCGCGCCTGCACATACATTCCGCGATGCCAGTTTACTACGAGTGCCAGAGATGCACGGCCTGCTGCCGCTGGCCCGGCGATGTGCGGGTTAGCGAGAATGAAATCGAGAAGCTTGCGGCCACCATCGGATTGTCAGGTGAGGAGTTCATCCAAAGATTCACCCGGTTAACGCGGGATCGACTTGGTCTTTCGCTCATGGAGAAGCCGAATGGGGAATGCGTCTTTTTGGAAGGGAATCTGTGCTCGGTTCAGTCGGTCAAGCCTCAGCAGTGTCGCGATTTTCCGAACCTGTGGCGGTTCCCGGGCTTTGACCAGAAGTGTCATGCGCGGCCTCAGGTTGTGGATTTAGATCGTTACGTCGAATTGGTAAGCAAAGCCACGGGGCGACCGGAGGAATATGTCCGAACCCATCCCAATTCCCATTGATGGCGTGCTGGACCTTCATCCGTTCCGGCCGCAAGACGTGAAGGAGGTCGTGATTGCCTACCTGGAGGCGTGCCGCGAGAAACAAATCTTTGAGATTCGGATTATCCACGGAAAGGGGATTGGGCAGATTCGCCAGACGGTTCATTCGATCCTCGGAAAACATCCCGACGTGGCGTCTTTCGCCCTCGCGGGGGAGGCTTACGGGGGAACAGGCGCCACCTTTGTCTGGCTGAGGTCAGGATCGATCCTCGGTGGCTCAAACTAGGCAGACACTGGGTTTCGCAGAAAGTTACGCGAATAGAATTGCCTTTTTGAGTAAGAGTTGATTCACTTCGGCCATCTCAGCAACTTAGCGCCTCGGTGCATTTCTGTGCCGTTTTTTGGGCATGTGTTATGCCTACGCAGAATGGCACCTTGGGGGCAAAACTAAAACGAAAGGGCACTATGCGTGCATTCCTGTCCAAACTATCCGCAGCCACACTGGGGATACTCGGGTTGGCGGCGACGGCCGTCGACAGTTCGGCTCAATCCACAACACTAGTCGGCTGGACCAACCTGTGGGCCTACAACGACGCCACAACTCCCACAGAAAACCTTCACGGCACGGGTTGGCAATTGCCGGGGTACGACACCAACAGCGCTCCGGGTTGGAAAACTGGCCCCGCGTTGTTCGGTAACGACGGCGGCGGCCTTTACGATGGACTCGGGCGTCCCTTTAGCGGCGGCGTCAACGGATTCCTCACTCCGCTGAACCGCGGCATCGCGGCCGCGTCTGATCGCGTCACGTTTTACTTCCGGAAAAACTTCACCTTTAACGGTGCGGCAAATTCGATTCTCGAAGCCAAGTGGGTGCATGACGACGGCATTGTCGTTTACATCAACGGCACTGAGGCATTCCGGAGCAAGATGACGGTGGCAGCTCCGGACCCAGTGAATTGGGACACGCTCGGCGCCAATCACGACGCGGCAGGTTTCCCGCCGGTAGTGGTGGAAGGCTTCGAGTATACTCAAGATCTGGATACCTCGCTGCTCGTTCAAGGCGACAACACGATCGCGGTCGAACTCCACCAGTCCTCGACCACCAGCTCTGATGTCGCATTCGCGCTGCAATTGAGCTCCATCGTTCCTTTCGCCCCGGTCTTTGTGGACGCGAATCAGCCGACGAACCGCACGCTGCTGCAGTTCCGTGGATCAGTTCTCACGGCTGAAGCGACGGGGCGTCCGGCGCCAACGTATCAATGGTTCGTTGACGGAAGTCCGATCGACGGCGCCACCTCATCGTCCCTGCAGATCACCAATGAGTCGCCCGACACTGTGACCCGGAAGTATTTCTGCCGCGTCAGCAACTCGGTGGGAGAAATCGACAGCCGCGAAGCCTCCGTTCTCTTCACGTCGGACAGCACTCCCCCCACGGTGGTGGGAGTCAGTCAGGCCGGCCCTTTCAACACCGTGGTCGTTAACTTCGACGAAGTCGTAGAGCAGCAAACGGCGACGGAGCCCTTCACCTACTTCCTCAACGACGGCAACTCACCGCTTGATGTGGTGCTGAACCCCGGAGGCACTAGTGTCACCATCACCTACCAGAACGACATGCTGCCGGGCACCGTGTACACCATCAGCATCGAGGGTGTCAGCGATTTGGTTCCCAATACGATGGTGCCAGTCGAAATTCAATTCACGAGCTGGGTTCCCACGGACTGCGGCGGTGTCCTGTTCGAAACGTTCGACACATCTTCCACGGCTGGCACAGCCATCAACCTGCTGACCGGCCATCCGAACTACCCGAACAATCCGCGGGAAACGTTCCGCATGCCTACTTTCTCAACCCGCAATTCCTACACGGACGACACTCACGAGCAATTCGGTGGTCGTATGCGCGCTTTGTTCATTCCTCCCACTTCCGGCAACTGGGTGTTCTACCTGAGCAGCGATGATGCTGGACAGCTCTTCTTGAACCCGAACGGCCCCGGGGAAGGTGGCAAAATTAAGATTCAAGAGGAAACCGGCTGCTGCAATCCCTACAGCTCACACGCGTCAGCTCCGTATGCCCTCGAAGCGGGCAAGGCCTACTATCTCGAAGCCATCTACAAAGAAGGCGGCGGTGGCGATTACTGCCACGTCTGGGCTGGGCCTGAAGGCGTTGCCCCGCCGTCCGCAGCGGCAGCGAGCCTGACTCCCAACGACGCCATTCCCGGCAGCATGCTCGGTTTCCCGGCTGCTCCGCTCAACGCAGCGGGCACATTCACCATTACCCAGCAACCGGCCGACACCTCCGTCGTTCCGAATACGGTCGCCACGTTCTCGGTCGCCACCAGCTCCGATGCCTTCAAGTGCTATCAATGGTTGCGCGACGGCGTGGAAATCCCGAATGCGAACTCGTCCTCCTACAGCTTCACGGCTGGCTCGGGTGATAATGGAGCGAAGTTCAGCGTCCGCATCTCGATCATCGGTGGAAACACTGAGACCAGCTCGGAAGCAACCCTCTCCGTCGCTGCTGACACGATCCGTCCGACAGTGGTGTCCGCCTCGACAGACCCTGCTGGCGTGAACGTCACTGTGACGTTCAGCGAGCCGATGGAGCCTCCGCCGCCATCGCTGGCAACTACACCATCAACGGCGCCAACCCAACCTCTGCAACCCTCACGTCTCCCACGGTGGTGACCTTGGTGGCCGCCGCGCCAGTGGAAGATTGCGTCCGCAATGCGCTCGTCATCAATGGTGCGGCTGATACGGCTGGCAATCTGGTGAACCCGAATCCGACGACGGTGAACTTCACCAAGCCGCAAGTCCTCGTCGCCCTCGACGCCGCCTGGCGCTACGACGACACTGGAGTGGATCTCGGCACCTCGTGGAGCCAGCCCGGCTTCGATGACTCCGCGTGGCTCAGTGGTGGCGCTCCGCTCGGTTTCGAGCCTGCGGCCGCTCAAGTGCCCGCAATCGTCACGGCGACGTCAGCCGGTTCCGCCACGAACACCACCTACTTCCGCATCCGGTTCAATCTGGGGACTGATCCTCGCGCGATCACGAGCCTGCAGTTGACGGAAGTGCTGGATGACGGTGCCGTCTACTACTTCAACGGAGTGGAGGCTCGCCGTACCCGCATGGCGGATGGTGCTATTACCTTCGCCACGTTGGCGAACGCCAGTGGTCCGGAACCGACGGATGGCACGCACACCGTGGAAGGCCCGGCCGAAATGGCCATCACCGGTCTCGTCTACGGTGAGAACGTGCTCGCGGTGGAAGTTCACGCCAGCTCGGCGACGAGCTCGGACTCGATCTTCGCTGCGCAGTTGACGGCCACCGTTGGCAACTGTGTTCCGCCGCTCACAGTGACCCGCTCGGGTAACAACATCGTCCTGACCTGGCCAGACGCGTCGTTCTCGCTGGAGAAAGCCTCGGCTGTTACCGGCCCCTGGGCACCGCAAGCCGGCGCCAGTGGGGTCAGTGTGCCAGCGACGCCGAACAACGCCTTCTTCCGCCTCGTGAAGCAATAAGCACGCGGCGCGCTTTGAAGCGCAATTTTGTCTGCGCACACAGCAGACATATTTAGCACGCATGGAGACCGGGGATTCGTCCCCGGTCTCTTCGCTTTTGGGACAGGCGAAGGTTGACGAGCTGGCACTGCCACTGGCCGTGGAAGCACCAGCTCGGTTGAGGGGAAGAAACCTCTTCAGCGACCGAGCGCCCGTTTGAGTGCGGCGAGGCAACGCTCATTCTCAACGGGTGAACCAATCGAAATGCGAATCCACTCGGGCAATTGGTAGCCACCCATGGGGCGGACGATGACGCCCAGCTTCTGCATCTCGGCGAAAATCTTCTGCCCGTCGCCCACCTTCACGAGAATGAAGTTTGCGGCCGACGGAACGAAATCCAGCTTCAGTTCAAGAAACGCTTTCTCGAAAAATCTCAATCCCTCGGAGTTATTGCGCTTCGTGCGGGTGATGTGTTCCTCGTCGTCGAGCGCCGCTAGGGCGCCAGCTTGAATCAGCGAGTTGATATTGAACGGTTGCCGAATCTTCTCGAGCGCGGCGATTAACTCGGGATGCCCGATGCCGTAGCCAAGCCGCAGGCCTGCCAATCCGTAGATTTTCGAGAATGTCCGCATCAACAGAAGATTGGGTGCCTGTCCGTTGCGCAGCATGGAAATCAGTTCGCACGGCTCGTCGAGGAACTCGACATACGCCTCATCCATCGCGATTAGAACGTGCGACGGGACCGCCTTGATGAATTTCAATATCTCGCCACTCGGGATGAGAGTGCCGGTGGGATTGTTCGGGTTCGCGACGAAAACCACGCGGGTCTTGGGCGTAATTGCTTTGGCCATTGCCGCAAGATCATGCCCGAAGTTCACGGCGGGCACGGCAATCAGACTGGCGCCGAAGAGACTGGTGACGATCGGATAAACGGCAAAACAATACTGCGACACGACAACCTCGGTGCCCGGAGCCATCAGTGCGTGACCGAGGAACTCGATGATCTCGTTTGAACCGTTGCCGAGGATCAGGTTCGCCGGCGTCACGCCCAGTTTCGCCGCCAGCTTCTGCTTGAGATAAAATGCGTTCCCGTCCGGGTAAAGGTGCAGGCTGTGAATGGCGCGTTCCATCGCGGCCACCGCGGCGGGCGATGGGCCTAGCGGGTTCTCGTTCGAAGCGACCTTGATGATGTCTTCCGCCTTGAGGTTGAGTTCGCGCGCGACTTCTTCGATGGGCCGGCCCGGTTGATAAACGGGAAGCGTGGCAAGAGACGGATTGAGGGGCAGGGGAATCATGGTGCGAACAGGGATCGTTTCAAATGCGAGGCGGCATCACAGCGCCTTCAGAATTTTGCCAACGTCGACATACTGCGCGATGAGATCGCGGATGACGGAAATTTTCTCAGTGTCGTCCGGGCGGGTCTTTACCGTGAGGTCGTGAACCTTCGAAGCGACTTCGTAGCTGTCCTGATCCGCGAGCAGAATTGGGAAGCCCGCGCCGCGGATTACCTTCATCACGCTCTCGCTCGGGCGAAGTCCGCCGGTCAGCACGATGCCGGCGAGTTGTGGTTGCTTGTGTGACCCGGTGCTCGCAGCAGCGGCGAGAATGATGTCTTCCCGGTCGCCGGGAGTAATCAGGAGCACGCCGTTCTTGAAGAAACGCATCGCGTTGTTCACTCCCATCGCGCCGACCACGACGTCGTCCACAATGTTGTGCAGGCGAACCTCCGAGTTCAGCAGCTCGGCGTCGAGTTCTTCGAGGATGAGGTTGACGCTCGGGCTCGACAGGATGGTGCGGTGCGGAATGACACCCAGCAAATCCAGCCCCTTGCGCTTCAATCCGCGCCGGGCGAATTCGGTGACGAACTCGATCTTCTCCGGGATCACCTTGTTGATGATGACGCCGATGATCTCGACGCCTTCCTTCTCAAAGAGCGCCTGGTTTAGCGCGACCTCGTCAATCGGCTTGCCGATGCCGCCGCGGGAAACGATGACCACCTTTGCTTTAAGGACCTTGGCAACCTGTGCGTTCGACAGATCGAAAACGGAACCAACCCCGGCGTGGCCGGAACCTTCGCAAAGGACGAAATCCTTTTCCCAAGCGACGCGGTCGAACGCCTTCTCGATCTTTTTCACCAACGCGTCGCGGTTCGACGACTGGAGATATTTGCGGGTGAAATCGGGTTCCACCGCGATTGGGCTCATGTCGACAAGCGGACAGTTCAGCTGATACACGCTGTCCATGAGGACGGTGTCCTCGTCGATCTTGTGTTCGGCCACTTCGACGAAGCGCTGGCCGACGGGCTTGATGTAACCGATGCGGGGATAGCGCTTCTGCAACGCCGCCAGCAGGCCGAGGGATGACGTGGTTTTTCCGTCGTTCTGCCGTGTGGCAGCGATGAAAACGCGCGGGGTAACGCTGTTCATGCCTTGTCCTCCCCGGGTAGCTTCTTGCCGGCTTCGGGATACAGTTCGTTGTAGGCAATCGATTGCAGTCCGACGATGGCGGCCACGCCGAGAATGTCGTGGGCACTGGAACCGCGGGAAACATCCGCCGCCGGCCGATCGAGGCCGAGGAGAATTTGTCCGTAAGCATTCGCGCGCGCGACGTGTTGAACGAGCTTGCTCGCGATGTTACCGGAATTGAGATCGGGAAAGATGAGAACATTCGCGCGACCGCCGACCTTGCTCTCGGGCAGCTTGCGGCTGGCGATCTCCGGGATGAGTGCGGAGTCCACTTGAAGTTCACCATCGAAGTCCGCCTCCAAACCTTTCTGTGCAGCCTTCTGCTGCGCCAGCGCAGTGGCGGCCTGAACACGACCAATCGTCGGATGTGTGGCGCTGCCCTTCGTGGAGTAAGAGAGCATGGCGACACGCGGCCGGATGCCAAGCAGTTGCTTCGAAAGCGCGGCGGTCGAAACGGCGATGTCGGCGAGTTGATCGACCGTTGGCTCGGGAATGACGCCGCAGTCCGCGAGAAACATCACGCCGTTCTCACCGAAACGCGTGTCTTCCACTTCCATGATCATGCAGCTGGACGCGGTGGTGGCCTGCGGTGCGACTTTGATGATTTGGAAGAGTGGTCGCAGGGTGCTGCCAGTGAATTCGCTGGCACCCGAAATGAAGCCGTCCGCCTGGTGCATTGCCACCATCATCGCGCCGTAGTAATTCGGATTCAGCATCGCCTCGCGCGCCTCGGTGACTTTCACACCCTTGAAACGGCGGAGCATTTCGTAGCGTTGCGCGAAAGTGTCCAAATCTTCGCTCTCGGCGGGAATGATGATGCGGACGCCTTCCAGCGAAACATTCAGGCTCGCGGCGGCTTGCTTGATCTGGGTGCGATCTCCCAGAAGGATCGGGGCTCCAAGGCGCAGCGAATAGAACTGCCGTGCGGCTTGCAGGATGCGCGGTTCCGTCCCTTCCGGGAAGACGACGCGCTTCGGATGCCGCTGAAGCTTTTCGATGATGCTACCTATGAATCGCATGACGAGTTAAGTAGCGGAGGAGTGCGGAAAGCGCAACTCGCAATCAGGGTCGCGACACCGGCTCCCGCTTACTTGCCAATGCTGATCACGTTCTTGATGCCGGTCGCCTTGCCGAGCAGCAGTTCGCGGTAATTCTCGATCGGATGACGGCTGGTGATGACTTTTGCGAGCGCTTGCGGCCAGCGTTGCTTGAAGATGCCGAGGTGGCGGATGGCGTTCTCGAAGGCCGGCCGATCCGCGTTCACGGTGCCGATGATGGCCTGGTTCATCAACACGACCTGGCGCATGAGCGAATCAGCCTCGATGCCGATGGCCGGCTTGTGCGGCGGGATGCCGGTGAAGACAAAGATGCCGTTCAAGCCGAGAACTTTCATCACGTCGAAGGAGATCTTCGCGACGCCAACGGCTTCGTAAACGAGGTCGATGTTGCCCACCATTTTGGCGAACGCCTCGGGCGACGTGGTGTCGGACGAAATGTATTTTGCGCCGATGGAGTTCACGAGATCGGCCTTTGGATTCGGCTCGGCGGAACGTGAATAGACGTAGGTCTTGAAACCGTTCACCACGAGCGCCATCGCACCGAGGATGCCGACCGGTCCGGCCCCGAGGACGACGGCGGTCTTGCCCTTGCCGCGTTCGGATTCTTCGCCGTTCGGGTTGTTCCACGGCAGACGTTGTTGAACCTGCCAGACCTGCGCGAGAGCCTTCTCGGCGACGGTGAGCGGTTCGACGAGCACGGCGACGTCGCGCAACTCACGCGGCACGATGTTCAGGTGCGATTCGTCCTCCACAAAAAACTCGGTCATGTAACCGTGCGTCATCTTGATGCCGCGTTCGGTGAAATCACCAGTGAAGCAGAAGTCCTGTCGTGCATCGCGGCAGGACGGGCAGTGCGGATGCGGGCACGGACGGCGCACGGTGGGAACGACGAGGTCGCCGACCTTGAACTTTTTGACGCCGGAACCGGTCTCGACCACTTCACCCACGGCTTCGTGGCCGAGCACGAGAAACTCCGAGCCATCCGGTGGCGTGCCGTAGGCGAACGAGCAGATCTCGCGGTCCGTGCCGCAGATGCCGACATCGAGCGTGCGCACCTTGAGTTCGGTGGGCTTGGAAATTCCAGGGATGGCTTGCTGGAGCAGGGCGACTTCCTTCTTTGTGGGAATGACGCCGACCGCTTTCATGGTTCCGTGATTCATCTTCGATTAATGGCAACACCGCTTAGTCCTCGAACGTTTCGTCCAAGCTGCGGGAGTTGGTCGGAGGAGTATAGGCGGGAAGGGCTCGGAGAAAACAAAAATTTCAAGAACCCTCTTCGATGAGTGAAAAAGTGAGGTGTAACGCTAGTTCGCGTAATTGATGCCGCAGCCGTAGGGCTTGGTGCGGCTGACGGCGATCCGGCTTTCCCGCCTGAAGGGCCTGAATGGCTTCGCGGATGTAGTTGCGGGCTTTGCGGGGATCTCCGTCAGTCACTGCTGCATCGTCGATGGCACCATTGTAAGCGACTTCGCCGCTCGCATTGATGACGATCATGTGTGGCGTCACTTTAAGTCCATAAGCCTTGCCCAGCTTGCCGTCGCTGTCGTCAATCCACGCGGTGGCCTTCATCCTTTGCGCCGCCCATTCCTTCTTCGCGGCGGCCGTGCTGCGATGGCTGGGGCTCTTGGGATTGGATGAATTCACGACGAGCCACACCACACCTTTGCTCGTGGCTTCGGCTTGTAGTTCCTGCATCGCGCCGGTCGTGAAATGATTTGCGCAGAACGGGCAGTCGAGATTGTACGATTCGAGAACGACGATCTTGCCTTTGAAGTCGGAGAGCTTGTGGGTCTTGCCATTCAGATCGCAAGCAGCGAAGTCGGGCGCGGGTTTACCCGTCTGGGCGTCCGCAAGAGCGGCGACGAAGTTTGCCATCAGTAGCAAAGTTGCGAGGAATAGATTTTTCATCTCAGGTCATCGGTAGCATGTAATTGTGAGTTTGTCATTTCACCGCTTTGCCCAATGCTTCAAGGATTGTGGGGGTGTAGGGAGCGGGATACGGCAGAGGCTCGGGCAGGACAAGCGGCGGTTGGCTGGCGTCAGCAGGGTACACGACAACTAGCGGAACGCCACCGCGTCCGAAACGTTCCAGTTCAGCGCTGATGACCGGCGAGTAGCTGGTGTAGTCAGCGACGAGGCCGAGGGCATTGATGCCTGCAAGTTTTTCCAGCACAGCTTTGCTCTCGAGCGCGGGTTTGACGGAAACGTTGCAGGTGAGACACCACAGCCAGAGCGCCGTGGCGAGCATCGGAAAGCCCATCGCCACTTTGAAACGTTCCATCCACGCTCCTGGCTTGGGAAGAAACTTCAACCACGTCGGATTCCAACTCAACAGAAGATACGGAAAGGCCAGACCAAGCCCAATGGTTAGGAAGAACAGCACGATGACGGGAGCGGGTTGCACGGACGCGAATCCGAGTGCGGCCCCGAGGAACGGCGCGGTGCAGGGGGTCGCGAGCACTGTGGCCAGCACACCGTTCATGAAGGCACCGCCACCGCCGTGACGAGAAGCCGCTTCGCTCGCCGCGTCCAGCGCGCCTCCGCCCAGGGTAACTTCAAAGACGCCGAAGAGGTTTAAGGCCACCAGCGTGACTACGACCGCGAGCACGATTACAAACTGAGGATTGCTAAACTGGATTCCCCACCCGGCTTTTTGCCCCGCAAGCCGCAGCCCGATGATGATGCCAGAGAGGATGAGGAACGAAACCAGAACGCCGAGCGTGTAGAGCAGTCCCAGCGTGCGCACCCTTTTCGGGTTCTCCCGACTCTGACTTACGAAGCCGAGAATCTTCAGGGCGATCACTGGGAGAACGCAGGGCATGACGTTGAGGATCAAGCCGCCGAGGAAAGCGTAGGCGAGCCACGCGAACAGGGATTTTGTTTCAACGTTACCTAAGGCGGAGGGTGTTGAGGATGGGGTTGCTGAACTGGTGTCTCCGATCGCCAGCTTAATGAAGCTAGCGCTCAGAGTCTCGGCGCCGGGTTCGCGCTGCACGATCACGCCGGCGATCTCGGAAGGCCAAGTCGCTCCAAGTTTTTCAACTTGTTTGCGCAGCCGAATTGTTCCGGCGTTGGTGGCGACGAATTCGGTGGAGGCGGAAACGGTGACATTCGTCGAGGTGTGCGGGAAGAAATCCGATTCAAGAGCGCCGGCGGTGACGGGCCATTCGATGAGAAGCGGGCGCTTGTCACCGTCCGCTGCCGACTCCCACCATGCTTTTGCGAAGGAGGATGGCTTGGGCTGCGGCAGGGCTTTCTTGGCCGCTTCGATTCGTGCTGCTTGTGGAGAGGTGACGGATTCGGTTCCGATGGTCAGGCTGGCCGCGACCTTCGATTTAGCAGGTAGGCAGAGTTCGGAACATTCCAGCCATGAAGCCAGTGCGCTGAGGTCGGCCTTGCCCGCGGTCGCCGAGGGCGCGACGGAAAGCGGGATGAGTAGGACAATTTCATCATGGTAAACGTAGGTGATGAGTCCGGCGGCTTCATACTTCTCCGGCACCGGCCACAGGATTTCCCCGGCGGTGATCCCGGCGGGCAGGGTCCAGTCGACTTTGGTAGCGGCGCCGGAGTCGCCGCCGTTCTCCCAATAGGTGTGCCACTTGGGCGCCATTTGCAGCAGCACACCGGCCCAAACGGTTTCGCCCGGTTTGGCTGAGGTGTGGGAAAGGAGCAGGCGCGCCGTGGTGTTGGCAGCGCTCGCGGAGACGGCTGCGAAGGCCAGGACAAGGAGCACGGCAAGACGATGCATCAATGGCATGTAGGATTAGATGCCTGAACCTTACGGATATTCCAACGTATTTGGGAATTGATGCGGACGAGGGCGATGTGGCGCCCCGGCTTTGTGCTCGACGGATCCGAGCCACTTGCTAAGTTCCAGTGTCTATGAATTCGCAAACGCCTGTCGCGCCCGTGCCACCGCCGAAGATCAATCTCCGGCGGCCGGACATCATGGAAGCGGTTCAAGCTCAGGTCCTCTCTCACTACCGAAGCGAGTTGGTGGATCGTATTCGCGCCCGCGGTCATGTGCTGTCGGCTGGCGGCATGACGGTGAAGCTGGCGAAGGAGTTTGGCTTTTGCTACGGCGTAGAGCGGGCGATTGATTTGGCGTATGCCGCCCGGAAGGTGTTTCCCGACCAGCCGATTTATATCCTTGGCGAGATTATCCATAATCCTGAGGTGAACGATCAGCTCCGCGAGATGGGCATTCGCTTTTTGTCCGGGAAGGAAAAGAACGCTGACATCGAGGAATTGAAAAAGGGCGACGTCGTCATCATTCCGGCGTTCGGCGCGGAAATGGCGATTATGAACCAGCTCAAGGAGCGTGGCTGCCAGTTTGTGGACACGACATGCGGCGACGTGATGAGTGTGTGGAAGCGCGTCCGGCAGTACGCGAATGATTCGGTCACGAGCATCATTCACGGCAAGGCGTGGCATGAGGAAACGAAGGCGACGAGTTCCCGTGCGACGGCGAATGGCGGCGGTCACTACCTCGTCGTTTTCACGCTGGCTGAGACGGATTATGTCTGCAATTACATCCTCAACGGTGGCGATAAACAGGAGTTTCTCAACAAGTTCAAAGGAGCTTACTCGGCAGGATTTGATCCGGATGTGCACCTGACGGCGGTGGGGGTCGCGAATCAGACTACTATGCTCCGGGGTGAGACGGAGGAAGTGCAGCGCCGTCTGCGGGCCGCGATGGAGAAAAAGTACGGCACCGCGGAGCTGGATAAACACTTCCGGTTCTTTGACACGATTTGTGGGGCGACGCAGGACCGTCAGGACGCATTGCAGAAGCTGCTCGCGCAGCCGCTGGACCTGCTGCTCGTGATCGGAGGCTACAATTCATCGAACACGTCTCATCTCGCGGAAATGGGTGAGGCGAAGCTCCCGACCTTCTTCATCAAGAACGCGGCCAAGATGGTTTCGGACAAGTCCATCCAGCACTACAATCAGCACCAGCACAAGGAAGTGGAGACGAAGGACTGGCTGCCCAGCGGCGATATCACGGTGGGAATCACGGCCGGTGCATCATGCCCGAACAATTTGATTGAGGACACGATTCGGCGCTTGTTCGAGCTGCGTGGAATTTCCGTCCAAGAGGTCCTCGCGAACTGAGCGTTGGGTTGCTGTGGCTTTGCGATTTCAGATCGGGTTAAACGAAATCTTCCATGCCTTGCTATAGAACGGAGCTGGAGCAACGTGAGCGGTTGATGCTGGCCTCCTACGCGCAGTTCAGCGCGGACAGTCGCGGGCGAATTCACGAAGAGGCACCGCCGGAGTTTCGAACCCAATATCAACGCGACCGCGACCGAGTCATCCATTCGCGGGCATTCCGGCGATTGGAATACAAGACGCAGGTGTTCCTGAACGGAACTGGCGATCACTTGCGGACGCGTCTGACACACACGATGGAAGTGGCGGCGATCGCTCGTAACATCTCCCGCGCACTGCGTCTCAATGAAGATCTCACCGAGACCATCGCACTCGCCCATGACCTTGGGCACTCCCCATTTGGTCATACGGGCGAAGTGGCGTTGGACCGGTTGATGCGGAAGCACGGGGGATTTGAGCACAATCGCCAGAGCCTGCGTGTGGTGGAGTTTCTGGAGCAGAAGTATCCATTGTTTCCGGGGCTAAACCTTTCGTGGGAAGTGCGCGAAGGATTGGCCAAGCATTTCACGAGTTACGATCGCCCGGGGCAAAGACCCGACTTCAAGGCGCGTTCGTCATCGCTGGAAGCCCAAGTGGCGAATCTCGCGGACGAGATAACGTATTACAGTCACGACTTGGATGACGGATTGTCGGCGCGTTTGCTCTGCGAAAAGAAGCTGGGAAAGGATATCCGCGCGTGGCGACAAGCGGCGGTGCGCGTGAAGAAGGAGTTCGGAGAGCTGCCGGATGAGAGCCGTCGTTACTACATCATTCGCTGCATCATCGACGATCAGGTGAAGGACGTCGTGGAAATCTCCGAAGCCGCCATTGCCGAGTCCGGAGTTAAATCAGCCGACGATGTCCGGTTGCAGGCCAAGCCGCTCATTCGCTACAGCACCGAGCGTCGCCTCGCCAACTTGGAGCTCAGGAAATATCTCTACCAAAACCTTTACTACAACCCGGAGGTTCACGAACCGAACCGCAGGGCCGTGCGGATGCTGGAGGAGCTGTTCCGCTACTTCAGTGAACGACCGAAGGAGATTGGGCCAGAGTTTCGCAAGCGCGCTCGAAAGGAAGGTTGGCCGCGTTCGGTGTGCGATTACCTTGCCTGCATGACGGATCGATTTGCGGTTCAGGAGTACCAGCGATTGTTTGGCGTGAACATCTGAGTCGAGTTCCGGCGCTCACGAGTCACGAATTCAGCCACAGATTCGGAGCGTTTCGCAGGGAGTGTCCCGTTCATGGACAGTTCTCGATGGCTTTGATGCCGTCTGTTTGCGTCGAAGATTTCTTCCGTCAGTAGGAGGGTAAATCGTTAAGGTTCCCACTCGGGGTTGCCGATGAAACAAACAAGACATGTTTCAATCGAGAACGGATTTTTGACGTGCGCCCATGATAACCGCGAAGGACTTCAGCAGTGTGGGCAACCGACCGGCCAATGGAAGGGCCGCCGCTCCTGCTGCATCTGGTTCCGCCGAGCCCGCCAAGGCAGCGGAAGGCTTTTCCGACTTGGCTCACGTTCACGAAGCGCTGCAGCGGAGTGAGGAGTTCAACCAGGCGCTGCTCAGCACGGTTTCGGATCTCATTTTTGAACTGCGCAAGGACGGTCTGGTTCTCGGCCTGCACGCTCCTGCGGATAACGAGTTCGCCCTCACCCCCGAAGTAGTGGTAGGCCATCGGGTGATGGATCTCCTCACCACGCACATTGGTCAGCTCGTCATGCATTATCTGGAGAAGGCGTTTCGAACCGGCGCGCCGCAGACGTTTTGCTGTCAGTATTTGTTGCCGGGCAAGCTGCGTTACTTCGAGACGCGTATTGCGTTGCGCGGATCGGGGACGGCCTTGGCGGTGGTTCGCGATGTGACGGATCGTGAAGTGCTGGACAAGGAGGTAGTGGAAAGCAGCAATCGCATTCAGACCCGCATTGGCCAGGATATTCACGATGGCTTGGGCCAGCATTTGACGGGAATCACCTTCCTGAGCCGCGCGCTCGAGAAGAAGCTCGTGGCGAAACAGCTGCCTGAAGCAGCTGACGCGGCGGAGATCAGCAAGTTGGTCATCGAGGCCCTCGCGCAAACGCGAAATCTCGCGCGCGGGTTGTTTCCCGTGGAAGTCGAATCGACCCGCTTGTGCCAGTCCTTCCGTGAACTCGCCCAGACGGCGGAGCAGCTGTTTCACATCTCCTGCACGGTCGAATGCGACAGCAACTTGATGGTGAACAATCCCAACGCATCGACGCATTTGTTCCGTCTAGCCCAGGAAGCGATCAATAACGCCGTGAAGCATGGCAAGGCGCATCGGGTGAGCATTCTACTTGGCACGATGGGCGACAAAGCTGTGTTGCGCATCATTGACGATGGTGTCGGTTTTCGGCCTGAGGGCTCGCGACGAAATGGACTCGGCCTGCGCATCATGACGTATCGAGCCCAGAAGGTTGGCGGAGTGTTGGAGATCCATCCCGGTCAGCACGGCGGAACCGTGGTCAGTTGCACTTTTAATCCTCTTAGCGATGAAAACTGAATCAAAACAAAACAAGCTCAAGGACGCGGAACAGCCGGCAAAGCCAGCGGCCGAACCTATTGTTAATCGCAAGCCCAAGACCAAGGTCTTGCTGGTGGATGATCATCCGATTCTTCGGGCTGGCCTGGGACGATTGATCAATCACGAGGCGGACATGATGATCTGCGGCGAAGCGGAGGATGGGGCGACCGCCTTCGATCTGGTGGGTACGTTGAATCCAGACATCGCGGTGATCGACATCTCGCTGAAGGGCAGCAACGGAATCGAGCTGGTGAAGAACCTGAAGGCTCGCTACCCGGAGCTGCCGACGCTGGTGCTTTCGATGCATGACGAATCTCTTTATGCCGAACGGGCTCTGCGTGCCGGCAGTTTGGGTTACATCATGAAGGAAGAAGCGATCGAGCAGGTGCTGGTGGCGATTCGCAAGGTGCTTCAAGGTGAGATTTTCCTCAGCGAGAAGATGAAGAGCAAGATGCTCCAGCAGATGGCCAGCGGCAAAGGCAAGGTGGTGAGCTCGCCCATCGAACAGCTCACCGATCGTGAGCTGGAGGTGTTTCGCCTGATTGGCGAAGGCTGCAGCACCCGCCAGATTGCCGGGCAACTTCATCTCAGCGTGCGAACGGTCGAGGCTTACCGTGAGTACATCAAGAGCAAGCTCAACTTGAAGAACGCCACGGAGCTCGTGCAGCATGCCTTTCACTGGGTGCACCACGAAGCGGCGGCTTGAGGCTTTGCCGGCGGGAGACATCGCCGGTTGGTTGGTAACATAAGTAAGACGGGAACGGTGGCGACGCCGTTCCCGCTCTTGTTTTTCAGGGAGAAGTTTTATTGAGCGAGACCGTGCTTGAATTCATGGACTCGCCCGGTGTTCCATCCGCCCATGAACATCTCCTTTCTCCGTCCGCGGTTGTGGCGTGTGGCTGCGCGTTGCCTTCTGCACGCAGCGTTTCTCGTGTGCCTGATTTCGTCGGCGATCGCTCGCGAGTATCTGGTCTATTTCGGAACCTACACGGGCGCGAAGAGCAAGGGCATCTACGTCTCGCGCTTCGATACCAAGAGCGGGGAATTGTCCAAGGCTGAGCTGGCGGCTGAGACACCGAGTCCTAGCTTTCTCGCGGTTCATCCGGGCAACCGTTACCTGTATGCCGTGAACGAGGTCGGCAAGTTCGAAGGCAAGCCGGCGGGGTCCGTCAGTTCGTTTTCTTTGGATGCGAAGTCCGGGAAGTTGTCGCTCATCAACGTCCAATCCTCCCGAGGCGGGGCTCCGTGCCACATCATCGTCGACAAGTCAGGTCGCAACGTTTTGGTGGCCAATTACAGTGGCGGCAGCGTGGCGGTGTTGCCGGTGCTCAAGACTGGAGCCTTGGAGCCGGCGAGCGCATTTGTGCAGCACGTTGGTTCGAGTATGAACAAATCCCGTCAGGAAGCGCCTCACGCACACGGCATTTATTTGGATGGCCGCAATCGCTTTGCCTACGTACCGGACCTGGGGCTCGATCAGTATTTGATTTACCGGTTCGACTCGGGCAAAGGAACCCTCACTCCGGCCGCGCCGCCTTTTGCATCCGTCGTGTCTGGTTCGGGACCGCGGCATTTCGCGCTGCATCCGAGTGGACGGTTTGCCTACGGGATAAATGAAATGGTTTGCACGGTGACGGCGTTTTCCTGCGACCCGAAGACTGGAGCGTTGACGACTCTCGAAACGTTGTCGACTTTGCCGCCGGGTGAGGCGTTCAAGGGAAGTTTCAGTACCGCGGAGTTGTTTTGCCACCCGAGCGGGCGATTCCTTTACGGCTCCAATCGCGGGCACGATACCATCGCGGTGTATGCCATCGATCAGAAGTTGGGCAAGTTGTCCTACGTTGAGAATGCCTCCACCAAGGGCAAGACGCCTCGCAGTTTCGGGATTGATCCGACGGGACGGTGGTTGCTGGCGGCCAACCAGAGTTCAGACACTGTTTTTGTCTTTGCGATTGATGCAAACACCGGTCGGCTGACCGCAACGGGCCAGTCCATCGAAGTGGGTTCGCCGGTCTCCGTCTCCTTTGTGCCCGCGAAGTGATGGGAGTTGATCAATTGCCGGCGCTATCCGTATTTCCCCTAGACGGCTTCCGGCTCTTTTCCCGGCTGTGTCCGGAGTAGGTGTAACAATAGTGCGGGACCGCGCGATGCGGTTAAGTGACTCAGGCGCAGCACGCGCACTATGTCTGAGTCACAAAAGATTAAGTCATTCGCCCGAGCCGTCCTCGTGATGGTAATCGGAGGGCTCCTGATCAAATGGGCGATGGAGTCGCGCCGGGCGCCGGTGTTCGTCTCGGCGCGAAGTGAGGAACGGCTCGGGGAGTTTGGTGGCGATCTCGAATTCCTCCGATCGCATTACACCGCGCCGCAGTCTGAGGCGGAGAGTAATCACCTCGTCGATCTTTGGTCCGTGGGAGGATTGTTGAAACTCGTCCAGCAGAACGGACTCACCAACAACCGCGCGCTGTTTGTCGACTCGCACGGCCGGTCGGGCTTCTCGTGGCACGGCGGTCGTTACGGGATTTATCCTCATCGAGACTTGCTGACGGCAGGGCAGGAGACTCCTGCGTATTCGGCGAAGGATCTTGCCACGGTGCTTGGCGAGGCGGCGATGAACATTCACAACATCGTTCTGACCGGCTGCAATTCCGAAGGTCGACTTCGCTCGCAGGAATTCAGGAAATATTTCGTTAACGCCACCAACATCACTTACATGGCCGCGGGTGAACTTGCGTTCAAGCCGATGTTCTTCCAAGCGCTCAGCCGCAACTCTGCGGAGATTCAGCCGCTGCATGGGCGCATCCGGACTGTGTCAGCGCATCGAACGGAAGCGATAATCTCGGGTGCAGCCGCGCCGGGGTTTTCTCCGTTGGGGAGCTACGTCGCTGACTTGTACCTTCCGGGCGGTAGGAAACCGTTCCGCCGGCAGACAGCGGGACGCGAACTTCTGGTCCCCAGTCCATCGTCCGATCGCGCGGCAATTGAGTCCATCCAGGCATTACAATTGAGTCGCTAAAAGCGGTTGCCGGTCCGCTTGCGGCAAATCTTCAGCAAACTTCGGGGAGGCAATCTCGTTGACGGTCTGCGTGCGGACTCCTAGGTTGCCCTCGAGAACCCGCTTTCGGTGGTTCATAGGCAAACCTTCAACAGGAGAAAACAAAATGAGCGACGCAAATGCAACGGAACAGGATGTAACGATGGGCAAGCTGGTTCAGGATTTCAAAGTCGTGATGCACGACGCGGAGAGTTTGCTCAAGGCCAGCGCAGGCGACCTCGGGGAGAAAGCCAAGGATGCGCGCGCACGTCTGGCTGCCAGTCTCGAAAGTGCGAAAGGCAGCTTCCAAAAAGTTGAAGAGAAGGCGATAGCTGGTGCCAAGGCGACGGACAAGGTGATCCGGGAGCACCCTTACCAATCTATCGGAATCGCGTTCGGTGTGGGATTGCTCATCGGCGTCCTGGTGACCCGCAAGTAAGCTCGCCATGTCTGAGAACGAGCCAACAACGGAAGGAATCATGGCCTCCGTCCGGCGCATGATTGAGACGGGGCTTCGATCGGTGCAGAACCGCGTGGAGCTTTTCGCGCTGGAATTGCAGGAGGAAAAGGCGTGGCTCATCTCGACCTTGCTGTGGGCGGCGGCCGCGGTCTTTTTCGGCGGGCTCGCGATCATCTTCGTGGTGGTTACGGTCGTCTACCTGTCGCCAGAGAACGCGCGTCCGTGGGTGCTGGGCGGATTCGCGTTGCTGTTCGTTTATTTGGCGGTGAACGCAATCGTCGGATTGCGTCGTTCGATGGAAAACAAGAAGGCGCCCATGTCGGACACCATCGGAGAACTCAAAAAGGACATCGAGTGGATACAGTCCCGGGATTGAACGAACTGCGGCGCCGCAAACGCGAGTTGCTGATCGAGAGCGATCTGAACCGCCAGATTATGCGGCTGGAGGTGGACCAGTTGTGCATCCGGGCGAACGAAATCCGACGGGGGTTCGGCTGGGCTCGTAACGTATGGGCCTGGGGCGCGCCGCTGGCGGGGTTCTTGTTCGCACGCAAATTCAAGAAGGCTGGCGGCGCCTTTGCCAAGGGTTCGTTCTTTATTACCGCCGCCCAAGCGGGGTGGAAGTTCTGGCAGGCGTATCGAAATCGTCGTTCTGGCTCGGCTCCGGAAGTGTGAAAATCCGGGGTGGAGCTTGAGACGTGCAGGTATTTGACGTTAGATCCTGCGGACACTGACACTCATGGGACAAATCAAATTTGGAACGGACGGATGGCGGGCGGTAATTGCCGAGGACTTCACGTTTGCCAACGTCGAGCGCGTTGCGCAGGCCACGGCGGATTATTGGGCGGCGAATCCGATTGCAGGAACGCGTAAGAAGGTAGTCATCGGTTTTGATCGACGATTTCTCTCGGACCAGTTCGCGCGTCGTTCAGCCGAGGTTTTCCTTGGGAATGGTTTCGAAGTTGTCCTCACTGATCGACCCACTCCGACGCCTTCTGTCTCATACGCCGTGCGCGCGATGAAGGCGGTCGGCGGCGTGATGATCACCGCCAGCCACAATCCACCGTCCTTCAATGGATTCAAACTCAAGGCGCATTTCGGCGGCTCCGCGGAGCCATCGATGTGTCAGGGCGTTGAATCCCTCCTCGACAAAAATCCCGTGGCTCGCGTCGCCGTGGCGAAGAACGCTCCGGTGAAGATTGCGGATATTCGTCCTGCTCACTACGCGGCCATCAAGAAGCTGGTGGATTTCAAACTGATCGCACGGTCAAAGCTTCGCTTCGCCCACGACGCGCTCTTTGGCGTCGGCGCGGGCTGCTTTGCGGAGCTGCTGGCGGGAACTTCCTGCCGTGTGACAACGCTCAACGGAAATCACGACCCGAATTTCGGCGGCATCAATCCTGAACCCATCGCGCAGAACTACGGTCCATCGACGGCTTACCTGCGGAGACATCCGCACGATATCTGTCTGGTGACCGACGGCGACGCGGATCGCGTTGGCGGCATGGACGGGCGCGGGAATCCGCTGACGACGCACCAAATCATCTGCCTGCTGCTTCAGCACTTCATCACGAATCGCAATGCGAAGGGGCGGATGATCAAGGCGCTCACTACGACGTCAATGGTCGACAAGATTTGCGCGGCGCATGGACTGGAGCTGGTGGAGACGGGCGTTGGCTTCAAATACATTTGCGCGGAGATGTTGAAGGGAAACGTGATTCTCGGTGCCGAGGAAAGCGGCGGGATCGGTTTCCCTGGGCACATTCCTGAACGCGACGGCATTCTTGCGGGGTTGGTTCTCCTGGAGATGCTCGCGACGGAACGCGTTTCTGTTAACAAGCTGATCGCGAAACTGGAGAAGGAATACGGTCCGCATCGTTACTCACGCATCGATACGCATTTCCCGCTGGAGAAGCGCGCGGCGCTGATGGAGTTCTGCAAAGCCAATCCTCCCGCGAAGCTACTTCGGTCGCCGGTGGCGCAGGTGAAGTCCTACGACGGAGTGAAGTACGTGGCGGACGACGGCTCGTGGTTGATGCTGCGGGGGTCCGGCACGGAACCGATCCTGCGGATTCACGCCGAGGCGAAATCCGACGCCGACGCGAAGAAACTGCTCAAGCTGGGTGTATCGCTGACGGAACGGGTGTAACGCACCCGCGGCTCAAGGCAGAAGCGATACGCGATAGAACGCGGCGCCGGTGTCGGGAATTGTCGCGGTGCGATCCGTGGTAGGCGATCCGATCGCGGTCCACTTCAAATCGTTGAGCGAGGTTTTTGTCTCCACCTGGTAACGATGGACCGTGGTGGTCGTTCCAGCGATGGCGTCCGTGAGTTGCGAAGAGGGGCCGTCCCAGGCCAGCGAGATGTTCGCCCCGTCGCGGGTAAAGTGAACGATTTTTGGTTTCGGGCGGAAGCCGATGACGCCGCGGATGCGGTAGCCACCGAGAATGCCAAGCGGGCCGTTGGCGAAATTTTCGAACACGTCGTCGCCTGAGCCCCAGCTGGTGCGGATTCGAATTCCTTGAGAAAGCCCCGCGCTGGCGTCTTCGTAATATCCCCAGACCATCACGCCGTGGATTTCCGGATTCGCCTTTGTCATTGAGCCGAGGGACCGGGAGAACTCACCGGGCGGCTGGAGGAAAAGCAGCACCGGATAGCCGGCATTGATTTCCGCCTTCATGTCGGCGTAGGTGAAACCGCCGGTGCCGGTCTTTTCTGGGCTGAAAGACGGGAGCTGACTGAAGACGTCCACATCGTAACCCCGATATTTCGCCCACTCGCGCAAGCCGGACGGAATGTCGGGGACGTATTGATTGGCGTTGGTTTGGTAGTGGTTCGAGCGCTTGTTGCCGGTCTTGTCCCAGAAGACGAACGAGAAGGCGTCAATGTTTCCATCACATTCTCCGTTCATGTCGGTCCACTTCTTCTGGCTCAGCCCCAGAAAATCGCCGATGCAGTCGGGCGCGTGTTCAGGACGGCCAAAGGTGACGTAGGGATCGTTGGCGGTGCTTTCGTAGGTGACCCAGTAGTCGTCTATGTGACCGGGTTCACCAATCGGTCGCCCATCCACACCTGCCTGAGACGCCCACAACCCGAAGATTCCCCGGTTTGCGCCTCGACTGCTCAGCGGTGCCAGGCCTCCTCCGGTGGGGCCCGAGTAAAAATTCGTCATTCCGTGGCGGTCCCAGAAGCCGGCCAGGTTGCCGGACGCCGTTCCGAAACAGCCAGCATGCCATTCGTAGTCCGGAACCTCGGTCAAGTATTTGAAAGCCTGCCCATGAACAGCGGAGGCGCCGGAGGTGAGGACGGCGAGCGCGAGAAGGGAGCCGCGGAAAGAGCGAGGAAACATCGGTTGCATAGGCGGTATCGTGACGAAGTTCTCGAAGCTTATACAATCTCCCGGTCACAAAAGCCAGTCCGGGTTTCCACGCGTCACCACCGGGCACCTTGCGGTCAGTCGGGGGATGATGTCTGATTGCCTTGATGAATCGACGCGATCGCGAAAATCGAAACGACTGCCGGGCAGGGGCCTGGAAGCTGTTCGCGCTGGTCGCGTTGGTTGCCAGCTGGCTGGGCTGTGGCCGGGGAGACAATCCGTCCGTGGCGAACTTGAATTCTACCAATGTCCGTGGTGGGCAGATTCAAAGCGTTACGCCCGGGACGAACCGCGTTGGCAGTACATCGAATATCCTCAGTGAGGTGGAGATGGCCAGCCTGCGTGCGCGGCCGGACGTGGTGGAGGATGGCTTCATTCGTCCGGGCTTCGATAAACTGTCCGCCTTCAAATACGAACTGTACGAGTTCTATTCCGAGACGAATGCCGGCCGGGCGATGCTCGCGTCCCACGACACCATCCCGCCCGAGATCAAGGCGTACGATGGCAAGCAGGTGATCGTGACCGGTTACATTCTCCCGATGCGCACACGGCGTGGCGTGGTCACGGAGTTCCTATTGCTGAGGGATCAGGGGACGTGCTGCTTCGGCGTGCAGGCGCAGATCAATCATTTCATGCGGGTGAACTTTCCGCCCGGGATCAAGCCGGGCGATCCGGTGCCTTGGAAGGTTTCGGGAACGATTCGTGTCGGCGAAATGTATGTGCAGGGCTACCTGACGGGTATCTATCAGCTCGATGCCGAATCGGTGATCGAGATGCCGCACGGGGAGGCCGCGAGCAAATAGACGCTAACGCGTTCGCGCGTTGTTCCGAAGGATCTCCTTGCGTAGAAAGTGATGGTTCTGCTTTATCTCAAACCGTTGCGCGCTGAAACCACATCCAGTCGAGTTCGCTGCTTCAGCAAGCCGGCGTCCGCGTTGTTGATGCTGGGACTTTGGTTCGCGCTTCTTTGCCTCTCCGCTTCCGACACTCTTCATCGTTGCCTTCACGACGACGCTGCTCAACCCGGGCACGACTGTCTGGTTACGGCATTCACGAAGGGAACTGCCCTGGACGTGCCGCAGGCGGAGAATTTCGTGCAACCTGTGCCTGAAGTGATTTACCTCGCGATGGCGGAGCAGTCACCCCACTTGCAGCGCATTGACCTTCGACTTCTCTCCGATCGCGCACCTCCGGTCTCCCTCGTTCTTCTGTAGTTTGTCGTGCCCACGGGTTTCGCCTGTGGAGTTCCCTAAATGTATTCCTGCGTGGGGTCCATGTGGATTCCATGCTTATTCCGAAAAACAATTTCATGAACACGAAACAGATTTTGGGTTGGTCTTCTGCCCTTTGCCTCGGCGCGAGTGCGTTGCAGGCCCAGGAGACAAGCGAAGTGGAAGCGCTCAAGCGTCAGCTCAAGCAAGCGACGGAAAGTTTCCAGAAAGCCATCGACGAACAGCGGCGCGTGATCGACGAGCTGAATCGCAAGATTGAGACCATCGAGAAAGCCCATCCGGCCGCGGCCGCCCCAACCAATGCGACGGCGGCAGCATCAACGGATGCTTTGGCGGCCAAGCCTTGGTCAATGACCGAACCTCTGCGGGCCAAGAAGGGCTCGACCTATCTCGACATTGGTTTGGTCGGCAATATCGCGGTCGGTGGCTCGACGGCGGACGATATCGAAGGCGGCACTCAACTTGGTGGTCACGATCCGAACCAGCGCGGCTTCACGCTGCAGGGCTTGGAGATGTCGCTGGCTGGCGCGGTCGATCCTTATTTCCGGGGCAACGCGAATCTGACCTTTGCGATCGATTCGGGCGGCGAGAGCCTGCTCGAAGTGGAGGAAGCATGGCTGGAAACGATGACTCTGCCCGGCAACTTGTCGCTGCGCGCCGGGCAGATTCTTACGGACTTCGGTCGCCACAACCCGACGCATCTACACGCGTGGAATTTCGTTGATACGCCCTCGTCAGCGGCCGGATGTTCGGCGCGGACGGATTGCGGAATCCCGGCGCGCGGTTGGCGTGGCTCGCGCCGACACCGTTCTACTCGGAATTCTCATTCGGCGTGCAGAACAGCCAGGGCGAAACGGCTTCGGGCTTTCGCAGCGCCGGACACAGTCACGGCGGGGAAGAGGAGGAAGAAGGATTGCCGTTTGGTTTCCGCCATCCAGACAACGACCGGGGCGTGAGGAATCTTGGCGACCTCCTGTTCTCGCCGCGCTACGCCGTGTCGTTCGATCTGTCCGACACGCAGGTGCTGCTTGGTGGTGTGTCCGCGGCGTTCGGCCCTAATTCGCGCGGCGGCGAGGGCGCTGGCAGTACGGACACGCAAATCTACGGCGTGGACCTGACTTGGAAGTGGAAGCCGGTGAATCACTCGGGCGGGTTTCCCTTCGTGATGTGGCAAACGGAAGCGATGCTCCAGCGCTATAATGCGGGCGGATTTGACTGGGACGAAAATGGCAACGCCGCCGCCGACGACGGTGAATTGATCGACGTGGATTCCGGTCTGCCCGCGGTGTTACCGGGTGAGACACTGGTCGACTACGGGTTCTACTCGCAGATTCTCTATGGCTTCCGCAAAGGCTGGGTGGCCGGGTTGCGCTTCGACTACGTGGCGAGCGACAAGGCGGACTACGAGAATTTGGATCTGACGTTCAACGGCGACGCAGTAGGTCGCGATCCGATGCGCGCGACGCGCTGGCGTCTCTCGCCGAACCTGACGTGGTATCCCACAGAGTTCTCGAAGGTCCGCCTGCAATACAACTACGACGACCGCGACGGCATTGGCACCGATCACTCGGTATGGTTGCAACTCGAGTTCCTGCTCGGCGCGCACGCGGCGCACAAGTTCTGAACTGAGGATCATATGAAAATGAAAACTCTCGTGGCGAGCCTGGCGCTGGCGCTGCTCGCTACCTTTGCCGTCCAGGCGAAGCTCAACGTGGTGGCGACGCTGCCGGACTACGGCGCGATCGCCGAGGCGGTCGGTGGCGATCAAGTGAAGGTGACTTCGCTGGCTCGCGGAACTGAGGATCCCCATTTCATCGATGCGCGTCCGAGCTACATTCGCGTGTTGAACCAAGCGGATGTTCTGCTCGAAGGCGGCGCGGAAATGGAAGTTGGCTGGCTGCCCGCGCTGGTGAACAACGCGCGCAATCCCAAGATTCTCGGCGACGCGCCCGGACACGTCTTGATGTCTCAGGGTATCGCGCTGATTGGCGTTCCGCCGGTGCCCGTTGATCGTTCAATGGGTGATGTGCATCCGGCGGGTAATCCGCACTTCGCGCACGATCCGGCGAACGGGAAGATCATGGCGACGCATCTGGCGGAGGTCTTCACGAAGCTGGATTCCGCGAACGGCTACATCTATCAGGCGAACCTGAAACGGTTCCTCGATCAACTCGACCAGAAACTCGCGGAATGGACCACGGCAATGGCGCCACTGCGCGGCACCAAGGTCGTCACGTATCACAAGTCCTACGATTACTTCGCGTCGCGGTTTGGACTGGAGATCGTCGGGCAGATCGAGCCGAAGCCCGGCATCGAACCATCCCCATCGCACATCAACGCGCTGATCCCGCGCGTGAAGGAGGCCGGCGCGAAGCTCGTGTTGATCGAGCCGAATCGCCCACGCAAAACGCCGCAGTATGTCGCGGATGCGATTGGAGCCAAACTGGTGATCGTTCCGGGCATGGTGGGTGGGAACGAAAAAATTAAGGACTACTTCGGCCTGTTTGACTACGATGTCGCGCAGATCATAGCGGCATTGAAGGAACAGAAGTGACGGATAACTGGCTCTTGCGAATGGATGACGTGGCGGTGGGCTACAGCCGCCGCGTCGTCCTGCCGCGTGTGACGCTGCACGTGCCGCGTGGGAGCTTCACGGGTTTGCTGGGTTCCAACGGCTCCGGAAAATCAACTCTCCTCAAAACCATCATCGGCGTCACGCCGCCGTTGAGCGGCAAAGTTCAGTTCGCGCCATGTGCTGGCCGTGATCCGGTGCTCGGTTATGTTCCGCAACGCGAAGCGCTGGACTCCATCTTCCTCCTTTCCAGTCTCGAGGTCGCGTTGATGGGCTGCTCCGGTCGCGTAGCCGCGGGACGATTCTTCGCGCGCGAGGACAAGAGCTTCGCGCGTCAGTGTCTTGAACTTGCCGGGGCAGGGGACTTGTCCGGGCGCCGCTTCTCCGAATTGTCCGGCGGTCAAAAGCAACGCGTGCTCATTGCGCGGGCGCTCGCGGCGAAACCGGATTTGCTGATCCTCGACGAACCGACGGCGGGCATCGATGCCGCCGCGTCACAGGCGATCATGGAACTGCTGTCCCGCATTCATCGCGAGCAGAAGTTGACGATCCTCATGGTGAACCACGATCTGGCGGTGATGAAACGTTGTGTCGAGGAGGTCATCTGGCTTCGCAATGGCGAGGCGTCGCAAGGACGGGTTGAAGCCATGCTGACGCGCGACAAACTGGAGGAGATGTTGAACCTCCATTTTTCCTGAGATGGAAACGCTGCTCGAAATCCTTTCTCCCGATTTCCTCCTCCGGAATTCCGTCTACGTCAGCCTGCTGGTCGGCATGACGTGTCCATTGGTGGGCGTGTTCCTCGTGCTTCGGCGGTTGGTCTTCATGGGCGTCGCGCTGCCACAAGTTTCCTCCTGCGGAATCGCGGCCGCGTTTGCCTTGCATACGTGGCACATCATTCCGCATGTCGAGGAGCGCAGTGAAAATCTGCTCGCGTTTGCAGGTTCCACCGTCCTGACGCTGGCGGTGATTTTGTTTTTCGCGGTGATGGAGAGGCGCGGACGTGGTTCGGTGGAAGGACGCGTCGGCGCAGCTTACGCGCTGGCGGGCGCGTGGAGTATTCTGTTGCTCGTGAAGAATCCGTTTGGCGAACACGGTTTGCTGGATCGCATGAAGGGCGAAGTGATCGCGGTGGCGAATTCAGACCTGGTCCTGACCGCTGGAACGTTTGGTGTCGTCGTGGTCGCGCTATTCCTCTTCCAGAAAGAGTTCATGCTTGTGTCATTCGATCGCGACATGGCGGTGAGCTTGAAGAAGAACGTGCTCGGTTGGGACGCGCTGCTGTTCGTGTTGATTGGGCTCACGATTTCAATGTCGGTATTGAGCGTCGGGCCTTTGGTGACTTTCGGATTCCTGCTGCTGCCAGCACTCACGGCGCATCTGCTGGCCAACACCATGCGCCAGTTTGCGATTCTCGCGTCAGCGATTGGAAGCGTCGCTGCCGTCGTCGGATTCTACATCGCGTATCGCTGGGATCTGCCTGTTGGCCCGACGGATGTCGCGCTGCTGGGATTGCTCTATGGAGCCGCGCTGGTGGTGAAAAAGTTGTTTCTCGAACGCACTTCGGCGAAATGATGTTTGTCTCGGTGACGGACGCGAATGGATGCTTAACTGCGCCCGTTCGAACACTTCACATTAGTTCAATTCCACCTCTGGATGAGCAATTTTTCAAAGTGCGTGATTCGCAGAAAAAAACCCTTGTGAAACTTTTCACGTTCCGGCAACGTCTCGGCCTCTTCCGACATTCAGTCGGGTTTTCAGTTGAAGTTTGAGGCGCGAAAAGTGTGTTCACGTCGGCCGATTTGATGAAGTCAATGCAACAACTCAGGGCAATTTTGGTAATGCTGGCGGTGGCGGCGATGGTCGCCTTGCCGCTGTCTGGTTGGGCGGCGGACGCGGCGCATGATGCGACGGCAGCGGCAGGTCAGGCAGTCGAAGCGGCGCACGGGGCTGATACGCATGGCGGTGGTGAACATCACGGCCTGCCTACCGCGGCGCCGCAGTTTCATCTGGGGCCTCTGATTGTCACCAACTCGATGATCCTCACTTGGATCGTTGCTATTGGAATCATCGTCTTCGCCCGAGTAGCGACCAAGAACATCCAGCAGGTTCCGGCCGGTGCGCAGAACTTTTGGGAGTGGTTGGTCGAAGGGCTCTATGGATTCCTTGAAGGAATCATTGGGCACGACTTGGTGAAGAAGACGTTTTGGTTCTTCGCGACGCTCTTCATCTTCATTCTCTTTACGAACTGGTTCAGTTTGATTCCCGGCGTCGGCACGATTGGTTGGGGAACGCCGGACGCCAACGGTCATCTTCATCATATTTCGCGCCCGATTCTTCGTGGTGTGAACGCGGACCTGAACATGACGCTCGCGATGGCCATGGTTTTCTTCGCCTGCTGGACGGTATGGGCGCTGCAGGCCAATGGGCCTGGCGGTTTCTTGATGCACATCTTCGGTCCCAAGGGCGATACGACGGGTGCGTTGAAAGTCTTGATGATTGTCGTCTTCCTTGCGGTTGGCGTGCTGGAGGTTGTCTCCATCGTCTTCCGTCCGGTGTCGCTGAGCTTCCGTCTTTACGGAAATATTTTCGCTGGTGAGAACATGCTGGAAACGATGGCGCTGATGGGGGGTACCTATTTTGGCTGGCTGCTGCCGCTGCCGTTTTACGCGATGGAGCTGCTGGTCGGCTTGGTGCAAGCGCTCGTGTTCATGTTGCTTACCGCAGTGTTCACCCTCCTCATCTGCACTCATGATGAAGAGAGTCATGGACATGGTCATGGTCACGAAAAGGCCGCCCACTGAAAGATTTCAGCGGCGGGACCGTGGCAAGACTGCGGGCGTCGCTGAGAAACAACTAAAAGGAAACACATATGTTGATGCCATTACTCGCTGAAATGACCGGAAACCTGCACGTCGCCTTTGCTGCGGCTGGCGCTGCGATTGGTGTCGGAATGATCGGCATGAAGGCCTCCGAAGCGGTTGGTCGGAATCCTGGCGCTGCTACGAAGATTCTCGTGCAAGCCATTCTGAGCACTGCCTTCGCTGAAGGTATCGTGTTCTTCGCGATCTTCCTCGCGAAGTAAACAATCTCAGGCGCGGGGCTGAAACCCCGCGCCTGAAAATGGCATCACGAAAAGTTTAGTTCACTATGCATCAGACCTTGTTCATCGCCGCCGCCGGAATCGGCGACATCGCCAAACAGACTGGCGAGCAGTTCGGCTTCAACACCTCGCTGTTCATCTCGCAGGTGGTCAGCTTCTGCATCGTGGCCTTCCTGCTGCATCGCTTTGCCTACAAGCCGATCTTGACGGTGCTGGAACAGCGCCGCCAGACCATCGCCAAAGGCTTGGCTGATGCGGAGCAGATCAAACGCGATCTCGCGAATGCCCAGGCCAAGTCCCAGGAACTGATTAATCAGGCCAGCACGCAGGCGAACAAGATTATCGAAGAAGCCCGCGCCGCCGCCGCGAAGGTCACTGAGACCGAAACGCAGAAGGCGGTCGCTGCCGCGCAGGATATCATTAACAAGGCTCGCCAATCGAACGATGCGGAACTCGCGCGGATGAAGTCCGAGCTGCGCAAAGAAATTGGAACGCTCGCGGTGAAGGCGGCGATTCAGGTGACGGGCAAGGTGCTCACTCCGGAAGATCAGCGTCGCCTGGCCGAGGAAACCAATCGTCAGCTGGCTGCCTAGTCGATTTCGAAATCTGCGACCTGCATGAAGATTTCCAAACAAGCCCGCCGCGACGCGAAGCATCTCTTTCTGACATGCCGCACCAATGGCGTGCTCGAAGATGCGAAGGTTCGTCAGGCGGTGCAATCGGTGATCGCGCAGAAGCCGCGCGGTTACGTGGCGATTCTCTCCCACTTTCAGCGTTTGGTGAAGCTGGACATTGATCGCCGCTCGGCCCGCGTCGAGAACGCGGTGGAGACGGCGCCCGAGTTGAAGGAAAGCATCAAGGCCAGTCTGGCTCGTCGCTACGGACAGGGATTGCAGGTGGAATTCGCGGTGAACCGCGAGCTGATCGGCGGCCTTCGTGTGAAGGTCGGCAGTGATGTGTATGACGGCAGCGTGCAGGCGCGCTTGAACAGTTTGGCGGAAAGTCTTTAAGACCCCAGTGATCATTTGAAATAGAGCTATGAGTTCGATTCTCCAGGAAATTGAAGCGCAAATCTCCGGCCTTAAAACGTCGGTGACCAAGCAGAACGTCGGCATCGTCCGCGAAATCTCCGACGGCGTGGCCAAGATCGAAGGCCTGACCGAGGCGATGCTCAACGAGATGCTCGATTTCGGCAACGGTGTCATCGGCATCGCGCTGAACCTCGAAGAAACCGAGGTCGGCGCCATTGTTTTGGGTGACTACCTGAGCATCCGCGAAGGCACCGAGGTCAAGACCACCGGCAAGCTGCTCTCTGTGCCGGTTGGCAAGGGATTGCTCGGCCGCGTGGTTGACACGCTTGGTCGTCCGGTGGACGGCAAGGGCCCGATTAAGGAAGACGCTTTCTATCCGGTGGAGAAAATCGCTCCTGGCATCATTAAGCGTAAATCCGTCAGCCAGCCGCTCCAGACGGGCATCATGGCGATTGACGCGATGATTCCGGTGGGCCGCGGTCAGCGCGAATTGATCATTGGTGACCGTTCGACGGGCAAGACCACGATCGGCGTGGACACGATGATCAATCAGGCGCGCATCAACAAGCAGAACGCGAACGAGGCTGGCTTCCGTCCGGTTTACAACATCTACGTCGCAGTCGGCCAGAAGCAGTCCAACATCGCGCGCGTCATCGCCGAGTTGGAAAAGGCGGGCGCGATGGAATACACCATCATCGTGGCCGCCGGTGCTGATGCTCCGGCCGCTGCACAGTATCTCGCGCCGTTCGCTGGCGCGTCGATGGGTGAATGGTTCATGGACAATGGCATGGATGCGCTCATCATCTATGATGATCTTTCCAAGCAGGCCGTAGCTTACCGCCAGGTGTCGCTCGTTTTGAAGCGTCCGTCCGGTCGCGAGGCGTATCCGGGTGACGTCTTCTATCTCCACAGCCGTTTGCTCGAACGTTCCGCCCGTGTGAACGAACGCAGCGGCGGCGGGTCCTTGACGGCTCTGCCGATTATCGAAACGCAGGCGGGCGACGTGTCGGCTTACATTCCGACGAACGTCATCTCGATTACGGACGGCCAGATTTACCTCGAAACCGACTTGTTCTACCAAGGCGTGCGTCCGGCGATTTCCGTCGGTCTCTCCGTCTCTCGCGTCGGTTCCGCCGCCCAGATCAAGGCGATGAAGCAGGTCGCCGGTCGTATCAAGGGTGACCTCGCCCAATATCGCGAGCTCGCGGCGTTCGCGCAATTCGGTTCCGACCTCGATGCGAAGACGCAGGGCATCCTCGAACGCGGCAAGCGCATCGTCGAGCTGTTCAAGCAGAACCAATACAACCCGTTGCCGGTCGAAGTGCAGGCGACGATTCTGTGGACGATGCAGAACGCCTTCCTTGATGACGTGGCGGTTGAGAAGGTGAAGGATTTCCAAAACAAGTTGACCGAGTTCCTCTCGAACCGGAAGCAGGCTCTCCTCGACCGCGTCCGCAAGGAAGGCGCCATCAATGATGCCCTCGCGGCGGACTTGAAGGCAGCGGTCAGCGAGTTCAAGCAGACCTATCGTTAAGCCCTAAGCTCTCATGCCGAGCACACGCGACATCCGCCGACGCATCAAGTCGGTCAAGAACACGGCGCAGATCACGAAGGCCATGCAGATGGTCGCGTCGTCGAAGATGCGCAAGGCGCAGCTGGCCGCTTTGGCGGGCCGCCCTTACGCCACCTTGATGAACGATGTGCTCTCGGCTGTGACCGAAGGCGCGGGTGAGTTCACGCATCCGCTGATGGAGGTTCGCGGCGGCAAGAAGCGCGCGGTGATCCTCGTCAGCACGGACAAGGGACTTTGCGGCGCGCTCAACTCGAACTTGCTCCGTGAAGCGGGCAAGCTCGACAAGGACACGACGGTTTACATCTGTGCCGGCAAGAAGGGTGCGCAGTTTATTTCGCGGACGAAGCGTAATCTCGCGGCGGAGTTCACCTACAAGGACAATCCGATGTTCTCCGAGGCGCGTGCCATTTCCAGGTTCGCCCAGGAGATGTTCCTCAGTGGTGAGGTGGATCGCGTGGATGTCCTCTATACGAACTTCATCAACACGCTTACCCAGAAGCCCGACCTGCGTCCATTGCTGCCCATCGGACAGATTCACGCGTTGGAAGCCGGGGTGGATGGTCATGGCGATGGCGGTCAGTTGAAGAAGAGCGAGCTCGAATACCTCTTTGAGCCGGATCCGACCGCGGTCTTGGGCAACCTCCTGCCGCACTACGTCAATTTTCAGGTCTATCAATTCCTCCTCTAAGCCAAGGCGTCTGAGCACAGCTCGCGCATGGTGGCGATGAAGAACGCGACGGACAACGCCAAGCAGCTCATCAAGGACCTCACGCTCGAATACAACAAGCTGCGTCAGGCGAACATCACGAAGGAACTTTTGGAAATCACCACCGCCCAGATGGCGATGGGTTAATTCTCAGCACGCATGAACAAAGGCAAAATCGTTCAAATCATCGGCCCGGTCGTGGACGCGGAGTTCACGACGCAGTTGCCGGCCATCTACAACGCTCTGACGGTCGAATACGACCTGCCAGGGCAGGGCAAGACCAAGCTGACGCTCGAAGTGCAACAGCACCTCGGCGACAACTGGGTTCGCGCCGTCGCCATGAGCACCACCGAAGGTCTCAAGCGCGGCATGGAGCTCATCGACGCGGGCGGGCCGATCGCCATGCCTGTCGGTCAGGCGGTCATGGGTCGCGTGTTCAACGTGACTGGCGAGGCCGTGGACGAGCAGGGTCCCGTCAAGGCTGACAAGTATCTCTCCATCCATCGTTCCGCGCCTCCGCTGGTGGACCAGTCCACCTCGCCACAGGTGCTGACCACGGGTATCAAGGTCATCGATCTGATCTGCCCGTTCTTGAAGGGTGGCAAGGTCGGTGCGTTCGGTGGTGCCGGCGTCGGCAAGACCGTCGTCATCATGGAGCTGATCAACAACATCGCGAAACTGCACGGCGGCATCTCGATGTTCGCCGGCGTCGGTGAGCGCACCCGCGAGGGCAACGATCTCTACAACGAAATGATCGAAGCCAACGTCATCAAGACCAAAAAGGACGCCAAGGGGCATCCGATGGTCGATGACAAGGGCCTGCCGATTCTCGAAGAAGGATCCCGCATCGGCCTGGTCTACGGCCAGATGAACGAACCACCGGGAGCCCGTCTCCGCGTCGCGCTTTCCGCGCTCGCTGTGACCGAGTACTTCCGCGACGAAAAGAACCAGGACGTGCTCCTGTTCGTCGATAACATCTTCCGTTTCTCGCAGGCCGGTTCTGAAGTTTCCGCGCTCCTCGGCCGCACGCCGTCGGCGGTCGGTTACCAGCCGACCCTCGCCGCGGAAATGGGTAACTTGCAGGAACGCATCACTTCGACGAAGAAGGGTTCCATCACCTCCTTCCAAGCGGTTTACGTGCCCGCGGACGACTTGACCGACCCCGCGCCGGCAACCACGTTCGCGCACTTGGATGCGACCATCGTTCTCGAGCGTTCCATCGCTGAGTTGGGCATCTTCCCGGCTGTCGATCCTCTCGCGTCGAACTCCCGTGCATTGACTCCAGACATCGTTGGCGAAGAACACTACAACGTCGCACGCGGCGTCCAGAAAGTGCTCCAGCGCTACAAGGATCTGCAGGACATCATCGCGATTCTGGGCATGGATGAGCTTTCTCCCGAGGACAAGCTCACCGTCTTCCGTGCGCGTAAGATTCAACGCTTCCTCAGCCAGCCGTTCACCGTCGCGCAGGTTTTCACCGGTCGCGAAGGCAAGCAGGTGCCGGTGGCGGAAACGGTCCGCGCCTTCAAGGAAATCCTCGAAGGCAAGCACGACGACGTCGCCGAGGTGAACTTCTACATGAAGGGCGGCATCGACGAGATTAAAGAAGCGTAGGCATCTGCTTTCACGAATCACGCTTCACGGTTTACGTGAGAGACGTGATGCGTGAGACGTGATGCGTAAGACATCTCATGGCCACACTGAAACTCGAAATTGTCACGCCCGAGGCGAAGATTTACTCCGCCGACGTGGACATGGTTACGCTGCCCGGCGTGGAAGGCGAGATGGGCATCTTTCCGATGCACGTCCCGCTGATGACCCAGGTGGTCGCGGGCGAATTGGTCGCCCGGAAAGCCGGGCAGGATCATTTCCTCGCCATCGGCGAAGGCTTCGTGGAAATCACGGGCGACCGGGTCGCGGTGATGACCGACATGGCCATCAAGTCCGACGACATCGATGAAGCGAAGGCCGAAGAAGCGCGGAAGCGCGCGGAGGCCCGATTGTCGGAGAAGCTCAGCGAAGAAGAGACGGCCACCGTTCAGGCGTCACTCATGCACTCGCTGGCGCAACTCAAGGTGAAGCGCCGTCAGCGCTAGAATTAAGCGCTTGTTTTCGACGCCCGCGCAACCTCGTGGACTCGAGTTTGCCGGGCGTTTTGTTTTGGAACGTTTATCCTGATGCCTTTAGACCTTCCGCGTAACGGTTTGACTTGGCCTCGATGGAACCCTAGCTTTCTCCCGCATGTTGGTTTCCCAACCCAGCCCCAAAGTTGCCTCCAGTCCGGCACCCCCAGCCATGGATAACAATTTGGCGTGGAAGCACATCATTGCGCCGGCGGAACCATTCCTGCGTGCCGTGGTGGAGCGATTGGGTGACCAGATCAATGAGTTTGAACGCGACATAGCGGTCTACGCGGAATATGCGCTGACCAATCAGGGCAAACAGCTCCGGCCAGCCTTGGTGGCGTTAAGCGGTGGGGCGACCGGCAAGATCGGCGAGCCGCATGTGATGGTGGCGGTGATCATCGAAATGGTTCACTTGGCCACGCTGGTCCATGACGACGTCATGGATGAGGCCCGGATTCGTCGCAGCCGTCCAACTCTGGCGGCCAATTGGGGTAACGAGATTTCCGTTCTATTGGGGGACTGTCTATTCGCCCATGCGTTAAAGCTCGCCGCGGGTTTTCCGACCACGGAGATCTGCCGGGAGGTGGCCGCAGCGACCAATACGGTGTGCTCCGGTGAAATTTTGCAGACCCAGCGCCGAAAAAATTTTGAACTTTCCCGCGCGGAATATTTCAAAGTCTTACAGATGAAAACCGGCGAGCTGTTTGCGCTCTCGTGTGATTTAGGCGCGTATCTGAGCGGAGCTGGCGGAGTGCAAAGGAGTGCGTTGCGTCAGTATGGCATGTCCATCGGCACTGCGTATCAGGTGTACGATGACTGCCTCGATCTGTTCGGCTCCGAAGCAGTCGTCGGCAAAAGCCTCGGGACCGACATGGCCAAGGGCAAGCTGACCCTTCCGGTGTTGCTTGCGCTGGAGCGCGCTTCCGCCGGCGAGCGGGAACGGATCAAGTCGATGGTCGTCGACTGGAAGCCGGAGTTTCTTCCCGAGATGGTCGGATTGCTGCAGAAACATCAAACACTGGAAGATTCGCGGCGGGCCGTGACGGAACACCTCGATTTCGCCCGCGCCCAGCTTAAGGCCTTGCCTGATTCGGAAAACGCCGTGGGTCTGAGCGCCCTGGCGGATTACCTGGCGCATCAAACCGCGTCCCTTGGTGCCCGCGGCTGATGCCGTATGAGCGAAGCGGCTCCATCGCGGGTAACGCCTGAAGCTCCGGCGATGGAACGATCCGTTCCGGATGTTCCCCCCGCCGATACCACTGAAGACTTGATCCTTGTGCAGCGGGCGCAGCAAGGGGACATGGTCGCCTACGACGAACTGGTCCGGCGCTATCAGGAGCGTGTCTACGCGACGATCTATCACATGACGGGCAATCGCGAGGATGCCGTGGATCTCGCGCAGGAGGCATTCATCAAGGGCTTTCAGGCCCTGAAATCTTTCAAGGGCGACTCCAGCTTCTACACGTGGGTCTACCGCATCGCGGTCAATAAGACGATCAACTTCCTCAAGTCACGTAAGAACAAGTCGCATCTCAGCTTGAACGCGATGGATTTCAATGCGGAGCACGATCCGGACATGGTCAGTCTGGTGTCCGAGAACACTCCGCGACGCGACGCTGGATTGAGCGAGTTGCAGGGGAAGCTTAATGAAGCGATGCTGAAGCTCTCTCCAGTGCATCGTTTGGTGGTGACGTTGCACGACGTGCAAGGACTGGCGCACGAGGAGATTGCCAGCATCATGGACTGCAATGTGGGCACGGTGCGGTCTCGGTTGTTTTACGCGCGACAACAACTTCAGGCGTATTTGTCTGATTACCTCAAGTAGTTATGGATGCCGATCATGACAAGCAGAGCGAGCTGCAACGAATGCTGGCGGCCAAGAAGCCGGTGGCGCCGCCGCGGCGAGTGCTGAAGGGTTTTTCGGAGGCGGTGATTGACCGGCTGCAGAAGCCGGAGCCGCCGGAGGAACTCACATTTCGAGAACAGATGGCCCGTCTGATCGAGAGCAAGCCGGTTTTGGTTTGCCTGGCGGGCTTGACCGTTTTTGCGTGTCTCGCGGTGGGATTGGTGGCGTCGCTCAGAGTCAGCCCACCAAAGCCCGACATCACGGCGGCGAATCAGGAAGACAAAGTGATTGTGGCACCTCCTCCGTCCCAGGCTGCGAAGCCGATTTCTTCTCCTCCACAGCCGGCGATGGCACTTCCGGCCATTGATCGACCCGCTGTGGTCTCTGAGCCGTTCCCTTACAACGGAACTCGCTTCCAACCTGCACGTCCCACGCCGACGGCAGCCTCCCCGGCTTCAGGCGGCGGCGCGGACAAGTGATTCGCCCGGGCGTCCCGAGGCGCCGAGGTGGATTCCTAAACGCGGGTGTTCTCGAACACCAGCACGACTCCGTCACGAGTGAACTGCAGTGTCTTGCCGTCTATTTGAGCTTCCAAGTCGATGCTTTGATCGTTGTCCCGGATGGTCAAAACGTATTTGCCATCGACATTCTTCCAGCTGCCTTTTGTGATCTTCGGCGGTTTGTCGCCCGAAGTCGCGTGCTTGAGTTGGGCCTTCTGATCCACGGTGGTGGTCAGGACGGAGTTGAGAAAGGACGCCGCGAGATAGCGCCGCAGTTGGGTCAATTGCGCCGATCCCATGTTGACCTTCTTGCGACGGGTCGCATTGACCGAGGCCTTGTAGTCGAATTCCCAATGGCCGAGGATGCGTTCCTCGTCGTACTTCGGGGACTTGCCGGTCTCGAGGTAAACCTTCAAATCCTTGAAGTCACCGCCCAGCATGCCGAGGACGTTGGTGACGACATCATGATTCTCGATGAGCGGCTTCACCTTCTCATGGTTTACAAAACTTCCGAACGTCAGCGCGCCCTTGAGCCAGTCGCCCTGGAAGCCTGTGTCCGAAAGTCCGGTGAACTGATCGTTTTCGCCAATCAGCAGGAATGGAGGATAGTTGGCGAGCCGACGTTGCAAGAGCGGCGTGTGGAAGATGTTCGCCACCACGTCCGCGCCGTCGTAGTAGAGTTCCGACTTGGGCATGAACGGCGCGACGCCCTTCGTCATGCCCGTGGTGTGCATGTCGTCGCTGACACGATTCACGAGGCGCATGGCCCAGCTATCCTCCTCCGAGGATGCCACCTGAACGGTCAGGTAACCGAGGGAGTAGATGAAGGTGCCGATTACCAGCACGTAGATGAAACCGTTCGCCACGCCGACCGAGGCGCCGACGCGGGCGTTCATGCGCTCGAAGAGCAGGCGCTGGGTGTCCGAGGTCTTGTACTTGTAGTAAGTATCCACCTTCTTGTGCACCGCGATCGCCCCCAGCTTGAAGGCCACAAGGACAATAAGAAATCCGACGATGGGCGCGAGGAAGGCGATCATGACCGGGTTCTTCACGCCAAAGATGGCGAGCAGCGGCCCGAGCAATGAACCCAGAGGGCTGGCGAGCAGCGCGGCCAGGAGCAGGGCCAGCAAGGAGAAAGCGGCGCGCAAAGCACCTTGGTAGTAACCGACAATTCCGACGCAGATGACGGTGAACAGGGCAATCGACCAAAGGATCATGCGGCGAACCTACGGATCGGCAGCCTGAAAATCACGCAGAATTTTGGAGGAAATGCTTCCGACCGGAACCGCCGCCCGCCGTCACCACAAGAACGACTTTTGCTCGGCAAGAAGATTATCGCCATCCCACAACGTCGCCCGCCACGCACTGAGTTCTCCGAAGTTTCGGTAAGCGTCGCCGGAGAGGGAAACTTTGGTCCACGAGGTGAACATGCCACGATACTTCACAGGCGATTCGATGGTGGCCTTGGTGCCGAGCTTGCCACGGTTGCCGCGGAGTTCGATTCGCAGGACAGCGCGCGTGGTGTCGCGCGAGCCCCATTGGACGGCGAACTGCAGCCCGGAACGCTTTTCGGGACTGCTGCGGAGCAGGGCCTGATATGCGTCGCGTTCGTAGAGACTCGGGTTGAGGGCGACGCGTCCCTGAAGGTCGGTGAACTGAGGTAGCACTTTGACGATGCGGGCCGTGGCTGCGGACAGGTTTGAGGCGAAACCGAGCAGGAGGCAGGCGATCAAGGTGACAACAGTGGTGCGCACGGAGGAACTTTAAACAGGCTCCGCCGCCGAGCTCAATCCGGATGTTCAGCGAATGAGGTGAGTCTGGCAGGTCTCCCTTCGAGCGTTCGGGTGTGCAAACTCCTCAAGGGAAGGCTCGTTCCGCCGATCAAGATGAGGGCAGTGATTGGGAAGTGATGTGTGATTTGGTGGTTGGTGCGGGCGGGGCAAAATACGTGAATGAAGATTCTGGTCGCAGAAGACGATGCAGTCGCGAGGCTTTTCCTGAAAGCCACGCTGCAAGGCTTCGGGCATGAGGTGATCTTGTCCAATAACGGGCGCGCGGCCCTTCAGGCATTCGCGGAGCATCACCCGTACATTGTCATCAGCGACTGGATGATGCCGGAGATGGACGGCTTGGAGCTGTGCCAGAAGATCCGGGAAATGGAGCTGGAGCACTACACCTACTTCATTCTTCAGACGGCGCGGAGCAGCCGGCAGGATTTCCGGTTGAGCATGGACGCCGGCGTGGATGACTTTCTTTCGAAGCCGATCGATCGCGAGGATTTGTTCATTCGCCTGCGCGTAGCGGAACGCATCATTCACCAGCGACTGGAAACGGAGGGGAAGATTCGGCTGCTCGCTCGATTCCCGGCGGACAATCCGAATCCCGTGCTGCAAGTCGACCGCGATTTCCGAATCGTCTACGCGAATGACGCCAGCCTGCCGCTCTTGAGCCAGTGGCAATGCGTGGTGGGCGGGTTTGTGGCTCCGGAATTGCGCCGGCTTGCGGAAGCGCTGCACACGACGGGGCAGCGGCAGGAGGTCGAAGTAACCTGCGCCAATCGCATCTACTCGTTCTCCAGCACCTCGGTCTCGCCTGAAGGTGTCGCGTATCTGTATGGGCACGACGTCACGGAGCGAAAACAGGCTGAACAGGAATTGATCTCGCTGAAGAACCAGGCCGAGGAAACGGCGCTGCATGATCAGCTCACGGGACTTCCGAATCGTCGCCTCTTTGAAGAGCGTTTACAGCAGGAGACGGCGCGTGCGTTGCGAATGGGGACCAAGGTCGCGATCGTGATGGTGGACATCGACAACTTCAAACAGATCAACGACGGATACGGACACAAGGTTGGAGATGAAGTGATCGTCACCGTCGCCAACACGCTCAAGACGCGGTTGCGCACGACGGACACGGTCTGCCGCTGGGGTGGCGACGAGATGGTGCTTCTGATCACGGATTTGCAGGACCGCGCGAGTGTTGCCGCGGTCTGCAACAAGCTGACTCGCGCGGTTAAGCAGCAGACGGTAAAGGCCCACATGGCGGCGGCGGTGTCGCTCAGCATGGGATCGGCATTGTTCCCTGACGATTCCGAGGAGCCGACGTTGCTGATGCAGCAGGCCGATTACGCTCTCTACGTGGCGAAGGCGGACGGACGGGACTGCTGGCGTGAATTCAAGGGATTTCCGAACGGTCACGACGCGAAGGGCAAGGCCGACCTGTTTATCCGCCTGTCGAACGCCGTTGCCGAGAACGCGATTACCACGTTCTACCAACCGCTGATCGCGACCGGTGATTTACGCGTCGTAGGAGTGGAAGCCCTGGCCCGCTGGCATGACGAGAAGTATGGCTGGGTGTCTCCCGATGTGTTCATCCCTCTCGCGGAAGAGAAGGGACTGATTCTTCAACTCGGGAATCTGGTCGTGGTCCAGGCGCTCGACTGCCTCGCGGACTGGCGGCGGCGTGGATATCAACTCACCGTCTCCATCAATCTTTCGAAGCGGCAGCTGTTGCACTCGGAGTTTCTGCCGAGCCTTGAAGCGCTGATGAAGGAAC
>JADJPG010000021.1 GCA_016713365.1 Verrucomicrobiota bacterium | reverse complement strand
GAATCGCTCCGTCGCGAGATGGAACGACGTTACTTCGCGTGGCCCGCTGCGGAGGATAACTCGGTTTTAAAGCTCGCCCGCCAGCGCCTGCTGGGTGGCGCAATGCCTCGGGGATTGAAGACCGCGGCGATGCAGCAAGGGTTGCTGCAGGTGGTGCGGGACTTCTGCGGACACTCGAACGCGGTCTGCACCGGTTGTAGATTTCCGGAGCTCGTCAAGGCATGGGGTCACCGGGCCGGATAATTCGGGCCTGTGCCGACTTGCGGGTGAATGCCCCTGCTGAGTTCGAACGTTGCGCTCAGGATTCCGGCTGCTGATCAGCGGGAGGATTCCGGGGCGCATTGATGTCCAGGCTCGAGAACGGATTGTTAAAGGAGTCGGACGAAGCCGGCTTCTGCGGGCCCTTGCCGCCGGTCTTCACCTGCACAGGCGTCGACTCGCTGGCGTGTTGCTCATGCTCGTCTTCGTCGTGCGTCTCTTCTGCCGCCGGGCCGCCGCCGGCTGCGCGTTCCGCGTCGATTTCCGCCTGCCTTGGATTCTTCGCGCGCTTGTTGCGTGGCAGCGGGCTGAACATCACTGTGATGCCTTTGCCGACCAGTTTCGCCGGTGAATCTGGATGCCCGTAAGGGGCAACTTCCTTGGTGAACTTCTCGATCTGCTGGAACCCAAATTCCTTGTGCGCCATCTCGCGGCCGCGGAAGCGAAGCGTGACCTTCACCTTCATCTCCTCGCACATGAAATCAATCGCATGACTGAGCTTCACCCCGAAATCGTGAGGATCGATGCCCGGGCTCAGCTGAATCTCCTTCACCTTGTTCGCGTGCTGATGCTTCCGCGCTTCCTTTTCCTTCTTGGCCTGCTCGTAGCGGTACTTGCCGAAATCCACGAGGCGGCAGACGGGCGGATTCGCCGTCGCTGCAATCTCGACGAGATCCACGCCTTTGGCGCGCGCCAGATTGATGGCGTCCGCCAGGGGAATCACTCCGAGCTGCTGGCCGTCTGTCCCGATCACGCGCACTTCCCGCGCACGAATCTTGCCATTTACTCTAACAGCGGAACCCGGGGAATAGGAGGAACGAGGAGAGAAGGGGCGACTCAAATGACCCCCAGCGGTTGAGGCTTATTCATGCAGCTTCATCGATCGATACCAGAACATGCAGATAGATAGCTGGAGCAAATGTTTACGGGAGGTTTTGGAGGCTGGCAAGCGAAAATCTGCCCGAAAACCGGCGCGATTTCAGGGCCGCCGCCAGCCGTGAAAACAGCGAAGCCCGGTCGTTTTGCGACCGGGCTTCAACTCAGAAACGTTCGGGTGCCGGCTTACAGCACCTTCTTCAAAAACTTGATGCCTTTGACGGCGATCTCGTTCGTCGTCGGCTCGATGCGACGCCAGATGGCGGCGGCGCGCGCGATCACCTTCACGTCGGTGGTGAAGCTCTCGATCACCAGGTCGCCCTTGTAGCCAATATCCTTCAACGCCTTGATGATCGGCTTCCAATCGATGTGATCGTTGCCCGGCGTGCCGCGGTCGCTGCCGCACGCGTGGAAATGCCCCAGCAGCTTGCCCGCCTTGCGAATCGCGTCCGCCTGATTCTTCTCCTCGATGTTCATGTGGAACGTATCGAGATGCAGCTTCACATTCTTCGCGCCGACCGCCTTGATCAACGCTAGACCCTTGTCGCACGTGTTCAGGAAATCCGTCTCGAAACGGTTGAGCGGCTCAATGCAGAGATCGACGCCCTTCTTCGCGGCGTAAGCGGCCAGCACCTTCAGGTTCTTCACCACCAGCGCGAATTCCTTCTTTTGCGCCGCGGGCTCCACCGCGTCCGCCTTGCCGACCACGGAATAGATCGGCCCGATGATGCGCGGGCAGCCCATGATCGCGGCCTGGTCAATGATCGCCTTGCAGTAAACCATCGCCGTCTTCTGCTCGGCGGCGGTGCCGCGGAAATCGCGTCCGGGACCTATGCAGGCGCAGATGGAACCGATGGCCAGGCCGTGCTTGTCCGCGGCGGCCTTCACCTTCGCGGCGTCGATGTGCTCGGGAGATTCGACCGGAATCTCGACCGTCTCGAAGCCCCACTTCTTGAACATGGGGAACAGCTTGACGCTCTCCGTGGTGAAGGGAGACGTGAACAGGAAAGTATTGATGCCGATTCTCATAAGTATTGGTGGCGCGAGGCTAGTTCAACCGAGAATGGAGTCAAAAGAAAATCCTACAACCAGTGGCTGTGAAGGAAGAAGCGAAGATGAAGAGCAAGAAGCCCCAACGCCTGGAGAGCATGGCCAGAGCCTGAACTACCGCCTCGTTCCCATCTAATGAGTTACAAGGCTAGTTTCTCAGGAGACATCATTGTGTGCGACGGTATCAGGAAGCTCCTCAAAAAGCTCCCGCCAAATCTGGATGTCTGCATCGTCGTCGATGTCCCAAACTCGAAGGGTCTCTCGACCCGAGTGACGAAAGAAATAACCGGTGATGCCGTCGTATCGAGACCACGCATCTGAGTCGAAGGTCATAACCTCGCCGACGGTAAAAGAGTCCCGCAACGCAGCGAAACTCTGGCGGACGCGATACTGTCTGCCGCGTGTGAACGGGCACTCTCTACACGGACGAATCTCAACGGGAGGGGTGCTCATGACGCCTAATAGATATTAGGCCGCAGAGTGTACACAGGGTTGTGCATTGGTGGGTAAACTGGTGATTGTTCCAAGGGCTTCATTTTTCCTGTGGCGAGGAAAGCCGAGCTATGTATTTCCATCAAGGATTATCGTCGAAACAAGTCGCTGAAGGTCACGCCGGCACGCGTCCCGTTTGCCCGCGAGAGGCGCGAATGGACGCGAAGGAGGGGGGACTATCCGAGGCGCGGCGGCGGTTCGTTCGGCTCCTACTGCGGGAGGGGAATGAGCTGGTCGAGCGCGCGGCAGCGGCGTTTGGCGCTCCGCGGAGGAGGGTCGAGGAGTGATTTGTAAAGAGTTTTGGATTGCTTTTCGGGGCGGTTTTGGGGCAGTTTTTCGGAAGTCCACCTTTCTCAAGATGCTTGATGCCTGTCCCCAAACGCAGGTCCTGAGCGTATGCCTGGAGCATTTCTTCAGGTTGAATTCCCATCCTTTTGCCTCAAGCGGCTTGGGCATGGGGCGGGTGGGTGGAGTGGAGTTCCCGGCTTTTCTCTGAACCTACAACCAAAACCAACTATGAAGATAAATCGACTGCTCAAATTGACGGTGAGCGGAGTGCTGACGGCGGTGGCGTGGATCGCCGCGGTGGCTCCGGCGGGTGCGCAAACGACGAACTGGATTGCGTTCAATGATCATCGGGCCTCGACGGCGCCGGTGGCAAATGGATGGGCGATTACGGGGCCCAATGTTTCGAATCTGGACATGGGTGCGCCGGCCGATTCTTCGGGGCCATTGACGGATTATCTGACGGGGACGCCGTTGACGGCGACGGTGACGTTTACGCGCACGGGCGGTCCGGATGATTTCGGCACGGTGGGTCGGCCGTTGTCGACGAATTCGCCGATGGCGCGGTTGTTTTATGGGATCGTCGATTTGGCGAATGACGGCTTGGTGGGTGTGCGGGCGGTGCCGCCGAATACGACGGAGAGTTTTGTGACGTTGACGGTGGGCGGGTTGAATCCGGACAAGCGGTATGTGTTCCGCGGTTCGACGGCGCGTAATGGTGGCTACGGCACGCGGTGGTCGGTGGCGATGATCTCGGCGGAGGGTTGGTCTGATGCGCACATCAACGGCAATGGCGGCCCGGGGGTGTTGACGGCGGTGACGTTCCCGGCGGCGGGTCTGACGGCGGGGGAGGCGGCGTTCAACAGCGGTGGCAATGCGGAAGGCGCCGTGGTGGGTTGGAATGATATTGTGCCGTTCCCGGACGGGACGTTCACGATTACGTGCAAGCAGTATACAAACGCGACGCCTTCAGGCATGGCGAACGGGCCTTACGGCTATGGCTTCAGTGCGATGATGCTGGCGGAGGTGGAGATCGTGGCTCCGGCGATTACGTCGAATCCGGTGGGTTCGACGGCGGTGGAGCAGAACCGGTCGTTCAGCCTGAGTGTGGCTGCGACGGGTGCGCCGTTGTTCTATCAATGGTACAAGGAGGGTGTGGGCGCGATCGCCGGGGCGACGTTGCCGACATATACGGTCGCGCAGGCGCAGGTGAGTGATTCGGGTACGTATTACGTGGAGGTTTACAATTCGCTGGCGACTCAGCGGAGCTCCTCCGCGCAGGTGACGGTGTCTGCGGACACGGCGGCGCCGATAGTGGAGGCGATCTTCTCGTATCCGACGGTGGACGGAGGCGGCGTGGCGGTGCTGGACCAGATCATCGTGGAGTTCAGCGAACCGGTGACTCCGGAGAGCGTGAGTTCGCCGTCCATTTACTCGGTGCCGGGCGGTGGGAATCCAGTGTCGGTAATCGTGACGAATGAGCGTTCCGTGGTGCTGGTGCTGGGCACGCCGTTGGCGGAAGACACGGATTACACGGTGACGTTGAGCGGTGCGACGGATTCCGTCGGCAATGTCGCGGGGTCGAGTTCGCCGGCGTTCCGTTCGTGGGCGTCGGGTGTGGGGAACGGGTTGTTGATGGAGTCGTTCCCGGTGGAGGACCCGGCGATCACGGTGGAATCGATACTCGCGGATTCTGATTATCCGAACAATCCGGACCGGGCGGACACGTTGCGGGCGTTTGATTCGCGCCTGGTGTATGCGACGGACGATGCCCGGGAAGGTTATGGCGCGCGCGTTCGCGGCGTGTTCATCCCGCCGGTGTCGGGCAACTGGGTTTTCTACGCGCGCACGCGCCAGCTGGGTGTGGTGAATCTGAATCCGAATGGAACTTCGGAAGCGGGCAAGGTGGAAATCCTGCGCCAGAGCACGGAGAATGCGCCATATAACTGGGACCGCCTGACGTCGTCGCCGTTCGCGCTGCGCGCGGGCCGGGCGTATTTCATCGAAGGTTTGTACAAGGGCGCCGTGGGCCCGGATTACATCAAGGTGGCGGCGCGTCTCGCGGGCACGGGTGTGCCGACGCCGGTGGATTCGCCGGATACGGATGCTCCCGATGCGAACGCGCTGGCGGGTGCGGCGATTGGTTACCCGCTGGCTCCGCGCAATCTGGGCGGCACGCTGGCGATTGCGCAGGATCTCGCGGATCGCACGGCGGATGAGAATAATCCTACGACGCTCTCGGTGGGCGTGAGCAATCCGAGCGGCCTGCCGTTGCACTACCAATGGTTCCGCGACGGCAGCCCGATCTCCGGCGAGACGAAGCCGACCTACACGTTCCTGCCGACGGTGGCAGGCGATAATGGCGGAACGTTCAGCGTGCAGGTGTCGAAGTACGGTGCGTCGGTGACGAGCCGCACGGCGACATTGACGGTGGTGCCCGATGTGGTCGGACCGCAGATTGTCGAGGCGTTCAGCACGAACCTGACGGATGTGGTGGTGCGCTTCAACGAACTGCTGGAGGCGGGTTCCGCAGCGGAGCCGTTCAGCTACTCGATCCTTCCGGACAACGATGCTTCCGCGGCGGCGCTGCAGGCCGATGGACGGACGGTGATCTTCACCCCGCTCAATCCGTTGACCGCGGGCGAAACGTATGAAGTCTGGGTGGAGAATGTCGCTGACCTGGCGAACAACGCGCTCAGCCCGAACCCGAGCATCGTGACGTTCGTCGCGGGCACGGCACAGCCGCGCCTGGAGATCGTTCGCAATGGCAACCAGGTGGTGCTGTCGTGGGCGGCTTCTTCGACGCCGTCTGTCTTGGAAGAAACTTCCGCACTGGCTACACCGGTGGCGAACACGGTCTGGACGGCGGTTTCCGCTGCACCGACGGTGGTGCGTGGCAAGAACACGGTGTCGGTGAGCGCGGGATCGGGAATCAAGATCTACCGTCTGCGTCAGTAAACGGACGTTGAGTCTCAAATCGCGAAGGCCGGACGAAAGTCCGGCCTTTTTCTTTCCAAGGGAGATTCCGGAAGGAGGGCAGGGGACGTCAGGATTCTTGCGCGAACTGGTCCTGCAACTTCATTAACGCGTCGTGCATTTCGTCGATGGCCTGATAGCGACCAGAAAGTTCATCGTGGGAGGCTTTGAAGAAAACTTCGGACAGCTGCTGGAGCCGTGCGCGTTCGCCGTCCTCCACGTCCTCGAGCGAGACGGGAGTTCCCTGCAGCGCAGCGGCGCCGAGGCTGGCTTCGCACAGGACTTTGCCGAGGCTATAGACATCCGCCCACGGAGTGCCCGGTCCTTCGGGCGGAGTGAACCCTTCGGTTCCAAGCTGCTTGGGATCGCGCCGAGCTTCGGCAATGTGTGTGACAAGCCCGACGTCCGCCAGCTTGGCGACTCCGTTTACGTAGATGATGTTCGCGGGCTTGATGTCGCGATGGATGAGTTGCTTCGAGTGGAGATAACGAAGCGCTTCGCAGAGTTCCATGCCGAGGTGCAGACATTCCTGGGCCGGGAGGCGTCCGCGAGTGTCGAGTTCATGGGCCAGGGTTCGCGCGGTGTAAGCGGATGGCTCGATGCCGCGCCCGCGTTCCACGCAATCCGCCAGTTCCATGATGTAGTAGAAGAAGCCGGTGCCGGTGTCGCGCCCGACGTGCAGAATGGGAACGAGCCCGTGGTGGGTGCGTGAGATGGGCGTGTATTGGAGGATGCCGCGGTATTCCCGCTCAAATGGGCTGCGGTCCGGAAAGCTGCGTTTGTGGACAACCTTGATTGCGTGGTAGACACCGATCTCGCCGCGCGCGAGCCAGACTTCGCCATAAGCGCCGCTGCCGATGGAACGGAGGAGTTCGTAATTCGGAATGACCACGCCGGCAGGGGACGGTGTCAGTGGTTCCGCCGGGGCAATAGCGTAGGAATCCGAGACAGCCTCGTCGAGGGTCTGGTCACGACGGCTGCCGGTGAAGCGACCGATGAATCTTCGGAAGTGACTCAACGTGGAGCCCATAGGTTCACCTGCTGTAGCCAGCTTGGTCGAGTGGAGGGGAAATCAGAAGCAAATTCTGGCTCGCAGACCGCCTGCAAAAAGAAAAACGCCGCCTGCCCGAAGGCAAGCGGCGTGTGAGAAAGTCAGCGCTTAGCTGGACAGCGCGCCGGAAGTTGGAGTGTTCTGTTTGAAGATCATCTTCCCATCTTCCACGGTGACGGACACCGGGTCGCCGTCGTGGAGATTGCCGCGCAGGATTTCTTCCGCGAGCGGATCTTCAAGGAAGCGCTCGACGGAACGACGCATCGGACGCGCGCCGTAAGTCGGGTCGTAGCCCTTCTCCACAAGCAGGTCTTTCGCCTTGTCGTCGAGGACGAGCTTCAGGTTTCTGCCCTTGAGGCGGTCTTCGACCTTCTTGATTTCGAGGTCGAGAATCTCAATGAGGTCCGGCTTGGTCAGCGTGCGGAAGACGATGATGTCATCAAGACGATTGAGGAATTCCGGACGGAACTGGCGCTTGGCCTCGTCCATGATCTTCTCACGCATCTTCTCGTAGCTGTTCTGATCGTTGATCGAGGAGAAGCCCATCGTGGACTGCTTCTTGATCGTGTCCGCACCCACGTTGGAGGTGAGCAGGATGACGGTGTTCCGGAAATTGACGACCCGACCGATGTTGTCCGTGAGTTTGCCCTCTTCCAGGATTTGCAGCAGCATGTTCATGACGTCCGGATGCGCCTTCTCGATTTCGTCGAAGAGCACCACCGAGTACGGCTTGCGGCGGACCTGTTCGGTCAACTGACCGCCTTCCTCGTAGCCGACATAACCCGGAGGCGAGCCAATCATGCGCGAGGCATTGTGGCGTTCCATGTATTCCGACATGTCGAGCTGGATGAGCGCTTTGGAATCACCGAACATCGATTCGGCCAGCGATTTCGCGAGCAGCGTTTTGCCCACGCCGGTGGGCCCGAGCAACGCGAACGTACCGATGGGGCGCTTCGGATCTTTGAGATCCGCGCGGGAACGGCGGAGTGCCTTGCACATCGCGCTGACGGCTTCCTTCTGACCGATCACCGTCTTCGCCATCTCGTCTTCCATCGCGAGCAGACGCTGGGCTTCGCCAAGCTCCATGCGCTTGAGGGGAATGCCAGTCCACTTGGCGACAACCTGAAGGATGTCTTCCTCGTCGACTTTCACGCGCTTCTCTTCGCGGCTGGACTTCCACGCGGTGAGCACGGATTCCTGTTTTTCCTTCGCGTGCTTTTCCTTGTCGCGCATCGCGGCGGCGCCTTCGAAGTCCTGTTCTTTGATCGCCTTTTCCTTCTGGACCTTGATTTGTTCGATCTCGACTTCGATGTCCTTGAGCTCCGGCGGGCGGGTCATCGCACCGATGCGCGCGCGGGAACCAGCTTCGTCCATGAGGTCGATGGCCTTGTCGGGCAGGAAACGATCCGTGATGTAGCGATCCGACATCTTCACTGCGGATTCGACGGCAGCGTCGGTGATCTCCGCCTTGTGATGTTCCTCATACTTGCCGCGGAGTCCCTTGAGGATTGCGATGGCGTCGTCGATGGACGGAGCCTCGACCTTCACGCTTTGGAAGCGGCGTTCGAGCGCGGCGTCCTTCTCGATGTACTTGCGATACTCGTTCAGCGTCGTCGCGCCGATGCACTGCATCTCACCACGGCTGAGCGCGGGCTTGATGATGTTGGAGGCGTCCATCGTGCCTTCCGCCGAGCCAGCGCCGACGATGGTGTGAAGCTCGTCGATGAACAGGATGACGTTCTTCGCGCGGCGAATCTCGTCCATCACCGCCTTGATGCGTTCCTCGAACTGGCCGCGATACTTGGTGCCGGCGACCATGAGCGCGAGATCCAGCGTGATGACGCGTTTCTCGCGGAGGAGTTCCGGAACGTTGCCTTTCGCGATTTCCTGCGCGAGGCCTTCCACGATGGCGGTCTTGCCGACGCCTGCTTCGCCGAGCAGTACGGGATTGTTCTTTGTGCGACGGCAGAGAACCTGGATGACACGCTCGATTTCGCTCTGGCGACCGATGACCGGATCCATGTCGCCTTTGCGGGCGATCTCCGTCAGGTCGCGACCGAAGGCTTTCAGCGCGGGAGTTTTGACTTCACCCTTCTTCTCGGCTTGCTGCGGTTTCTCGGGCTGTTCGGGAACGGCGCTTTCTTCTTGCGCGTTGAAATTGGGATCGAGCTCCTTGAGGATCTCCTGGCGCGTCTGCTCGATGTCGACGTCGAGATTCTTGAGGACGCGCGCGGCGACGCCGTCACCTTCGCGAAGCAAACCAAGCAGGATGTGCTCAGTGCCGACATAGGTGTGGCTGAGGTTCTTGGCTTCCTTGGCGGCGAGGGCGAGCACCTTCTTCACGCGTGGCGTGTAGGGGATGTTGCCGATCATCTTCTGATCGGGGCCGGTGCCGACCTGCTTTTCGACCTCCATGCGGACGGTCTCAAGGTCGAGACCCATCTTCTGGAGGACATTGACCGCCACGCCCTGGCCGAGCTTGATGAGGCCAAGGAGCAGATGCTCGGTGCCGACGAAATTGTGATTGAACCGGTCGGCTTCTTTGCGCGCGAGAGCGAGGACTTGCTGCGCCCGCGGCGTGAAATTGTTCATGGCTTCATCGCTCATAGTTGTCTAATAAATGCACCAGCAGTTTTTTTTGTCCAGCGTCCTGTCGCCAGCGTGACTTCCGCTTCGCGACCCCCTTCAGACCCGACAAAGGTTCCGCACTTATTTGCGACTCTTATCGTGAATGGTGGGAGATGGGTTAGCACGAAATATCTTCATTCGCGCCAATTTCTCCGTTCCCAGCTGAACGAGCGGATAGGGTGTGCCTGCGCCACCTGGGTGGGCCAAGGGAGAAGTCAGGACTGTCCCCAGCGTGGCAGAACGGTCGCGGGCGCAGCGTCAGGGATTTCGGAGCCACGGGTGGAGGCGTCGGCTGGCTTCGGCCGGCTGACGGTCGCAGGCGGTCGCGGAGCATGTCTGCGCGAAGGAGGTCGCGCTCTTCCGCCGTGAGCTTGTCGGAGTAACGCTTCTGCAAATGGTTCGGCTGGGTGATGACGAACAATTCGTCCACAAGCGCGCGATCCAAGTCCGGGAATAAACCAAGGTCAACTCCCAGTCGCATCAACGACAGGAGGTTCATCGTTTCCTTCGAGGAAATGCTGTGCGCGTTGGCCAGAATGCCGTAGGCGCGACCGATGTGGTTGTAAACGGTCTTGGGCTTCTTCTCAAGCAACGTGCCGCGAGCGTTTTCTTCGTGCTCGATGATCTGCGAGAGCACCTTGCTCAGTCGTTCGACGATGTCGGTTTCGGCTTCGCCCAAGGTCATCTGGTTCGACACTTGGAACACATTGCCGAGCGCCTCCGTGCCTTCCCCGTATAGGCCGCGCACGGCGAGACCGAGTTTGTTCACCGCCTGGATGATCTGGTTGATCTGTTCGGCAAGCACGAGGCCCGGCAGATGCAGCATCGCGCTGACGCGGATACCCGTGCCGAGATTCGTCGGGCAAGCGGTGAGGTAACCGAGTTCCGGCGAGAACGCGTATTCCAGCTTCTTCTCCAGCTTCGAGTCGACTTGATCAATCGCCTGCCAGGCTTGCTTGAGTTGCAGGCCGGGTCGCAATGCCTGCATTCGCAGGTGATCCTCTTCGTTGATCATCACGCAAAGGGTTTCTTCGCGATTGAAGACCAGCCCGCTGCCGGCGTTCTTTGCAGCGTGTTCGCGGCTGATGAGGTGACGTTCGACGAGGATGTTCTTATCCAGCAACGTCAGGTTGTCCATCGTCTCCGAGAAATGATCCGCCATCTGCGGCAGCGATTCGACCGCGGGTCGGACGATGTCCAGCGTCTTGATTCGGTCTGCCTTTTTCGCCCAGCCGGGAAATGCGGCGCCCTTGATGTTCCGCGCGAGACGCACGCGGCTGGACATCACGATCTTGTTGTGCGGACCCTCGCGGCGCGCGGATTCGTCGGGGGAGAGGAGAAACTCGTGGAGATTCATGAGCTTAAGCGGTCGCGATCGACGCGATCTTTTCCTTGGTGGCCTTGATTTCGTCCCGCATCGCCGCAGCCTGTTCGAAGTCCTCCTCTGCCACCGCCTTGTCGAGTTTCTTCTGGAGCGACTTCAGCTTGTCCGACAATTCGCGCGATTGCTGCATGGCGTGCGGCACCTTGCCCATGTGCTTTGTTCCCTTGTGCATCGTCTTCAACAGGCCATCGAGACCTTCGCTGAACGTGGTGTAGCACTCCGAGCAACCAAGCCGACCGGCCTTCTTGAAATCCGCCTGAGTGAAGCCGCAGTTGGAGCATTTGAGCTCACCGCCGCCCGTCGCCTGTTCCATCTCCTGGGAAGCGCCCAACCCGAGCAACAGATCCGCCAGCGAGAAGCCGGCCGGGTCATTGACGCCCTTCTGGGCAGCGCAACCTTCGCAGAGATCCACCTTCTGCATCTTGTCCCCAACAATCTGGGTCAGATGGACCTTTGCTTCTTTTTCTTTGCAAACGCAGCACAACATAGCTCGACGTATATCGGATTAACGACTGTCGGTGTAAGCATAATTTCTCGGCCCAATGTAGCAAGTCACAGAATAGAGCCGGCATTTCCGCAGCCGGATTGCACTTTGAGCCCACATGGTACGATTCTAGAAACCCGTCGGCTTCACCTCGTTCTTCAGCACCTTGCCCGCCTCGAAGTCCGTCACGTTCCCGAGCGTCGTTTCGGCGATGTTGCGTAGGGCGGTGTCGGTGAAGAACGCTTGGTGGCCGGTGACGAGCACGTTGGGAAACGTCGTCAGCCGCATGAACACGTCGTCCTGGATGATCGATTGCGAGCGGTCCTCGAAGAATAAATCCCCCTCCTCCTCGTAAACATCCAGGCCGAGGTAACCAATCTTGCCGGACTTGAGCGCGTCGATGGCCGCCTCGGTGTCGATGAGCGCGCCGCGGCCGGTGTTGATCACCGTCACGCCGTTCCTCATTCGTGCGAACGAATCGCGATTTAGCAGGTGATTGGTTTCCTTCGTCAGCGGGCAGTGCAGCGTGATGATGTCCGACTCGGCGAAGAGCTGATCGAGCGTCACATAACGCGCGCCGCTTGCTTCACACGCGGGATTCTTCACCACGTCGTACGCGAGGATCTGGCAGCCGAATCCACGAAAGATCTGCGCCACTATACTCCCGATCGCTCCGGTGCCGACCACGCCGACGGTCAGCCCGTGAACATCGAAGCCCAGCAAGCCATCGAGCGCAAAGTTGCCGTCGCGAACGCGGTTGTAGGCTTTGTGCGTCTTTCGATTCAGCGTCATCAACAGCGCGATGACATGCTCGGCGACGGCGTGAGGTGAGTAGGCCGGCACACGGACGACCTTGAGGCCATGCGCGTGGGCGGCCTTGAGGTCGACGTTGTTGTAGCCCGCACAACGCATCGCGATGAGGCGCGTTCCGCCGACGGCGAGTCCACGAATCGTCTCGGCACTCAACGTGTCGTTCACGAACGCGCACACGGCGGGGAAACCCGTGCGCGAGTGAAACCGTGGAAGGATCGAGATGGTTTTCGATGAAGAACAATTCGTGGCCGGACGCAGCGTTGGCCGCCTTGAAGAACTGTTCGTCGTAACGTCGTGAGCTGAAGACCGCGACTTTCATGGCCGCACTGTGGCACGAGCGCCGCAAAAGGGAAGGACCAGCAAGGGTGCGACCAGAAGCGGCGAGCAAGGCCGATGGAGATATGGACTGCGGAAACATGTTTCGTGCGATGGCCCAGCGTGGACGGGAAGGCGTAGCCAAAGCGGGTCGTGCCTCGCAGTCCATTGTTACTTCCCGACCGTCACTTCCGATCACTTCGGGACCAGCGTTCGCACTCGAAGATCGAGAGGGTTTTCCGTTCCGTCACCGACCCAAGCCAATTTAGGGCAATGAATGGCAAGATACGTTAGGCGGTGGTTTCGCTTCTTCCCGATGGTTCCTGCGTTGAGCAGCAACCAGTAATGCGAAACGAGACCACGACAGCGTCCGCCGACGATTCAGCCGCCAGTTCCGGCGCCTTATCTGCCGCCCCGGTGATGGGGCGATCCACTGCTACGTCCTGCTTCCACTGCGGCCTGGCTTGCAATGACGGATCGTTCGCGCTCGCTGAGAAATCCTTCTGCTGCCAGGGCTGCCGGACGGTTTTTGAACTGCTCACCGAGAACGGTCTCGAGAACTATTATCAGCTCAGCGAAACCGCCGGCGTGCGCGTGAAGCAGGCGGCCAGCACGGACCAGTTCAAGTTCCTCGACGAACCCGCCGTGCGCGAACGCCTCGTCGATTTCGCCAACGACCGCCTCACCAAGGTCACGCTGCACATCCCTGCGATTCACTGCATCGCGTGCGTCTGGCTGCTGGAGAATCTTTTCCGCCTCAAGCCCGGCATCGGCCAGACGCAGGTCAATTTCCCGCGCAAGGAGGTCTCGATCACGTTCGAGAATGAGAAGCTGAAGCTCAGCGAAGTCGTCGGCTTGCTCACGTCGCTTGGCTACGAACCCGAGCTGAAGTTCTCCGATCTCCAGTCCGACCGCAGCAGCAAGACCCCGCGCCGGCTCTGGCTTCAACTCGGCCTCGCTGGCTTTGCCTTCGGCAACATCATGCTCTTCAGCCTGTCGGCTTACCTCGGTCTCGACAGCGCGAATGGCCCTGCGTTCCGCAAGCTGATGGGCTGGTTCAGTCTCGTGCTGGCAACGCCGGTCTTCTTCTACAGCGCGGCGGATTACTGGCGTGCCGCGTGGGTGAGCCTTCGTCAGAAGCTGTTGACCATTGATGTGCCGATCGCCGCGGGCATCGTCGCGATCTACGCGCAGAGCATCTACGAAGTCGTGACTGGCCACGGCGAAGGCTACTTCGACTCGCTCGCGGGACTGCTGTTTTTCCTGCTCTGCGGAAAACTGTTTCAACAGAAGACCTACGACCGCCTCGCGTTTGACCGCGATTACCGCTCGTTCTTCCCGCTTTCGGTCACGCGCAAACTGGAGCGCAGAACTCCGATTCGACGCGATGGTGAACTCGCCCGCGCCGGGTCGGAGACCGGCGCTCCGGGCGAGGAACGTGTCTCCCTCTCGCAGCTCGCGCTTGGCGATCGGCTCATCCTGCGCAACGGCGAGTTGATCCCGGCGGATGCGCGTCTCGTCGATGGCCCGGCGCTCATCGACTACAGCTTCGTCACGGGTGAATCGGAACCGGTCGAGAAAAAGCCGGGCGATTATCTTTACGCCGGTGGACGCCAGATCGGCGGCGCGATCGAGATCGAGATGACGAAGGCTGTTTCGCAAAGCTACCTCACGTCGCTCTGGAACCAGGACGCGTTCCGCAAGGACAAGGCCGACACGCTCGATAACCTCACCAACCGCTACAGCCAGCGCTTCACCAAGCTGGTGCTCGTTATCGCGATTGGTTCCGCGGCGTATTGGGCGTTTGCCGATGCCTCACGCGCGGTGAAGGCGTTTACGTCCGTGCTCATCGTGGCGTGCCCGTGTGCGCTCGCGCTGGCGGCGCCGTTTGCGCTCGGAACCGCCGTGCGCCTGCTGGGTGGCCGGAAGATTTTCCTGAAGAACGCGCACGTTGTCGAAACGCTGGCGAAGGTGGACGCCGTGGTCTTTGACAAGACGGGCACGCTGACCGCCGCAGGCGCAGGTTCGGTGACGTGGGACGGCGCGTCGCTGAATGAAGCCGAGGAACGCTGGCTCTACTCGATGACGCGGCATTCGACGCATCCGCTCGCCGTCCGCGTTGGCGATGCAATCGCGCGCGAACATTTCCCTGACACGGTGCGTTCATTTCTCGAAACCGCCGGCTGCGGCATGGAAGGCAGCGTGGCCGGGAACGAGATCTGGATGGGCTCGCAAGCTTGGCTGGAATCACGCGGAGCGTGTGTGAGGGAGTTTGGTCCGCCCTCACCCCGGCCCTCTCCCCCAGGAGAGGGTGCGCGAATCCAGTCGGCTACAAACACCGCCTCTTTGGCCGCGCCCAGTAATGATTCGTCCGCGGGAGATAGTGGTCGTGCGTCTCACGTCGTTACCGCGCTCCCTCTCCTTGGGGGAGAGGGTCGGGGTGAGGGCGAGCGTTCCCTCAAAACTCCCCAAGGCTCCACCGTTCACGTCGCTATCAACGGCAAATACCGCGGGTGTTTCCATCTTGCCAGCGCGTTGCGGCCCGATGCCGACAAACTCATCGGCCAGCTCTCAAACGACTACGAACTCGCGCTGCTCAGCGGCGACAACGCTAAGGAACGTGAACGTTTCGCGAGCGTCTTCGGCACGAAAGCCCACCTGCATTTCAACCAAAGCCCGCTGAACAAGCTGGGTTTCATCCACGAGCTTCAGCAGCGCGGTCGCACCGTGATGATGGTCGGCGATGGCTTGAACGACGCCGGCGCTCTTCAGCAAAGCGATGTCGGCGTGGCCGTCGTCGAGAACGTCAGCGCGTTTTCGCCTGCGAGCGATGTCATCGCCGCGTCGAGCACTGTGCCGAGTTTGGGCGCGGTGCTGAAGTTCTCGAAGGACACGGTGCGCGTGGTGCGCGCGGCGTTTCTGGTGTCGGCGGCTTACAACGTCATCGGCGTCGCCATCGCAGCGTCGGGCCGGTTGTCGCCGATTGTATGCGCGGTGTTGATGCCGCTGAGTTCGATCACAGTCGTGGCGTTTGCGTGTGGCGCGACGACCTGGGCGCTGCGCAGCGGCAAGCACGGTAAATCTTTCGCAAAGGATGTTGAGTCCAAGGTGTCGCACCTGAATTACGAAAGGGCGTCGGTATGAGCATCATCTTAGTTCTCATCCCATTGAGCATCGTGTTCGCGGTGGCGTTTCTCGCTGCCTTCGTCTGGGCCGTGCGCTCGGGGCAATACGAGGATACCTGCACGCCTTCGATGCGGGTGCTGGCCGATGAGCCGATGGCGAAGGCTCCGCTTCGCGAGAATTTTCCAACCAACAAGAAAGTGAACAACGATGAACCTTGAAACATTCAAATACGACAACCGGATTGTTCGCGCCTTCGCGATAGTCACGGTGATCTGGGGCCTGGTCGGCTTCAGCGCAGGCTTGCTGATTGCCTGCCAGCTCTTCTGGCCGGAGGCCAACCTGAACGTGCAATTCGTCTCCTTCGGGCGATTGCGACCGCTGCACACGAACGCCGTCATCTTCGCCTTCGTCGGCAACGGCATGTTCATGGGCATCTACTACTCGCTCCAGCGGCTGTGCAAGGCGCGCATGTTCAGCGACACGTTGAGCTGGATCAATTTCTGGGGCTGGCAGGCGATCATCGTTTCCGCCGCGGTCACCCTGCCGCTGGGTCTCACCAGCAGCAAGGAATACGCGGAACTCGAATGGCCGATTGACATCGCCATCGCGCTCATCTGGGTGGTGTTCGCGGTAAACCTGTTCGGCACGATCATCAAGCGCCGCGAGAAACACATTTACGTCGCCATCTGGTTCTACATCGCCACTGCGCTGACCGTCGCGATGCTGCACATCGTGAACTCGATGGCCATTCCAGCCGGCTTGTTCAAGAGCTATTCGATTTACGCCGGCGTGCAGGATGCGCTGGTCCAGTGGTGGTACGGGCACAACGCCGTGGCCTTCTTCCTCACCACGTCCTACCTCGGGCTGATGTATTACTTCCTGCCGAAGGCCGCGAACCGCCCGGTGTTCAGCTACCGGCTGTCGATCATCCATTTCTGGGCGCTCATCTTCATCTACATCTGGGCCGGCCCGCATCACTTGCTCTACTCGGCGTTGCCAGACTGGGCGCAATCACTCGGCATGGCGTTCTCGATCATGCTCGTGGCGCCGAGCTGGGGCGGCATGATGAACGGTCTGCTCACCTTGCGCGGTGCGTGGCACAAGCTGCGCGAGGAGCCGATGCTCAAGTTCATGGTCGTGGCGCTGACGGCCTACGGCATGGCGACGCTCGAAGGTCCGCTGCTCTCGATCAAGTCCGTCAATTCGCTCTCGCATTACACGGACTGGACCATCGCGCACGTTCACACTGGCGCGCTCGGCTGGAACGGCTTCCTCACGTTCAGCGTGCTCTACTGGATCTTCCCGCGCCTGTATAATACCAAGCTCTACTCGAACAAACTGGCGAACTGGCATTTCTGGATCGGCCTGCTCGGCATGATGTTTTACATCGTCCCGATGTATTGGGCGGGCGTGACGCAGGGCTTGATGTGGAAGCAATTCACCAGCGAAGGCTTCATGCAGTATCCGAACTTTCTGGAGACGGTGCTCCAGCTCTTCCCGATGTTCCGCCTGCGCGCCATCGGCGGTTCGCTCTACATCATCGGCGCGGTCATCATGGCCTACAACCTGTGGAAGACGGCCAAGCAAGGTGAGTTCGTGCCGGAAGTGGAGGCCAGGCCCGCGCTCGCATCGGCGCCGGTTCACGCGGAAGACGCAAAGGTCGGTTGGGGCCATCGCTTCCTCGAAGGCAAGCCGATGCTGCTCGCCGGCCTCGCACTCGTGGCGGTGGTCATCGGCGGCGTGGTCGAGTTCGTCCCCATGTGGGTCATCAGTCGGCTGCCATTCCCAGATGATCCGGCCGTTCCGGTCCGAGACCGAGCGCTACGGCGAATACTCGAAGGCCGGCGAATTCGTTTACGACCATCCGTTCTTGTGGGGCTCGAAGCGCACCGGCCCGGACCTGCATCGCATCGGCGGGAAGTATCCCGACGCGTGGCACTACAACCACATGGACGATCCGCGCACGACCTCGCCCGGCTCCATGATGCCGCGCTACTCCTGGCTGCTCACGCAGAAGCTCGATACCAACGCCGTCGCGCCACGCCTCTCCGCGTTGCGCAAGGTCGGCGTGCCGTATCCGGCGGGTTACGAGAACACACAGGCGCAGGCGGATCTCGTGAAGCAGGCGGCGAACATCGTGGCCAATCTCAAGCAGGGCATGATCACGAACGCACCGGCCAACACGGAGATCATCGCGCTCATCGCGTATCTCCAGCGGTTGGGCACGGACATCAAGGTTCAAGCCGCAGCCAAATAAAGGAAACGTATGGTCAAAAACGTTCTTAGCGACATCGGCGGCATCGGCATCTACGGAGTCATCTCTATCTGCCTGTTCTTCGCCGTGTTCACCGGAGCCTTCATCTGGTCCATGCTTTTGAAGAAGACCGACCTCGATTCTCGCAGCATGCTGCCGCTCGAAGACGGCTCCATCACGCCCACAACGAAAGGAAATTCCCGCCATGAATAATCAACCGAACGAACCCAAGCTGCTCGATCACGACGCGGACGGCATCAAGGAACTCGACAACAACCTGCCGCGCTGGTGGGTCTGGCTGTTCTACCTCTGCATCATCTACGCCGTCGGATACATGGTTTACTACCATGTCTTGAACATGGGCGATCTCCAGGGCGCCGGATACGCGAAGGAATGGTGCCTGGCGAAAAGATTAAGAACGCCGCCATGACGGTTCGAGGCCGGCTCGCCGGGTCGCTGACGCCTTCAGGGATCAAGCCGTCCTGGCAGGCCAGGCGACCTGTCTGACGCTCTGCGCGCCGTGTCATCGTCCGGACGGCGGCGGCTTGGTCGGCCCGAACCTCTGCGACGACTACTGGATCCACGGCTCGAACTACGTGGACAACCTCAAGACCATCATCAACGGCATTCCTGAAAAGGGCATGCTCACGTGGCGGGGCGTGCCTGCCCCGAGCGAGATCCAGGCCGTGGCCAGCTACACCTACACGTTCCGCGGCACCACCCCGCCCAATCCCGAAGCCTCGCGAAGATCTGGCCGGCCCGGAAAAGCCGAACGCGAGTAGGAACCGGTGTTCTCGCAGTGGGCGAGCGTGCCGGCCAATGAACGGTGCGTGCCAACGCGAAAACCATGAGCAGCTCGCCGACACAGCCTCCGAAGGACGAAGAGTTCCATTCGCACTCGCCTGCCCAGGACATCAACTGGGAGGATTACCGGGACCACATCGCCACGGCCGACAAGGACGGCCACCGTCGCTGGCTGTATCCCAAAAAGCCGTAGGTGGCAATGGTTTCGGTGGCGGACCTGGTTTAGCTGGGTGCTGATCGCGATCATGTTCGCGGGGCCGTGGATTCGCATCAACGGCAACCCGTTGCTCATGATCAACATCATCGAGCGGCGCTTCTCCATCCTCGGGCAGATCTTCTGGCCGCAGGACACCGTCATTTTCGCCGTGGCGATGCTGGTCTTCATTACCAGCATCATCATCTTCACCACCGCGTTCGGCCGCCTCTGGTGCGGCTGGGCTTGTCCACAAACCGTGATGATGGAAATGGTCTTCCGAAAGATTGAGTACTTCATCGAAGGCGACTCCGCAGAGCAACGTGCCCTCGACGCCGCCCCGTGGACGGCGAAGAAGTTCTTCAAGAAGTTCACCAAGCAGCTCATCTTCCTTGGCCTGTCCTTCATTGTTGGCAACACCCTCTTTGCCTACATCGTCGGCAGCGAGAAGCTCCTCGCCATCCAGCTCGACGATCCGCGCAACCACATCGCCGGACTGACGTTCATGTGCCTGTTCACGCTGCTCTTCTACGGGATCTTCGCCCGCTTCCGCGAACAGGCCTGCACCTTCATCTGTCCCTATGGCCGCTTCCAGTCCGCGGTGCTCGATGAGAACACCATGGTCGTCGCCTACGACAACCAGCGCGGCGAGAAGCGCGCCCGTGGCAGCGCGGCCAGACCTTCGAGGCACGCCAGGCCGCGGGCCACGGCGACTGCGTCGCCTGCCGCCAATGCGTCGCGGTCTGCCCGACCGGCATCGATATCCGCGACGGCACCCAGATGGAATGCGTGAACTGCACCGCGTGCATCGATGCGTGCGACACCATCATGGACAAGGTCGGACGTCCGCGCGGCCTCATTCGTTTCGCGTCGCTCAACAACATCGAGCGCGGCGAGAAGCAACGCTTCACCAAGCGCATGCTACTCTACACGGTCGTTCTCTCGGCGCTTGTCTCGCTCTTCCTGTTCCTCGTGTTTACGCGGGCCGCCGTAGAAACCACGTTCCTTCGCGCTCCCGGCGCGCTCTTCCAGCAAACCGCCGAGGGCCGCATCGACAACATTTATACCGTGAAGGTCATTAACAAGACTTCCCGGGATCTTCCCGTCGAGTTCAAGATCGAGAACCTCTCCGGCAGCCTCCGCGTGATGAGCCCCGGCCAGTTCATCGTGCCGAAGGAAAAGCTCGCGCAGACTTCTGTCATCATCGAGCTCGATCCCAAACAGCTCACCGGCCCGGCGACCAAGTTGGAAATCGGCATCTACTCGGGAGGCAAGTTGCTGGAGACTGTGAAGACGGCGTTTGTCGGACCACGTTGAAAAACTTATGAACCTCAAAGCTATTCGCACCAATCCCTGGCCCTACGCCATCATCGGCTGGATGCTGCTCTTCGGCACCGGCATGGCTGCGTGGGTGGTCGTCGCCGTTCGGAACGATCCAGAACTCGTCCGCGCGGATTACTACGAGCAGGAGATTGCCTATCAGAAACAAATCGACCGCCTCAGCCGCACCGCCGCCGTGCGCGGCGAAGTCTCCGTCGCCTACCAAAGCGCCCAGCAAGAGATCGCGTTGCGCATACCCGCCGGGCATCTCGCGGATCAGTTGACCGGCACGATTCACTTCTATCGCCCGTCGAACGCGAAGCTCGATTTCCACGTGCCTCTAACGCTCGATGCCTCGGGTGCTCAGCGCGTCCCTGCCGCTAACCTCCAGGCTGGCCTGTGGAAAGTTCGCGTCTCGTGGACCAGCGGCGGACAGGAGTTCTTCCACGATCAATCGCTCGTTCTCTGAGGAAATGTTTCTTGTCACCGCCATCGCCCTCGGCCTGATCGGCAGTCTTCACTGCGCCGGCATGTGCGGTCCGCTGGCGCTGGCGCTTCCGATGACCGGCAATGTGCGGTCGACGTTCCTCCTCGGCCGTGTCGCCTACAACCTCGGCCGCATCCTCACCTACTCCGCGCTGGGCGCCGCCTTCGGACTGCTCGGCCAGACCTTCGCGTTCGCTGGTTTCCAACGCTGGGTTTCGATCATCGCCGGCGTCGCCATTCTGATCGGCCTCGTCCTTTCGACCCGCTTCGCCACCAGTCTACCAGTTGCCCGCGCGGTGACCCATATCAAGTCCGGCCTCGGCACCTTGCTGCGCCAACGTTCGCTCCTCGCCACCTTCGCGCTCGGCACGCTCAATGGCCTGCTTCCGTGCGGACTCGTTTACGCCGCCTGCGCTGGTGCTGCGGCGACGGGGAGTTTGGTTCAGGGAGCCGAATATATGACCGCCTTCGGACTCGGCACCGTGCCGATGATGCTTGGCATTGGCCTGATGGGACAGAAGCTCCAGTTCACCCTCCGCTTCAAACTGCAACGTCTGATTCCCGCGAGCGTCGCCGTCGTCGCCGTGCTCCTCATCCTCCGCGGCCTATCTCTCGGCATTCCCTACATCAGTCCTGAGCTCGCTACGGGTGCTGCCTGTCACTGACCTGTTTGTAGGAGTCGACGTCAGGAGACTCTGATCTTCTTCCGGGAAGTGGAGTGAGTCTCCTCACGTCGACTCCTACTGGTTTGGACTGCCTTTCTTCATCATCTGTGTTCATTCGTGGTTGAAAACCTACCGGTAAAATTTGCTGACTCCCTCCGCGCCTTCCTCTACAACGCCCGCATCAGCCACACATGAACGGTTCACATCACTGAACGGAGAAACGCATGCCCTACATTCTCGCCCTCGACGAAGGAACCACCAGCGCCCGCGCCATTGTCTTCGCGCACGACGGCTCCGTCCGCGCCGTCGCGCAGAAGGAGATCAAACAGCATTACCCGAAGCCCGGCTGGGTCGAGCACGACGCGCACGAGATTTGGACCAGCCAGATGGGCGTCGCCGTGGAAGCGCTCGCCAAGGCGCGCCTCAAGCCGCGCGACGTCGCCGCCATCGGCATCACGAACCAGCGCGAGACCACGGTCGTGTGGGATCGCCAGACCGGCGAAGCGATTCATCACGCCATCGTCTGGCAGGATCGCCGCACCGCTTCGATGTGCGACAAGCTCCGCGCGAAGGGCGGCGAGAAGCTGTTCCAGAAACGCACCGGCCTGATCCTTGATGCCTACTTTTCCGGCACCAAGCTCGCGTGGCTGCTCGATCACGTTCCTGGCGCGCGGAAGAAAGCCGAGGCCGGCCGGCTGGCGTTCGGCACCATCGACACCTGGCTGCTCTGGAAGTTGACTGGCAAGCACGTCACCGATCCCAGCAATGCCTCGCGCACGTTGCTCTACAACATTCACACCGGCAGCTGGGACAAGGAACTCCTGCGGCTCCTGCGCGTCCCCGAGAGCGTTCTGCCCGAGGTTCGTTCCTCCAGTGAAGTGTATGGCGAAGTCTCGAACGCGCCCGGGCTCGCTGGAATTCCCGTCAGCGGCATTGCGGGTGATCAACAGGCCGCGCTTTTCGGCCAGATGTGCATCCAGCCCGGCCTCACGAAGAACACCTACGGCACCGGCTGCTTCATGCTCCAGAACACCGGCACGAAAGCCGTCGCGTCCAAGAACCGCCTGCTCACCACCGTCGCCTGGAAGATCGGAAACAAGACCGAATACGCGCTCGAAGGCAGCGTGTTCATCGGCGGAGCCGTGGTGCAATGGCTGCGTGACGGCCTCGGCCTGATTCGTTCCGCGGCCGAGATTGAGAAGCTCGCCAGCTCCGTGAAGGACAACGGCGGCGTGTATCTCGTGCCCGCGTTTGCCGGACTCGGCGCGCCGCACTGGGACCAATACGCGCGCGGCGCGATGGTCGGCCTAACGCGCGACAGCTTGGCGGCGCACATTGCGCGCGCCGCGCTGGAAAGCATCGCGTATCAGGTCGCCGACTTGCAGGACGCGATGCACAGCGACTCCGGCATATGCCTCAAGGAACTCCGCGTCGATGGCGGCGCAGTGCAGAATAATCTGCTCATGCAGTTTCAGGCGGACATCCTCGGCGTGCCCGTGGTTCGGCCGAAGGTGACGGAATCCACCGCGCTCGGCGCCGCGTATCTCGCCGGCCTTGCCGTCGGTTACTGGAAGAAGCCGCAGGAGATCGCGACGCAATGGCAGGTCGAGCAGCGCTTCGAGCCGAAAATGAAACGTGCGCAGGCGAACGTATTGCGCGCCCGCTGGAGCAAGGCCGTCGAGCGGGCGAAGGATTGGGAACAGCAGAGACGTGCGCCCGCCGGCTCCCCCCGGGCGCGGCCCGGCCCGCCCGGCCCCCCCGCCCTGGCCAAATGAACCGCCCCGACATGCTCAAGCGCCTAGGCCCAACGCGGCTTGCGGGACTTCATTGTCATTGGCGGCGGCGCGACGGGCGTGGGCGTGGCGGTGGATGCGGCGTCGCGCGGTTATCGCGTGTTGTTGCTGGAGCAGGACGACTTCGGCAAAGGCACGTCGAGCCGCAGCACGAAGCTTGTTCACGGCGGCGTGCGGTATTTGGAGCAGGGAAACATCTCGCTGGTCATGGAAGCGTTGAAGGAGCGCGGCCTGCTTCGACAGAACGCGCCCCATCTCGTCAGCGACCTCGCGTTCGTGGTGCCGAGCTATGCGTGGTGGGAAGCGCCGTTCTACGGCATCGGCCTCAAGCTCTATCAGGCGCTCTCCGGCAAATACGGGTTCGGGAAATCTCAGTTGCTCTCCAAGAAGCAGACGCTCCAGCACCTGCCGAACATCGAGACCGAAGGGCTGCGCGGCGGCGTGATGTATTACGACGGCCAGTTCGATGACACGCGACTGCTCATCAACATGGTCGCCACCGCTGCGGAGCAGGGCGCGACGCTGCTGAACTACGCGAAGGTCACCTCGCTCACGCGCAACAAGCAGGGCTGGGTTGATGGCGTCGTCGCGACCGATCTGGAATCCGGCAAGACGTTGCGTGCGAAAGCGAAAGTTGTCACCAACGCGACCGGCGCATTCTGCGACAGCGTTCGCCAGTTCGCCGAGCCGCAGGCCAAGCCGATGATTGCGCCGAGTCAGGGCGCACATCTGGTTTTCGACCGTTCGTTCCTGCCCGGCGATACGGCCATCATGGTGCCGCACACGAGTGACGGCCGCGTGATGTTCGCCATTCCGTGGCACGGCCACACGCTGGTCGGCACCACGGACACGCCGATCCAGAAACCTTCGCTGGAGCCGGTGCCGATGGAGCAGGAGATTGAGTTCATCCTTTCCACCGCCGCGCTGTATCTGCACAAGAAGCCGACGCGTGCGGACATTCTTAGCGCGTTTGCGGGCATTCGTCCGCTCGTGAAATCCGGCGACGGCGCGAACACCGCCGCGCTGTCTCGCGACCACACCATTCACATCGATCAAAGCGGACTGCTCACGATCACCGGCGGCAAGTGGACGACGTATCGGAACATGGCCGAGGACTGCGTGAACCAGGCCGCCACGCTCGCGCACCTTGATGAGAAGCCCTGCGTCACGCGCGACCTGCCAATTCATGGTTCGCTGCGCAAGACTGCGCGCCTCGGCTCGCTTGCCGTCTACGGAGCGGATGCGACGAAGATTCAGCGGCTCATCGAAACGGATCGAGCGCTGGCCGCGCCTTTGCATCCGGCGCTGCCGTACTGCGGTGCGGAAGTCGTGTGGGCCGTGCGCGAAGAGATGGCGCGGACGGTGGAAGATGTGCTCGCGCGCCGGACGCGCGCGCTGTTCCTCAACGCACGCGCTGCGATCGAAATGGCTCCGCGGGTGGCGGAGTTGATGGCGCGGGAGCTGAAGTGTGATTTGGCGTGGCAGCAGCGTGAAGTGGCGCGGTTTGAGGACGTGGCGAATGGCTACTGCGTTTGAGTCAATGCATTGGAGTTTGTCCGGATGCCTAGCTTCACGGAGCGCGTCGAGCTCTACTTTTCGGTGTCGGCGGGGCGTTTGAGGTCGGTGAGCTTGAGACCTTCGCGTTTGCGGAGGGTGGCTTCGACTTTGGGGACGTACATCTGGTTTCGACGGGAAGGTAGGGGCTGATGGCGTCGTAGGTTTTGGCGCGGTGTTTTTTGAGGAGTTCGGCGACGCGGGTGGGGCCGCAGTTGTAGGCGGCGAGGGCGAGGCGCCAGTCGCCAAAGCGTTGGTGGAGGTCGCGAAGGTAGCGGGCGGCGGCGCGGCCGTTTTTATCGGGGTCGAGGCGTTCGTCGCGGAGGAGGCCGACGGAGAGGTCGAGGCTGCGGGCGGTGGCGGGCATGAGCTGGTAGAGGCCGGCGGCGCCAGCGGGGCTTTCGGCTTCGGGGTTGAAGGAGGATTCGACTTCGGCGAGCCAGGCGAGTTCGCGGGGCATGCGTTCTTCCGCGAAGATGGCTTTCATGCGGGCGAGGTGTTCGCGCGCGGCGGGGGGCGCGGGCCGGGCATCGATGGCGCGGACCCAGACGGTGCGCTGGAGTTGCGGGGAGGGAGGCGGGAGGCGGAGTTTGTTGGTGACGGTGGCGCTGATCTGGTCGCGGAGTTTCTGGGAGACGTCGAAGTCGAGGAGGTGGGCTTTCAACCAGGCGGCGTAGGGCTGGGTTTCTTCGTAGCGTTCGAGAACGGGCTGGAGCTGGATGGCGGTGTCGCGGAGGGCGGCGAGGTCGTAGACGTAGTTCCCGCGCAGGCTGCGGTGGAGGTCGTGGAGGAATTGGCGGGCGCGTTGTTGATCGAGGCCGAGGGCGTCGAAGACGGTGTCGTCGATGTTGTCCGCGAGCCAGTCGCCGGCGTCGCGGAGGAGGTCGGCGGGATCGGGCTCCTGCTGGGCGCGGGCCGGAAGGCCGAGGCCGCAACCGAGTAAGACGAGGAGGATGAGGACGTGTTTCATCGCGCCGGTGTGGGAACAACAGAGACGAAGTCCGCAGCGGAGTCAATCGCCGTGCGGGATGGTTTTGGCGCGGATGAGTTTAGCCCGAATTCCGAAGTGAGTTCCGCCAAACACGCGAAAGAACGCGAAAGAAACCTCGGAGGCGCGCGCGGGGGATAGAAATTTTTAACGGCGGCGGATTCCTCAGCTTCTTCCCTTTTCGTGTGTTTCGAGTATTTCGCGGGCTCTGGTTCGGAGTTTGGGTTTAGTTGCGGGTGCGGAAGAAGCGCTGGCGGAGTGCGTTGGTGGCTGGATCGAAGGTGTAGGGACTGGTGTTGGTGAGGTCGGTCCAGGCGCCGGCGGGTTCGGGGGCGGCTTGGAGGGTGCCGTGGGGCCAGCGGAGTTCGATGAGTTGCGGGGTGGTGCGGAGTTGGACGGCGGGTCCGACGATGGCTTTGACTTGGTAGATGGCGCCGCGGCCGGCGGCTTGGTTGAGGCCGCCATTGGTGGACATGTCGGAGATGAACAGGGAGTCGCGAATGCGCAAAACGCCATCGAGGTGGCCGACGCCGGGGAGTTTCGGCGGGATGAAATGGAAGTAGTTGGTGGTTCGCAGGTCGACGAAGACGAGGGGGTTTTCTTCATTGGCGGTGCCGCCCTGGCCGAATTTGCCGTGGAAGGTGACGAAGACGCCGTGGTTGAGCGGCGCGGGAAAGGCGGGTGGCGCAAAGGCGATGTCGTTCGGGCCTTCGCTTTCCGCGCCGGTGATGGGGCTGGGGATCGGTTGGAAGGCGACGAGGGGCTGGATGCCCTGGCCACCGACAATTTCCGCAGTGCGATAGGCGGTGTAGCTGGCGGGGAAGCCGAATGATTCAATGGCGCCGCCAATGTCGGCGGCGGGGAGGATGTTGAGTTCGTCGGCTCCGTGAGGTTCGTTGGCGTCCACGAGTCCATCAATGCCGTTGTCTTCGAAGTAGAGGTCACCGTTTTCCGGATGGAAAGCAAAGCCGGAGGGGTTTCGGAGGCCGGTGGCGATTTGGGTGAGGCGGGTGGCGAGGACGCTGTTGGTGCGGTCGACGAAGGTGATGGAATAGATCGCGTCGCCCTGCAATTGGCCGGTGAGGCCGCCGAGGTTGCTGCAGGTGAGGGAGGCGGTGTTGGTGGTAAGGCCGAAGTTGACCCGGGAGCCGACTTGAAAGAAGAGGTCGTAGCTGCCGGGTTCATCCGGGGTGGGACGAACGGCGAGCGCGGAGTGCGGATGAAGCCAGCCGCCGGAGGGGTAGGTGATGTTCAGGCGACCGACGGAGGTGAAGGGCGACGCAGGCGTGGCGCCCATGCGCAGGACTGCGATGGGACGGTTTTGGCCGGTGACGAAGACAAGGGGGCCACCGATCTGAACGGAGGTGATGCCGCCAGTGAGGCCGTTAAAGGCGACAGTGCCGGGGCCGTCGGCGAGGCCGTCCTTGTTCGCATCGACGAGGCGGATGAGTCGGGAGTTGGCGTTGAAGAAGCTGGGGCCGTCGGTGCTGGTGACGAGGATGGAGCCATCGGCGAGTTCGGCCATGCCGATCGGATAATTGAGCGCGGTGGCGAAGGTGGTGACGCGGAAGTCGGCTGGATTCACGCCCGGACCTTGAATGGTGAAGGGAACGGCGGCACGAGTGAGTTCACCCGAAAGGAACGTCGCGAGGACAGCAACAACGAACCGCAACGGGGAGTTGGAAGGGATAAGTCCGGAGCGCATAACGACTGAACGCGGACGGCTGAGAAGACCGGGTGCAGTGCTCGTCTCAGGAAACGCCGCGCAGGGTTTTGAGAAGGCTAGAGGTGGGGAGGGCCGGGTGCAAGGTTCGAGCGCCCGGAGGATTGAACCAATCTGGTGACAAAAAAGGGACCGGACTTTCGTCCGGTCCCTGTGAGTTACGAGAGGCGAGGGGCGCTTACTGTTTCTTCAGGCGGAAGAACACAGCGGGGCGTCCAGCCGGAACGACGGTGTAGGGCGAGGTGACGCCCGTACGATCGGTCCAGTTCACCATGTCGGTGGACTCCTGGAGGATGACGCCAGTATCGGTCCACGAGACGCGGGTCTGGCCGGCGACGCGTTGGACGGTGAGGGCTCCGAGGCCGGTGCCGGGGATGACGCCGACGCGGTAGGCGGGATAGCCGCCGTTGGCAACGTCATTAAGGAGCACGCTGGTGCCGTCGGACTTGATGGTGAACCATTCGACGCTGGCGCCGACGCTGGTCTCAAAGAAGACCGTGCGGAAGGCGTAGACGCCGGGGTATTGCACCACGAACTGGAAGTTGCTGGTGCCGGCGATTTCGGATTCGCCGAGGGTGATGCCAGAGGCCGGGGTTCCGACCTTGCCGCCCTGGGTGCGGAATCCGTCGACGCTGGTGACACCCATCTTGATCAGGCCCGAGGGGAGATCAACGAAGGTGATGATTTCGCCAGCGACGCCGTGTTCAGCCGCGAACTGGCCGGGGAGACCGGGGAGTTGGTCGTCCGGGGTGAAGGCGCCGTTCAAACCGCCGCCAGGATGGCTGAGGTTGATGACGCTGGGGATCTCGAACTTGGCGAGACCGTAGAGGCCATCGAGGGTGCCGGGGCCGACGGCGATGCCGAAGTTTGCAGGGTCAGCGAAGTTTTCCGCCGGGAATCCGAATTCATCCACGGCTTCGCCTGCGAGTGCCGCTTCCGCGGTCGCGAGGGTGGTCGGAGGAATGATCTGATTCAGGAAGACGCTGAGGTTGAAACCAGGCTTGGTGTTGTCAAACGAGGTCACGCGGTCCGCGAGGGTGAGCGTGGTCATCGTCGGAGTGATGAACGTTCCGGAGTCGGTGACGGTGTTGCCGTCGGTGTCCTTGATCTCGATGGAGTAGGTGTGGCTGCCGGAGGAGAACGGAGGCGACGGACGGTAGGTGAAGTCGGTCGCGTCGAGATTCTTCGGGCTGGCCACGAGGTTCACCAACACGCCGTCGATACGGAGTTTCGCAGTGGCCGGGTCGACGATAGAGGTGCCGAGGTCGCTGGCGCGGAACGAGAACTTGTCGATGGCCGGGTTGATCGCGGAGAGGAAGAAGAGGGCGCTGCCGCTTCCGCCGGAGCCGAGCGTGATGAGTGCGGTTTCGCCCGGCGATTTGCCAAAGACGAGGGCGTGAGCACCGAGGCCGCCCCAACCGCGCTGGCCGGGAGTGGCTTCGTCGCCGTCATTGATCGCCATGCCAAGACCGAACTGGGTGCCGACAGCCAAGGGAGCAGTGAGTCCAAGGGACGCGACCGGCAGCTTGATTTCGTAGGTGGTCTTGTTGTTGAGCGTGTCGCGAACGACGGCAGCGGTGGTGCCGCCCGGACCGGCCTCGTGCATGACGATGGTTTCGGTTCCCAGTGCGGTTTCGATTCCGCCGAGGGCGTAGTTGTAGAGGGCGACTTGAGCTGTACGATCGGCGCTGGCGATCATGAGCTGGATCGAATCACCGTTCCAAGCGCTGTTCGCGGAGTTTTCGTGGAAATCGTCCGTGACGACGAAACCGAAGTAGACGTTCTCAGCGTCGTAGACGACTTGAACGGCGGAGGTCTGGTCATCCGGGCCGGTCCAGGTGCCACCAGCGTATTCCTCGAAGAGAACGTAGGTGCCGGTGCCCGCTGCTCCGGAGCCCTTCGGAATGGAGAATTTCGGATCCGCGAGAACGGGAACGCCGGTCCATTCGGACAAGCTGCCGTCAATCGCGATGCCGTTCGGGGCCGCCGATGCGGTGTATTTCTCCTTGCCGGGTTCGATGTCGTTGTAGCTCTGGAGAGTCATCAGAGCGGTCTGCTGTGGCGTCTTGCCGAAGACGAGAGCGTGAGCGCCGAGGCCACCCCAACCGCGTTGGCCGGGGGTCAGGAGGTCACCGTCGTTGATGGCCATGCCCAGACCGAACTGCGTGCCACCGGTCAAATTCTCCAAGCCAAGGGAGGCTTTCGGGAGCTTGATTTCGTAGGTGGTGCGCTTGGTAGTGGTGTTGCGGGTGACGACCGCTTCAGTGCCGCCGGGACCGGCCTCGTGCATGACGATGGTTTCGGTTCCCAATGCGGTTTCGATGCCGCCGAGAGCGTAATTGTAGAGGGCGACCTGCGCGGAGCGATCGGCGCTGGCGATCATGAGCTGGATCGAATCACCGTTCCACGCACTGTTCGCGGAGTTTTCATGGTAGTCATCAGTGACGACAAAGCCGAAGTAGACGTTGTCGGCATCGTAGACGACTTGGACGGCGGAGGTCTGGTCATCCGGGCCGGTCCAGGTGCCGCCAGCGTATTCTTCAAAGAGCACGTAGGTGCCGGAAGTGCCGGCGCCTTTCGGGATGGAGAACTTCGGATCCGCGAGAACTGGAACGCCCGTCCACTCGGAGAGGCTGCCGTCGAGGACGATCGGGGCGGACTTCCGAACCACGGAGTAGTATTCCTTGCCGGGTTCGATGTCGTTGGTCGGAGGCAGCGGAGGCGCGGCCAAGGTCATCAGAGCTGTTTCCGATGGCGATTTGCCGAAGACGAGAGCGTGAGCGCCGAGACCGCCCCAACCGCGCTGGCCGGGAGTGAGGAAGTCACCGTCGTTGATCGCCATGCCCAGACCGAAGCGGGTTCCAGCCGTGAGATCCGTCAAACCAAGGGAGGCTTTCGGGAGCTTGATTTCGTAGGTGGTGCGCTTGGTGGTGGTGTTGCGGGTGACGACCGCTTCGGTGCCGCCGGGACCGGCCTCGTGCATGACGATGGTTTCGGTTCCCAGTGCGGTTTCGATGCCGCCGAGAGCGTAATTGTAGAGGGCGACCTGCGCGGAGCGATCGGCGCTGGCGATCATGAGCTGGATCGAATCACCGTTCCACGCGCTGTTGGCCGCGTTTTCGTGGTAGTCATCAGTCACGACAAAGCCGAAGTAGACGTTCTCTGCGTCGTAGATGACCTGCACGGCGGAGGTTTGGTCGTCGGGACCAGTCCAGGTGCCGCCAGCGTATTCTTCGAACAGGACGTAGTTGCCCGTCCCAGTCGGGCCGGAGCCCTTCGGAATCGAGAACTTTGGATCGGCGAGAACGGGAACGCCCGTCCATTCCGCGAGGCTGCCATCCAGAACTACCGGGCTGGGAGCGTAGGTGACGGAGTAGGTTTCCTTGCCTGGCTCGATATCATTGGTAGGCGCCGGAGGTGCTGCGAGGCTCATCAAGGCTGTCTCACCGGGCGACTTGCCGAAGACGAGAGCGTGAGCACCGAGACCGCCCCAACCGCGTTGGCCGGGAGTGGCAAGGTCGCCGTCGTTGATTGCCATGCCGAGACCAAACTTCGTCGTGCCGTTCAGTTCGGCCAGGCCGAGCGAGGCTTTCGGGAGCTTGATTTCGTAGGTGGTGCGCTTGGTGGTGGCATTGCGGGACACGACGGCTTCTGTTCCGCCGGGGCCCGCTTCGTGCATGATGATGGTGTCTGCCGTGGCGCCTTCGACGCCGCCAAGGGCGTAATTGTAGAGGGCGACCTGGGCGGAGCGATCCGCGCTGGCGATCATGAGCTGGATGGAATCGCCGTTCCACGCGCTGTTGGCCGCGTTTTCGTGGTAGTCGTCGGTGACGACGAAGCCGAAGTAGACGTTCTCCGCATCATAAACGACCTGAACGGCCGACGTCTGGTCGTCGGGGCCCGTCCACGTGCCGCCCGCATATTCTTCGAAGAGTACATAGGTCCCGTTTCCCAGAGGGCCGGAGCCCTTCGGAATCGAGAATTTGGGATCGGCGAGCACTGGAACGCCGCTCCATTCTGAGAGATTGCCGTCGAGTGTGATGGCGCTCGGGGCCTTGATAACAGTGTAGAACTCCTTGCCGGGTTCAATATCATTGGCCCGGGCTGAGGCCGGAACCAATGACACTGCTGCTAGTAACGTGAGTAGTGAGGATACACGCATAGTTGGTTTAGGGGGTTGAATTAAGGACAGCCCCTTTGGTAGGCGAGTTCCTCGTCTGAAGTCAAGGCGGATGTGGCAAGATACGCCTAGTTTAGGGGTGAATGGACGCTTCTCCGGGGCGAAAAAGGGAATTCTTGCCGCGTTCCTTTGCAAATGGCTTGTCGTTCCCACGGCGGAAGCGGATTATTTTGCCCCGGATGAAGAGATTTGCCGCCTATCTCCTGACCCTGCGCAGCGTCGCGACCCTGACGTCCAATGCCGCCATCCAGCTATTGCCCGATGGCTATCATGTTTATCCCGGGGACCAGATTCAGGACGCCTTGCAAATGGCCGCGACGAACAAGTCGGTCAATGTCGTCAAAGTCCACGAGGGCGAATACCGTCCGCACACCAAACGTCAGGCGCTCATCTGGTTTAACAAGGCGCACAACGGCATTCGCCTCGAAGCCGTCGGAGCCGTAACCCTTACCGCCGCCAATCCCCAACTGGCCCTGCCGTCCGATCCCGGCTTTCCCGCCGTCGTCAACCACGTCGTCTACTTCGGTGACGCCGTTTTCTCGAACACCCTGCTCACGGGCTTTCGATTGACCGGCGCGAACGGTTTCGTGACCAAGGAAGGCACCCGCGAGCTGGAGCCGAATCGCGCCATTCCCAAGAACTACTTCTTCTACTCGGACGGCGGCGCGATCAAGGTCTTCGGCCGTTCCTACCCCACGCTGCGCAACCTGGAGATTGTCGATAACTTCACCTCCCCCTGCGGCGCGGGAATCTCCGTCCAGCACCAGGGCCTCAAACAAAGTTCCGTCTTGATTGAGAACTGCGTCTTCCGTCGCAATCGCTCCCAAGGCACCGGCTCCGCTGTCGATCTGCTCGCCGGCAGTTCCGCCCGCATCATCAACTGCCTCTTCGTGGACAACGTCTCCAACATGGGCGAAGACCCCGTGGCCAAGGCCAGCGGCGAAAAACCGTTCGTCAACAACGGCGTGCTCACGACCTTCTGGAAATCCGGCGCCGAAGTCCGCAACTGCACCTTCACTCGGAACCGCAATGGCGTCGACGACATGGGCGGCGAAAGCACCTATCTCAACTGCATCTTCGTGGACAACAAACTCGAAGCCGGCCTGCCCGGATTGCCCCGCTACGAACTCGCCGTGAACGCCGGCGGAAAAGTTTCCGGCTGCTTCATCAATGGCACCATCCACGACGCGCAGAAAGTCGTCTCCGCCACGAACAACATTTTAAACGCGCCGTCGCCGAAATTCGACAAGGACTGGGTGCCCCAAGCGCCCGAATACAAGAACGTCGGCTACCGTCCCGCCTCCTTCGTCAAGAAGCCATAGTCAGCAAATGCTTTAGCCAGCGCTGCTCGCGAGCTTCATTTAGCCCCTTCGTTTTCTTTGTTCCTTTCTGTTCTCCTGTTGGAGACATTGTAAAATCTTCTGCACTACCGGTCTTTCACCGCTTTTGCCGTTGCGGATTCCGACGGCGCGTTTCTACTCTCCGAACAAGGCCATGGCGCGAACCGATTCCAACTGGGTGAAGAACTTCTCCGGCGCGCATTTCGGGTTCCGTCTCCAAGTCCGTTTCCTTACTCAACCGTCGCTGACTTTCGCTTTGTGGATGCTTGGCGCGTTCGGTTGCTGTGCACAGGACACCACCAAAGGCGCCGCCACAATTCCGCCACCCGAGTTCTCCGTGCCGGGCGGTCTCCATTCGAAACCATTCGAAGTCGAACTCCGCTCCCCAGCGTCAGCGACGTCAGCCGTGATTCGATACACGCTTGATGGCTCTGACCCGACCGAACGTTCCGCGTCCTACGCGCAACCCATCTCCGTCACCAACTCGATTTATCTCCGCGCGCGGACCTTTGTTGCCGGTCAAGGCGCGAGCCGCGTCGCCGCGCACAGCTACACGTTCGTTGCCGAGGATTTTCGGCGCTTCGAATCCACCCTGCCGATCCTCGTCATCAACTCCTTTGGCCAGAACATTCCGCATCGCACGAAGGTCGAGGCGTCGTTCCGCATCGTGGAACCGTCCGCTGGCGGATCGATTGCCGTCGATGCCCCGGCCGCGTGGGAAGGGCGCGTGGAAGTCAACCAACGCGGCAACACCTCGCGCCAGTTTCCGAAGCGATCCTACACGCTGAAACTGATCGATGCGCAAGGCCGCCCCGCGAAAGTTCCGCTCGCGGGCCTGCCGGAAGATGCGGACTGGGTGCTCTACGCGCCTTACTTCGACCGCACCCTGTTGCGCGACGCGCTCATCTACGATCTTAGCAATCGCATCGGACGTTATGCGCCGCGCACGCGGTATGTGGAGGTGTTCGTGGCGGGACCGCGGGGCAGGGTGGGGCAACGCGATTACGTTGGCGTCTACGTGCTGGAAGAGAAGATCAAGCGCGCACGTCATCGCGTGCAGTTCAGTGACGCACCGCCCGGAGATGGGCCGCTGAAGTCCGATCCTGGTTTCCTTTTCAAGATGGACCACGTCGATCCCGACGAAAAAGGTTTCCGCACTGGACGTGGTCTGCACTTCCTCTACGTCCAGCCCAAGGAACGCGAGATTACCAGCGAACAAAGCCGGTGGCTCATCGATTCCCTGAATCAATTCGAGCGCGCACTCTACGGTCGTGCCTTTGCGGATCCCGTCGATGGCTACGCAAAGTTTCTCGATGTCGACGCGTTCATCGATCACCTCTGGCTCGTGGAAATGTCGAAGAACGTGGACGGCCTTCGCTTCAGCGCGTTCCTGCAATGGCGCCCCGGTGGCAAGCTGAAGATGGGCCCGATCTGGGACTGGGACCAAAGCTTCGGCAACGCGAACTTCTACGACGGCGACAGCCCGGAAGGCTGGTACTGGCCCTTCATCCGGGGCACCGAGATCGATTGGTTCGCACGTCTGCGCAAGGATCCGGAATTCCGTCGACGCTACACCGCGCGCTGGTTCGAGCTGCGTCGCGGTGCGTTCGCGACCGCGGAGATCTTCAGTCGCATGGACGCGTTGGTGGCATCGATGGGTGAAGCGCGGCAGCGCAATTCCACTCGCTGGCCCACGCGCCGGGAATATCCGGACTACGTGAACCAGATGAAACGCTGGATTCAACACCGCGTCGACTGGATCGATCAAGAGCTCGCCTCCTCCGGCAAGGCGTCCAAAGCGGACGCCGACGCGGGTGAGTAGCAAGGAGCGGGATTTGCTCCCCTCTGAGAACGGTTGTTTTGTCCGTGAGTTTTTCCGTTTGCCTCTCAACGTGCCGTTTTTCTATTATTTCTTGAGAACGCCATGGCTTGCTCCAACACCAAAGATCCGAACTTTCGTGGCCCCTCCGAAACGGAGATGGTGATTCTCTGAAATAATAAATCCAAGGAAACATTGATGAACTCAACCTCGTCACTCGCCGGTCGTGCGCTGCTTGCTGTGGTGCTCATGATCGGCTTCTACATCCTGGCCGTGGCGATTGCCTGCGCACTCCTTTACATTCCCTACGCTGAGATGGCTTATGCCCATCGAATCCATCTGAAAATCGCCTTGGTCTGCGTCTTTGGTGCGCTGGCTATTCTTTGGTCGGTGATTCCGCGCATCGACAAGTTTGATTCGCCTGGACCGCAATTGACGCGCGACCAGCATCCGCAGCTTTTCGCGGAGATCGAGGGCGTCGCGAAATCCGTAAATCAGGAAATGCCTGCAGAGGTCTACCTGGTGCCGGACGTCAATGCATGGGTCGCGCAGCGCGGCGGAGTCATGGGCTTCGGCAGCCGCCGCGTGATGGGGTTGGGATTGCCGCTGATGCGCCTGCTGACTTCTTCCCAATTTCGTGCCGTGCTGGCCCATGAATTCGGCCACTACCACGGTGGCGACACGAAGCTTGGCCCTTGGATCTACAAAACACGCGGAGCCATTGGTCGCACGCTGCAAACGCTTGGGGACGGTTCATGGCTGCAGTTTCCGTTTCTCTGGTACGGCAAAATGTTTCTGCGAATCACGCACGCCGTTTCGCGACGTCAGGAATTCGTGGCGGATGAACTGGCGGCGCGTGCGGTGGGTTCGAAGCCGCTGATTGGCGGCCTGCGTACCGTTCATGCCGTGGCACCGGCATTCAATGCCTACTGGTTCAATGAATGTGCGCCGGTTCTGAACGCGGGATTTCGCCCGCCGCTTACCGAAGGCTTCGAACGATTCGTGAACGCTGCGCCGGTGGCTGACGCTATCCATCGCCAGCTGGATCAATTGGAGGAAGGGACAGCGGATCCGTCATGACACCATCCGCCGCTCAAGGAACGCACGCCTGAATCTCTCCGCCGGAGATGCCGGCCCGAATGACCCACCTTCGTCCACTCTCCTTGGCGACCTGACGTCGTTGGAGAATCGTTGCTCTCTTCGTTGATCAATCCCGACCATGCGGGAAAGCTAAAGCCGATCAACTGGGATGAGGTCTCGAACTCGCGCCTCCTCTATGGGAGCGCGCTAGAAGGCGAAGGCGAGTCCTGGACTCCGCACCCGGGCTCGCCCCGTCGGAGCTCCCGCAACACGCTGCGAACATCAAGGCCTTCGGTCGCCGATTGCGCACCACCGACGGCCAGACGCCGGATGACGATAGCGCTGCGGAACTTGCTGGCGCAGTGGTGGGCTGTGCACTCAGCTGTCTACTCGTGAGCCGTGGTGGAAAAACAGATACCGCATTGGGGAAGGCCGCTTCCGTGGCTCTCGGTGGTGTTTCGATTGAGCCGTTCGGCATCATGAAGAATCTCGCGGACGGCAAACTCTCCATGGAAGCCTGGCGTCAACAGTGCCCGAACTTGGAATTGAAACCGTGGATTTGGGCCAGGTTGCAGCAACCCTTCCTGCTCAGCCACCGGCTTGAGCTACACCCAGCTACGGAGCTTCTTCCGTGATCGTCAGCTGGGAGTTGATCGTGAGCTTGTCCTTCAGCACCTGTTGCTTGCCGGAGGGCCAGAGGACTTCGATGCGATCAATCTGCGCGGCGTTGCCCAGGCCGATGTAGAGCGGAGCGGCGCTTTGCGCGAGGTAGCCGGACTTGCCGTCGTGGAAGCGGTGGAACGTCTTGGCTCCGCAGTGAACTTTCACGGTGGCGCCCAGGCCGTCGCGGTTTGATTTGCTGCCGACCAGCCGGATCTTCAGGAACTGCGGTTTGCGTTTCTCGGAGAGATTGCTGATGAGAACCTGCGGCTTGTCGCTCCATTCGTTGGTGACGAGATCGAGGTCGCCATCGTCATCGAGATCCAGCGCGATGGAGGATCGTGAGCTTAACGTGCCGAGGACGCTGAGCGTGCCGTTCGTGCCGCGACAGAGCGGGTGCTTCTTGTCCGCGCCATCGCAATCGAGCGTGAAGAATTCCTTCTCGATCCGATTGCCCGCGCGCGGCTCGACGCCGAGCACGAATTCGCTGTCCACGAAGCGTTGTCCGCCGTCGTTCAACAGCACGGAATTGATCGCGTAACGCAGCGGATAGCCCATGCCGGCGGTGACGAACATGTCCTCGTAGCCGTCCGCGTTGAGGTCCGCAACGGTGACGCCCCACGGCCAGTAGGTTTCCGCGCCGAGCTTGCCGGAGACTTCCACGAAGCGGCCGCCGCCGAGGTTTTGGTAGAACGCATTTCCGAGAATGCAGTTGGCCGCGGTTTGCTTTGCGAGGGGTGACCATTCCACGGAACACCACGCGTCGCTCTTCTGTTTCTCGAAGGCCGGGCTGAAATCCTGGTCGCCCGCTTTGATTTGTGCGGTCGTCATGTCCGAGTGCATGTCGGTGACGTAGAGATCCATGAGGCCATCGAGGTTGTAGTCAAAAAACTTCACGCCCATTGCGCCCCACGGTGTCTTCGGAAAATACGCGGCGGTCTTGTCCACGAAACGCTGGCCGCGATCGTTTTCGTAGAACTTGTCTTCGCCGGACATGCTCGGCACGTAGAGATCGGGAAAGCCGTCCTGATTCAAATCGCAGAACGTCGCGTCGCCGCTCCAGCCGCGATGTTCCAGGCTCATCTTCTTGGAGACGTCCTCGAACTTGCCGCCGCCGAGATTTTGGTAGAGCACGCTCTGCTCGCTGCGCGCCGCGAACTGCCAGCCTTGAAAGGCGTCCGATCGGCCGAGGTAAAACCCGCCGCGGCCCTTTTCGTTGCGCGTGTAGACGCCGACATTCGCGACGAACAGATCGAGCAGGCCGTCGCGGTTGAAATCAAAGAACGTCGCGCCCGAGGAATGGGCCGGGCGTTTCACGGTGAGGCCGGAGTCGGCGGTGATGTCCCGGAACTTTCCGCCACCGAGATTCTTGAACAGGACATTGCCCATGCGGACGGTGGTCACGAACAAATCCGGCAAGCCGTCATTGTCGATGTCCGCAAACGAAGCTGCGACGCCGACCTTGTCCGCGAGCGCGACGCCGGTGGTGCGGGTGATGTTCTCAAATTTTCCGCCGCCGAGATTTCGCCAGAGCTCGTTGCCGCCGATCTGGTTCACGAAATAGAGATCGGTGCGGTCGTCGCCATCGACATCCGCCGCGGCGAGCGCGGTGCCGTGATCATAGTGAACGGCCTTGTAGTCCTTCGCGCCGTCATCCACGGGCCATTGCTCGAACTGAATGCCGCTCTCCGCCCGGCGGTCGGTGAATCGAAAGTCGTGAACGACCTTCCATGATTTCGCGGCCGCGATCTGCTTTTGCTTGTTTGCCTCGAGCGCCCGCAACGTGCTCTCCGTCTGGCCGAAGGGATTGATGACTCGTTTTGTGACCTCGGCGCCGGAGAGGAATTGGAGCGGGAGCGCCAGCAGCGTGGCAGCGGCGAGCGGATACGTCAGGAGCGAGGTCGCGGGTTTCATGGGTGGTGGTGGCTACGGAGTGGGTGCTGTGGGAGCGGGCGGGGTTGCGGGAGTTGGTTGGGGCGCGGGTGGGCCGAGCAAAAGACGAAAGCCGACGAAGTGAATGCCGTTCGACGGTGACATCATGAAGCGGCTCGAGGCGCGGGCGTAATCGACGTCCTGATTCCAGCCGCCGCCTTTGAAGACCTTGTATTTGCTGGTCGCCGGTCCCGCGGGATCGGTGACGGCCTTCGCCGGATACGGTTCAAACCAGTCGAGACACCACTCCCACACGTTGCCATGCGTGTCGTAGAGCCCCCAGGCGTTCGGCTTTTTCTGGCCGACCGGATGCGTGGTGGCTTCGCAATTCTCCGCCGTCCACGCGTATTGGTCGGCCATTTCCTTGTCGTCGCCGAAGTTGAAGAGATTCGTCGCGCCGGCGCGGCAGGCGTATTCCCACTCGGCCTCGGTCGGCAGACGGTATTCAAGATCGCTGGGCAAACGACCGGCGGCGCGTTCGAGCTGGGTCACCTTCGCGCAGTAGTTACTCGCGTCGAAGAAGGAGACTTTCTCAACCGGCCGATTCGAATCGCCGACGTAGTGGCTCGGATTCCGGCCCGTGATGGTGGCGTATTCGTTCTGCGTCACCTCATATTTCCCGATCCAGAAATCGAGCGTGATGGTCACGGGAAACTTCCCCGCAGGAACGTGCCGGCCTTGATCGCCACCATGTTGGTGAGGGGGACGAGCTCAACCTTCTTCGCTGGAGTCGAAGTGGTGGCGTCGCCGCTTTTCCGTTCGCAGCCCGATGACAGCGCGAGGAAAGTGAGGAGGACGAGAGTGCCGGGAATTCTCGACGTAAGGTGACTGAGTTTGACTGATTTCATTTTTCGAAAGTGATCCGAATGTTCCATTCGCCGTCTTTGACCGGGACGGTCTGTTCCTTCCCGCCGGGCCAGCGAATCCACAGCGCCTGCGGACGTTCCCGCAGACCCAGCACCGGCGCCGCCGCGTCCTGTGACCAGTAGCCTGAGCCCGCTTGAATCGTGCGGACCGGACCCTTGCGATCGCCCGGATAGACCACGCGAACTTGCGCGCCGATGGCATCCGGATTCGAAGTGGCTCCCTTGAGCTCGACGCGCAGTCCGCGTTTCGCGCTGCGATTGGCGTAGAGCTTCGTCGCCGCGCTGTTCTGCGACACCGCCACGTCCACGCGCCCGTCGTGATCGAAGTCCACGAGCGCCGCGCCGCGTTGCTCACCAAAGACAGAGATTCCGCTCACGCTTGAATCGATCGCCGCAAACGATCCATCGCCCTTGCCGCGAAGCCACAGGCCACGTCCGGCATCGTCGCGGGAAATGTCTGACGCCGTGCCGAAAAAGTTTTGGCTGATGAAAAGATCCTGCGCCGTCGCTCGGCGAGTTGACCGAAAAGGCGGGCGCGAGTTGCGCTTGGAGGGCAGGAATCGCCTCGAACCGCGAACCGCGGTTCATCAAGACGATGGAGCTGAGCTGTGCGGCCTCGACATACGAAGCCTTGTCGTAAGCCGCGCCGAGAATATCGCGCACCGTGGCTCGACCGAAGGCTTCGTGGGTGGGAAATTGAACGGCGAGCGACGGCAGCCCGCGCGCCAGCCAGGTACGGTCGTGAACGGGAATCCAGTTCGTGCCCGAACGCCACGCTTCGATCATCTGCACACCGCCGGCCCCACTCCAGTCACCGTAAAACAGGCGGAACCCTGTCGCCGGATATAACTCGTAGGTGCTATTGCGTCCCCAGTTGCCGCAGGCGAGGTCGAGTCGACCGTCGCCATCGAAATCACCGGCGGCGACGCTCGTCCACCAGCCTGTGAGTTCCGCGAGTCCCCACTGCTTCGTGAAGTCGACGAAGCGCCCTTCTTGTTTCTTGAAGACCCGAATCGGTCCCCATTCCGTCGCGACGATCAGTTCGGCGAAACCGTCCCCATCCAAGTCACCAAACGTTGCCGCGGTGGCGAGGCCCAGTGCCTTGAACGGTTCGCTCCACGGAACGTTCAGCGTCAGCTTGCCTTTCTCATTCAGCCAAATGGCGGACGAAGCGGGTTCCGGGAAATGCCCTGGACGGAAACGCCCCCGGCGAACAGATCCAGATCGCCATCGCCATCGATGTCCGCCGTGGCGAGTGGTCCGGGACTGGCGGGGCCCGCCGCGAGACGTTCAGGATTCGCAAGGTCGCCGGAGGAATAAACGGAAAGTTCCGACGGGCCCTCGGGCGTCATTTCATTATTGGAAGTGGCGACCAGCAATCGCCGTTGGCCCTGACCGTCCGCCCAGCCGAGCACGGCGCCCTGGTCTTCCAAGGCGAGCGGAACTCCGTCGAGCCGGCGAAAGCTTTTGCCCTGTTCATTGCGATAGATCGCCAGCCGCCCACCGCGTCCGGAAGCGATCGCCAGATCTTCCCAGCCATCGCCATCGAGATCGCTCCAGCTCACACCGGGTCCGAGGCGGCTCAAGCGTCGCGGTAACATCGGCTCGCGCGACCAGTCGTCGAACGCGGCTTCCTCGTGCGTGTGATTGAGCAGGGCGCTGACGTCTGTGAAAGATCGGTTCCGGCAACGGCGCGTTCGTTCAGGATTCTTCGCGGCGCCGGCTGGCTCCGCGATCTCGTAAATGTAATTCGGCCGGACGTCGTGGATGACGCTCTCGGTGCCATTGCGCCAGCGGACTTCGAGCCGCATCTGGGCGTTGCTGTTCGGTTCGGCCGCGAAGACGCGCATCTCTTGATCGCCAGACAAGTAACGCCCGCCGCTGATCATCTCCTGGGCTTGAGTGAACGCGCTGCTGGCGAGCTGAATGCGCGCGCCGACGCCCTGCGTGTTGGGCGCCAGCCCTTTCAGGCGCACGGCGACGCGGCCGGCGGTGGCGTCGTTGCGATACAGGCTCGCGGTCTCGTTCAGGTTGTTCACGACGAGATCCAGATCGCCGTCGTTATCGAGATCGCCCTGCGCCATGCCGAACGAAACGCCGGCGTGATTGAATCCCCAGCGATCGCTCGCGGGTGCGAACAGGCCGTTGCCCTGGTTGCTGAACGCTATGTTCTGCGTCTTCCACCGTGGATGAAACTGCATCTTGCGTTTCATCTGGGCCTCGGTGAAGCGACGGCGACCGTCCTTGATCATGTCGCTGCTGTCCTGATCCATCACGTCGAACTCGAAGCCGTTCGTGACGAGCAAATCTTCGAAGCCATCGAGATCGACATCGAGGAAGATGGTGGTCCACGTCCAGTCCGTGGCGGCGACGCCGGCCATGAACGCGGCTTCCACGAACGAACCATCCGCCCGGCCGAAGAAGAGTGTGTTGCGATTGTACTGCGGACGCTCGTCGATGCGTTCCGAGTCGGCCTGACTGGGACGATCCCGCACGAGCTGCGTCACGCGCCGGGCGTGTTCGCGAGCGAGCATGTCCACCACGATAATGTCGTCATAGCCGTCGCGATTGATGTCGCCGAAGTCGACGCCCATCGCTGAACGGCTCGTGTGGCGGAACTTGTAGGTGTCGATCGCGCGGAAAGTGCCTTTGCCAGAGTTGATCCAGATGCGATCCGGCGAAGTGTTGTCGTTGCAGACGTAAATGTCCGGGAATCCGTCGCGGTTGATGTCGCGGAACATCACGGCCAGCCCCCAGTCGCGGTAGGGCGGAATGGGCGCGCCCTGTTCATTCGAGAAGATGCCCGGTTCGTTCTCGATCGCCTTGAAGCGGCCGTTGCCCTCGTTGCGATAGAGTCCGTGGACTTCCGGCAACTCGCGCACTTTGCCGTCTGGCAACGCTTCGAAACGACCTTTCCATTTCGGCGAACGCGCGGATTCGCCGTTCACTTTCGTGACTTCCCATTGATCGCCGCGACGCGCCACGGCGAAGCGCGTGGTCGGATCGGCCAGCATCATCGCGTCGATGAAATGCGTGCAGTAAAGGTCGAGGTCGCCGTCGCCATCGATGTCCGCCAGCGCCATCGATGTGGCGGAGGCGGTGCGCGACAGGCCGGAGTCCTTCACTTCCGTCCACTGCGCCTTGCCGTCGTTGAGGAAGAGCCGGGTGCCGGTGGCGATGCCGTTCACGAGCAGATCGAGATCATTGTCGCCATCCACATCCGCCAACGTCGCGCCGGTGGAGAGCTGTTCGCCACAGGCGGCGTCACCGAGATTCATTTCCTGAAAGCGCCAGCCGCCGAGGTTGCGATAGAGGCGATTGGGGCCTTGCAGATTGCAGAAGTAAATGTCCGGCCAGCCGTCGGCATCGACGTCGCCGATGGCCAGACCCGGCCCCATTGTGCGCCACGGCGTTGATCAGAAAGACATCACCACGAAGTTCATTCGTGAACCAGACCTGGGTGCCAGTGGCTGGCATGGAAGTGAAGCCCACCTTGGGCCCGGCCACTGGTGCGAGCGGAGCCATCCGAACGTTCTGTCCGGCGGACCACGACAGATCGGCGAGCGTCGTGCCTGGGAGGAACAACAGGATTGAGGCCAGAAGGTTCGAGCCGCTCGCACGGTTCATCATTTTTGCCAGCAAATCAGACGGCATCGGGAAGTCAATCTTCGACCATCGCTGACGGCGAGTGTTGTGATGTTCGAACTCGACTTGGATGCGGGTTTCCGGTAGGTGATGACCCGAATCCCGATAATCGATTCCAGCGCGACTTCGTTGGTCCCGAGCCCGCTGACAGACCCAGAATTCAAATCCGCAGGAACAATCATGAAGACAACTTCAGAAACTACCGTTCTCAAGCACTCCCTCCATTCATTCGCGCGAGCACTCCCGGTGCGAGGCGCTGTCGTGGCGGCCGCCGGCCTTTGCCTAGTGACTCCGACTTTGGTCGGCGCGCAGTCTGATGACTTCAACGACGGCGATGACGCCGGCTGGAGTCCCATTGATCCGATTCGGACATACATCTTCGCTACGACGGGTGCGGACGTTCCCCAAAACACGTTCACGGTTGCGGATGGAAAGTATCGGCTGCAAGCCGCGCCAACTCCTGATCCCGCGTTGGGACAGGGCCGCGTGCTCAGTCTGCGCGAGGAGGTTTACAGCAACTTCCATATCGCCACGGATCTCATCGATTGGGATCCCGCGGTGACCAATGCGATGGGGTTAATCGGGCGAGCAGGAACGCCGGGGCCTCAGACGACGCGCGGCTACGTCTTCGGTTACGTCAGCGGCATGAACTACCTCGATTTGGTCCGGTTGCAGAACGAGGGCACGCGGAAGATCGCGGACAACGTCATTCTCCCAATTACGCTGACGCCCGGGCGTGGATATCGCATGACCCTCACCGGCAAGGGGCCGGAGTTGACGGGTCGCGTCTACGAGTTGAATGATCTGAACAACCCCATCGCAGAGATCAAAGTCTCCGACAGCAATTACACGGATGGAACGTCCGGTCTGGTCGTTTTCCCGCTTGCGGCGTCCGTTCTGGGTGCGGGCGACGCCACTTTCGATAATTTCGCTGCCACCGATCGCGAGCGCCCACGCGCAGTCATCAAGATCGGTGACTTCGGCGAACGACTCGTAAGTTGGCCGACGTACGAGGGCGAAGGCTTCACTCTCCAAGGCGCCTCTAGCCTCGGTGCCGGGTCGGCGTGGAGGGACATCACGGACAACATTTTCCCGGACCTCGCCACGGACAGCCTGTTCTTTGACGCCTCGGAATCGAACTACCGCTTCTTCCGACTGCGCAAAGCCGGCGGCGCGAATTGATCGTATCCAACCTCTGGCAACTGTCGCGCGAGAGGATGCCGGTGTGTCCTCTCGCGTTTTCTTTTCCCATGAATTTCTCGCCCGCGAATGAACCTGTGCTACGGTCCCTCACGCTAGACAGACGTTGAAAGCACTGATCGAAACATTTCGGAAAGCCCCGGAGCGAGTCTTCCTCGTTGGACTTGAACTCAAGTCCCGTTCCACGTGGGACCTTCAAGATTCCCTCGCCGAGCTGGAAGAGCTTGCCGCCTCGGCGGGCGGCGAGGTCATTGGCAACGGCACCCAGAAGCTCGACACTCCGGTGTCCAGCACCTTCATCGGCACCGGCAAGGCGAACGAGTTCGCCTCCCAATGCCGCGCCGAGAACGTCGACACGGTCATCTTCGACGACGAACTTTCCCCCGCGCAGAGCCGCAACCTTGAGGAAGTCTTTCAGTGCAAGATCCTTGATCGCACGGCGCTGATTCTCGACATCTTCGCCCAACGCGCCCGCACGCGGGAGGGCAAGCTTCAGGTCGAGCTCGCGCAGCTCCAGCATTTGCTGCCGCGCCTGACCCGATTCTGGGGCCACTTGTCGCGCCAGAAGGGTGGCATCGGCATGCGCGGTGACGGTGAAACGCAGCTCGAAACGGATCGTCGTCGCGTTCAGGACCGCATTGCGCGCATCAGCCGCGAACTGGAGGAAGTCCGCCAGCATCGCCTTACCCAACGCGCGGGACGGCAGCGCAATCTCTGGCCGCTGGCGTCCATTGTCGGCTACACCAACGCCGGCAAGTCCACGTTGCTCAATCAATTGACCGGCGCCGCGACGCTGGCGGAGGACATGATGTTTGCGACGCTCGATCCGACGACGCGTCGCCTGCGATTGCCGACGAACCAGAACGTGTTGCTGACCGACACCGTGGGTTTCATCCGGAAGCTTCCGCATCGTCTCGTCGAGTCCTTCAAGGCGACGCTCGAAGAAGTGGTGCAGGCGGAGCTGCTTCTCCATGTCGTCGATCTCAGTCATCCGCAGGCCGAGGCGCAGATCCTCGCGGTGAATGGTGTGTTGGAAGAAATCGGCGCGGCGGGCAAGCCGACGCTGATGGTTTTCAACAAGGTGGACCGCTTCGAGAGTCGCGAGCTGCTGCATCAGTATCTGGAACGTTTCCCCGGCGCGGTCGGCATCTCCGCCAAGACTGGCGAAGGCGTGGCGGAATTGATGGTGGAACTCGGCGCAATGCTTCGTCCCGTCCGCGAATTCCTCGACCTGAGCATTCCGCACGAAGCTTCCTCGATCATCGCGAAATTGCATGCAGTCGCGCAAGTCGTGGAGCGCGATTACAGCGGCGAGACGGCGCGGTTCAAGGCGCGCATTCCGCCGCATCTACGCAGCGAGTTTTCCTGCTACGTCGTGCCGGAGCTGACCGAGAGCTGAGCTTCCCTCGGCCTGCTCCAAAGCTCCCCGCTTGCGTTGCATCGCGAAATTTGAGATTCCACCGGTCGCTGCATGACCGCCAACGTTCGCATCCACGATCTTCCCGCGCAGGACCGCCCGCGCGAGCGACTGGCTGCCCACGGCGCGGAGAAGCTTTCCAATGCGGAACTGATCGCAATTCTCCTGCGCACGGGCATGAAAGGCATGTCCGCGATCCATATTGCGGAACAGTTGCTCCGGCAGTTTGGATCGCTCGACGGGCTGGCCCGGGCGTCGCTGGAGGACTTGCGCAAGGTGAAGGGCGTGGGTCGGGACAAGGCCGTGACGCTGAAGGCTGCGTTCACGCTGGCGCGCAAGATGGCGGATGAACTCAGGCACGAAGCACCGTTGCTCGACACCCCGGAGCGCATTGCTGAACTGCTGCGCGAGGATCATCGCCATGCGCAGGCGGAGACGTTTCAGGTCGTGCTGCTCAATACTCGCCGTCGTCTGATCAAGGTGGAGACGTTGTCGCAGGGGACGCTCGACACGATTCTCGTTCATCCGCGAGATGTCTTCCGTGCGGCTATCGCGTGCAATGCGGCTTCGGTCGTGATTGTGCATAATCATCCCAGTGGCGATCCCACGCCGTCGGACGCGGACATCAAGGTGACGCGCGATCTGATTCGCGCCGGCCAGTTGCTGAAGATCGAGGTGGTGGACCATGTCATTCTCGGTCGCGCTACCACGGAACGGCCGAAGGAATATTCGTCGCTCCGCGAGCTTGGTTATTTCTATTCATGATTCATCCCACCGCTGTCATTCATCCGAAAGCTCAAGTCGACGCGACGGCGTCGGTCGGGCCGTATGCGATCATCGATGAACATGTGTCCTTGGGCGCCCAATGTATCGTCGGGCCGCACGTCCACCTCACCGGCCAAACGACAATCGGGGCGGGGAACCGTTTCCACACAGGCTGTGTGATTGGCGATGAGCCGCAGGACCTGAAGTATAGAGGTGAACCTACGCGGGTCCGCATTGGCGACCGCAATGTGTTCCGCGAACACGTGACGGTGAATCGCTCCAACAAGGTGGAGGAAGACACCGTGATCGGCTCGGACTGCTTGTTCATGGCCAGTAGCCACGTCGGGCACAATTCCGCCGTGGGAAATCATGTCATTCTTGCCAACGGCGCAGCGCTGGGTGGGCATGTGACGGTGCATGACCGCGTATTTATTTCCGGCAATTGCCTGGTGCATCAGTTCTGCCGCGTCGGCACGCTGGCCATGATGCAGGGCGGTTCGGCGATCAGCGCGGACCTTCCACCGTATTGCATTGTTCATCGGGTCAACGAACTCGTCGGGCTGAACACCGTCGGGCTCCGGCGTGCGGGGATTTCCAGTGCGGATCGACTTGAGATCAAGCGCCTCTATCACGCGCTGTTTCGCAGTTCGACCCGGTTTGCCGCCGCGATTGACGAGGCGCAGAAGATTGCCAGCAGCGCGCCGGCACGGACATTCGTGGATTTTGTCGCGGCGCGGACCAAACGCGGCTTTTGCGCGGACATGAGCATTCGTCGCAGCAACGATAACGATCAACCGGCGGAAGATTGAATCACTGTTCAAAAGAACGGTATCGACCATTGACTAACCCCGTATCCTTCACTATTACCAAACCGGAATAACCAAGAACCAATTTCCAAAAGACATTTTATGCCTCCAAAAGCTGAGAAAGCCGTCGTTGCCGAGAAAAACGAAAAGACCTCCACCGACGCTGCCAAACTTTCCGCGGCGCGTGAACGAGATCTCGAAGCCGCCATTTCCTCCATCACCAAGGCGTATGGCGACGGAAGCATCATGCGGTTGGGTGCGGCGCAGGCGCTGCGGAAGATTGAGGTGATTCCGACCGGCTCGCTGGCGATCGATCTCGCGCTGGGCGTGGGCGGCGTGCCGCGCGGACGCGTGGTCGAAATCTACGGCCCGGAATCCTCCGGCAAGACGACCTTGATGCTTCACATCATCGCCAACGCCCAGAAGTCTGGCGGTCTCGCGGCCTTCATCGACGCGGAACACGCCCTCGATCCGGGCTACGCGAAGAAGCTCGGCGTGAACCTCGATGATTTGCTGGTGTCGCAGCCGGACAGTGGTGAAGAAGCACTCTCGATTTGCGAGACCCTGGCGCGCTCGAACGCGCTGGATGTGATCGTCGTCGACTCGGTCGCCGCGCTCGTGCCAAAGGCGGAACTGGAAGGCGAAATGGGCATGGCAACGATGGGCATGCAGGCGCGGTTGATGAGCCAAGCGCTGCGCAAGCTGACGGCGTTGCTGAGCAAGTCCAAGACGACGTGTATTTTCACCAACCAGCTGCGCGAGAAAGTCGGCGTGATGTTCGGGAGTCCCGAGACTACACCGGGCGGCAAGGCGCTGAAATTTTACGCGAGCGTGCGTATCGACATCCGCCGCAAGGACGCGATCAAGGATGCCGCTGGCAGCGTGCTCGGCAATCATGTGAAGGTGAAGATCGTGAAGAACAAGGTCGCACCGCCGTTTGTCGAGGCCGAGTTCGACATCATCTTCAATCACGGCATCAACATGAGGGCAGCATCCTTGATGTGGGCATTGCGAACGGCGTGGTGGACAAGAAGGGTGCGTGGCTTCAGTTCAACGGCGAATTAATTGGTCAGGGCAAGGACGCGGCGCAGAAGGCGCTCGTTGAAAAGCCTGAACTGGCGCAGAAGATTGTCGACGCAATCATGACGAAGAGAAATGCCGCGGCGGAGGCTGTCGCGTCTTGAGGCGGTAACTCGACGCCGCAAGGTGGCTTTATCCAAACGAAAAAGCGGACCTGAAAGGGTCCGCTTTTTCATTTGGGAATGGAAAGCTGAACGAGAAGAGCCCGGCATCAGGCGGCGACGAAATGAAAGTAAGACAGCCCTTTGAATTCCCGCTCTTCGAGCAGCGCGAGTGTTTCGCGGCATTTTTCCGGATGGCTCAGGAGCAGTTCCGGCAGCGCGGGGCTCCAGCGTTTGTCGAGCGGCTCACCAAAGGTGAGGCTGATCTGCTGGCAGAAGATCTTGGTGGCGTCGGCAAGGAGGATGTAGCAGTCCGCGTTGGCGGCGTAGCGTTCCTGACCGAATCGAGGCGCGTTCTCGCGGGCATACTGCAGCATTTTGCAGGCGCTCGTGATAATGAGCCTCGCCTTGGCGAGATTTTTTTCGACGTCGGTCATGTTGAACATTGTTTTGCTGTGAACAGCGTCCCCAACCTCCCGGACTGCCAATCGGTTTTCACACCTGCAACTCCGCCTGGCCTACCGGCAAACTGAACGGTGTCATCTCACGCGAGCCGGAAGCGGGGTGCAACGAGGAGTTATTGGAACTTTTTCGCAGGCTATTCACAGAGTTATTCGCAGCCAGTGACTTTCGCCATGAGTGGATTCGATAAGTGCTTCCTTCATGATGAGGGGATTCGCCGATGGGTTCGTCCGGGAGTTGTTAACAGAACGCCGACATGGGCGGGCCGGAGCGAGGATAGAAAAGATTTCTCATCAAAAGTGATGACCTGCCGATAGCTGTCCTTGAAGTGCACTCGCAACTGAACAACGAACGAGTCAGGTTAGCAGCGGAGCCGATGAGGAGTCGGTCTCCGGGGCCAGCCATCAACCGCAAAACCACATGAAAGTCATCAAAACACCCGTTGTCCTCGGCCTGCTGTTGACGCTGGCCGGAGGCGCTACCCAAGCGGTACGGGCGGAGGATAAACCTGCCGCGCCGCCCGCCACCACACCGGCGACCCCGAAGAAACCCGTACAACAGACGTTGGCGGGCAAAGTCGTGGCCGTCGACAAATACGGCAAGACCATCACGCTGCAGGTCGACAACCTGACTTATGTGCTTCAGGTCACTGACAGCACCCGAGTGAGCCTGGCCGGCAAGGAGCAGTCCATCGCAGACGTCACCGTCGGCGAGGAACTGTCCGTAAACGTGCTTCTGCGCGAGCTGCCTGATGGCCGCGTCGAAGTCGCGGTCCTGAGCGTTGAACGCCAGGATTCCGCCGAAGCCCAGGGCCGCGGTGGTCATGGCCGTGGAGGTCGTGGTCACGGCAAGCCGTGGAATAACCCCAACCACCCGTTCCATCACGGCCCGCATCCGCCGAACGTGGACGGTCCGGTGGTCTCGCCTCATCGCTGATTGATCGGTGATGTGGCGCTTCCCAGGATTGGGAGCACCACTGAAAACATTGGCAAAGGGATTTGCCAAACAACCTTTCCGCCCCGCCGGTTCGCCGTGCGGGGCGGTTTGCTTTTCGGGACGAGAGTATCGCGAATGAGCTGTCCGGAAACATTCGGACGACATTTTACCGCGGGGCTTGGAGTGGGTTGGCCTGAATCTGGCTAAACGACTTTTAGAATGAGAAACTGCCTGTCATTAAAATCAATCCTCGCGGCGGTCGGCGCCGTTACTCTCTGCCTTTTGCCTGCGGCCCGCGCGGCGGAAAACGCGCCGTCGACACCCGCTGCTTCCACGGATGAAACCCGCACTTACCGGCTTTCTCCCAATGATATTGTGAAGATTAAGGTGTTTCAGGAGGAAGACCTGACCACGGAGATCCGGCTGGCAAAAGATGGAACGGGAACGTTCCCGCTTCTTGGCGCCATCAACCTTGGCGGCAAGACGGTGGACGAAGCTGCCGCCAGCATTCGCGATTTGCTCGGCAAGGATTACCTCGTGAACCCGCAGGTCACGCTGACCGTGATCGAGTATTCCAAACGCCGGTTCACCGTGCTCGGCCAGGTGCAGAAGCCGGGCTCGTATGACATTCCGAGCGAGGAATCGGTGACGCTTCTGCAAGCCATCGCGATGGCGGGCGGCTTCACGCGACTCGCTGTCCAGAGCAAGGTGACCATCACCCGCACATCGGGAGGAAAGAAGACGTTCTCGGTGGACGTGAAATCTGCCGCGAACGATCCCGACATCAAACCGTTCGAGATTCTTCCGGACGACACGATCATCATTTCCGAACGCGTCTTCTAGGCCGGTCGGAAACCCCAGCTACCATTCCATGTCACGGACCGACACGAATCCCTGCCCCGGCAAACGAGCGATCGCGGTTTGCCTTTCTCTCAACCACTGAATTTCAGCCTGCCTATGCCAACGAATCCAAATCCACGCCCCAACCCGCGCCCCAACCAACGTTCCTCGCCGAGCCAGACGGAAGTCGCTCCGCCCATCGACTTCCGGATGTTGTATTACGCGCTCCGGGAACGCACTTGGGTGATCGCGATGTTCTTCCTGGTCGCCGCGCTCGCCACCACCGCGTACTTGATGCGCGCGCCGAAGGTCTACGAGGCGAAACTCATTCTTCAGGTCGAGCAGGAGGAGCAAAAGATTCTCAACATTCAACGCGTGCAGCAGGAGGATCCAAACACCCTCGAATTTCTGAAGACGGTGGAGCAGACGTTGCAGAGCCGGACCCTCTTTGAACGCGTGCTCGACACCAACAATCTCGCGACGAACGAGCGCTTTGCGAAACCGCAGCCGGGCGAGCCGCCGTTGTCACGCGAGCAGTTGGTCAGCCGGCTGGCCAAGCTGGTGGAAGTAAAGCTGCGGAAAGGCTCCCGGTTGATCGATGTCAACGTCGAGCACACGGACCCCGAGCTGGCGGCGCGCATCGCCAATTCTCTCGTCGATCAATTCCTCGGGCAGAATAACGAGTATAGTTCCTCGACAGCGGATCTGGCATTCTCATTCCTCAGGAACGAGGAGAAGCGTCTCAAGGCCAAGCTCGAGCAATCTGAGCGCGCCATGCAGGAGTACAAGGAGGAAACCAAATCCGTCTCGCTCGAAGACCGGCAAAATGTCGTGGTCGAAAAGTTGAAGGAGCTGAATCAACGCGTCACGGAAGCCAAGTCCACCCGGATTACCACCGAAACCGCCTACAACCAGGCTCAGAGCCTCGGCAGCAATGTCGTGGCGCTCATGTTCCTGCCGGCGGTGACGGCGGATCCCACCGTGGCGGACATTCGCTCGAACATTGGAAAGCTGGAGTCTGAACTCGCCAACCTGCGCCAGCGCTACAAGGAAAAGCACCCCAGGTATATTCAAGTCGCCAGCCAGCTCGCGGAATGGAAGAACAGTCTCACGAACGCCATCCTAAACATCCCGGAAGGCATTCGTTCCCGCTTCGAAAGTGCGAAGGCCGCGGAAGTCGCTCTGGAGAACGCCCTGCGCGAGCAAGAAACCGCGGCGCTGGAGCTGAACAAGCGTTCGCTCGTTTACAACAAGCTGGCGCGCGAGGTGGATTCAGACCGCACCCTTTACGAGTCCGTCTTGAACCGCATCAAGGAAACGACGCTGACTCGGGAGATCAAGCCCAGCAAAATCCGCGTGGTCCAGCAGGCGCAGGTGCCGGAACTCCCGATCAAGCCGAACAAAATCAAAGTCGCGCTGCTCGGTTTGTTCGCGGGGCTCGGGGGCGGCGTGATCCTCGCCTTGTTCCTCAGCTCGCTCGATCGTTCGTTGAAGACGGTGGATCAAACGGAGGAATTCCTCGGTGTTCCTGTCGTCAGTGCGATTCCTAAATTCACCGGCGCACCCAAGGGCAAGCGCAAGCTCATCAACTCCGACGACGCCGACTCATGCGAGGCAGAGGCGTTTCGCACCTTGCGCACTGCGCTCTCGATGCTCGGTCGCAAGGATGAACGCCGCGTTTCGCTCTTCACCAGCGCCGTCCCGTCCGAAGGCAAAACCTTCTGCTCGGTCAACTACGCAATCAGCCTCGCGCAGCAGGGACTTCGGACTTTGATCATCGACTGCGACATCCGCCGTCCGATGGTCGAGAACACGCTCGTCGCGAACAACAAGCGCGGGTTCGGTCTGACCGATTATCTGACCGGCCAGAAAGATTTCAAAACGGTCATCCACGCGACGGAGACGGAAAACTTCTTCTACATCCCGGCCGGGACGCACACGCCAAATCCTGCCGAACTGCTCGCGCAAACGGGCATCGACGGACTGATTGACGAAGCGCTCCTGCACTTCGATCGCGTCATCGTTGACTCCGCGCCTGTTCACGCCGTCAGCGACACGTTGCTCGTCCTCAACCGAATTCAGACGCTCTGTCTCGTGGTGAAGTCCGGCTTCACGCCGCGCAACTCCGTCCTTCGCGCCGTGCAGATGCTGAAGGAAGCCGGCGCGCCTCTGGCGGGAACGATTCTAAACCAGATTCCGCGGTCGCGCGGCGGGTCGGGATACTACTACGACAGCTATTACAGCTACGGCTATTACGGCAAATACGGCTACGGCGAGAAGGAGAAGGGCCGTCAGAAAGCCGAGGCGGCGTAACGCCTTCCGGGAACTTCCAACCCACCAGCGTCGGACGATGCTGGTGGGTTTTGCTTTTTACACGGCGTCGCGGGTGATTGCCGATTTGGAGTGGATTTTTCCGGGGTGCGCCCCTACGTTTTCGCCATGCCAGAAAAGAGTTTGAGCGAGATACCGCGCGACCTGCGCGAGCTGTATCAAAAGGGCGCCACGGCGCTCCAGCGTCAGAATTTCGACTACGCCATTGCCATCTTCCAACAGGTTCTCACCCGCGAGCCCGCGTTCCTCGAATGCCGCCAGGCCTTGCGTGCGGCCCAGATCAAGAAGTCCGGCGGCAACACCGGCTTTTTTAAGAAGATGCTCGGTGGCGCGAGCAATTCTCCCCTGATCGCCAAGGCGCAGATGGCCAAGAGCCGTCCCATCGAAGCGATGGTGATCGCCGAACAGATCCTCGAAAACGATCCGCAAGGCTCGACCGGAAACAAGATTCTCGCCGAGGCCGCCATGGCCGCCAACCTGCCCAAGACCGCGTGCTTCGCCTACGAAATTCTGCTCAAGACGGCGACGAAAGATTACGACCTTTCGATGGCTTACGGAGAAGCGCTCGCGGCGTCCGGCCAGATTACCAAAGCCGAGGCGCACTACGTAGAGCTGATGCGCGCGTATCCGGGCAAGGGAGAGATTTCCGCCGCGCTCAAGAACCTTTCCGCGCGCAAGACGCTCAACGAAGGCGGCTACGAGGCCCTGGCGGACGGCAGTGGAAGCTATCGCGACATCCTGAAGAACAAGGACGAGGCGGTGAAGCTGGAGCAGGAAGCCCGGGCCGTGAAAACCGATGACGTCGCCGGCAATTTGATCACGGAATACGAAGCCCGCCTTGTGGCCGAACCGCGCAACATGAAGCTCGTGCGCAGTGTCGCCGAGCTTTACGCGCAGAAGAAGGATTACGACAAGGCAATCGAGTACTACGAGCGCATCCGTTCCTCGGAGCAAGGCGCCGATGCGTCGCTGGAGAAGGCGATTTCTGACATCGTCTTGAAACGATACGACCAGCAGCTTGCCCAGCTCGATGCGGCGAACCCGGATCACGCTGCGCAGATTGCGCAAATCAAGGGCGAGAAAGCCTCCGTCCAGCTCGAAGAACTCCGCAAGCGCGCCGAGCGTTACCCGACCGATCTCCAGATCAAATTCGAGCTCGGCCAGCTTTATTTCCAGGCCGGCAAGTTCAACGAAGCGATGGCCGAGTTCCAGAAGGCGCAGGCCAATCCGCAGCGACGTTTGCAGGCGATGGCGTTCTTCGGCCAGTGTCTTGCCGCCAAGGGCATGAACGATATGGCGGCGCGCAAGATGCAGGACGCGCTCAAGGAAAAGCCCGGCTGGGATGACGAGAAGAAGGAAATGATCTACATGCTCGGCTGCGTGCTCGAAAAAATGGGCAAGCGCGAGGAAGCCATTGAGCAGTTCAAGCAGATTTACGAAAACGACATCGGCTACAAGGGATGTCGCCGCCAAGGTCGACGCCTATTACTCCGGCCAGGGCTGAGTGCCGCGCTATGGTGAGTGCTGGCCGGCTCGGTGACGGCGGAGATTCTCAACATGCCGCGCGTCATCTTCCACCTCGACATGGATGCGTTCTACGCGTCCGTGGAACAGCGGGATCGTCCTGAGCTGATCGGCAAACCCGTCATTGTCGGCGCGCCTCCTTCCCGTCGTGGCGTGGTCGCGGCTGCGAGCTACGAGGCCCGCAAGTTTGGCGTTCGTTCCGCGATGCCCAGTTCCACCGCCGGGCGGTTGTGCCCCAAAGGAATCTTCGTTCCCCCGCGCATGGAAGCCTACCGCACCGAGTCGCGGCGCATCATGGAGATCATTGCCGGCAGCGGCGCGATCATCGAACAGGTTTCCATCGACGAAGCGTATCTCGATCTCTCCGCGCAATGTCCCGGTTCCGATGCGGATGAATGCCTGCTCGCCGGGCTGCCGATCGCGCGCGAGCTGAAGCGTCGGATTCGCGAGGAACGTGGGTTGTCCGCGAGCATCGGCATCGCCGCGAACAAGTTGCTGGCGAAGCTGGCCAGCGATTTTCAGAAGCCCAACGGCCTCACGCTTGTTCCTGAACGTGACAAGGTGGAGTTCCTGCGTCCCATGCCCGTGCGCGCGATTCACGGCGTCGGGAAGGTGACGGAGCAAGTGCTGGTGAACGCTGGTTTGCGGACCATCGGTGATCTTCAGGATCATCCGGGTGACCTGCGCGCGCTCGTGGGTTCGTGGGGACCGCGCCTGCGTCAGTTTGCGTTCGGCGAAGATGATCGCGCGCTGGAACTGGGCGACGAGATCAAGAGCATCAGTGCGGAGGAAACCTTCGAGCGCGATACGGAGGATCGGAAGATCCTTCGCGCATGTCTGCGCGAGCAAGCGACGGACATTTCCACCAAGCTCAAGCGCAAGCGGCTCGGCGCGCACACCGTTCAAGTGAAGGTTCGCTACGGAGATTTCTCCACGCTCACGCGGCAGATTTCGGTGGAGGAGCCATTGCTCGAAGCAAACGAGATTTACCGCCTCGGCTGCTGGCTGCTCGGGCGCGAACGGCTGGTGAACCGGCCGCTGCGCCTGCTCGGGCTGGGCGTCAGTGGATTGGTCGAGCCGACCGGTCAACAGCTCACGTTGCTCTGAGCGGACACTTAGCATGACGCCACCAGCGGTAATGATCGCGCGACGCTTGCGAAGTGAAACGACGATGAATTGAAAAGGATCGCCGGTGAACTGGAAAGGTGGCGTCGACTTATCAGGCGAACAATGTCGGGAATTCAGCGAATGTCGCTCCATTCGCTCGATGAAGCCACAAGGCTTCCAGCGCGTGTCGGGAGCTCAATCGCCGACGGCGCGATAGATACGCGAGCTTGGTCCACGAGGAAGCGTCTCCAGATACTCGCTCGTTCCGAACGGCGTCACCAGGAGCCCAATCACCTCCCAGTTGGACTCACCGGAAATATTGCGCGATTCGATCGTATATGTCGCGCCATAATCGCCGGTCACAACTATCGGCAGTTTTTCAACAGCTCCTCCGTCACAGCCAAGAATTGACAAACGAGGCCGCCGCGAAAACACGGCCGTAATCGTCCGGCTTTCGGTCATAACCACTGTCAGTGGGTTTGTGGTCCCGGTTGCATCGCCGGTCCAGCCGAGGAACTCTTGGCCCTCGTCCGGGACGGCGGTTAGCACGACGCTCTCTCCAGCCCCAAGGACATTGGAATTAGGGACTCGCTCGACCCGTCCTCGTCCATCCGGAATCACCGTGACCGCGCAGGATCCCGCCGAAAGAGGTGCAAAGCTCGCTACGATATTCGGTTCGGGCGTTACGACGTGAACTCTCAATGGATTGGCGGTGCTCGTGAACCCACCAGTCCAAGACTCAAAATAGGTTCCAGCTGGCGGAATAGCGGTCAATTGCACGGCCTCACCGTAGGGATAGAGCGATGACATCGGATTTTTCAGGACACTTCCGCCGGTGGATGTCACTGCACTTAAGGTCGTGCCGAAGACAGCCTCCAGACATCGGCCATGGGTCATGGCCACCGTCTGCGTTGGAGCGGAGCCAATCGCACTGCCCAGCCATTGGATAAAAGTCCAGCCGGGCGCTGCATTTGCGGTGACTCTGGCCGTTCCATCCTCGAAATAGGCGCCAGATGGCGGTTCGATGGCCACGGTCCCGCCGCCCGCGCTATCGGCAGCTAGGCGCGGCAGAACAACTAACAGCCCGTTCGTGCTTCCGACATAATTTCGAGAGTCGATTGCGGCGGTGAACTCGTAACGCCCGACGCCGACCGGTCGGACAACCAGCCGCGGGTAAGTAAAAGTCACTGCCAAGTTCGGAGGCACCGTGACGTAGGAGGGCCCCGTCCCGTCTCCTGGGTAACGCTGGACGAGATTGCCGAGGGAGATCAGAGCTGGGGCCTTTTGCACTACCAGCATTCGCGATGCGGACGCAGGCGCGATGGTGGCCGTGCCGGCTTGGAAGGCACTCAAAAAGGTGACACCGGCTCCAACGATCGTTGCAGTGGAACCTTCAATTCGGGCCACAGACGTATCACGACTAGTATAGGTCACTGGCAAGCCAGACGAAGCCACCGCGTTGAGTTGAATCGGACCATCGCCATACGTTTGCTCAGGTATGACTGGAAAATTGATGGTTTGAAAATTCGTCGCTGTTGCGTTGTATATGGTAAACGGTTTTACCCTGTTTGTGCTGGTGCCACTGGCGCTTTGCCAGACCACAGTGCCTGGCCCCATCGTTGGCCCAAGCCCGTCGGTCAAAACCAAGCTGGACTCCCCGTAGGCGGGAGAGTTGCTCCAATGATCTCCCACGCTCCCGTCCCAACCGGCGAATTTTAGATAGACCCTCTGCCTAGTTTCTGTTCCGGGAATCGGATAGACGTCCCCGCCATTAAAGACGCCATCGAGCATTATGGTTGTGGTCGGCAACACCAATGAAAGGTTGGTGGGATTCGTACCCCAGAAGATGCCTATTCTCGTTCCAAAAGGAGCGTCGACGATAGGGGTTCCGACTGCTGCCTGATATTTTATTTTCGCCAAGACGGAGTTGTAGAACCCGACTGTCCCATCTGCCGTCGCCGTCGCGATCGAGGTTGTGACAAGTAAGGCCGCAGCGAACATTGCCTTTTTCATTGGAATCTCTACAGGTTCGGTTTCGGGTCTGACGAAGGCATCTTGCGCTTGCGAAGAACCTCCCAAATCTCAATCGAATATCGCCAGTTGGATGGTGAAACGATAACCAACTCCGTCGTAAACTCAAGCAGCGTTACTGCGAAATTGTGGTCTGCGGATAGATAGCATCAACAGCGCTCGGGAAAGTCTGACAGACGTCGACATTGCCACAAGTGACAGGTATTCGGAATCCATCGCCATACTCGTCCGGGTCGCATTGCTGGCGCTCAGATTTATGGTGTGCAGTGTGTCGAGGTCGCTCAACAAGTCTCTGGCGTCCGGTTTACCCTTGAGAACGTCGTTATTTCGGCGTCGACGCAACGAACGCTCGCTTCAACGTCTGGCGACCCGAACCTCCCGAACTCATTCGTTTCTATCGGGCCGCCTGCTGAACGGCGAACAGCTCTTTCATCGTCGCGATGTAAAGCGTGCCGTTGGCGGGCGTGACGGTGGCGCTGATCGGGCTGCCGAGTTCCATCTCGCTCAACACTTTCTTTTCGCGGCTCGCGGCGAAAATGAGGAACTGTCCGCTGCGCGTGCCGAGGTAAACCTTCCCGTCCGCAATCATCGGTGACGCCCAGACTTCGCCCTTGATGTCGTGGGTCCAGATTCCCTTTCCGGTTGCGAGATCGAGGCAATGAAACTTCCGTCCGCAGTCCGCGATGAACACGAGACCGTCCGCGATCGCCGGCGTCGAGAGCACGTGTTTTTCGAGCGTGTAGGTCCAGACGAGGCCGTTGGTGGTGATGTCGCCGCGCTTCGTCACGTCAATGCACTTGAGCCACGCCTCGTTCTTGCCCCAGAAGATGTCGCCGCCGCCCGCGACGTAGAGCCGGTTCTCCTGGAAGACCGGCATGCCGTAGATGTTGCTCGGGCTCTCACGACGATTGCGATTGTAGCGATGGACGTTTTCCTTCGGCGCCGTTGGGTCGAAATCGAAATGCCAGACGGGTTGCAGCGTGGCGACTTCGCCGGGCGGAGGAGTCTTGGCCAGCGGCTCGAAGCCGTAGACCACGCCGTTGCCGGCGGCGAAGAAGATTTGCTCGCGTCCGTTCACGGTCGCCATCGATGGCGAGGACCAGGTGCAGTGAAAAATGTTCGGCGCGATGCCGAGGCGTTCGTGGGCGAGAAGGCGACCGGACTTCTTGTCGACGACCACCAGGCTCGGCGCGTCGGGCGTGCGAATCTTCACGTGCGTGTTGTCCACGCCAGTGCCGGAGTTCAGATAGAGATGATCGCCGCGAATGAGAATTGAGCTGTGCGCGGCGTCGTGCGACCAGATGCCCGCTTCCTTCGTCAGGTCGAGTGCCCAGAGGATGTCCGCATCGAGCGGCCCGGGCGTGAGCGGCTGCGCGGGAGCGTTCGTGCCGCGAGGTGTCATGTAGGCGCCTTCATCGCGGAACGGTCCATCGTTTCCGTTCGCCATGCCGTGGACATCGAGGCAAAGAACCACACCGCGATTGTCGACGAGATAGACGCGGTCGCCTTCCACGGTGGCGGGCGACGAGATGCCGCACTTGGGCCAGTCGTGATAATGATCCTCCTCGCGTTTCGGCACGACGAGTTGCCAGAGCAGTTTGCCGTCGGCTTCGTTGAAACACATCATCACGCCGCGGTCACCGTCGTGTTTCGGATCACGTTTCTCGCCGTTGTTCGTGCCGAGGAACACGCGGCCGTTGGAAATGATCGGCGTTGAATGCGTTTCGGTTCCGATCTTCGCGACCCACTTGATGTTCTTTCCGGCTCGCGGGTCGAAGGAGTCGGGCAGGTTGCGCTCGTGAGAAACCATGTTGCGCGTCCAGGCGATTCCCCACTGCGGTTGGTCGGCGGCCCAAGCTGTCTTGGTGACGAGGACGGCGAACGCACCGACGGCGAAAAGGCGGCGAAGGATTGCGTGAGGCGAGGAGCGGCGCGACGACGGTTTCATGAGTGGACGGATTTGAGCGCGAAGGCCGGACGAGAGCGAGCGATTTCAACGTCGGCATTGCACCGGTAACCGGAGCGGGCGATGGCGTGTCTTGAAAGCGACGTCTTTGGGTGGCCGGGCTCCAGACAGCCAACGATTCATTGCCAACCCTCCCTGAAACAGGGATAACGACGCGGTTGCCGTCCGGGCCGGCGTGATGCGATTGAGTGCGCCCGGCGGGCATCAAGTTCAGATCATTTATGGCCAACGCGAAATCATCAGGCTGGGGAAAGTGGGTGTTTCTGGTGCTGCTTGTCGGCGCCGGATACGGCGGCTGGCAGTGGTATTCGACCAAGCGCGAGAGTCAGGCGGCGGTCGAGTATAAGACCGCCCCGGTGGCCGCGGGCGACATCGTGCAGTCCGTCACCGCGAATGGCGCACTGACGCCGGTGCGCAATGTCGAGGTGGGCAGCCAGATCTCCGGCACGCTGCTCGACGTGAAGGTGGATTTCAACGACAAGGTGAAGACGGGGGACCTCCTCGCGCAGATTGATCCGGCGACCTACGAACGCGCGCTCATTCAGGCCGAGGCGGAGCTGGCGAACTCGGCGGCGGCGGCGGAGTTGACGCAGTTGAATTTTACCCGGGCCAAGGATCTGTTCGCGGGCAAGCTGATCTCGAAGTCGGAGTTCGATGAGGCACGCGCGAACCTCAGTCAGGCCGAAGCCAACGTGAAGATGCGCCAGGCGAACGTGGATCGGGCGAAGGTGGATCTGAGCCGCACGACCATTTACGCGCCGATCGACGGCATGATTCTGACGCGCAAGATCGAGGTCGGCCAGACGGTTGCGGCCAGCTTGAATTCCCCGACGCTCTTCGTAATCGCGAATGATCTTTCGAAAATGCGGATCGAAGCCGCCGTGTCCGAGGCGGACGTCGGCAACGTGGCGGATGGCCAGACGGTGAACTTCACGGTGGACGCGTTTCCCGCGCGCAAGTTTTCGGGCAAGGTTCAGCAGGTGCGTTTTGCGGCGAACACCAACCAGAACGTCGTTTCCTACACGACCGTCGTCGAGGTCAACAATTCCGACCTCAAGCTGCGTCCCGGCATGACCGCCAACGCGAACATCATCATCACCGAGAAGAAGGGCGTGCTGCGGATTCCAAATTCTGCGCTGCGATTCCGTCCGCCAACTGGCGCGGTGATTGCCGGCGCCACGAATGCGCCGGCCGCGGACAAGCCGACGGTGGAACTCGCCACCAGCGGTCCGTTCGCCGGATTGCCGATTCCGCCGTGGCAGGCCAAGGGTGAACGACGTCGTCCGACCGACGAGGAACGGACGGCTTACGAGGCGTCGCTCACCGCGGAGCAAAAGGAGAAGTATCAGCAGATCATGGCTGAGATGCGCGCGCGCTTTGCGCAGGGCGGCGGGGGGGGCGGTGGCGGTTCCGAAGGCGGTGGTGAGCGTCCACGCCAGCGTCGCAGCGAGCCGGAAGGTCCGCGTACGCAGACCATTTACCTGCTGGAGAAGGAAACGTCTGCGACAGGCGCGGCGAAGTCCGTGCTGAAGCCAGTGACCGTGAAGCTCGGCGTATCAGACGGCACGAACACGGAAGTGATCGAGGGCTTGAAGGAGAGCGATGTCGTGGTGGTGGGCACGGTCAGTTCGGCAACCACCGCCGCTGGCCCGACGGCGCCGTTTGGCAGTCCATTTGGCGGGCCCGGCCGACGTTAAGCCTGCGTTGCCCAGAGCGATCTTGAATCCACCCGCAACGTGAGCACTCCAGTCATCCAGCTCGAAGACTTCCGCAAGACCTACATCAGCGGCGAGGTCCAGGTGCATGCGGTGCGCGGTGTCACGCTCACCATTCAAAAGGGCGAGTTCGTGGCGATCATGGGCGCGTCGGGTTCCGGCAAGAGCACGATGATGAACACGCTCGGTTGCCTGGACCGGCCGACGAGCGGCCGCTTCCTGCTCGATGGCGTGAACGTGGGCGAACTGAATCGCGACGAACTGGCGGATTTGCGGAACCAAAAGATTGGATTCGTCTTTCAAGGCTTCAACCTGCTCTCACGAACCACTGCGCTCGAGAACGTCGAGCTGCCAATGCTTTACTCGCGCCCGCCATTGCCGAACCGTGAACAGCGCGATCGCGCGATGAAGGCTCTTGAGATGGTCGGGTTGGGCGACCGTTACGATCACACGTCCAGCCAGCTCTCCGGCGGTCAGCAGCAACGTGTGGCCATCGCGCGCGCCCTGGTGAACGAGCCGAAGCTGCTGCTGGCGGACGAGCCGACCGGCAATCTCGATTCGCGAACCAGCATCGAGATCATGGGCATTTTCCAGCGCTTGAATGATCAGGGCATGACCGTTGCCATGGTCACGCACGAGCTCGACATCGCGCACTATTGCCGGCGCGTCGTCGTGATGCGGGATGGTTTGGTGCGCAGCGACGAGCAGGTGGCGAAGCGACTGATCGCGTCCGAAGAATTGGCGCGGTTGGATGCGGAACAAAAAGCGGTACAACTAGCCTGAGCCATGATCGCTGTCTTCAAAATCGCCCTGCGCGCTCTCCGGAGAAACATCCTGCGTTCGTTTCTCACCATGCTCGGCATCATCGTCGGCATTTCCGCCGTCATCGTCGGCGTCAGCATGGGCACGGGCGCGAAGGCTGAAGTCGACAAGCGCATCGCCAGCATGGGGCAGAATCTCCTGACGGTGATGTCCGGCAACATGTCGCGCGGCGGCGTGCGCGGCGGCTTCGGCATGGCGCCAAATCTCGATCCATCCGACTACGAGGCGATTCGCCGCGAGGTCTCGGGAGTCGCTGCGGCAAGTCCCGAGGTGCGCAGCTCCGGCCAGGTGGCGGCGGGAAACCAGAACACCTCGGTGTCAGTGATGGGGGTGAGCGCGGAGTATCTCGCGGCCCGGTCATGGAACGTGCAGGCCGGGGATAACTTTTCGGAAACCGACGTGCGCAACGCCAACAAGGTCTGCCTGATTGGTTCCACCACGGCCAAGACTCTCTTCGGCGAGAATGTGGATCCGGTCGGCCAGGTGATTCGCATCAAGAGCGCACCATTCACCATCGTCGGCTGGCTCGAGGCTAAAGGCTCCGGCAGCTTCGGTCAGGATCAGGACGACATCATTCTCGTCCCTTACACCAGCGTGATGAAGCGTCTTTCGGGCGACACGCGGTTTCGCGCCATCTTCGTGTCGGCGGAATCCCCTGAGGCCATCGCGGATGTGCAAGAGCAGATCACCGAGCTGCTCCGCCAGCGGCATAAAATCACCGATGGCAAGGACGATGACTTCATGGTCCGCACGCAGCAGGAGACGTCGGACTTCTTCAACGCCAACAACCGCATCATGACCATCCTGATCGGTTTCTTCGCCGGCATCTCTCTGGTGGTCGGAGGCATCGGCATCATGAACATCATGCTCGTCAGCGTGACAGAGCGCACGCGCGAGATTGGCATCCGCCTCGCCGTCGGCGCGCGCGGACGCGACGTGCTCCGGCAATTCCTCACCGAAGCCGTCCTGCTGAGCATCACCGGTGGCGCGCTGGGAATTGCGACCGGCTACTGGCTGGCGCCGCTGCTCACCAAACTCTTCCAATTCCCCACGCTGATCTCGACTGGCTCCGTCATCATGGCCTTCACCGTGAGCGCGGTGATCGGCATCGTCTTCGGCTTCTTCCCGGCGCTCAAGGCTGCCCGCCTCGATCCCATCGACGCGCTGCGCTACGAGTAGCGTCCTGTTGGTAGCTTGCGGGTAGATTTCACCGCCCCGTGATCACGACGACGGATGTTCGCCTTCACGCACGGTCAGGTGCAATCCATGAAGGCATGTATCGTTCCGCAATCAAAGCAAAGCGCGAAGCAGAACCAGACATCGGATGAATACTCGTGCCATATATCACCGAACGGACGTTTCGACGCTGGAAAATGTGCGAATCGCCAGGCAGTGCAGCCATTCTGTTCTGCATCTTTCTTTGCAGGACACGAGCCCAGGCTGGGTTCATATCTCAACATCCCAGCGACACGAAAACACTCACCATTCCAAAGACGACGCATCCGCCACCTATCCAAGAGCGAACGGTCGAGAATGTCAGACCCAAGGATTCGCCTTTCCGCATATGTGAGGGCAATCAATGAAGCACGTCGTTCCGGCAGCGAATCCAGAAGCATGTAGGAAGGATCCTCTGGCCGAAACTTCGATAGGTGAGAGATCTTGATTTTCTGGTCATCGACGACTTGGTAACTGATCGCACCGCCACCCATCGAATAGGCGAGGGGAAACACGAGCGGAACATATCTGATGTCTTCAAATCGGATGGGAGAGTGGCGATCATACGTATCCAGAGTCAGAATGTGGTGAATCGGGGCGGGGGGCTTAATGCCGGAATACTCAATGGGCGGTTTTCCACCGAACAAGTGACTGCCCCAGCGCCTGAATGCGATCCGACAGGCCCTTGAACGCGTAATGTGTTCGATGGATGAGAGCAGAGTGCTCATGTGAGATTCGCAGACTGGAAGGTAAAAACAGGATTGGTGATAACTCTGGCATTACGCCCGAACCCGTCGCCTTCGTCCTTCATCATATTGGATATTTGCCTCATGGCATTGGTCTGTCCAGAGGGTAGTGGGGAGGCGAACGCGAGATTAGGAAAGCGCAGTGACATCAATGAGGATTCTGCCGGCGGGATGCTGGCAGCACGCTGATTTTCCCCTTTGCAGTTGCGAATCTTTTGCTACGTTGCCGCGCCATGACTTTGGACTTTGTGAAGATGAACGGCGCCGGGAATGATTTCATTCTCATCGATAATCGCGCCGGCCGGATCAAGCTGACCAACGAACAGATCGTTCGTCTCTGCAACCGCCAGCGCGGCATCGGCGCGGATGGCTTGCTGATGCTGATCCCGAACACCTCGGGCAAGGCCGATTGGTCGTGGGAGTTCTACAACAGCGACGGTTCCGTGGCGGACATGTGCGGCAACGGCGCGCGTTGCTTCGCGCGTTTCGTCCAGAGCGTGGCGAGCATTGGCGACAAGACGAGCTTCGAGACGGGTGCGGGAGTGATCAGCGCCACGTATCATGGAGCGCGCGTGACCATCAACCTCACCACGCCGAAAGATCTGCGTCTCGGCGAAGTCGTTCCTGCCGCCAGTGCGAAGCTCACGGTGCATTCGCTGAACACCGGTGTACCGCACGCGGTCATCTTCGTGCCGGACGCCGACAAGGCGATGGTGCAGCAACTCGGTGCGGAGATTCGTTACCACGACCATTTCAAGCCCAAGGGCACGAACGTGAACTTTGCGCAGGTGCTCGGCCCAAATCACATTCGCGTGCGCACCTACGAGCGGGGTGTGGAAGGCGAGACGCTTGCTTGCGGTACGGGCGTGACGGCGTCTGCGCTGGTGGCGTCGCGCGTCCATCAATTCACCTCGCCGGTGAAGGTTCAGGTGCAGGGCGGCGACACGCTCGAAGTCAGTTGGACGAACGTGGGTGAAGGTTTCGCCGACGTGAAGCTCAACGGCCCGGCGGACTTCGTGTTCAAAGGGACGATTGAGGTCTGAGGACACGAATTCCACGGATTTCCACGAACAATTGACGGAAGCCTTACCGTCGTAGAGTTCTCGTCTTCGTGTGAATTCGTGCCATTCGTGTCTGAAAATCCTTCTGGCAAAACTCGCCTGATTCCCTGATTTTATGCCCCCTGTGCAAACGCAGCTACCATTTACCGGAACCTACACTGCCATCGTCACCCCGTTCACCAAGGGTGGCAAACTCGACGAGTCCGCGCTCGAAAAGATCGTCAAGGCCCAGGTCAAGGGCGGCGTGGACGGCATCGTGCCCGTCGGCACCACGGGTGAATCGCCGACGCTCGATTACGAGGAACACATCGCCGTCATCAAACGCTCGGTCGAGTTCGCGGCTGGCAAGGTGAAGGTGCTCGCCGGCACCGGCGGCAACTCCACCAGCGAGGCGATTTATCTCACCAAGATGGCGAAGAAGGCGGGCGCCGACGGCTCGCTGCAGGTCGCGCCGTATTACAACAAGCCGACGCAGGAAGGGCTTATTCAGCACTTCAAGGCCATCGCGGCCGCGACGGATCTGCCGCTGGTGCTCTACAGCATCCCGGGACGTTGTGGCATCGAGATCGCCATCGATACGGTGAAACGTCTCGCTGACGCGTGCCCGACCATCATTGGCATCAAGGAAGCGGGCGGGAACGCGGATCGCGTCAGCCAGCTTCGCGCGGCGCTGGGTGACGGCTTCACGATTCTGAGCGGCGATGATTCGCTCACGCTGCCGTTCATGTCCGTCGGCGCGCACGGCGTGATCAGCGTGGCGACGAACATCATCCCGAAGGAAGTGTCGCAGATGGTGAAAGCCTTTGCCGCCGGCAAGACCGACGTGGCGCTGAAGCTACACACGAAGTACTACCCGATCTTCAAGGACCTGTTCATCGAGACGAATCCGGTGCCCGTGAAAGCCGCGCTCGCCATGCTGGGCATGTGCGAGGAGGAATATCGCCTCCCGCTCGTGCCGATGACGCAGAAGAACCGCGACACCCTCAAGGCCACGCTCAAGGCGTGCGGCGTGTTGAAGTAATCGACCAACTCCATCTCCCATGCCTGACACCAAAGTCATCATCAACGGTTCCAAAGGCCGCATGGGCCAGGCGCTCATCGATTGCGCCGCGCGCATGACCGGACTCAAGGTCGTCGCCGAGGTCGATCAGAACGACGACATTCGTCCGCTCCTGCCGGACTGCGACGTGGTCATCGACTTCAGCTACCACGCGGCGACTGCCGCGCTCGCCGCGTATTGCGCGAAGCATGGCAAGGCGCTCGTCATTGGCACCACTGGCCACACGGAAGCCGAGAAGGCGCAGATCACGACGTGCAAGACGCAGATACCGATGGTCTGGGCGTCGAACTATTCCACGGGGGTGAACACGCTCTTCTGGCTCACGCGGAAGGCCGCGGAGATTCTCGGGCCGAACTTCGATCTTGAAGTCGTCGAGATGCATCATCGCCACAAGAAGGATTCGCCGAGCGGCACGGCAACCACGCTGCTCGAGATTCTCGCCGACGTTCGCAAGCTCCAGCTCAAGCAGGCGCTGCGTCACGGTCGCGAAGGCATTGTCGGTCCGCGTGCAAGCAGCGAGATCGGCATCCACGCCGTGCGCGGTGGCGATGTCGTGGGCGATCACACCGTCATCTTCGCCGCCGATGGTGAGCGCGTAGAGCTGACCCACAAGGCCAGCAGCCGCGACACCTTCGCCAACGGCGCGCTTCGTGCCGCGCTGTGGGTCGTGAAGCAGAAGCCCGGCATCTACGACATGCAGGACGTTCTGGGGTTGAAGTGAGCGCGAACTTGCTACAGCCCGCGTCCGTTGCAGATCGACGGGTGGTTGTCGCGCTCGGTTCCAATCTCGGTGATCCGCCCGCCGTCCTCCGCGAGGCGATGGCTGCGCTCCACAAGCTCGCGCAGTCGGATTTCGTTGCCGCCTCACTTTGGCAAAGCACGCCGGTCGATTGCCCGCCGGGTTCTCCGCTCTTCGTGAATGCTGTGGTCGCATTCACGCCGTGGCCAGATGAAACCCCGGAGACGTTGCTCGACAGGTTGCAGGCGCTGGAACAGGAGTTCGGTCGCTGGCCTAAGGTGGTCTTGAACGAACCGCGTCCGCTCGATCTCGATCTCATTGCGTTCGGTTCAGAGACGCGTTCCACACCTCGCCTCACCTTGCCGCATCCTCGCGCTCGCCTTCGACACTTCGTGTTGGAACCGCTGAACGAAATCGCGCCAGACCTGATTCTGCCCGGTCAGGCGAAGTTTGTACGCGAGCTTCTGGCTGCACTCCGTACGGATGAGAGCTTGAGGAGACTCTGAAACCTTTCGGTCGGAGCGCCGGTCACCGACCCGGCGTGTTGATCGGGGGTTGTGCGCGGGTCGGAGACCGGCGCTCCAAGGAGAAATTTGCCTTCGGCTACTTCGCGCTCGCCGCCTGTGCGGCCTTCCTCACCTTCAACATCACGGGCCTCGACGTCTGTCGTCCGGCCTGTTGTTCGATCATGTAGAAGAGGCGGTCTTGTTCGGGAACCCATTTCGCGGCGTTAAAGAAAATCTGCCGCTCGCTCTCGCCCTTTGGAATGAGCACACCGTTCAGCCCGATGTCCGCCACGATGACTCCGTGCGGCAGATTCTCGGCGAAGAACGTGACGAGATCCTGATGGCCGTTGCGATGAATCTTCAGCCACGCAGGAATCGTCTGGCCCGGGGCGATGGTCAGTTCCAGAGGCTTCGATGACGCGACTGCCGGGTCGAAATGATTCGTGGTGGTCTCGCTGTAAGGCTCCAGCGAAACGTAGAGCTTCGGTTTCTAGCCGAGCTTGATGGTGCCGAGAGTGTTCACGTCCTTCGCCACAGGCTTCCCGTCGACCATCGCGGTCGCGGTAACTTTCGTCGCGGCTGAACTCGCCGTCTTCGGTGCACTCAAGGCTGCGTGAATCGAACCCTTTGCCTCGGTGTGTCCGGCTTCGATGACAATGGGTGTCGTGACGGTGAATCCCTCCGGCAGGCCGCTGATCTCGACGCGGATCTCGCCCTCAAATCCATCCGCTCGCTCCGCGTTCACCGTGAAGCTTTGTCCGCTGCCGGGGCTCACGGTGGGATTCGCTCCGCTCAGGCTCACCGTGAAGTCGGGCTTTGCCTCGCGCGCGACCAGACGATAGGCGAACGTATCGCCGCCATGCCCGCGAGTGTCGGTGACGCGCACGAGGTAGTTGCCGTTGGTCGGCGCGGTGAAGTGAATTTTGGAATCGCTTCCCAACTTGCGCTCGCCGTCGTCGTCATTCTCGAAATTCAGCCTGAACACGGGCAGGCCGTTGACCGGCAGTCTGGCGGCGAGCGGGTGCGGTTCGACGATGAAGCCCTGTTCGTCCAGCGCGTGAGCGACCGCTGTCGTGTCGAAATACGCGCGGCGCTTCCCTGCTGAGGTGAACATCATCATGTCGGAGTCTGGTCCCTGCGGCATGCGGAAGAGGCGCATCACATCGCCGCTCATGTAGAGATACTCGGTGAGTTCCATCTCCTCGTAGTTGTCGAGGCGCATGCCGGTGCCGTTGGAGTCGACGCTGCGGAAATTGATCGCGGTGTTGCGCACGGCTCGGAGCAGTAAGCGCGCGACCGGGCGGCCGTCCGGGTGCAGCACCTCCAGTCGCGTATCCACGGGAGAACCACGCCGCGCCGCATCGGTTTCGAGAACGAGAGCTTCGCCAGCCTTCGCCTCGAACCGGAACAAATCCGCATCGCCCACGCGGTCGACTCGGCCGTGTGCGGAGCCACGTTGCGCGAGCACGGTTGCGCTGGCGGGAGAATCGTTCGGCTCTTGTTCGGCGAATTGAGGTTCATCGCGCACGACAACTCGGAACGCCCGCAGCTTTCGGAAACGTTCGCCGTCGATGGGAACCTCCATCTCGCCGGGCGCACCGGCCTTCACTTTCGCAGTCGCATCGGGCGGGAGATTGTGGCCGCTGAGCTGAATGTCCGCTTCCGCATTCGCGCCGATGCCGAGCGGGAACACGCCGGTTACGACGGGAAGTTCGCCCAGCGAAAGTCGGTAGATGTGATCTGGCGACGCGGTGAGCATCTGGTCCGAGACTTTCGCTGTGTAAAGCCCGTCAGCAGGAATCTTGAACGCGACGATTCGATCTCCGCCGTCGAATCCGCTGTCGCTGGCCAGTACGGCGCCACGGCTGTCGAGCAACGTCAGGAATCCATTGGCCAGCTTGGAGCCGATGCTTTTCACGGCGAGTTCCAGCACGATAGTCTGCCCGGCCTTTGCTTCAAACTCGAACGAGTCATTGTCACCGGGCGTATCGATGGCACCCCAGATTCCAGCGGGCAGGGTGATGACGTTTGTCGCCGTGGCTTCGCTGAGTTGCGGCAGGTTATCGACGTAGACCTTCACCTTTGCGCTCTCGCCGCCGGGGCCTTGGACCGAGAGTTCGTATTCGCCGCGCGGAACTTTCATTCCGGCTTCGACCATGATTTGGATGTTGTTCGCGCTGGTGGCTGACCGCGAGAGGACGCGTAGATCGGGGTTCGTCGCCTGAACGTTCGTAACGCCGAGCAGATGAGCGCCGGCGAGTTTCAGTGTGGTGGGTTTCCCGCGGGACAATCCACGCGGCGAGACGCTCTTTAATTCGGGGGCCGGTGGCGGCAGCGCCTTGGGCTTCTCGATTTCGTAGAAGGCCACGGTTCCATCCTGACGTCCCACGGCGATTCGTTTGCCATCGGCCAGAAACGCGATGGCGGGCGTGACATCGGGTTGCTTCTCGAACAGCAGCTTCTCGGTCACCTCTTTCGCGTCCCATGATTTGAGAGTGAGATCGTCGGCCGTGGAGAGGAGCGTTTTGCTGTCGGGCGAGAACGCGATATTCAGAATCGCGCCTTCGTGGGCGAACTTGGAGACGAGCAGGGGATTCGTTGTCTCCGCCGCGCTCTCGCTGATCTCCCAGACGCGAATGCGATTGTCCGCGCCGGCGGCCGTAAGGCGTTTGCCGTCGGGACTCCAGCTCAGCGCATACTGTTCCTTCAGGGGCTGCGAGAACGTCTCGACCCGTTTACCGGTGGCGACAGTCCAGAGCTTGATAGTCCGATCTCCGCTGGCGCTGGCGAGGATCTTCCCGTCGGGACGAAACGCGAGGTCGTAGATCGCGCCGTTGTGAGCGGAGAGCGTTTGCAGTTCCTTGCCGGTCGCGAGTTCCCACAGCTTGATCTTCTGATCGTAGCTGCCCGTGGCGAGCGTCTGGCCATCGGGCGAAATCGCGACGGCGTACAGCGCATCCTTGTGGCCTTCGATCGTTCGGAGCAGCTTGCCGTCAGCGACATTCCAAATCTTCACCTCGCCAAACAGGGCTGGCTCGCCAGCCGCAGCTGCCAGCTGTTTACCGTCGGTGGTGAAGGCGAGCGCGTTCACAGAACCACGGTGTCCCGACAACGTGCGGACCACGCTGCGCGTCTCGGACGAAATGAGATCCACCTCCCCGTAGCGGGCAGCGGCGATGAGCTTCGGCCCGGTGGCGAATTCGATGGCTTGAATGGAGCGCCGCGGCGGGACAGTTGGTTTAATGGCAGGCAGCTTCAGTTCGCGCACGAGTTTCTCCGGCTCCTTCGGCGCCGGCGCGCCCGCGTCAATCCACGCCTTGAGCGTTGTGATTTCCTCGGCGGTCAGCTTCTTCCGTTTTCCGGGCGGCATGATCCACTTCTTGCCGTCCTTTTGGAGCGTTCCCTCGACCACTTTCACCAACAAGCTTTCGGCGCTGCGACCGGGCTTCAGTACGGCGCCGGATTCACCACCCTTCATCAACGCTTCGAACGTTTCCATCACCAGCTTGCCTTCGGGTTCCTGCGCGGCGTGGCAGTCGAGGCAATGCTCGGCGAAGATGGCGCTCACGGCGGAGTAATCATTCGTCGCGGCGCCGCGGGAGAGAACGGGGAAGAAGACGAGCAGCGAAGTCGCGAAGGCGCGAAGGAGTTTTCCGAATGGGCGCATGACGGAAAACTAGAGACGCTCCGATGCATTGCCGAGCGAAAATCCTGAGTGATTCAACCTGCGGAAGAATAGAAGGCAACCAAGAGAACGAAGAATAGCGGCGACTTCCAAATCGAGTCTCTACAACCGTTCCGACTTCGTTTCCTTCGTTCTCTTCTGTGAAGCGAAGGCGTAATGCGCTGAATCGGAGTTCGGCGCTCCGGCCCATTGGTCAGAGACCCGGTTCGCGTTTCGGCGAGAACAGCGTCGCGCGTTTCTGGCCTTCGGCGATTTGGTCCTTCGTCATTTCCGCGGCGATGAGGTCGCGATTCTTCGCGCCGTTCGCGTGACCTTGCGCGGCGGCGAGATTGAAGAACTTGTACGCCTCCACATAGTCCTGCGGGACACCCTGACCGCGCGCCAGCAGCAGACCGAAATTCGTTTGTGCTCCGGGCACGCCTTGTTCAGCGGCCTTGCGGAACCACTGCGCGGATTCCGATTCGTTCTTTGGCACGCCTTGGCCGGCGCTCAGGAGCATGGCAAGGTTGTTCTGCGCGATGGCATCACCGCGTTCGGCAGCCTTGCGATACCAGTTGGCCGCCTCGGCCTCGCTCTTCGTCACGCCACGGCCGTGGTCGTGCATGAAGCCGAGGGAGCATTGCGCCACTGCGTGATTCTGCGCGGCGGCTTTCTGAAACCATTTCACCGCTTCGGCATCGTTCTGCGGCGCGCCCTGGCCGTTCACCAGTTTGCGCCCGAGGAGATATTGAGCTTCCGCGAGACCGCCTTCCGCCGCGGCGTGAAGCCACTGGAGTGACTCGGCTTCGTTCGCGACGACACCGCGTCCGGCTTCGAGTGCGAGGCTGAGCTGGAACTGAGCGCGAGCGTGATTCTTCTCGGCGGCCTTGCGCCACCACTTCACGGCCTCAACGTGGTTAAGCGGCGCACCGTCGCCTTTGTCGAGCATGAGCCCGAGCTTGAACTGAGCGTCGGCATCACCTTTTTCGGCGGCGGCTTTGGTGGTGTCGAATGCGGAAAGAGCGGGCGGCGGAAGGACTGGAGCGGCGACCCGTTCGGCATCGAGCAACGCGATCATTTCGGTGGCGGGCAGCCAGTCGGCGAGGCCTTCGCGCCAGGCGAGATCGGTCTTGAGAATCTTTCGCTCGGCGAAGTGCAGTCGGAACTCCGACTCCGGGTAGGGCCCGAACTGCTCGCCGTTGATGAGGACGTGGATGCGATTCGACATCGGTCGTGGACCGCACAGTAGGCGAAACGCGCGCCGGGTCGGAAGTCTTTTTGCTGCGGCAACGTGTTGCCGGCGTCTCGCCGGCAAGTGAGTCAACCAGTCGGCAGATTGGTTGCGGAAACGGGAGTCGCCCGTCGTACCTGCCGGCAAGATGCCGGCAGCACGCTATTGCGCCTTGCCGTTCAGCGTTGGGCGCTTGGTTGCGCCGAAGCCGACGTTCGTTTCGCTGTCGAGCGTCAGGTTGTCGTCGGCGAACTTGAGTTTCAGTGTGAGATGGTAGGGGGTTTCGACGGCGCAGATCTTGATCTGGAGCGCGTCATCCGCCGTCCAGCCGAAGGTGCCGGCGAGTGGTTCATCCGGGAAGTCCGCGAGGTAACCGCCGGCGAATGGACCTCGGCCTTTGCGCCACTGACGGTGGCCACAGGCGACTTTCGCGTCGCGACCGTTCACGCGAATCGCGAGGTTCAGTTCGCCGTTCGGAGCTGAGGCGAGTTGCACGCTCTCGAGTTTTTGATCGTTCACCGGGAACGTATAGGTGCGGTTGGCGAGGCGGCTTGTCTGCGGAGATGATGCAGCGCCGGCGGCGGGCTTGATTTCGAGAGCGGCGAGGCGGTCGGTGAGTTGTTTCTGCGTAGCGCGGTCGGCTTTCATCTTTTTCGGCGCCAGGGCGGGGAGGAGTTGGTCCCACAGGACGTTAAGCACGGCTTGCATGTCCTTCACGCCGCTGGTGATGGCGACGACGGTATCTTGGTCGGGCAACACGACGCAGTATTGGCCGAACGCGCCGTCGCCGCGGTAGGCGTTGTTGCGGCTGCGCCAGAATTGGAAACCGTAGCCCTGGTTCCAATCGCTCTTGGGATTGCTGCCGTTGGAGACTTGTCGCGCGCTGGCCTGTTCGATCCACGAGGCGGGCAGGAGTTGTTTGCCGTTCCACTTTCCTTTCTGGAGATAGAGCTGGCCGAACTTCGCGATGTCCTCGGTGCGAACGCGCAGTCCGTAGCCACCGAGCGAAACGCCCTCGAAGTTCGTGTCCCAAACGGGATTGGCGATGCCGAGCGGTTCAAAGAGACGCGGACGCAGGTAATCGAGAGCGGTCTGGCCGGTGACCTTCTGCACGATGGCGGACTGCATGAAGGTGGCGGGCGTGTTGTATTTGAAGTGCGTGCCGGGCAGATGTGGGACGGGCTGCGCGAGGAAGGACTTCGCGGAAATTTTATCCGGGGCGACCGGCGGTTCATCCTGATGTCCGGTGGACATCGTCAAGATGTCGCGCACGCGCATGGCCTTGAGGTTGCCGGAAGGTTCGGCTGGGGCGTCGCCGGGAAAGAACTTCAACAGTTCGTCGTCGATGGTCAGCTTGCCTTCCGCGACGGCGAAGCCCACGGCGGTGGAGGCGAAGCTTTTGCTGAGCGAGTAGAGAACGTGGTTGTGCTGCGGTCCATACGGTTTCCACCAGCCTTCGAGGATCACCTCGCCGTGGCGCACGAGCATGACGCTGTGCATGCCGTCGATCTTCTCATCAAGCGTGTTCACCAAACCCAACAGCGCAGCGGAAGATACGCCCTGGATTCCGGCGTGGAGCGCGGGAGGGGTTGTTCCGCTGCCAGCAGCGCGGCGGCGGAGAGCAGGGTAGCGACGAGCGTGGAGAAGACGCGGTATGCGAAGGGATGTTTCATGGTGACGGAGTCAGTTGTTGCGCGAACGATCAGGGCTGTCACGAAAGAAAGAGTGAGGAACTGGCCGTAGCGTAGCGTTATTCGGGAATTGCGGCGGGCGTTTGTCCAGGAGGGACGACAGAATGCTTCACTCGTCCCTTCGGGACGAGGACATTGAATTCTCGCAAGGCGTTACTTCTCGCCGCATGTGGACTGCGGCGGCACAACGCAGCTTTGGCTGCACCGTTAGCTGTTTCGATTGATCTGCGTCTTCCCACCGTGCAGGAAAAGCTGGGACATGTCCCAGCAGTCCAAAATGCCGTTCTGCCCAAGGTCGATTCGCTAAGATTCTCATGTTCGCGAGTCAGGTGCTACCCAACACCACCAACGCGCCGAATCGGAGTTCGGCGCTCCGACCAAGACGCGCCCGCTCAGTGATTAAACAGAAACTCCCGGCTGCTGAGCATCGCCCAGAAGATGTCTTCCAGCGCGGCGCGACGTTCGCCGTCTTTCGTGCCGGCAAGCGCTTTGAGGAAGCGCTTCTTCTCCGCAGGGGTTGGCAGTCGCGAAAGGCTCGTGAGAGAGGCTTCGTCGATGAGCTTCTCGTCGGACAAATCTGCGCCGAGGAGTCTGGCCACGATGCTGTCTTTCGCGGCGAGTTTCTTGTTCACGGTGTCGCCGTTCGCGATGTGCAGCGCCTGGCTCATGCTCGGTTCGGCGGTGCGTTCGCATTCGCACGTCTTCACTCGGTCGGGACGCCCGAACGTGTCGAGGAAGTAGTTGAACGCGCGCGTGTCCGGCAGTTGAAGCGCGCGCAATCCCGCCGGGTACTTCTCGCCGATGCCACGATTCTGGTTACGAAGGTCGAGGCGAAACTCCGTCGGGACAGCGGTCACTTGCGAGTAGGCGTCGAGAAGCACCTCGGCCATCAGGCGCTTCGGATAGTAGCGCGAATAGAAGCGCTGGTCAGCGGCGTTCTCCGGCAGTGCCACGCTGCTGCGCTGGTAGGTTTCGCTCTGCAGGATGGCGCGCATGAGCGCCTTGAGATCGAACTTCTGATCGGCGAGATGGTTCGCGGCGGCGCTGAGCAGCTTCTCGTTGCTCGCGGGATTGGTGATGCGCAGGTCATCGACCTTCTCGACGATCCCGACGCCGTAGAAGTTCGCCCAGACACGGTTCACGATGGCACGGGCGAAGTAGGTGTTATCGCGCGAGGTCAGCCAGTCGGCGAGGGCGGCGCGGCGGTCATTTGGATCGTCGATCGATAAGGCGTGGCCGTCGAGCGGCTTGGGTTTCTGCGGTCGCCCCGTCAGCGGCTGGTTGATGTTCCCCTCGCTCGCCGCGAAGATGATCTTCTCGCCGTCGCCGGAGCCGGTCTTGGAGCGCACGCGTGCGAAGAGATTCGCGAAGCCGAAGTATTCGTCGTTGGTCCACTTCTCCATGGGATGGTTGTGGCACTTCGCGCAGTTGATTGACATGCCGAGGAACGCCTGCGAGGTGGTCTCGGCCATGTTCGGCGGGTCTTCGTGTAGCGCGTAGAAGTTCGCCGCGCCGTTCTCCAGCGTGCTGCCGCGCGCAGTGACGAGGTCGCGCACGAAGCGATCCCACGGCGTGTTGGCGGCGACGTTGTTGCGAATCCAGTTGTAGTAGCTCCACATCGCGGCGGGCCGGAGGCGTTCGCTGTTCACGAGCAACAGGTCGCTCCACTTGTAGCTCCAGTAGTCCACGAACTCCGGGCGGGCGAGGAGGGAATCGATGAGGTGGTAGCGTTTGTCGGCGGCCTTGTTGTTGGCGAACTCACGAGCTTCCTCCGCGGTCGGCAACACGCCGATGGTGTCCAGGAACGCGCGGCGAATGAAGACTTCATCCGTGGCTCTCGGCGATGGAGGGATGTTCAGCTCGCGCAGCTTCGCGATGACTTCGTCGTCGATGAAGTTTCGGCGCGGCGCTTTCGCGAAGGCATCGGGCGCGACCTTGTTCGTGTATGGCGCGGTAATCGTCGCGATGGCGATGCGGCTGAGAAACCACGCGGTGATGGCGCCTTCACCGAAACCGGCGACCTTCACATTGCCGCTCTCGTCCACTGTGGTGACGGAGGCGTTCGCATCGGTGAACTTCGCCCAGCGCGTCACGTCCTGCACCGCCCCGTCGGAGAACGTCGCCTTGACGGTGAGTTGCTGCGCATCGCCGGGTTTCAGCGTCGCGTGCTCTGGCGAAACTTCGAGCTTGGTGATGCGTGCGTCATCCGCCTTCGGCGGCGGTGCACCAGCGGCGATCCATTCGGCGAGAATCTTATACTCGAGCGAGCCGACCTCGAACTTCGTTCCGCCCTTGTGCGGCACCGCGCCGGTGGGCTTCAGAAGGAGGAGGCTGCGCGCTGGATCGCTGAGCACGATGCGGCGTCCGAGTGCACTGCGCGTGATCGATTTCCAATCGCCCTCGTCATCGTAACCGCGCAGGGAGAATTTGAAACCACCTTGTCCCGCCGCTGCTCCGTGACACGCGCCGGAACTGCACCCGGCCTTAGCCAGCACCGGTTGAACGTGATTGCGGAAGGACCAGTTCGATGACTCAGCGGCGTTGAGTGGGGCAACAAAGGCGCAAAGGCACGAAGCAACAAGCCATGTGACTACTGCGATGGATGCGGCACGTTGTCCTGAAGGGAGGAAGTATCTTTGGCGACGTTTAATCATTGATGATCCCCAGATTCTTCGAAAGCCCGTTGAGTTCGTCGGTGAGAGAGGTTGGAGTGCCACGATAGTCTTGGAAGATACGCTTCGAGAGTTGAACAAGCTGGTCTCTATCGTGGGAGTAAACACTGTCGTAAACCACTTTGCCCTTTGGTGTTCTTCCAACCGGTTCCGCTCTGTTCAGCATCATCAATCGTTACCCATGAACAATTTGGATCCACATGAAGGTGCAACTGATGGATGGCCGACTCACCCACGTACTCCACCTTGGAAATCTCACAAAAATCCGGAGCCAAGGATTTCTTCGGAACCACCGAACGGCGTAGACGAACTTTCCCGTCCCAAGTCGATTTGCTGAAAACTATCAGTTCTTTCTTTCTGTCGCAGACCCAACTGAAGAACTCCAAGGCGGTGCCGCCATGCACATGCCGGCCGGCAGATCGGGTTTCGACCAGGAGAGTTTCTTTGGAAACATCTTCCAAGTTCACTGATGGCGTTGGTTCGCCGAGGTAATGGCCTTTCAGGAAGTCGTCGAAACTGTCCGCCAGGCTCCTGACAACAACATCACCCTCGATCTCCAGATAAACTATCCTTGGTTCCCCAGTTGGAGAAGAGTCGTTGAAATCGAGGGCATAAAGGCAATGCCCGGCATAGTCCGCAAATGGAAGGACAAGGTCTGGATTTACGAATTTAGAGTTAAGCTCCCGGAGGACAGATTCTCCAAGTTCTCCTTCGAAGATCCGGGCAATTGGTTTGATGTTCGACCACTCTTCTGGATCCGTCAGACCGGAAATGGAATCCACCATGTAATCTTTGCCATCGAACTTAAACTCTTTGTCTGTCAGGTAGCCGCCATTCTTTTCCTTGAGTAGAGCGACTAGCCTCTTCGGAAAACGAACTTTGTAGAGATCTTCCAACGACCGTAACATGTCATCCGTCAACGGAGGATGATTGATGTCGTTGGACTTATTCTCGTCGTCAAACTGGTACCAGAAGCTCACGTTTGAATGGGGTCAAAGTAACTGCAATGCCCTCACAACAACTCCCGGATGGGTTGCGTGCCGAAATCGACCAGTGGGAACGGTCTTCCGGCCGGGCCGGGCAGATGCGTGTCGAGGTCGAGGCCGAGCGTGTGGTAGATGGTGGCCACGATTTCCTTTGGCGCGATTGGACGTTCCACCGGATACGCGCCGATCTCGTCGCTCTTGCCAACGACGCGCCCGCCTTTAACGCCGCCGCCGGCGAAATAAACCGTCCAGCATTGCGGCCAATGGTCGCGGCCACCGGCGGGATTGATGCGCGGTGTGCGACCGAACTCAGAGAGATTCGCGACGAGCGTCGTGTCGAGCAGCCCGCGTTGGACGAGGTCTTCGAGCAGCGCGCTGTAGCCTTGGTCATACATCGGCGCGACGATGTCCTTCATGCCGGCGATGCTGGTGAAGGGTTTCGAGCCGTGGATGTCCCAGGAGATTTCGTCGAAGACGGTGATGAACGTATTGATGGTGACGAAGCGCACGCCGGCCTCGACGAGTCGTCGCGCGAGCAGGCAGCACTGGCCGAAGCGCGTCATGCCGTACCGCTCGCGGACCTTCAGCGGCTCCTTCGTGAGGTCGAAGGCTTCGCGCGCCTTGGTGCTCGTCATCAGGCGATAGGCGCTGGCGAAGTTCGCGTCCATCAGCTTCGCGCTCTCGCTGGCCTCGAAACTCTTCACTGTGTCATCGACGACCTGACGCAGCTCGCGGCGGCGTTGCAGACGCGCCTCGCCGATCTCTTGCGGCGGGAGCAGGTCGGGCACTTTGAAATCTTTCTTCGACGGATCGGCGTTCAGCGCGAATGGATCGTAAGCCTTGCCGAGGAAGCCGGCGTCCTGGCCGTGAGGCATGTTGCCACCGGTCGGTCCCATCGGCTCGGGCAGGATGACATTCGCGGGCATCTCGGTCTTGCGGCCCTTGAGAAATTCCAGCGCGCAGCCGGCGTGCGGCGTGATAATGCCGCCGGTGAAGAGCCGGCCGGTCTGCATCATTTGATGGCCGGTGTCATGCACAGCAGCAGCGGTGTGGTAACACGAGCGGACGAGCGAGAACTTGTCTGCGAGCTTGGCGTGAAGGGGGAGGAGTTCGGACAGTTCGAAGGCGTCGCTCTTGGTGCGGATGGGTTTGAACGGTCCGCGAATCTCGCGCGGAGCATCCGGCTTCATGTCGAAGAGATCGAGCTGCGATGGCGCGCCGAGATTGAAGATGAGGATGCAGGCCTTGCCATTGTCTTTGGCGCTACCAGGCGACGCGAGCGCCTGAACCTGTGCGAGCTTCGCCATCGAGAAACCGAGCGCGCCAAGCGTGCCGACTTGGAGGAAGTCGCGTCGCGTAATCCCGTCGCAGGTGGTGATGGAGCCGTTGCCGGAGACATTAAGCATAGCGTTGGGCTGGTGGATTTGTGCTTCTGATGACGATGGCAGTGGCGAAAAATTCGGGCAAGCGGTGAGTTCGACGAAATCAACTCCGGGCTGGCCACGTGATGGGGCGGTCGTTACAAACCGTCCGAGACCGGAGCCATCTGGTCGGCACCGGGACATCCGATGACGAGCAAAGTGGAAGCAGCGAAGGCGGCGACCGCGGAGATTTCACTCCGTGACGGGACGCTGGCGGTCCGGCTCGGCGGCTGGCTGGATGCGCAGACGCTCGCTCCGCTCTGGGTGCGGACGGTGCGTTCCGTTTCGGAGCCGGCTCTTCGACGTCTGGAGGTGGATGCTTCGGCGGTGGATTACTGTGATGGCGCGGGCATCGCGCTGATTGTGGAACTGCGGCGTCAGGCCGTGGAACGAAAGCTTGCCGTTGATGTGCGTGGATTGAAGCCGGAGTTTCAGGTTTTGCTCGACGAGTTTGTAGTGGAAGCAATGACGGAGGTCCGAGTTGATAAGCCGACTCCGAAGGCGCTTCCGGAGGAAGTCGGCAGAGCGGCAAACCAGGTCTGGCGGGACATGTCGGCGCTCGTGCAGTTCATCGGGGAACTGGCGGTGGCGCTGTTTCTCGCGGCACGGCATCCGGGGAAAGTGCGTTGGCGCGATGCGTTGCTGGCGGCGGAGAATGCTGGAGTGAACGCGCTGCCGATCGTGGCGCTGATCAGCTTCCTGATGGGTTTGATCATGGCGTTTCAATCCGCGGTGCCGATGCGTCAGTTCGGGGTGGAGATATTCGTCGCGGATCTCGTCGCGCTCTCGATGCTGCGCGAGCTGGGGCCATTGATGACGGCGATTATTCTGGCGGGACGATCTGGCTCGGCGTTTGCGGCGGAGATCGGGACGATGAAGGTGAACGAGGAGATCAACGCGCTGACGACGATGGGCTTGGACCCGGTGCGTTTCCTTGTGGTCACGCGGGTGATTGCGGCGGTGACCATGATGCCGTTGCTGACGATTTTCGCGAATCTGATGGGACTCGTCGGCGGGTCAGTGGTGTTGCTGTCGATGGATTATCCGCTGGTGACTTATGTTCAGGAGGTGCTGGGTGCGGTGCAGCTCAAGGATCTGTTCAGCGGCATGGCGAAGGCGATTGTGTTCGGCGTGCTGGTGGCGGGCATTGGGTGCCTGCGTGGATTGCAGACCAAGACGGGCGCGAGCGCGGTTGGATTGTCGACCACGAGCGCGGTGGTCAGCGGCATTGTGCTCATCGTGTTGGCGGACGGTGTTTTCTCGGTCGTGTTCTACTACCTGAAGATTTGAAGCATGGCGGAGTCACCCATCATTCGAGTCGAGAACTTCACCGCGGCCTACGACGGGAACGTGATCATCAACGACATTTCCTTCGAGGTGCAGCGCGGGGAGGTGTTCGTGATTCTCGGTGGATCGGGTTGCGGCAAGAGCACGCTCCTGAAGCACATGATCGGGCTCTATCCTCCGGCGGCTGGAAAGATTCTGCTGGATGGGGACGATATCGCGTCGGCGGACGGCGAGAGACGGCTGGGTATCCTGCGCAAGATTGGCGTGATGTACCAAAGCGGCGCGTTGTTCGGATCGCTCTCGCTTATCGAGAACGTGCGACTGCCCTTGGAGGAGTTCACGGATCTGCCGGAGGACGCGATGACGCTGATTGCACGCATGAAGCTGAAGCTGGTCGGGCTTGAGGGATTTGAGAATCACATGCCGTCCGAGTTGAGCGGCGGCATGCAGAAGCGGGCGGCGATTGCGCGAGCGATGGCACTCGATCCGATGATTCTCTTTCTGGACGAACCCTCGGCGGGGCTCGATCCGATCACCTCTGCAGAGCTGGATCAGACGATTCTTCGATTGGCGCGCAGCTTGAAGATCACTTTTGTGGTGGTGACGCACGAACTGGCGAGCATCTACGCGATTGCGGACCGTGTCATCATGCTCGACAAGCGGGTGAAGAAAATCGTCGCGACGGGCAAGCCGCAGGAGTTGCGAGACCACAGCACGGATCCCTGGGTGCGGCAGTTCTTTCATCGCGAAGCTGACGCAGCGCCCGCGAAAAAATGAGTGCGTGATCCGGCGATGACTTCTACGTTTCGAATGCGAATTATCTCATGAGCGCCAAAGCCAATTATTTCAAGCTGGGCATGTTCATCATCGTCGCCGTGGTCATCGGCGTGGTCGGCGTGCTGGTGCTCGGCGCGGGGAAGCTGTTCGAGAAACGCATCATCCTGGAGACGTATCTCAACGAGTCGGTGCAGGGCGTGGACATTGGATCGAAGGTGAAGTTCCGCGGCGTGCCAGTCGGGAACATTCGCCGGATCGATTTTACCCGGAACCGTTATGAACAGGAGAAACCGCCGCTGCAGCGCCGCTCCTACGTGCGCATCGAGATCGAAATGAGCGCGGACGCGCTAGGCGCGAAGACGGAGACGATCGTAAACGAAGATCTGCCGCGTGAGATTCAGAATGGACTGCGCGTGCGACTGACAGCACTGGGCGTGACGGGCACGTCCTACCTTGAAGTGGACTATCTCGATCCACAGAAGAACCCGCCGCTGCCGATCGATTGGAAGCCGGACTATCCCTACATTCCGTCGGCGCCTGGCGCGCTCGGGCGCATCGTAAGCTCGGCGGAAGATGTGTTCGCGCAGTTGGAGAAGATTAACTTCGAGCGCATCGCGAACAACATCGAGTTGCTTGTCGTGTCGCTCGACAACAAGGTGAGCGAACTGCCGCTGGGCATGCTGGGAACGAACGCCACTGGTCTCTTGAATGAAGTGCGCGTCTCCAATGCCCGGCTCCAGAAACTGCTGGAGCGTCCGGAAATCGATTCAATGCTCAAAGACGGATCTGGTGCGCTCGCCGGACTGCGCCGCACTGCGGAGTCGCCGGAGCTGACGAACAGTTTGGTCCAGATTCAACGAACGCTGCGGCGGCTTGACCAACTTGTCGCCGGGAAGGAGAACGATCTCGGCGTGTCCCTCGACAACCTGCGCGCGTTGACGGAGAACCTCCGGGAACTTTCCGAGAATGCGAAGCGTTTTCCTGCGCAGCTGTTCTTCGGCGAGCCGCCGAAACCATCCAAGACTTTGCCATGAACATCCTCTCTCGATTTTCGCTGATGACCGCGCTTCTGGCGATGGCGGTGGGCGGTTGCAGTCTCAAACAGGCCAGTCCGGCGAAGCAGACTTATCTGCTGGAAGCCGTTCGTGGTGGCGAAGCGCGATCAGGCGGCAGTGGTCCGATACTGCGGGTCCGCGAGGTTCATGTGGCGCCAGCTTTTGAAGGCAGGGGATTTGTCTACCGCACCAGCGAGTTTGGGTACAAGAGCGACTTTTATCACGAGTTCCTGACCTCGCCGCGGAACCTGATCGCCGGGCAGCTGCAATCGTGGCTGAGTGCTTCAAAGCTGTTTCGCGGCGTCGTGCCATTGGGCGCGTCCGGCGAGGCGACGCATGTGATTTCCGCGAATGTGTCCACGCTTTATGGAGACTTTCGCGATACGTCCGCTCCGAAGGCGGTACTGGCGATCGAGTTCACGGCGTCGCGCGATGGAGCAGGTTCTGAGATCCTCTTGCACAAAGCGTATCGTCAGGAGGTTGCTGTCACGGCTCCGGACGCCGAGGCATTGGCAAAAGGATGGTCGACAGCGCTCGTTGGGATTCTCGGAGCGTTGGAGGCGGACATGGCTACGGCGCAGCTCAAGTGACGTGAACTGCGCCGTGCGCGGTAACTATTTCAACTCGATCAAGGCCGCGTCATGCGCTCAGGCACGACGGCTTTGTCGAATTCCTCGCCGCTGAGCAGGCCGAGCTTGATGGCGGTGTCGCGGAGGTTCGCACCTTCCTTGTGCGCGGTCTTGGCGATCTTCGCGGCGTTGTCGTAGCCGATCTTCTGGTTGAGCGCGGTGACGAGCATCAGGCAGTTCTTCACGTAGCTGTCGATCTGGTCGCGGTTCACGGTGATGCCTTCGACGCAGTGCTCGACGAACGAATGGCACGCATCGGCCATCAGCCGGACGGAGTGCAGGAAGTTGAACACGATGACGGGCTTGAAGACGTTCAGCTCGAAGTTGCCCTGCGAACCAGCGAAGCCGATGGCGGCGTCGTTGCCCATCACCTGCACGCAGACCATGGTCATGGCCTCGCACTGCGTGGGGTTCACCTTGCCAGGCATGATGGAGGAGCCGGGTTCGTTCTCAGGCAGGTTCAATTCACCGAGGCCGCAGCGCGGACCGGACGCGAGCCAGCGCAGGTCATTGGCGATCTTCATCAGCGCGGCAGCGAGGGACTTCAGCGCGCCGCTGGCCATGATGAATTCATCGTGGGCGGAGAGCGCGGCGAACTTGTTCGGGTGCGAGGTGAAGGGCTGGTTGGTAAGTTCCGCGATCTTCTTTGCGGCACGTTCACCAAACTCCGGATGCGCGTTCAGTCCGGTACCGACGGCGGTGCCGCCGACGGCGAGCGCGCGCAGGCCGGGCAGAACTTGTTTCAAGCGCTCGATGTTTGCATCAAGCAGTGCGACGTAGCCGGAGAATTCCTGGCCAAGCGTGATCGGCGTGGCGTCCTGCAAGTGCGTGCGACCAATCTTCACGATGGGATCGAATTCCTTGCGCTTGGCTTCGATCGCGTCGCGGAGGGACTTCACCTGCGGGAGGAGCGTTTGTTCCAGTTCAGTTGCGGCGGCGATGGACATCGCGGTCGGGAAGGTGTCGTTGGACGATTGCGACATGTTCACGTCGTCGTTCGGATGGACGGGCTTCTTGCTGCCCATCTGGCCGCCGGCGATTTCGATGGCGCGGTTCGAGATGACCTCGTTGGCGTTCATGTTCGACTGCGTGCCGCTGCCGGTCTGCCAGACGCGGAGCGGGAAATGATCGTCGAGCTTGCCGGCGATGACTTCGTCCGCAGCTTGGACGATGAGCTTGCACTTGTCTTCGGAGAGCTTGCCGAGGTCGCGGTTCACGAGCGCGCAGGCCTTCTTGAGAATGCCGAATGACTTGGTGATCTCGCGCGGCATGATGTCGCGGCCGATGTTGAAGTGGATGAGCGAGCGGGCAGTTTGTGCGCCGTAGTAGCGGTCGGCGGGCACTTCGATGGGGCCCATGCTGTCGGTTTCAGTGCGGGTATTCATGTTCGTCGTAAAGCGCGAGTATGGCGGGCGCGCGGCTGGTCTTCAAGTAGCAGGATGATGACTCCGGCTGTGGATTCGGATGAAAACTGCATTTGTAAGAAGGATTGAAATGGTGGAAGGGGTTCTCCATTGTCCCAGCCCATGGAACAATCTGATCAGCTGGATGAGTTGCTGACGTGTCGGTTGGACTTCGGGCGCAAGGTGGTGGAGCCCTGCACGATTGTGATTTTTGGCGCGAGTGGCGATTTGACCGCGCGCAAGCTGATTCCCGCGCTTTATCATTTGTTTGCGGAGAAGCAGTTGCCGAGTCCAGTGCGCATTGTGGGATTCGCACGTCGCGAAAAGTCTCACGACGCGTGGCGTGCCGAGTTGCGGTCCGGGCTGGAGCAGTTCTCCCGAACCAAGCGCGTCGATCCCGCTGTGTGGGACGCGTTCGCCACGAATTTGTATTACTGCCAAGGCGAGTTTTCCGAGGAATCTGCTTACCACAAGCTCAGTGACATGCTGTCGGGCTTTGGAAACGATCAGCTGCGCCACAATTTGGTTTTCTATCTTTCGACGTCGCCCAGCCAGTTCGCGGAGATTGTTGAGCACTTGTCGAAGGCGAAGCTCTTGCGTAAAGATGAAGTTGGTGGAGGCTGGCAGCGGGTCGTCGTGGAGAAACCGTTTGGCCATGATCTGGCGTCCGCGCAGAAGTTGAATGGGGACTTAACGAGGTTCGCTCACGAGAAACAGATTTACCGCATCGATCACTATCTCGGCAAAGAGACGGTGCAGAACATTTTGATGTTCCGCTTCTCGAACTCGATCTTCGAGCAGTTGTGGAATCGTCAATCGGTGGATCACATTCAGATCACGGTGAGCGAGAAGATCGGCGTGGGCGCGCGTGGCGGTTATTACGAGGAAGCAGGCGCTCTACGTGACATGGTGCAGAATCACTTGCTGCAAGTCCTGGCGCTGATTGCGATGGAGCCGCCGGTGTCATTGCAGGCTGAGGCTGTGCGCGATGAAAAGGTGAAGTTGCTGAAATCCATCCGGCGTCTGAGTGCGAATCAAATCGGCGCGAATGTCGTGCGCGGTCAGTATTCCGACGGCGAGGTCGGTGGCCAGGCTAGGGTAGCCTATCGTCAAGAAACGAAGGTGCGACCGGGGTCCAACGTGGAAACCTACGTGGCTGCCAAATTCCACGTCGACAACTGGCGATGGTCGGGCGTGCCGTTTTATTTGCGAACGGGGAAGAATCTCGCCTTAAGCGCGAGCGAAGTGCGAATTCAGTTCCGGCCCACGCCGAATGTTCTGTTCGCGGCGCAGTGTGGTCCAAAGCTGGACGCCAACGCGATCACACTTCGATTGCAGCCGAACGAAGGAATCACCCTTCGTTTCAATGGCAAGGTACCGGGGACGAGCATGCAGATTCGGCTGGTGCGAATGCATTTCAGCTACGACGCCGAGTTTGGGGCTTACACGCCTGAGGCGTACGAGCGGTTGCTTTTGGAAGCGATCGAGGGAGACGCAACACTGTTCATCCGTAGGGATGAAGTGGAGACGGCATGGGGAATCGTGGATCCGATTCGGGAGTATTGGGGCGGCCGAACATTGACTGACAAGGAGTTCTACATGGCTGGGACATGGGGCCCCGCGGCGGCTGATCAACTTTTGGCTGAGGAAGGCCATGCCTGGCGCAATCCTCAACCGATCAGCTGATCGAGTTGAATTACCCATCTCGAATGCAGCCACTTATGAAGATATTGTGTCCGCCGTGTGATTTTTTGAACGGAAGCGCCCGCCGAAGCATCCAAGTTTCAGAGTTGTTAGAAAATTTCGCTGTCCGTTTAGGGTTGGCAGAAAGGTCTTGCTCGTAACGAGGTTCGGACAGCGAAACAAGTTGGCCTCGTTACCCTTCTGAGCGCCTGGGTGAAGGCGTATACGACCTTGTCACCAAAGAGCCGGAGCAATCCGGCTCTTTTTGTTTTTTATGGGCGCGAGGATTGATCGAGGGCTGCGCTGTGCCGCGATCAACGCTTGGCTGGGACGCACTCACACTTTTGGCCTTCTTGGGCCGCTTCCACGTCTAGGCTCTTTCCGGACTTTTTTACCACGGAACGGGCATAGAGAACCATTTGGTCGATCTTGGTGTCGTTGTGGGATGGATCGTGGTGAAACAGAAATAGCTTTTTAACTTTCGAACGTAGGGCGAGTTCGACCGCGTCGTCGACGGAACTGTGTCCCCAGCCGGTGTGATTCGCGTATTCGTCGGAATCGAATTGCGCGTCGAGAATGAGGACGTCGGTGCCGTCCAGAAAACGAGCGATCTTCTCGTCTTCAGCGAGCGCGAACTGGCGGGTTTGATCCTTAAGCGCATCCGGAATCACGGACTTATTGCGCATCCGGTGGAACGGCTCGTGGTCGGGGAGATACGCGATCGAAGTTTCGCCAACGGAAAGGCGATATCCGACGCAAACTCCCGGGTGGTTGGTGAATGCCGCCTGCACCTTCACGTTCCCCACGGTGAACTCCATGGAGCGAAGTTCTTCGAAGCTCAAATGGCTGGGAATCTGTGCGAGGCCGATGGGGAAGAAGGGACTTTCCATCTGCGCCGAGAAGACGCCCGCCAAGCCCTCACGTGTACCTTCGAAGCCGAGAATCCGAATTCGGTTCGAAGGATCGTACGCCGGCTGGAAGAAGGGAAATCCATGTACGTGATCCCAGTGTGAATGGGTGATGAGAATCGTAAGTCCCAACGCGCGACCGGCGAACTCGGATGCAAGGGCGTTTCCGAGGTTCCGAATGCCTGTTCCGGCGTCCAGTATGATAATCTCCCCGCCACCTCGAAATTCCACGCAAGCGGTATTTCCCCCGTAGCGGACGGTTTCGGGACCCGGCGTGGGAATGGATCCGCGCACTCCCCAAAAACGAACGTATGGTGCCGACGCAGGTTCCACAGCAGCTGGTGGGACTTCGACTTCAGATTGGTCGATGATGTGAGCAAGCACATCGCAGAGTCGCCCGAAGTCGAGCGGCTTCACCATGAACTCGTCGGCGCCGGCTTCCATGGCGGCTTGTTTCGTATCTTCGAATCCTTTGCCGGACATGGCGATCAGCACTGAGTATTTCAGGGCATCATCGTCCCGGATGGCGGAGCATACGCGGAAGCCGTTTTTGCCCGGCATCAGCAGGTCGCAGAGGATGGCTTTGGGGAGGTGATTGCGGGCCAGTTCGAGCCCTTCGTCGCCGTTTGAAGCGGAAAGAACGTTCCATCCCTGGTTTTCTAGAGCGGCGGTCAGTGCCTGTCGGAGTTCCTTGTCGTCGTCGATTACAAGAATGGTTTTCATTCGCACGCCCACTGTCGAATTGATGAACCAGAGGTATTGGCCGTTGACAGTCCGGTACAGCAGCCGGTGCCATCGACTGAATTGTTGTCTGGAAAGCGGGGTGACGATACCTGCTTTGCTGAAAAGTTAAACTTCAAAATGACAAGTTGGTCACTTTTGTTGCTCGCCTTCTTTCGTCGATGATATGCCACAGGAGTTGTCATCAACTTGCGCGGAGAATACGTTTTGCTCCATGCACTCCTCTTCACCTTCAGTGGCGCTCGGACTAACCAGAGCATTCGCGGCGGATGCGCTTGCCGTTCGGATTTACGATACGCAGTCGAATCTCGCGGCGGATGCCGCGAAGCAGGCTCAGGTGTGCTTGAACGATGTTCTCCACCGGAACGGTTCGGCTGCTGTGATCCTGGCGACGGGCAATTCACAGCTCCAGTTTCTCGACGCGCTGGTGGAACTCGGCGGAGTCGATTGGTTGCGCGTGACGTTATTTCACATGGACGAATATCTTGGAATTACCGATCAGCACCGGGCCAGCTTTCGTCGTTACATGCGCGAACGGGTCGAGGCGCGGGTGAAGCCACGCAAGTTTCATTACCTCGCAGGGGATGCATTGCTGCCGTTGTCCGAATGCGAACGGTATTCTCACTTGCTCGCCGCGCAGCCCATCGATCTTTGCTGCCTCGGCATTGGTGAGAACGGCCATATCGCCTTTAACGATCCGCCGGTGGCTGACTTTTCGGACCCGCACAAAGTTAAACTGGTCAAGCTCGACGAAGCCTGCCGGTTGCAGCAGGTCGGTGAAGGACATTTTCCGAATCTCGACGCGGTTCCCCAATACGCTTTTACGCTGACGATTCCGATGCTCTGCTCTGCGCGGAGGATGCTCTGCATTGTGCCCGAACGGCGGAAGGCGCAGGCAGTTCACGATTCGCTGAAAGGACCGATCGTTACCGCCTGCCCGGGCTCGTTCCTGCGACGGCAGTCGCATTGCACGCTCTTCCTGGACGCGGAATCCGCCAGTCTCCTCTGAGCGGACTATTGCTTTCGAAGCTAGCCGGTCGCCAGCGCCACTGTGCTTCTCCGTAGATCCCCTAGAAGGCTGGTGGCGCTTTTCCCGGCGCGCGGACTCGGGTGGTTGCGAATGGTTGCGAGTCTGGGAATGGGTTATCTCCTCTGCGTAGGAACATACGTGGAACTTCTGGCGGGAGCGGGCAGCGGGGGCTGCCCCTCCCACCAGTCGCGAAAAAAGAAAATGATGACCTCGACTTCGAAGCCGGCCGCCCAAAACGACACCTTCTCCCGTCGTTTCAAACACCGCAGTGGCGGCTGCACGCGTCCAGTCTCCGTGGTCCGCCCCGTCTCCTCCAGCTTTCCCGCCTTCTTCCAGAGTCCGGATTCTGATCCGAAAGGTTTCGTGGCCTTTGGTGGCCGTGGAAGTTTTTCGCTCTCGTAACCGAACTGTCCTGTAGCCGACACGGTTCCTGCCGATAGTGACAGCGGATCAACATCCGCGATTCATCCAAATGGAAACAAACTTTGTCTATTTTCGGTCGTTGAAGAAGGAACGCGAAAGGCAGCGGCTGATATTTCTGGCCGGCGCCCGGCGATTCCCGCTTTGCGACACGCCGTCGCAAACAGGGCCTCAATCTGGTCCGCGAAGATTCCTTCCCCTCGCATCCGGGAACCAAACCTCGGGTCGTTGACCTTGCCGGCGCGAATCGACTTCAGTCGTCCCAGTACCTTTTCGCGGCGGTCGGGAAAATGCCGCGTCAGCCAGTCTTCAAAGAGCGGTCCCAATCCAAAGGGCAGGCGCAACGTCACGTAGCCCGCAAACTGTGCTCCCGCCTCGACCGCGGCCGCAATCAATCGCGGTACCTCGTGATCGTTGATGGCAGGAATCACCGGAGCCGTCATCACCCCGGTCGGAATTCCAGCCTCGGCCAGCTTCCGAATCGCCTCCAACCGATGCGCTGGCAGGGAAGCGCGCGGTTCGAGCTTCGAGGCGAGTTCACTGTCGAGGGTCGTGATTGAGACAAAGACAGCCACTGCTTGGTGAGCCGCGAGTTGGGTCAGCACATCGATGTCCCGGGTAACGAGATGGTTCTTGGTCACGATGCCGACCGGGTTTCGATATTCAGCGAGGACTTCCAGACATCGCCGGGTGAGCTGCAATTTTCGTTCAACCGGCTGGTAGCAATCGGTGACTCCACTTAGCGCGATGACCTGGGGTTTCCATTTCCGCGACGAGAGTTCTGCGCGCAGCAATTCCGGCGCATTCTCCTTCACCATGATGCGGCTCTCGAAATCCAGTCCGGCCGAGAAGCCGAGGTATTCATGAGTCGGGCGCGCGTAGCAATAGATGCAGCCGTGCTCGCAGCCGCGATAGGGATTGATGCTTGCGTCGAATCCAATGTCAGGACTGTCGTTGTAATTGATGATGGTCTGCGAGGCGTCGCGGAAGAAGCGTGTTCCCGGTGCCGGATCCTCCGCGGGATTCCAATCTTCATCCCGCTCCAGCTGGATCGCCTCGAAGCGGTTGGCGGGATTGCCAGCCGCGCCGCGTCCTCGGGGAGTTGGAGACGAATCTTTCACGCTTGCTCAAGATGTGAAGCCTCGCGCGGAATCGCAACGGCGAACGCAACGTTTCTTCATTTCGATCGCCGGGTCGACGGTGCTTCGCTACGTTGGGATGATTGATGAAGCTGTTTTACACGGGGCCGGTGGTGAACACCGAGATGCTGGTGGTGATGCTGGAGAAGCACGGCATCATGGCCTCGCAGGAATTTGAAGATCCTTCCCAGCCGGACGACGGCGACTTGAACCGGCTGGCGAAGGTGTTTGTGCCGGATGCCGAGTATGACCGGGCGCACCGGCTGTTTTATTCAGATCGCGAAGACGAGCTCTGAGGGCGCCGGACTTTTTGACCGGCGGCGTTCGTCAGTTCTGGCCGTGTTCCGCCAATTCAACGAAGTTCTGCAGCAGCTTCAATCCTACCTCCTGGCTCTTCTCTGGATGAAACTGGGTGGCGAACACATTATCCTTCCACACGGCCGACGCGAAGTTCCCGCCGTAATTCGTGCGGGTCGCGACGATGCTGACGTCCTCGGGTTGGGGAAAGAAGCTGTGGACGAAGTAGACGTAGCTTCCGTTCTTGATGCCGCGGAGCAGGGGACAATCAGGCTGCGTGAACTCAATCTGGTTCCAGCCGATCTGCGGAACCTTGAGTCCTTCGACCTTGGGGAAACGAACCACCTTGCCTCGAAACACTCCAATGCCAGCCGCGCAGCTGTTAAACTCCTCGCTTTTCTCGAAGAGCGCCTGGTATCCGACGCAGATTCCGAGAAATGGGCGTCCGGACGAAATGAAATCGCGAACTCCAGCCAGGAGTTCCTGCCGCTGCATGGCGGTGATGCAATCGTCGAACGCGCCGACGCCGGGGAGAACGATCCCGCGTGCGTCCTTCATGCCGTCCGCGCGCGTCGTGACGTGAACATCAGCGCCCACTTTTCGGAGAGCCTTTTCCACGCTGCGCAGGTTGCCGGACCCGTAATCAAGTAACGCAATCACGTTGTCACGATAGGGGAGTTCCGGCGTGGGACTCAATGCCCAATGCGATTGGGAAAGTTTCACGTCGGCCCCGTTGTTGTCGCTTGTTTCGTCAATGTCCCGCCTCCTATCCTCCCGCCCATGTTCGACTCGTGGACATCTCAACTGTTTTTCGCAGCGGCGGGCGGAGTGGATCCGAATCCGCTGATGATCCTCCCGTTTGCGGTGTTGTTGCTCTCCATTGCGGTGATGCCGTTCATCAACAAACACTGGTGGGAACATCATTACCCCAAGGTGGCGGTCGCGCTGGGCTTGATCACCGTCGTCTACTACGTCGGCTTCCTGAAGAACAGCGGTCGCATGCTGCATGTCGCCCACGAATACGTCAGCTTCATCGCGTTGGTCGGTTCGCTCTTTGTCGTGTCTGGCGGCATTCACATTCGTGTGAAGGGCGAGTCCACCCCGGCCATCAACTGCCTGTTCCTCCTCATTGGCGCGGTGCTCGCGAACTTCATCGGAACCACCGGCGCCTCGATGCTGATGATTCGCCCGTGGATTCGGATGAACAAATATCGCATCACGGCGTTTCACATCGTCTTCTTCATTTTCGTGGTGAGCAACGTGGGCGGTTGTCTCACGCCAATTGGCGATCCGCCGTTGTTCCTCGGCTACCTCAAGGGCGTGCCGTTCTGGTGGGTCCTCGAACATTGCTGGCAGGCGTGGCTGGTGGCGGTCCTTGGATTGACCACGATCTTCTACTTTTTCGACCGCCGAAATTTTCTCCGCGCCAGCAAGGAGGTTCGCGAGAAGGAGACCGCGCATGAAACTTGGAAGTTCGATGGACTGCGGAATCTGGCCTTTCTCGGCGTGATTCTCGTCGCGGTGTTTCTGCGCAATCCGCCTGGGCTGAGCGAAGCCTTGATGGTGGGCGCGGCGCTTGGATCATACTTCCTGACTCCGAAACCGATTCACGAAGCGAACGACTTCAACTTTGCACCGATCAAGGAAGTCGCGTGGCTGTTCATCGGCATCTTCGCCACCATGGTTCCGGCGCTCGACTACCTTGAAATTCACTCCAGCGAACTGGGTCTCGACTCGGAGATGAAGTTCTTCTGGCTGACCGGCGCGCTCTCCGGCGTGCTCGATAATGCGCCGACGTATCTGACCTTCCTGGCGGCGGCGATGGGGCGGCATCAATTGAGCCTCAACTCCGTCACCGACATGCACACCTTCGTGGCGCAGCATGACCACGAGTTGATCGCCATCTCACTCGGAGCGGTTTTCTTTGGGGCGATGACTTACATCGGGAACGGGCCGAACTTCATGGTGAAGTCGATCTCCGAGCAGGCAAAGGTGAAGACGCCGAGCTTCTTCGCTTACCTTTTCAAATACGCCGTCCCGATTTTGCTGCCGTTCTTCGTCGTGGTTTCCATCCTCTTCTTTTCGCGCTGGCGGGTGTTTTGAGGACGGTCCAGGATTTTGGCCGCCAAGCTCGTTCTTGAGATTGAACGGAAGATCTCGTTAAGATTCCTCCATGCCGATTTACGAGTTTCATTGCGAGAAGTGCGGTCAGGATTCGGAAGTGCTGGTGCGCTCCAGCAATTGGAAAGGCGCCAAGTGTCCGAAGTGCGGCTCGCCCAAACTGGAGAAGAAATTCTCGACCTTCGCCTCCTCCACCGGAGGAGCGGCGGCTCCTGCGCCGGGAAATTGCACGGGCCAGCCCAAGTCCTGCGGCATGTGCGGCACAGGCAAGCCGCATTCGCACTAGGCGCAGACTTCGCGGACGGACACGTCCATCAACGTCTCGACTGTCCAGTTGGCTTTCTCGCGCAGCAGTTCTTCGCGTGAAAATTTTCCGGTGGCCACTGCGATGGAGCGGGCACCGATAGCGTTCGCGCATTCGACATCACGAGGGGTGTCGCCGATGACCAGAATCTCTGAACCGTCGAGGTCTCGGCCCAGCAGCTGATTTCCGCGATCCCGCGCGACGGCGGCGATTTGATTGCGATCTTCGTGGTCGTCCGCAAATGCTCCTGTGCGGAAGCAAGTCCAGAGATGGTAATGGGTCAGCTTGATTTGGGCGCCGAGACGGATGTTTCCCGTGAGCAAGCCGAGGAGCGGCTGTTCCGGAAGCGCCTCGAGATTCCGCAGCATGGCATGGACTCCGGGAAGCACTGTGCCGCGGAGCTGGCCCAGCAGGTGATCGAGGCGGAAGACGTAGTGGTCGAGAAAACGTTGGAAGTTCGCAGGGGACGGCGCAATCTGGAACTGGTTGAAGAACTCGCGAATGATCGATGTGTCCGTGCGCCCGGCAAAGTTGAGGTTCGCCGTGCCGTTGGGGATGCCAAATTCGGTTTCGCAAACCTGGGCAAAGGCTTTCTCGCCCGCGCCTCCGCTGAGGATGAGAGTGCCGTCGATGTCGAACAATACGAGTCTGACCATAAGAGCCGCGAAAACTACCGATCTGCAATGAGGATGGCAATGTCGTTGTCTCGACCAATGGTCTGCGCAAAGTCGCCCGGACAAACTTGAATGGACTTCTCGCCGCTTGCGTTCTGGCTGTATCCGTTGCTGTTCGCCACCGGGCTCGCGGCGGGCTTTGTCGACTCCATCGCCGGCGGCGGCGGGTTGATCACCATTCCCATTCTCCTGAACATCGGGCTCCAGCCTGAACTCGCTTTGGGTACAAACAAACTGCAGGCGACGTTCGGGTCTGGGAGTGCGGCATGGCATTTCGGTCGCGCCGGGATGATCGACTGGTCCAATTCACGCCTTGGTGTTCTATACACGTTCGTAGGAGCTATCGTCGGAACGACTCTCGTCAGCTTTCTACCACCTTCAGTGCTGCGTACGGTGATTCCCTGGCTGCTGATCGCGATTTCGATCTACGTCATTCTTCAACCGCGACTGGGCGACATGGATCGCCAAGCCCGCTTGCGACCGGAACCTTTCTTTGCCTTGTGTGGATTGGGGTTGGGTTTCTATGACGGTTTCTTTGGTCCGGGCACCGGGACGTTCTGGGCGATGGCCTTTGTCATTGGGCTGGGCTTCAACCTCACCCGCGCGACAGCGCACACGAAGCTGATGAACTTCACGAGCAATGCCGCGTCGTTGATCGTTTTCCTGATTGGCGGACATTGCCATCTGCTGGCAGGCGTCAGCATGGGCATGGGGCAGTTGCTCGGAGCGAGACTGGGCTCGAGAGTGGTGATTCGAAAGGGGACCCGCCTCATCCGGCCGGTGTTTGTGTGCGTCGCTCTTGCGATTACGCTGCGATTGCTCTGGCTGAATTTCTCTGGAACAAGGTGACGTTCCTAGGGGAAGTCAGCGAGCTTCGGTAGTGGCGTGGTCTGGTTCCGGAGAACCGGGTGGGAAGAGTTCGAGGAGTTTTTCCCTGCGATAGGAGAAGATGCGTTCGACGTCTCGACGGACGAACAGGCGGTGAACTAGCGCCCCGCCATGCGGACGGTAATTGACGTCATCGATGCAAAGCGTGCCGCCGTCCTTTTCCTCAAAGCGATGGGTGTGGTGCCACTTCGAGTATGGGCCGCTCAACTGTTCGTCGACGAAGTGAAAAGGAGGATTCCATTCCGTGATTTCGGTGCGCCAGCGAATCGGGAAGCCGTGAACGCGAATGCGATAGTCGATCAGGGTCCCCGGATGCATCGCGATGGGTGCGGGAGTGAGAATCTCGAACTTCACCCACGGCGGCGTGATTTCGCCGAGATTGCGGGCGTCAGCGAAGAAGGGGAACACTTCGTCCCGCGGCCGCGGCAGCCAGAGCTCGTCGTGGAAGTGATACATCGCGAATTGAATTACAGCTTCGTCTTGATGCCGCAGGCGCGTAGCGCGCACCACCCGCGGAGGGCTTCAAAAAGCACGAATCCGCCCGAAGCGAGGAGCACGAGCCCCAGCCAGATTGAGACTTGGAATCCAAAAGCTGCGCCGATCAGCAACGCGAGGGCGCCAAGGCCACGGACGAGGCGGCCGCGATTGTCGATATTTGGTGAAAATAACGGTTTCATTCGCGTGTGAGATGGGAGGGTTTACGAAGGTTGTCGAGAGTGTCGGAGAGTTGATTTAGGTCGCGAATTTGATGCGCACCAATCCGATCCAAAGCGGGCCGATAAGCGTTCATGGCCCGACCGCCGACCAGAATCTCAATGTGGGCTGGGAGCAATTCCCTCAATCGGGTCAGCTCAGATTCCAGTCGCGGATCGTCTTCCGGATAAACGATGCTCAATGCAACAGCGCGTGCGCGGCGTTGAATTGCCGCCCCGGCAATTTCCGCGGCTGGCAAACTTGTTCCTAGATAGGCCACCCGCCATCCCAGACTGGATGCCGTGGCACCGGCAAGGAGGGCACCTAATTCGTGCAGTTGCCCGGCTGGTGTCGAAACGATCAGGCTGGGAGCATTGTCCGGTTCAGCGAAGCCTTTGGTCATTTGTCCCAATTGAGTTCGCAGGACAGCCGTGGCGAAGTGTTCGTGAGCGGCCGTGATCGTGCCGTCCCGCCAAAGTTCCCCCAAGGCTTGAGCAAGCGGAGCGACGACGACTTGGAGGAGTCCTTGCAGGCCCAGCAGCACTGAGCCGCGAACGAGAACATCCTGGAGCGCTTTTGGATTTAGGGCCTTCACGGCTTCGATGCATTCCGCGACGAGCAAAGCCCCGGGAGAACTGGCGTGCGAGGTCGCCGGCTGCATGGCGCGGGAACTGACCGGCTCTTGGTGGGTTTGATGGGCGATTTCCCTCAGCTTTTCCGTGGGAAGTGCCGCCACGTTTCCAATGGTGTGTCCGGAGTTGGTGATGTCCCGCAGCAAGCTGAGGCGCTCAATCTCCGCGTCCGAGTAAAGCCGGCGGTTGGTTGCGGTTCGGGTGGGTTCCACTGCTTGGTAACGCTTTTCCCAAACCCGGATGACGTGGGGTGAAAGGCCCGTTCGCTTGGCAACAGCGCGAATGGAGTGATGCGGAACGTTCATAAGTCTTACAACACCTAAAATTGTACAACAGTTAAACATTTCGCAATAGAATCTTTCTCAGTGCGCCCCGATTTAAGCAGGTTTAGTGTCGTAAGTATTTGTTAAAAAGGTATTAATAACATTACAATAGTGTAACTCTAAAATATAAACAAAAGTTTGACAGTTAAACATAGTTTAGACACTTTATAGACATGTTCAGATTCGTCGCTAGACAAACATTGGGGGCGCTTACGGGCGAACGGCGTTTGTCAGGTGGTTCATCGGACTCTGGGGCCGGTGTTTGGTCCCAAATCAATCGAACAAATCCTCAAACCCTTATCTAGCCATGCCATCCCCCAAACTACGAAGTCTCCGCAAGGTAAGCTGCCTCCCAAATCGCGCCGCTCGCGCTGCTGGTAAATCACGTTTGTCGCCTCAAGCGACTGCCATCCTGAATGCGCAGCCGGTAGCCCTGTCGCATTCCCTCAGGACAAACATCGAAATCCCGTCGACTCCGGTGGCAATGGGCGATGCGCTGAGCATGTACATGCGCGCCGTCGGTGAAGTGCCGCTCGTCACGCCGAAAGAAGAGGTCAAGCTCGCGGCTCGCATTCGTCGCGGTGACGATCAGGCTCGTGAGCATCTCATTCGCGCCAACCTTCGTTTTGTCATCAAGATCGCTCGTGAATATGAGCACCTCGGCCTTCCTCTGTTGGACCTCATTAATGAAGGCAACATCGGTCTGATGCTTGCGGTGGATCGCTTCGATCCGCGCAAAGGTGCGAAACTGACGACCTACAGTTCTTGGTGGATTCGCCAAAGCATTCGTCGCGCGCTGGCCAGTCAGGGAAAGACCATCCGACTGCCGGTTTACGTCGTCGACCAAGTTTATCATCTTGGAAAGGCCGAGGTCCGCCTCCGCGAGGAACTCGGCCGCGAAGCGACTCCTGAAGAGCTGGCCGAGGAGCTGAAGCTGAGCACTGATCGCGTTTCTGAACTGCTGACCGCACGAGTTCGGCCCACCTCTCTCGACGCGCCTCTGGGTGACGACGAGTCCAGTCGCCTTGCTGACGTAGTGGCCGATGAGAACGCGGAAGTTCCTGGTCAGAGCCTCGATCAAGGCACTTCGTTGGAGATGCTTCGCGAGTTGCTTCCCAAGTTGCCCGCTCGTGAAGCGACCATTCTCCGCCTCCGCTTTGGTCTCGATGGCGGTGTCGAAAAGACGCTCGAAGAAATCGGCGCACTCCTGCGCCTGACGCGGGAACGCATTCGCCAGTTGCAGAACGTCGCGCTGAACAAGCTCCGACGGTTGATGGAAGAGCGCGATTGCGTTTCGACTGCTGCCTGATGCATTTGTCATTCCCGGCAGGAGAACACCCCATAGACATCAACGCACAACTCAGTAAAAAGATTTTGATTATGGTCCGAGAAAAGCCCCGTTCGTTGTGAGTCACCCATGAGTTCAACTCCTCGCAATTCTAGAGCCCTTATCTTCGGTGCCACCGGCGGCATCGGCTCCTCGCTGGCTCGTCGCCTGACCGCCGCAGGCTGGCAGCTGGCTCTCTGCGCTCGCGGGAATGAACGTCTCAAAACCTTGGGCGAGGAACTGGGCGCGCACACCGAGGTCGCCGATGCCATTGATGCGAAAGTCGTCGAAAACGCCTTCTCCGCCGTGCTTGAACAATTCGGACAACTCGACGGCGTTGTGAATTGTTGCGGCTCGCTCCTGCTCAAGCCCGCGCACCTGACCACTCCGGACGAATGGGCGCACGTCATTGCCACTAACCTCACTTCCTCGTTCAACATCCTCCGCGCCGCCGCTTCTCGCATGATGCGCAACGGCGGAGGTTCCATCGTTTTGATGAGCTCCGCGGTCGCGCAGCGGGGAATGATCAACCACGAAGCCATTGCCGCGGCGAAAGCCGGCGTGGTTGGTCTCGCGCAATCCGCAGCCGCCACCTACGCACGCTACAACATCCGCGTGAACTGCGTCGCGCCAGGTCTTACCCGCACGCCGCTCACCGCCACGCTTACCACCAACGAAGCCAGTCTCAAGGCCTCCACCGCGCTGCATCCGCTCGGTCGCATCGGCGAACCGCACGAAATCGCCAGTGCGATCTCGTGGCTGCTGGACCCGGAGCAAAGCTGGGTCACCGGCCAGGTCATCGCCGTTGATGGCGGCCTCAGTTCTGTTCAACCGCGACTTGCCACCACGTAACTCGAAACATCTCATGTCGAAACAAGTCATCATCATCGGCGCCGGTCCTGGCGGACTCGCCTCAGCCATCCTCCTCGCCGCAGCGGGCACCCGTGTCAAAATTGTCGAGCGCCTGCCGTTCGTCGGCGGACGCACGTCGTCCATCGAAGCGGACGGCTACAAGTTCGACCTTGGCCCCACGTTCTTCCTCTACCCGCGCGTGCTCGATGAAATCTTCCGCGCTGCCGGCACGAGCCTGCGCGCCGAAGTGCCGATGGAACGGCTCGACCCGCAGTATCGCATTCAATTTGGCGGGGGCGGTGCGCTCGATTGCACCCCGACATTGCGCGGATGGAGAAATCCATTGCCGCCCTCGCCCCTTCCGATGTCCCCGGCTTCCGGCGTTTCCTCGCCGAGAACCGCACCAAGCTCAGCGCCATGGAACCGTGCCTCGAAACGCCGTTCCTCGGCTGGCAGGACCTGGTGAACACTCGCTTGCTGAAGATGCTGCCGATGCTGCGCCCTCATCAATCGGTGGACACTTACCTCAAGCGCTTCTTCAAAGATGAGCGTGTGCGTCTCGCGTTCTGTTTCCAGTCGAAATACCTCGGCATGTCGCCGTTCCGATGCCCGAGCTTGTTCAGCATCCTGAGCTTCCTCGAATACGAATACGGCGTCTGGCATCCGATTGGTGGCTGCGCGGCGGTGTGCCATTCGATGGCTCGTGTGGCGCGCAGACTTGGTGTGGAGATCTGCCTGAACGAACCTGTGGAGGAAATCCTCTTCGCCGGCCGTCGCGCCGTGGGCGTTCGCACGAACGCCGGTTCGCATCACACCGACGCCGTGGTGGTGAACGCCGACTTCGCGCGCGCCATGGAACGCATGGTGCCCGACCACCTGCGCCGTCGCTGGACCAATGCGAAGCTCGCGAAGAAGAAATATTCCTGCTCGACGTTCATGATGTATCTCGGCGTCGAAGGCACATTCGACCTGCCGCATCACACCATTCACATCGCGAGCGAATACGCGAAGAACCTCGACGACATCGAGAACAAGCACGTCCTCAGCGATGACTCGAGCTTCTACGTGCAGAACGCCTGCGTCACCGATCCCACGCTCGCGCCGAAAGGTCACAGCGCGCTCTATGTTCTCTCGCCGGTCTCGCATCAGCATCCGAACATCGACTGGACCAAGGAACGCGCGCGCTTCCGCAAACTGCTGTTCGAAAAGATCGCGCAAGCTGGATACGGCGACATCGAGAAACGTGTCCGCTACGAGCGCGTCATCACGCCGGCGGACTGGGATTCGCGTTACGAGATTTATCGCGGCGCCACCTTCAACCTCGCGCACTCGCTTGACCAGATGCTGCACCTCCGCCCGCACAACCGCTTCGAGGATCTCGACGGCATGTATCTCGTCGGCGGCGGCACGCATCCGGGCAGCGGACTGCCGGTGATTTTCGAGAGCGCGCGCATCAGCTCGCGGTTGCTGCTCGAAGACCTCGGCATTGAAACGAATATTCCGCTCACGCCTGCGCGCGAAGAGCATCTGACCTCCGCGAGTGCGGACAAGCCCAGCCTCTTCACCACTGCGGCTTCCATGCTCGGCCTCAAATCCAAGTCCACGACGTGAGCTCTCCGGCGAACAGCACCAATCCGCGTTCCACCGCTGTGAACTACAGTCCGGTGGAGGCGTCGGTGCGTTCCGCCATGTCCGCCGCGCGTCTCGCGCAAAACCGCTGGGCCGTTACGCCCCTCGCCGAGCGCCTCGCGCGCGTTCGCGAGTTGCGTCGTCTGATCGCCGACCATGCGATGCTGCTCGCCGAGGCATCGGCGTCCGCCCGGAACCGTCCTCCGCTCGAATCGCTCACGGCCGAAGTGCTCCCCGTCGCCGAGGCGTGTCGGTTTCTCGAACGCGAAGCGGAATCAATCCTCGCGCCGCGTCGCCACGGGAGCCGCGGGTTGCCCCTCTGGCTTTCGGGTGTGCGGAGCGAAGTTCGTCGAGAACCCCTCGGCGTCGTGCTCGTCATTGGTCCCGGCAACTACCCGCTGCTTCTGCCCGGCGTGCAACTCATCCAAGCGCTGGTTGCCGGCAACGCAGTTCTCCTCAAGCCCGGTGTTGGCGGCTCCTTCGCCGCACGCGCGCTGATCGAGATCATTCATCGCGCCGGCTTTGATTCGCATCTCGTCGCGCTTCTTCCGGAGTCCACTGAAGCCGCCCGCGCTGCCATCGAAGCGCTGCCGGACAAAGTGATTTTTACCGGCTCCGCTGCCACGGGTGAAAAGATTCTCGCTCAACTCGCGCCGCATCTCATCCCGTCGGTGATGGAGCTTTGCGGCTGCGACGCCGTCATCGTTCGCGCGGATGCCGATTTGGATTTGGCCGTGCGTGAAGGCTGGTGAAGTTCGGGGTGACGCTCAACTACGGCGCGACCTGCATGGCGCCCAAGCGTGTCTTCGTGCATCGCGCCATCGCAACCGAATTGGAAGGCCGACTTGCGCGCGCCTTTCCTCCCGGAGCACCGGTCTCCGACCCGGCGCCTATCGCGGTTCTCGCCGGGTCGGAGACCGGCGCTCCATTGCATCGACTCCTTTCAGAAGCGATCTCTCAGGGCGCGCACTTCGTCGCGGGCGGGATTTCTCCAGACGGCGCCGTTCAATTTCCCGCGATTCTCGCCGGCGTCGAACCGTCGGCGCGCCTGTTGACCGAAGACGTGTTCGCCCCGGTGCTATCGCTAATCACCGTCGCGGACGATGCGGAAGCCATCATGCGCGCAAACGATTGTCCCTACGCGCTGGGGGCGAGCGTGTTCACGCGGGATGAGTCGACCGGTCATTGCGTCGCTTCCTGCCTTAGCGCCGGCGTGGTGACGATCAACGATCTTCTCGTCCCGAGCGCTGATGCCCGTGTGCCTTTCGGTGGTCGGCATCGCAGCGGTTTCGGCGTGACGCGCGGGCCTGAAGGCTTGCTTGAACTGACCGTGCCCAAAGTGGTCTCCGTCAGTCGCGCGAAGTTCCGTCCCGCCCTCGAGCCGCCGCATCCAAAGGACGAGGCGATGTTCCTTCGCCTATTCCCTGAACTCTTACGCACGGTCGCGGGTTCGGTCGCGCCGCGATGGAGCGCGCTCATCGCACTTTTCAAATCTCTCTCTGGCCGCAGTAAACCCAACAAGAATTTATGAGTATGAAAACATCCTCCCAAGATCGCATCGGCGTCATTGGCGCCGGACTCGCCGGACTCGCCTCGGCCTGCACGCTCGCGGCCCGCGGCTACAAGGTTGTCCTTTTTGAACGCAACAAATGGCTCGGCGGCAAGGCCGCGCAGCTCGAAGGCGCCGGCTTCCGCTTCGACATGGGGCCGACCATCGTCACGATTCCTTCCGTGCTGCGCCGCATCTTCGCCGAGGCGGATCGCAAGATGGAGGATTACCTCGACATGGTGCGGCTCGATCCGCAGTGGCGCTGCTTCTTTCAGGACGGCTCGGTCCTGAACCTGATGCAGAACCCGGAGCAGATGACGGGTGAGCTCGAACGATTCGCGCCCGGCACGAACTCCGGCCAGCGGTACCTCGACTTCCTCAAGTGGAGCGAACGCCTGAACGACATCTCGCAGCGTTTCTTCTTCTACAAGCCCATCGGCGGGTTGCGCGACATGTTCGATTTCAAGACCGCATTCGATCCGTCCGTGCTCGGCGACGTCCTCTCGATGCGCATGGGCCGCAGCGTCGCGGGTTCCGTCCGTTCCTTCACACCCGACGCGCGTGTAGCGCAGATGATGGATCACTTCACGCAATACGTCGGCTCCTCGCCCTACGGTTCGCCTGCCATCCTCTGCGGCATCGCGCATATGCAGACGGATGAAGGAATCTGGTATCCGATGGGCGGCACGCGTGCCGTGCCGGTGGCGTTGGAGAAACTCGCGCGCGAACTCGGCGTCGAGATTCACACCAACACCTTCATCACGAAAATTCTGACGGAGGCTGGCAACGTTACTGGCGTTCGAACGAATCACGGTCAGGAGATTCCGCTGCGTGCGGTCGTGTCGAACAGCGACGCTGTGCGCACGCATCGCGAACTGCTGAACGGCGACATTGGCCGGAAGTTCGAGAGGCGTCGCAAGTACGAGGCGGCGTGCTCCGGCGTGGTGCTCTACCTCGGCTTGAAGAAACGCTACGACCATCTCGCGCATCACGACTTCGTTTTCAGCCGCGATCCGCACGAGGAGTTCGACTGGATCTACAAGAAGGGCGAGCCGGCTCCCGACCCGACCTGCTATCTCGCGGCGACCACTTGCAGCGAACCGGGCACTGCGCCGGCCGGAGGCGAAGCGCTCTACGTGCTCGTCCACACGCCGTATCTGCGGCCGCATCACGACTGGAAGAAGATGCTTCCTGCGTATCGCAAGACGATTATCGAAAAGCTCAAGACGACCGGCCAGATGCCGGACATCGAGGAGCGAATCGTGTTCGAGCGCACGCTTACGCCGCAGGACATTCACGATCGTTACCACGTGCTCGACGGCGCGATTTACGGCCTTGCGAGCCACGGCAAGTTCCTCGGTGCCTTCAAGCCCGGCAATCGCTCGCCCGATCTGCGTGGTCTCTATCTCGCGGGCGGCGCAGCGCATCCAGGCCCCGGCATGCCCATGGTGCTGATGAGCGGATGGATCGCGGCGGATACGCTCGACAAGGATCGTGTGGCCGAGCCGACGCTCGACAGAGCGACCGCTGCGGAATCGCCACAACGTGAATTGGTGGAAGTGTGAATTGAGTTGCGATGACAAAGTCCGAAGTCATTTCAAAACCAGAACCTTGCCGCGACGTCGTGGCGGGTTCGGACGAGGCTTCGGGTCCACGACGCATCTCGCGTGGCACGCTTCACGCGCTGCCCGTCATCTCGCCGCTGTTGCTACGCTGGTTCACGTGGTATTGCCGCGGCTACCTTCGGCGGCATTTTCATTCGCTGCGTGTATCCATCAACGGTCTTCCGCCGGACGCGACGGGTTACCCGGTGATGTTGTATACGAATCACGCTTCGTGGTGGGATCCGCTCGTGGGGTTGGTTTTGAAGGACGCGTGTTTTCCTCAGCGAAACCTTTACGCGCCGATCGACGCCGCGATGCTTCAGCGGTATCGCATGTTCGCCAAGCTCGGCTTCTTCGGTGTGGAGCAGGGAACGCGACGTGGCGCGGTTCAGTTTCTGCGAGCTTCGGAGGCGATTCTTCAAAGCCCGAATCACCTGCTCGCCATCACGCCGCAAAGTCGTTTTGCCGACGTGCGCGAGCGGCCGCTGCGGTTTCAATCCGGACTCGGTCGGGTTGCGTCGCAGGTTGAGAACGTGCTGTTTCTTCCCATGGCGACGGAGTTCGTCTTCTGGGAAGAGCGTCTGCCCGAGATTCTCGTTCGCTTCGGTGAGCCGGTCTTGATCAACTCCGGCACTCGGCGCTCCCGAACTCACGAGGAGTTGTCGGCGCATCTGGAGGATCAACTCACCGTCGCGCTCGATGCGCTGTCCATCGAGGCTCAACGCCGTGATGCATCTGACTTCCGAACGATTCTGCGCGGTGGAGCGGGGCAGGGCGGTGTCTATGATCTCTGGCGAAAGCTGAAGGCAAAGCTGCGCGGCGAAACCTTCGCGAAGGAGCATGGACGCAAATGAGCCTCGAACCCGTCGCCCTCGTGGCGCTCGTGCTGGCGGCCATTCCAGCAGCGTTGTTTCTCCTGAACCTTCTGTTCTACCGCCGCACTGAGAGAGTTGCTTCCCCGATCCGGACTGAAGCGTTGAGCGTGCTCATTCCGGCGCGCAACGAGGAGAAAAACATCCGTGCGACCTTGGAAGCCGTGCTCGCCAACCGCGGCGCCGAATTCGAGATCATCGTGCTCGATGATCATTCGACCGACCAAACCGCCGCGATTGTGGAAGCCTTTGCTCGTCGGGATCCGCGAGTGCGATTGGAGTCCGCTCCGCCGCTGCCCCCGGGCTGGTGCGGCAAGCAACACGCCTGCTCCGTGCTCGCCCGGCTCGCGCGAAATCCACTGCTGGTGTTCATCGATGCCGATGTTCGCCTCGCTCCGGATGCGTTGAGCAGAATGGCTGGGTTCATGGCGGTCCGGCGCGACGTAGCACTGGCCAGTGGTGTGCCGCATCAGGCACTCGGCACGTTCAGCGAACGTCTCCTGCTGCCTCTGATTCATTTCGTGCTGTTGGGCTATCTCCCGATGGCGTTCATGCGCTGGACGAAGATGGCGGGATTCTCCGCGGGCTGCGGTCAGCTCTTCATCGCGCGCGCGGAGGCGTATCGCGCCACGGGTGGTCACGCGATGATTCGCGCGACGCTCCACGATGGGGTGAAGCTTCCCCGACTCTTCCGGCGCGCGGGTTATCGGACGGACTTGTTCGACGCGACGGATCTCGCCACCTGCCGGATGTATCACACCAACGGCGAGACGTGGCGCGGGCTGGGGAAGAACGCGACGGAAGGTCTCGGCGCGCCCGGAACCATTTTGCCGATGACGATTTTGCTTCTCGGCGGACAAGTCTTGCCGTTGCTTGTGGTGATGACCGCTCCGTTTTGGAATGCGAATGTTCTGCCGTTGGCCGCCGTGGCCACGGCGCTGGCCTATCTCCCGCGACTGGTGGCCGTATGGCGCTTTCGGCAACCGCTGGGCAGCGCGTTGCTGCATCCGTTGGGGGTGATGGCATTGCTGGCGATTCAGTGGGCGGCGTTGTTGCGGCAGTGGCGAGGGAAACCTTCCGAGTGGAAGGGACGTCAGTATGGCGCTTCCTCAGTTCCGGCAACCAAACCCGCGGAGGTCGCATGAGTCGCCGGATGATTCCGATGTTGATGGTCGCCGCGCTCTCATTCACGGCGTGGGCCGCTGAGGACGCGATGCCGGGTCCGAAGATTCCCCAGCGATTGGAATTAAGCGATCAGTATGACACGAAGCACGTGGTCTCGTTCCCGACTACGAACGTGATTTTCCTGACGATCGCGGATCGCAAAGGCTCGGAACAGATCGCCGGCTGGATTACAGCATTGAAGGCCCGGCCAGAGATGCCGGTGGATATACGCGGGCTGGCGGATGTCGGCGGGGTACCAGGATTTTTGCGCGGTCGAATCCGGAAGCGATTTCAGGAAACGATCCTTTATCCGGTGATGATGGACTGGTCAGGCAAGGTTTGCGCGCAGTTCAAATATGTTCCGGATCTCGCGAACGTTTACATCATCGACCGGAACGGAGCTTTAGTCGGCCACTTCTCAGGGCGAACCAACGCCGCGGGCTTGAAGGAGGCTTTCGTCGCGCTGGACAAAGCTCTAGCTACGCCGGTGAACGCGCCGACGAACGCGGCTTTGAAGCAGGCGACGCTTTCGAAGCCATGATTCCCTCTTGGACAATGTCTCTGCTGACGTGCGTTGGCTGTCTTGGCTTGGCGCTATCGGTAAGTGCCTCCGATGTCTGGCCGCAATGGCGAGGGCCGAATCGCGACGGCTCTGTCCCAGGAAAATCCTGGCCTGACAAACTCGACACGAATCACCTCGTGTGTTTGTGGCGTGTGGATCTTGGACCGAGCTACTCGGGGCCGATCGTGTCGTCCGACAAGGTATTCACCACGGAGACGAAGGACAAAAAGTTTGAAGTGGTCACCGCGCTGGACCGGGCGTCGGGCAAAGTCCTTTGGCACTCGCAGTGGGAAGGTGCGGTGAGCGTTCCGTTCTTCGCGAAGGCGAACGGCGATTGGATTCGCTCCACGCCGGCGCTCGACGGGAACCGGCTTTATGTCGCCGGCATGCGCGATGTGCTGGTGTGCCTCGATACCGCGAGCGGCACGCAGCATTGGCGGTTGGATTTCATGCAGGAGCTGAAGTCGCCGGAACCGGATTTTGGATTCGTTTGCTCGCCGCTGGTGGATGGCGAAGCGGTTTATGTGCAGGCAGGCGCGTCGGTCGCGAAGGTCGACAAGTTGACCGGCAAGATTCTCTGGCGCGGTTTGAAAGACAAAGGCGGCATGTGGGGAAGCGCCTTCTCGTCGCCGATCATTGCGACATTGGGAGGCCAGCGGCAACTCATTGTACAGACTCGCGAGAAGTTGGCGGGCCTGTCGCTCAGCGATGGCAAAACGCTGTGGGAACAGCCGGTGGAGGCGTTTCGCGGGATGAACATTCTCACGCCGATTGTCGAGGGCGACGGCGTTTTCACGAGCGCGTACGGCGGGAAGACGCATCTGTTTCGCGTGACGGAGCAAGGTGGAATATGGACCGTGAACGAGGCGTGGACCGACAAGGTGCAAGGCTACATGTCCACGCCTGTGGTGATTGGAGGTCACGCGTATCAGCACTCGAAGAACCAGCGCATCCGATGTGTTGATTTGAAAACTGGTGCCGAGAAATGGATGACTGGCGAAGGATACGGCAAGTATTGGAGCCTGGTGGGGAACGGCGGGAAAGTTTTGGGGCTCGATCAACGTGGCGTGCTGTATCTGTTGGGGGCAAACCCGGAAAAGTTCGAACTGCTCGATCAACGCAAAGTGAGCGATAGCGAGACGTGGGCTCATCTGGCGGTGGCCGGAGATGAACTGTTCGTGCGGGAGTTGAATGGCCTTGTCGCGTGGCGTTGGAAAGTCACGCCGTGAAATGCGAGTCAAGAAGGCCGACCTGCCGAGCACGATGTGTGCGGCCTGCCACCGTGCATTCGTCTGGCGCAAGAAATGGGCGCGCGACTGGGAGCGGGTGAAGTATTGCAGCGATGCTTGCCGCCGCGGAGTGCATCCGCTGGCAGAATCCTCGGGCGCCGGATTTGCGGGAAGTTGAAGCCGGGAAAGTGTGCGGCGCTTGCGCGTTCGCAGATTGGTGAATAAGGACCTTCCAGTTCGTATGGATGGTCGGGTAGGGAGGTTGAACCGGTTCAATTCACAGCAAATCATGGAGTTGCGCGTGGCTTGGCTGACTTTCGGCAGACGCTGGATGCACATGCTGCGCTCTCGCCGAGGAGGTCATTATTGTTCGGTGACTTTTGCGGTGGTTTACCCTACATTCCCTCATGAAACCCATCGAAATCCGCCGGTTCCAGTGCGGGTGGGGTTAATGTTTTGAGACGCTGATGTCGTTGTCCCACACAGACGTTCCCGCTCAGGCCGCCGTTGCGGAGTCCGCAGCGGTGCTTGATGTTTTGGTGTTGGGCGCGGGTCCGGCCGGGCTTTCAGTCGGGCACGAACTTAGAACGCGAGGCGTCAGTTTTCTGATCTTGGAGCGAGGGGAGGCGGCGGGTGAATCGTGGCGCCGGATGCCGACCAACCTCAAACTGGTCAGCCCATGGAAGTCGAATTTTCTCCCCGGAACAGCGCCCGCGCGGCTGCCGGGAAATTACGAGATGAGCCGGGCGGAGTATTGTGATTACCTCGCGAGTTACGCGAAGGATCAGCAATTGCCCGTGAAGTCTGGAGTCACCGTTACGACGGTGGAACGGGATCACGACGGAGTTTTCCTGGTCAGGAGCAGTGGCGGGGATTTTCGTGCGAGATGCCTTGTCAACGCCACTGGTGGTTCCTCGAAGGCGTTTATCCCGAAGTTTGATGGAGCGGAGGATTCGACGATTCCGCAACTACACGTTGCGGACTATCGGGATCCGGCGCAGGTGAAGCAGCTCGTTGGCGAACGCACCGGACCGGTTTTGATTGTTGGCAAGCGATTGTCGGCGGGGCAGGTGCTGGTGGATTTGGTCGATGCAGGGATCGACGTGGTGCTCTCACACCGTTCAAAGATTCGCTTTGGAGGTGGCGCGCTGATGAAGTGGCTGAACTTCCGGATGCTTCCCGTAATTGAGGCGATCAAGATCAACTTTCTCGGACAAGCTACGTGCGGGTTTGAGGTCACCATGGACGGCGGTCAGGCCCGCCAGCTGATTCGCAGCGGCAAAGTGCGAACCTACCCGGACGTGAATCGGCTCCAGGGCAATTCGGTTTTGTTCAAGGACGGGACGCGACTGAAGCCTTCGCTGGTTTTGTTTGCCACTGGATTTCGGCCGACGCTGGACCATTTGCATTCCTTGTTGGGTGACGTGCCGGACCGCCGTCGCCTGCCTCCGCTCGATGGGATGGAGAGCGCGTTCATCCCTGGATTGTTTTTTATCGGATTGGAGAACCAGCGAAATCTCCGCAGCCATTACTTGCGAGGCATTCGTGAGGATGCAGCGGTGGTGGCGGAGGAGGTTGGGCTGCGGTTGGTGTGGCTTTCCCGAAAGTCCTCGGCTTCGGCTGCGCCCTCCAAAGTAGCCTGAGCCGGCTAGGGGTTTTGCGGAGCAACCGGCTGTGATTCCGACCGGACTTGGAGCCGTAGGTCCGGCAATGGCAGCCGTTGGGCAACGAGAGTAGGTTCAATCACTCAAGCAACTCAATTCCAGCAGGACAACGTATGGCTGGATGATGCAGACCATTGGAACATCTGAAATTATCCCAATTTGCTAAGTTGGGATTGCTAGTTTCCGGGAAAACTGACCTCATTTGCCGTGCCTTGACCGCTTTGTCACGGACGCAGTGTATCCACTTCTCTGCCATGGAACGGCGGGTTTGTAGTAATGAAGACGCTTTTAGTTCTGGCTCCTCACCCGGACCTGGCAGACGCCGTACGCGGCGCGCTGGATCCGGAGAAGTATCGCCTGATCCATCGGATCAGCATCGAGGAATCGGAACCCCTCCTGATTCGCGGCGTGCTGGATCTGTGCATTCTCGATGTGGAGTTGACGAATGTGCAGGGCATCTGGGTGCTCGAGAAACTGCATCGGCGCCTGCCCACAGTTCCGGTGATCATCTTCACTGACACTCGCGACTGGCAGTGGGAGGAGGAGGCTTATCTTCACGGAGTCGCCCACATCCTCAACAAACCAGCCCGTCCGCGAACCCTCAATGCCCTGGTCGAGCGGCTTTGGACCCATCCCGTCGCTCCGAGGGTTCCCGTCAAGTCCATCACCACAAACGTCTCCGCCTCGTCAACCAGCCTGAACGTCAGCGGCGACACCGAAGAGACGCTGACCAAGCTTCGCAACTTCTCTGGGATCCTGACCCATTCTCTGAACTCGGAAGGACTCCTTCGGAAGTTCCTTCTTCAGCTTCGCGAGATCCTTGGCGTCAATCGCGCGGCGCTTTTCCTCCGGCAATCCACCTCGGGTCTTAATCAAAATGGACTGCCCGAAGCGTCGCGATCGATGCGGTCAGCTTGCGCGCTCGGTTTGCCGCCCGGGCTGCTCGAGCATTTTGAGCTGTCGTTTGAAACTGGGATTGGAGGCTACTTGCATCGCGAAGGCAGGATCATTCGCCGAGACAGCGCGGAGGTCTACGCCGATCCGCAGATGCAGAAGGAGTTTGAGATCCTCGGAGCGCAGGTCGCCGTCCCCATGTTTGATCGGGAGCGGTTGATCGGCGTGGCGGCGTTCGATGGGCGCGTCACTGGAGAACCGATTGGAAACAACGAGCTGGAACTGATTTTCCACCTCCTGGAAGAGCTCGGTCTAGCCGTGAAGAACATCTGGCTGCACGACCAGTTGCTCGGTAACAACGAGATGATGACCGACATCCTGCGCGAGCTTAGCAGCGCCTGCGTCGTCGTCAGCCGCGATCTGGTGATTCAGCACGCGAACAAGGCGGCCAAGCATCTTTTCAGCAAGCCTGGCAATCGCAGCGTGGATCTGGAGTTCAGCGACATTCCGCAGGCGATGGGCAGCAAGGTTTATCAGGTCATCAAGACCGGCGCGGGTGTCGCGACATTCAAACACCAGCCCGCGGACGCGCCCCAGAAACTATTTCATGTCACCGTGGTACCGTTCGTCCGGCCCGGTGCGACGGCCGCCCACGCTGCGTTATTGATTGTCGAGGACCACACCCAGGCCGAAGCGTTCCGAAAGCTGGAGATTGAAGCAGCCAACCTGCGGTTGATCAAGGTGATGGCTGACCGGCTCGCCCATGAAGTCGGTAATGCGCTGGTGCCGCTCTCAACGCACCAGCAATTGCTTGGGGAAAGTTCAAAGATCCTGAATTCCGCGCCTCGCTGGATCTTGCGATGTCGGACGGCGTGAAGCGCGTCTCCCGCTTGATCAATCAAATGCGTTACCTGGCGCGCGATTCAGTTCTCTCGAAGGAAGCCGTCTCGCTGACGCAGTTGGTCGACGAGGCCTACAAGGAGGCGTACAAATATCAGCCGACCAAAACGGCGAAGCTGTACTTCGACGATGGCAAGCAGCCCATCATTCTTGTGGGCGATCGCGCTGCGCTGAAGCACGCGTTTTCCGAGGTGATTCTGAATGCGATCCAGGCCAACGTGGCGGACGCGAAGATTCAGATTCAAACGTCCACCGAAAACGGATCGTCCGGTCAAGGCTGGGTTCATATTGAAATCGTCGACAACGGTTCCGGCTTTTCTCCGGATGCCGCGCAGAAGGTCCCCGCGCCGTTCTTTACCACCCGCACCGTTGGCCTGGGCCTCGGCCTGTGCGTCACGAAGAAGATTGTCGAAGTTCATCAAGGCCGCCTGACCATCGTGAACCCCGGGCCGGGAGTTCATGGTACCGTTCGACTCTCCCTCCCCCTGAATCTCGCTGGCAACCCGCCCAAGTAGCCGGGCGTTGGTGGGACTTCAATTCGTCCGGGCTTTTCCATTGCTGGATTGAAGACGCTTCGTAGTATCCGGGCGTATGAACCCTTCGCTTGTCGCGCTCGCTTGCAGGACTCTTCACGCGCTCCTTACTGCGACTATGTTTGCTGCCGTCATCGCCCGCGGGGCGACCATCGAGGATTTTTCCCCCAGCGAAAGCGAGCGTCAACTTCCACGCGCCATGCATTCGCGAATGGACGAACGGCCGCGTGTGACCGTGGGGATCCAGTCCGCAGACATTGTTGGCGGTGACAATCGGGCGTTGCAGGCGGCGGTGGATTACGTCGCGGGACTGGGCGGCGGAACGGTGGAGATCGGGCCTGGTGAATACCTCATGCGCGATTCCCTCCATTTACGACCGCATGTTTCAGTGATCGGAACTCCAGGCCGGACGATTCTTCGCAAGGCGAAAGCGGCGGTCTCGCGTCTCGGTCTCGACGGAGATTTCGGAGAGGAACAGATCACTCTCGTTTCGCCGGAGGGCTTTCAAGTGGGTGATGGCGTCGCAGTGTGGGATAACAACGCGGGAGGCTTTCACACCACCGTGGGCCGCATCACCGGCCGGCGGGGGAACACGTTTTCCATCAGCATGCCGTTGAATGCCGATTGCATGGTGAACCTGAAAGCGCAGGCGGCCACGGTATTTCCCGTCATTAGCGGCTATCACGCGGACGGAGTTCGTCTCGCGAATCTCACCATCGAAGGAAACAAGACGGAGAACATTGCGCTCAACGGCTGTCGCGGCGGCGGCATCTTTCTTTATCGCGCGTTCGGCGCCGTGATCACCAATTGCGTCATTCGCAATTACCACGGAGACGGCATCAGCTTTCAGCAGTCCAACGACGTGCTGGTCCAAGGCTGCGTGAGCGAAGGCAACGCGGGACTTGGCCTGCACCCGGGCAGCGGTTCGCAGCGGGCGGTCATCCGCGAATGCGTCGCGCGCGAGAATGGCGAGGATGGTTTGTTTCTCTGCTGGCGGGTGCGCCATGGGCTGTTCGAGGAGAACGTTCTGGAGAACAACGGTCGTTTCGGCATCTCGATTGGCCACAAGGACACGGACAACTTGCTCCGCGAAAACATCGTGCGCTCCAACCACGGCGACGGAGTTTTTTTCCGTAATGAAACGTCGGGAATGGCCGGACATCGGAATCGTCTTGAGAACAATCTGATCGAGAACAATGGCGTTCGGGAAAACGCCTCCGGCATTCGCGTGCGCGGGGAAACGAAGAATCTCGTGTTCAAGGGGAATGTCATCCGGGACACCCGCCCGGAAGGTAACCGGAAGCAGTCCGTCGGTATTCGAATTGAGGAAGCCGCCGGCGAGATTCAGTTGGATGGAAACCAAATCGAGGCTCGCACTCCGGTCGAAGACAAGCGTGGGAAAAAGCCGTGAAGCTTTGCTGTTTTGTCGGAAAGGCTCCGAAGAAGAAATTGGAGCGAGCGAAGGGATTCGAACCCTCGACACTCACGTTGGCAACGTGATGCTCTACCAGGCTGAGCTACGCTCGCGTCCGTTTAGCGAGGCAGAAGTTAATGGAACGCCGTTTGATTGCAAGCCCTGTTTTTCGAACCCCAGTCATTGCTAACCGACAATTCATGAAAGTGACCGATAGATGGGGAGTTCGACCTCGCACCCAGACCCTCACGTTCCTGCCCCGAACCTTAATCACCGATCTTTCCATGCGGCTTTTCCTTCAATTCATTCTCCTCGTCATCAGCTGCAATCAGCTGCTCGCAGCCACGCCACCCAATGTCGTTATCATCTACGCCGACGATCTCGGTTGGGGTGATCTCGGTTGCTACGGCCATCCGAACATTCGCACGCCGAACCTCGACCGGATGGCGGCCGAAGGAATGCGCTTCACGGAGTTCTATTCCGCCGCGGAAGTGTGCACGCCGAGTCGAGCCGCGCTGATGACGGGTCGCTACCCGATCCGCAATGGCATGTGCCACGATCAATTCCGTGTCCTGCGCAACAACGCGAAGGGCGGCTTGCCAAAGGACGAAGTCACGCTGGCTGAGTTGCTCAAGGGACGCGGTTACGCCACCGGCATGGTCGGGAAGTGGCACCTCGGTCATCTTCCGGAACATCTGCCGCCGCAGCACGGATTCGACTTCTACTTCGGTATGCCGTTCTCGAACGACATGATGCCCGCGCCGGACGCGCCGAAGGGTCGTGAACGATTCTTCGCCGAGAACAACGCCTACTGGCGCACCCCGCTCATTCGCGGAACCAATGTCGTCGAGGCTCACCCGGACCAACGTCAGCTCACCCGCCGTTATACGGACGAATCGGTGAAGTTCATTCGCGAACACAAGCGGCGCCCGTTCTTCCTCTACGTCGCGCATTCGTTCCCGCATGTGCCGCTCTTTGCCTCGGAGAAGTTTTACGGGAAGAGCCCGGCTGGGTTGTATGGCGATGTGGTCGAGGAGATCGATTGGAGCGTCGGGGAACTGATGGCGACGCTTCGCCGCGAGCGGCTGGCGGAGAAGACGCTCGTCATCTTCAGCAGTGATAACGGTCCCTGGCTTGCCTACAATCATCACGGCGGCAGCGCCGGACCGCTTCGCGAAGGCAAGGGATCGACGTGGGAAGGGGGCATGCGCGTGCCGGGCATCGCTTGGTGGCCGGGTCGGATCAAACCGTCTGTCCAGCGCCAGATGGCCACGACGATGGACATCTTTCCCACCGTGGCAAAACTCGCCGGTGCGAAGCTTCCCGAGCGCACACTCGATGGCGTGGACATCGCCCCGCTGCTGTTTGGCTCCGGCACGGTGGACCGCGAAGCCTTCTTCTACTATCGCGGAGCCACGCTGTATGCGGCGCGCTTGGGCCCGTGGAAGGCGCATTTCATTACGCGCTCTGGTTACGGACCAGACAAGCCGGCGCCCCAAGACCCGCCGCTCCTGTTTCACCTCGGCGAAGACCTGGGCGAGAATTGGAATCGCGCCGCGCAACAGCCGGAGGTCATTGCGAAGATTAAGGACGCCGTTGCTCGTCATCGCGCGGCGCTCCAGCCCGCTCCCACGCAGCTCGCTGAGACAATCGCGCAACCGTAGCGCAGCTGGATTCACATCGGTGGCGTTTGCTGGTGTCTCAGGGCTGGCGCTATGGCGCGGGCGCGGAGTAAGAAAGGGCATGCACGCGCTCCTCTCCTGCCGAAACGTTCTCTTCTCGTGCCTTGCCCTGTTGATCCCCGCGACAGTTTCTCCTGCTCATGCAGCGGAGCGCGGCGTGTTTCGCGCCGGAGCACACTTCGTCGACATCACTCCGACGAACTATCCCGTGCTCGTGAACGCCATGTTCACGGAGCGCACGGCCACCAACGCCGTCGATCTGCTCCAAGTTCGTGCGCTGGCGCTGGATGACGGTGCGACCCGAATCGTGTTCGCCATCGTGGACACCTGCATGATCGCGCGTGACTTGATCGATCGCGCCAAGGCGCAGGCGAGTCTTGCCACGGGAATCCCCACGGAACGAATGCTCGTCTCCGCGACTCACACGCATTCCGCGCCGTCGGCGATGGGCTGCCTC
>JADJPG010000020.1 GCA_016713365.1 Verrucomicrobiota bacterium | reverse complement strand
GAACGCGCTGCCATCCGGCAATCCGCCCGCGGCGTCCACCGGCTTGCCTTCCTCCAGAGTGCGCCAGCGGCCCACGGCGTCGAAGTTCTCCAGCGCAAAGCCTGGCGGATCGATCAGGTTGTGACAGCTCGCGCATTGCGCGTTGGCGCGATGCTCGGCGAGACGCTCGCGCACGGAGAGATTCGCGGCGATGGTGTTCTCCTTCAGGTTCGGCACGTTCGGCGGCGGTGGCGACGGCGGCGTGCCGAGGAGGTTGTCGAGAATCCATTTCCCGCGCAGCACCGGCGAGGTGCGTGTGGCATACGACGTGACCGTGAGCACGCTGCCCTGCCGGAGCAGACCGCCGCGCACGCTGTCGCGCCCGAGCGCGACGCGCCGGAACTGGCTGCCGTGGACATTCGGAATGCCGTAGTGCCGCGCAAGCCTCTCGTTCAAAAAGGTGTAATCGGCCTTGAGCAAATCGAGCACGCTGCGGTCCTCGCGCAGCACGGTCTCGAAGTGCATCTCCGTCTCGCGCCGGAACGCCTGGCGCAGATTGTCGTCGAAGTCCGGGAACAGGCGTAGGTCGGGCGTAACCGATTCGAGATTGCGCAGGTGCAACCATTGCTCGCCGAAGTTGCGGACCAGATTCAGCGCACGTTCGTCGGTCAGCATCCGGCGCACTTGCTTCTCCAAAACGCTTGGCTTGTGCAACTCGCCGCGCTCGGCCGCGCCAAGCAACTCGTCATCCGGAATGCTGCTCCAGAGAAAGAACGACAGTCGCGAGGCCAGCGTCAGATCACTGACTGGATAAGCAGTGTTGGCGGCGAGACCTTCCGGATCGCGCTCCACGCGGAAGAGGAACTCTGGACTGACGAGCACTGCGCTGAGCGCTGCTTCGATGCCGGCCTCGAACCCCTCCGTGGCGCTGGTGTTTCGATAAAACTCCATCGGCTTCGCGAGATCATTCGTAGTCACCGGACGCCGGTAAGCACGGCGCATCAGGGTGGAGAGGATCTTCTCGGCACGAACCTCTTCTGCGGAGCGCCGGTCTCCGACCCGGCGCGTTTCATCCTTCTCCACCGCGCCGGGTCGGAGACCGGCGCTCCATCCCCCTGGGCCCCCAAAATCCTCCGTCGGCTTGGCGTGTTACCGGGGCCGGTCGAGTTGTAGGGACCGTTGATCGAGATCTGGTAAATCGCCGGACCGAGGCGCGGATGCCGGTGCATGTTGAACCGCGCGCGATACGGCTCGCGTTTCGTCTCCTGCAGCGACGACGGATTCTTCACGAACGTCACGCCGACCTGACACGGCCCGGCCTTCACCGGCACGCGCACTTTCAAGTGCGCATCCACCTTGTCGAAGTTCCGGTCCGTGGGCGGCGCGACCGTGAAGGACTTCACCTGCGCCTTGTCGATCAACACCACGAGCTCATGCGGCTCGCGCAAGCCTTCCACTTCCTCGTTTCGGTCGCGCGTCAGGCGAATTTGGAATTCATACTCGGCATCGCGCGGAAACGTGTAGTTCAGCAACGTGCCGCCGCGGGTGCCGGGCGGGAGACCTTCGACGTGATCCTCCTGCGTCAGGTCCGGCGGCATGCGGAACGTATCTCCGCCGGGAGTGCGACGCGGCGCACCAATCGCCATGCGACTGATCTTTTCCGCCGCCGAGACGTAGCGGTTCAGCAGTGTCGGAGAAAGATCGCCCACCGTTACGTTGTCGAAGCCATGGCTCGCCTCGTCCTTGGGCAGCAACGCCGCCGCATCGATGTCGAGCGCGAGCAGATCGCGAATGGCATTCTGATACTCGGTGCGGTTGAGCCGGCGAAAGGTTTCCGTGCGACCGGGGTTGGGATGCTTCGTCGCCGAGCTATCCAGCACGCCGGTCAACGACCTGAGAGTGTTGTGATACTCGGCCTCAGAAGGTCGACTCTTCCGGTTCGCCGGCGGCATTTGCCGCGTCGCCATGCGTCGAATGACTTTCTCCCACTCTGCGTTGTGCTGAAGGATGTCCGTTTCGAGCAGTGGAACGAGATTCAGGTCTCCTTTCTTCGATTCACCGTCGTGGCAATCGAGGCAATGCGCGCGAAGCACTTCGGCCACGACCGTCTTCGGTGCAGCGGCGGATGCGTCCACCGCGCCGGCGAGCAGAAGCGCCGTGAAGACGACCGAGCATGGAAAGAGAATCTTCATGCTGAGCACAGAGATGTTACCAGACGGGCTCACGGGACGAAGAGGAATTCATTGGAATTAAAGAGCGCCCGGCACAGCACGGCGAGCCCGTGTTCCGCCACGACCGGTCGGGCTTCGGCGAGTTCCGCGGCAGTGGCTTTGCGGCTCAACGCCAGCTGGTAGGCGCGATGGATCTGGCGGGTTACGTCGTCGCCGGCTTCCTGCTTCACGCGCGCGGCAAAGGCGTCCGCCTGCTCAATCGTGAAGCGGCTGTTGAAGAGGTTGAGCGCTTGGATCGGCGTGGTGCTTTCGCGGCGGCGCGCGGTGCTTTGACCGGCGTCCGGACAATCGAACGCGCCGAAGACCGCCTCGCGTTCGCGTCGGACCTTGTGCGCGTAAATCATCCGGCGCAGCCCATCGCCGCTGAACGATTCGACCGGCTTGAAACCGCTGAGACCGCCGCGCTGATTGAACAGGTCGAAACCCCGGCCATACATCTTCAGATTGAGCTGACCGCTGACCGCGAGCATCGCATCGCGAATCGGCTCGGACTCCAATCGGCGCGACGGGAAGCGCCAGAGCAGGCGAACGTCGGAGTCGCGCTGCTGCGCGTTGAGGTACGAATTCGGTGATTCGATTTCGAGTGGCGCCGAAGTTCTGAGCGCCCGCCAACCGACTCGTGACCTGTTTCGCTGATTCGTGATTGAACTTTCTGCCGGTAAGTCGCCGACAGCACGATCAGACGGTGCATTTGTTTCACCGACCAGCCACTGCGCACGAACTCCGATGCCAGCCAGTCCAGCAGCTCAGGATGTGATGGTTTGCCGCCGTTGCGCCCGAAATCACTCGGCGTATCGACCAAGCCGGTGCCGAAGTGGCCTTGCCAGATGCGGTTCACCATCACGCGCGCGGTCATGGGATTCTCCAGGCTCGCAATCCAATCCGCGAGTGCGCGACGTCGCTCCTGCTCGGCAGTTTCACGCGGAAGTTTCTTCGAGCCGAGCGCACTCAACACCGCCGGCACCACTTCGTCCTTGGGCTGTTCCGGATCACCGCGGTGCAGCAGATGAATCTTGTCCGGCGTGCGAAACTTTCCAGCGAACGCGAGCCGGTTCTCCTCCGATGCGCGAATCTTCCCTTCGAGCGACTTCTTCTCGTCCATCAACCGCGTCGCCTCCCGCGTCTCACTGGCATTCAATCCGGCCAGCGTGATTTGCCCGGACTTGTCGCCCGATGATTTGATGGCGCGATCCGAAGCATCTGCCACCACGCGCCAAGCGCCGAACGCATCCGCCACTTCGATAACGTAATTCGTGGCGAGTCGATCGGCGAACTCGCCCTTCTGGTCGCGGCCCCAGACCACGCGATCGATGACGCGTTCGTCGGCGAACTCCAGCGTCACCCAACCACCGCCGTGCTCGCTCGACATCCAGCTCCGGGAGTTGCCGTACTCGCCGTCGTTCACGAAGCGCAGCTCGTGGCGGTCCGCCACCACCGTGTTGCCGGACGACGTCGCCGTCGTGCCCTTGCTCGCGAGCGCGATGTTCACGCCGTTGGTGTCGAACACTTCGAGCTCGTCCACGCACGGTTCGAGATTGTTCGTGCCGCGAATCGTGAACCGCACGCGCTTCGTCTTCACCGGCGCGAAGCGATCCGTGTTCACGCGTGTGTTCACCGCCGGCCGCGGTGGCGGCGTGGACACCAGCGTCTGCAGCGACTCGGCCGATGCGCCCGCTTCCAGTGTGTAGGCCGTGGCGAGACGGTCGGTAAATGCGCCTTCGCGGTCTCGGCTCCAGACAATCTTCGCGATGCGCGCCGGCTCCGGCAGTTCGAACTGCACCCACCCGCGTCCGGCGGCGTCCGCCATCCAACTGCGACTGTTGCCATACTTGCCGTCGTTGATGTGCTCCAGCTTGTGGCTCCCCGAGGTGCGGCTGCCGGACGCGGTGACCTTCGTCCCGGCGCTGGCAAGCGCGACATTCCGCGGCGTTGGCTCATCCGTGAAAATCTCGAACTCGTCAATGCACGGCTCGATCAGCCCGAGCGTGGGATGCAGGTTCGCATCGTGAATCGTGAACCGAACGAACTTCGCGGTCACGGGCGCGAAGGTCTCGACGTTTTCCTTCGCGTTGGTGACGCGAACGGTTCCCGAGCCGGGTCGCGCGAGCGGAACGAACCTCGCCAGCGATTGATCGATCTCCAAGACACGCGCCTTCAGCTTCTCGTCCGCGCGGCGCTGAGTTTCCGTTTCGGTCGTGCGCATCTCGCGGTCCTCATATTCCACACCAGCAACGAACGCCTGCATCGCGAAATAATCGCGGGCGCTGATGGGATCAAACTTGTGGTCGTGACAGCGCGCACAGCCGACGCTCAGCCCGAGAAACGTCTGCCCGATGTTCACCACGATCTCATCAATCGCATCCTGTCGAGCGAGCCGCTTCGAAACATCGTCCGCGCCGATCTGTCCCGGCAACAGTACCGACGCTGTGATGAGAAAGCCCGTCGCCGCGTCTTCGCCGAGCGCATCGCCTACAATCTGTTCGCGGATGAACTGATCGTAGGGCGTGTCCTTGTTTAACGCGCGAATGACGTAGTCGCGATACGGCCAGGCATGCGGACGTTCAGTGTTCACCTCGAAGCCGTGCGTGTCCGCGTAGCGCACGACGTCAAGCCAGTGCTGCGCCCATCGCTCGCCATAACGCGGCGATGCCAGGAGTTCGTCCACGACGCGCTCGTAGGCATCGCGACGACGGTCCTTCACGAAGGCGTCGACCTGTTCCGGCGACGGCGGCAGCCCGATGAGATCGAAGTAAACCCGGCGCAACCAGCTCACACGATCCGTCTCAGGCGACGGCTTGAGGTTCTCTTGGTCCAAGCGAGAGAGAATGAAGCGATCGATGTCGTTCCGTGCCCACTTGCGAGTTGAGGTCTGGGGCGGAGCAGGACGCGTGACCGGTTTGAACGACCAGTGGTCCGACGAGGACGCCGCTCCGCTCGATTCCGCCGCCGTTGCGCCGAACGTCGCGAATACTATCAGTGCGGAAAAGGCGCTGATGAGCAGCACGGACGTGACCTTCGCTGGTTTCATGTCATGAACAGACGTTGTTCAAGCCGGGGAACTTGAATCTGAATACGGAAAAGAAGTCGCGCCGGCAATGCTGCGTTCGATGACGGCGCGCGGCCTTCAGGCCGTGCGCAAAAGCCCGCTTCAGCGCGCCGGGCCCCAGATCTTCACCAACAGTTCGTGAAACGCCGGGTCGTGTTCCTTCAGTTCCGCGCGCACGAATGGATAGAAATCGTTTCGGTAGAAGTATGCCTCCGTGCCTTCAGCGAAGTACTCTTTGTGATCGGTCAGCGCGTAGTGCTTCACCTTCTCGCCGGAATAGAGCAGCACCTTCTCGTAGCTGCCGGCTGCCTTCGCCTTCTTGAAGACGTCGATGATCTCCGGGTGATCAAAGCTCAGCACTTGATCATGATAAGCGTGCGCCAGCTCGTGCAGGACCACCGCCGGATGCTTCAGCATCTGGCTGCGTGACAACAGCTCGCGGGCCTGCGTGATGTGAACCTTCTTCGCCAGACGCGGGTCGTGGCCGTTGTTCACCAGCCAGTCGCGGCTCGGATGATACTGCATCGATTTCAGCTTCGGATGGTCGTGCTCAATCCAAATCTCCAGCGCCTGCATCTTCTTCAACGGCTCGGCCGGCACGAGAACTTTGATCCGCTGCAGATGGTTCGCGAGCATGGTCAACGCCCTCGCGCCTTCCTCCTTGTGCTCGCCATCCAGCAACGCCGGCTCCACATGAACCGTCCAGCCCTCGACGTCGCGCTTCACCGGATCGAAGCGGTTCTGCGCGGGCAGCGAGATCGCCGTTGCGATCACTGCAGCAAAAATCAGGAAGAAGGTTCGTAGTTTCATAAATCAATTATCTCTGCAGTTCTTCCGCCGTCCACGCCGTTTCGCGGTTTGACGTCGCGGCACGAACGGCCTGCACCTCGGAGGCTTTCACGACACCAGCTCCGGCGCCAAAGGTCCCGCGCACGAACGTCAATACGTCGGCGATCTGTTCATCGGTCAAGCCGCCCAGCGCGGGCATCGGCACTGCGCCCGGGCCGCCGAAGGTTTGGCCGGCGACGGTGATTGGGCCCTGCAATCCATGGAGCACGATCTTGATCAAACGCGCCGCGTCGCCGCGCACCCAGTCGCTGCCTGCAAGCGGCGGATACACCCCGGGCAAGCCTTTGCCCTCGGGCTGATGACACGGCAGACAGGCCATCTCGTAGAGTGCTTCGCCGGGGGACGCCTGTTTCGGCGGCTTGCCAAGGAGGTCTTTCAAGTAAGCCGTCTGCGCCGGGCTGCTGAGTTTGAGCTCATTCGCCGCGAACGCCTTCGCCCAACGCGGCTGCAAGGCACGCGCGCTCTGGCGCATCGCGTAATCGAGGAACGGATCGCGCGGACGATCCACGGCGGCAGCGACGATTTCCGCCGCCTCCGCCTTCGGGGCATAGCTTGCGGCCACCACGGCTTCGAGTCGCACGCGAGGGTTCTCGTCCTGCACGCGTTCGCGGAGAAAAGCCAGGGCTTCGGGGATACGCTGAGACCACATGCCGGCGACCCGCGCACCGTAAGCCCGCACGCGAGCGTCCTTCGCGTTGACCAACGAGATGAGCAGGCCAAGGCGCGGTGCCTCGTGCGCCTCGAAAACTCCGGCTACTTCAACCAGCAACTGTTCTCGGGCGGCGGTCTTGGTCTCCCCTGTTACCTTCGATAGAAACGCATCCGCCGCGGGTAATACCTCCGCTGGCGCCGCATCAAACAACAACCGCTTCGCTTGATACCGCGTCCAGCGCTCCGGCGAGCGCAGTTGTTCGAGCAACTCCGCCGGCTTCATCGCGGCGAGATTCGGTTGCTTGATCGGCGCGCGGCCTTTTGCGGTCACGCGCCAGACGCGGCCGTGCGTGCGGTCGCGCATCGGGTCCGCGTAGCTGGCTTGGTAATGGCCGATGACAGGATTGAACCAATCGGCTGCGTAAATTGCACCGTCCGGACCCACACTGACGTCCACCGGACGAAACGCGCTGTTCGAGGATTTCACGATCCGCGGCAGTTGCTTCGTCCTGAAGCCCGAGCCGGCGTCCTCGAAGCGATGCACCTCCAGCACTCCGCCGAAGTAACCACCGATGAGCGCGCCGCCCTGGATGTCGTCCGGCAACGCGCGCGTGCCGATGATGTCGATCGCGGTCGTCTTCGGCGACGTGTCGAAGAGCGGGCCGACCGAGTGATATTGCTCCGGCGAGTTCGCGTAGGAAACGTTCGCGTCTGTCGTCGAACTGCTGCCGGTCGCGCTCGCGCCGCGCACCATGCCGGGCACCGTCCAGTAACCGTGCGGCCGATCGCCGGACTTGTGAAAGACCTGGCCGTAATCATCGAAGGCCACGCCCCAGCAATTCGCGCCCGCCATGCCGCCGCCGAAGAAACCTTCGAGCCGCAGCTCGCGCGGACGCATCCGCCACACGGCGGCTCGATCGAGTCGTGCCACACCGAACGGCGTTTCGACGCGCGACATCGCGTGCAAGCCTTGCGAGAACCACAGGCTGCCATCCGGCCCGTGGCAAACGCTGTTCACGAGCTGATGCGTGTCGCCAATGCCGAAGCCGGAGAAGATGACGCGCCGCTCGTCCGCCTTGCCGTCGCCGTCCGTGTCGCGGAAGTGCAGCAGCTGATCGAAGTCACAGACATACACGCCGCCCGCGCCTGGCTCGACGCCCTGCACCATCGTGAGGCCTTCGGCAAACTTCCACGACTTGTCTGCGCGCCCGTCGCCATCGGTGTCTTCGAGCACGAGGATGTAATCCGCCGGCGGAATGCTCGCGATGGTCTGTGGATACGTCGGAGAACACGCGACGTAGAGCCGGCCCTTCTCGTCCCACGAAAACTGCGTCGGCTTCACCACGCCGTCGCGCTCAGAGGCGAACAAATTGATCTCGTAGCCTTCGGCGGGCGTGAACGTCTTCGCCTGTTCCTCGGGCGACAGCGCCTTCGCTTCTTCGGGCGACACCGGAAGCTTCGGCAACGCGAGCGGTTTCGGCTGCTGACCGCGCACCAGCGCGTGAACGCGAGCGTCGGCCTGTTCCACCAGCGGCTTCTGGCGCTCGAAGGCTTCGCGCAACGACGGTTCCTTGCCATCGCCTTGCGCGAACTTCTGCGTCATGCGATCGCCGTAAACGAACGACCAGTTCGCCGGACGCCAGCAATCGAACCACAGGCGATTCTTCTCCACGATGGCCGCGCGCACAGGCTCGAGCGACGCCGAGGCGTTGACCTCCGCGCCGAGACTGCGCGTGATGGCGGCGGCGACTTCGCGCAAGCCGTCCGCCGTGAGATGAATGCCGTTCTCGGTAAGTCTGCGGCCGGATGTGCGCTTTGCGAGCGCCGCGGGCAAATCGACGAACACCGCGCCGCGTTGCTTCGCGATCTCGCGTACGGCATTCGCGTAGGCCGCAACGTCTGAGTTGCGCTGCGTGAGATCGGGCGCGTGCGAGGCGAGCGGTTTCTCGAACGGCATCGGCGCGATCAACACGAGCCGGCGCGTGCGCGTGGCGAACTGATCGAGCAGCCGGTGATACGCCGCAGTAAACTCCGCGAGCCGTCCGACACCATCGAGCGCTTCCATCTGGCCGAACTGCGCCATGACCACCGTCGCGCCGGCGGACTCGATCTGCCCTGCCCACGGACCGAAATTCAAATCACGCCACTGCTCGTAAACCGTGTCCGCTTCCCACGCCATCGAACGAAAGCGCGGCGCCTTGTCGGCGAGCGCGGACGCGAGCTGCGCCTCCAGTTCGCCAGCCTTCTGTTCGCGCACGAAGTTCTCCTGGCCGACGAGCACGACGGTTTCATTCGCACCGAGCTGGAACTTCGCGTTCGGGAACGGCGCGATCGGCAGCGCCGGCTGGCCATCACCGAAACGCCGCAAGACTTCGGCCTGCGTGCGGCCGCTTGGAGCCGGGAGTTCCTCGATGGTGATGTTGCGGAACGCAATCTCGGCTTTGCACGCCCCGTGGATTTGCAGCGCGATGACGCCGTCCGCTTCGATGCCTTCCGCGCGCTCGACCCACGTGGCCGTGCGCTGGCCGTTGAGGATGAGCTGCACCTCCGGGCCGCGCGCGATGACTTCGTAGCGGTTCCAGTCGCCGGGCTTCTCGACGCGCGCGACGAGATTCGTGTCCGCCATCGCGAGCATCTTGTTGCGACGCGATTCGTCGTAGAGACAGCCGGAGAAACCCGCGCCGATGTCCGCCTGGTAGCCGGACATTTCGTTGGGCGGATTCGCGATGCGCTTGCTGCGGAACTGCACGCCGCCGTTCACGAAGCCCTCGGTGCCGACGAGCTTGTATTCGAAGCGCAGGTGAAAGTTCTTGTACGACTTCCGAGTCGCGAGGAATTCGTTGCGCGGATTGCCCTCCAACGAACCGCCGACAATCGCGCCGTCGCGAATGCGCCAGACCTTGTTCGTCTCGCCCTCCCAGCCGTCGAAGGATTTGCCGTCCCACAACGGCACCGGCGCGGCGAGGACGGCGGTGGACGAGATGACGCTGAGCAGAAGAAGACGCAGGAGCCAGTGTGTCGCAGTCATGATGTGATTCGGTGTTCGGCCGGAGAATACCCAGCAACGAACTCCTGTCACGTCATGAGCGCAATCGGAGAGAGAAGACTACTTCTCGGGAGACAGATGCGACGGGATTTCACCCGATGTTCTGTCCGGAGATTTACTTCCGATGCCTCTCTTGCAGGTAAAAGAACATTCTGACACGGTTTCGAGGTTCGGACACTTCATCAATGTCTGGCGCCTCCGGGCGGTGTGGTCTCCCTGGCCAAAGGTAATACCACACCGCCCGTTTTCTTTACTCGGCGACGTGTTGCGGCGTCACACGCCCCCCTCAACTCTTCTTTTCATAGCAGCGCCACAGGTAGCCTCTAAAACAATTGGGCTTCCGGCGCTTCACAATCGAATTTCTTCAACGATTTCTTATCAAGCAAATGTTCTCGTTTGCGGAAAATACTGAGCACGACCCTTCTCGGCGTTTTGTTTTGCAGCGCGAACTGAAATTCACTTGCCGCCCGTGCTCTTCCTCCGTTCTCTTGTGGCTTCACGATGCAAGACTTGATCTCCAAAGCGGCGACGCTGCTCGAAGCGCTGCCTTACATTCAGAAGTTCAGCGGCGAGACGTTCGTCGTGAAATACGGCGGGTCGTTCATGGATTCGCCGGACCCGGCGGTGCGCAACGGCGTGGCGCGCGACATCGTCTTTCTTGAAGCGGTGGAGATCAACCCGGTGGTCGTTCACGGCGGCGGCAAGGCCATCACTCGCGCGATGGAGGCGGCGGGCTTGAAGGCGAACTTCGTCCAAGGCCAGCGCGTAACGGACGAGGCCACGGTCGAGATCGTGGATCGCGTGCTGTCGCGCGAGATCAATCCCGAGATTGTGAAGCTCATCAATGAACTGGGCGGCCGCGCGAAGGGCTTCGCCGGCACGGAGATTTTCACCTGCCGCAAGCTGCTGCTGGACACGCCGGAGGGCGGCAAGCTCGACGCCGGTTATCTCGGCGAGGTCATTCGCGTAAACACCGCGCCGCTCATCGAGTGCATCGAGCAGGGCATCACTCCCGTGATCAGCCCGACGGCGCGCGGCGAGGATGGAAAGATTTACAACTGCAACGCGGATGTCTCCGCCGCGCACGCGGCCATCGCGTTGAACGCGAAGCGGCTGGTGTTCATGAGCGACGTGCCGGGCTTGATGCGAAATCCGAAGGATCCGGCGACGCTCATCACGCATCTGCAGATCAGCGAAGTGCCGGGCCTCAAGCAGGCGGGCATCGTGGACAAGGGCATGATTCCGAAAGTGGACAGCGCGGTGGCGGCAATCAAATCCGGCGTGGAGAAGGTGTCGTTTGTCGATGGGCGCACACCGCACGCCGTGCTGCTGGAAATCTTCACTGATGAAGGCGTGGGCACAGAAGTGGTGCTGTAGCCGGGCGCTGTTTGCATTCTGCATTCTGGTCGCTGCCGGGAGCGTTGCGTCCGCGCAGCCAACAAACCCGGGCGCATGGCCGCTCATCGCGCCGTTCTTCCAGCCGCCCGCGGCGTTCTCGAATCAATTCGGCGCGTATCGTTCACCGCTGCTTTTCACGGACGGATCACGCGCACTTTCGGCGGAGGATTGGTCACGCCGCCGCGCCGAGATTCGTCGCGAGTGGATGGAGCTGATGGGGCCTTGGCCGCCGATCATCGAGAAGCCGAAGGTTGAGATTCTCCAAACGAGCCGGCGCGAGAACTTCAGCCAACATCGCGTGCGACTGGATATCGCTCCGCAACAGACCGGTGAAGGCTGGCTGCTGGTGCCCGATGGCAAGGGGCCGTTCCCCGCGGTGCTCGTGGTGTTCTACGAACCAGAGACGAGCGTTGGGCTGAACACGAATCAGTTTCGCGACTTCGGTTATCAACTCGCGCGTCTCGGCTTCGTGACGCTGAACATCGGGACGCCCGGCGGCAACGCGTGGAAGCCGGAGGTCGGCGCGGCGCAATGTCAGCCGCTGTCGTTTCATGCCTACGTCGCCGCCAACGCCTGGCACGCCCTGGCCAACCGGCCCGAGGTGGACGCGAAGCGCATCGGAGTCGTTGGGCATTCGTATGGCGGCAAGTGGGCGATGTTCGCCGGGGCGTTGTGGGAGAAGTTCGCGGCCGTGGCGGTAAGCGATCCGGGCATCGTGTTCGACGAGACACGCTCGAACGTGAACTACTGGGAGCCGTGGTATCTCGGCTTCGATGCGAACGAGAAGCGACCGAAGGCCGGGATTCCGTCCGCTGCCAATCCGCGCACCGGAGCCTACAAGCGTATGATCGAACAAGGTCGCGATCTCCACGAACTCCACGCGCTCATTGCACCACGGCCGTTCTTCGTCTCCGGCGGCGCGGAAGATCCGCCTTCGCGTTGGGAGGCACTCAATCATCTCGTCGAGGTGAGTAGTGTGCTCGGTGTCACGAACCGCGTCGCGATGACGAACCGGAAGGAACATTCGCCGAACGCGGAATCGAACGAGCAGCTCTACGCGTTCTTCAGTCACTCGCTTGGTAGGAGCCGAGGTGACGAGGCTCAAACTACCCAGGAAGCCCAACAGGTTTCCGAGATCAGAGCCTCCTCCGTCGGCTGCCACCTATTTTCAATCTTCCTCGCCGGCCGCTCTTGAACGTCTTCGCATCCTCATTGAAACCGACGCGGGCGGCGATCCCGACGATGAACAATCGCTTGTGCGTTTTCTGCTCTACGCAAACGAGTGGGATGTCGAGGGCATCATCGCAAATCGTCCGGAAGCGCGGCGCGGCGAGAACAAGAATCCGGAACGCACTGGTCTCGGCATCGTGCGGCGGATGATCGATGCCTACGGTGCGTGTTATCCAAAACTGATTCAGCACGACGCGCGTTACCCGAAGCCCGAGCTTCTTCGCCAGCGAACCGTCGCCGGGTACAATTCCACAGCCGAGGCCGTGAACCTGATCATCGCCGCGATCGATGCGCCTGATCCGCGGCCAGTTTGGTATTCCGACTGGGGCACGGACCACGGCGGCGCGACGAACAACTTAAAGCGCGCTGGACAAAGTGCTGCGCGAGCGCGGGCCGGAGGGTTACGCGACGTTCAAGAGCAAGCTCCGGCTGAGTTCGGCCAATGCGTTCGGCGCTCACACGACGGACATCCAACCGCCGTTCTCATTCTGGATCGATACATGGCGACCGGAGCTGAATCGCCTGCGCTGGTATCACCGGTTCTCGGCGCTGACCTCGAAGGCCGGAGGCTTCGACATCGAACGCGACGTGCGCTCCGGACATGGTCCGCTCGGCGCGTTGTATCCGACGAATACAACGCATTGGTGCAAGGAGGGCGACACCGCGAGCTTTCTCTATCTGGTGCCGAACGGCCTAGGCGATCCGGCGCATCCCGAATGGGGCTCGTGGGCTGGACGCTACGGCGCGAACGAGACGTTTCCTGGCAAGCCTTACTTCTGGGCGAATCAGGTTGATGCCTGGAACGGATCGACGAATCGCGACAACACACTGCGGCGTTGGGCGGTCCATTTACAGAACGACTTCGCCGCGCGGCTCGACTGGTGTGTGAACGACTTCGCAGGCGCGAATCATCCGCCGCACCCGCGTATCGCCGGAGCGTTGCATCGCACCGCGAAGCCCGGTGAGCGAGTCATCCTGAATGCCGCCGAATCCAGCGACCCGGACAAGCATGCGCTGAAGTTTGAGTGGGTTCACTACGCGGAAGCAGGAACGCTGAACGCGGCCATCCCGATAGCGGGAAGTTCGACCTCCGAAGCGTCGTTCGTGGTGCCGCCGTCAGCGCGCGCGGGCGAGACGATTCACGTGGCGTTGATGGTCACCGACAGCGGCGTTCCTGCGTTGACGCGTTATCAACGCGTGGTCGTGACAATCGCAGAGCACTGAAGGATTTTGGGGCGGTGGGCAACCGCGGCGACGGAAATTCCATTTGACACTTGGAAGTGCAGCAATCAATGTATCCGCATTCGTTGATAAGTGATCAACGATCTCATCGCGAGTGGTTGAGGGACTGGCCCTGTGAAACCACGGCAACCGGTTGCAGTGCGACTGCAACGACCAGGTGCCAATTCCAGCTCGGACCGGCGACGGTTCGGGAAAAGATGGGAAGAGAGCGCGCCGTTGTCTGACCTCTTCTCATCCGATGGGAAGGGGTTTTTTTGTTGCCCGGATCGGGCGGCAGGCCCAAAAACAACTGTTAAATGGAAAAACGTATGCAGAGCAACGCTGGTTTCATGAAGGCCCTCAAGTGCCGCGAGTGCGGCCGGGAATATCCTCTCGCCGCCACGCACGTATGCGAATTCGATTTCGGTCCGTTGGAGGTGGCTTACGACTACGCGCTCATCAAGAAGTCGCTGACGCGCGCCGCCATTGAGTCACGTCCGCAGACGATGTGGCGCTACCGGGAATTGCTGCCAGTCGCAGACGAGCCGACGGTGGGCCGCCAGGTCGGCTTCACGCCGCTCGTGAAGGCTGATCGTCTCGCCAAGGCGCTGGGCATCCGCGAGCTCTGGATCAAGAACGACGCGGTGAATTATCCGACGCTGTCCTTTAAAGATCGCGTAGTCAGCGTCGCATTGAGCCGCGCGCGGGAGCTCGGTTTCACCACCGTCGCCTGCGCTTCCACTGGCAATCTCGCGAACTCTGTCGCCGCGAATGCCGGTTCCGCCGGTCTCAAGGCCTACGTCTTCATCCCGGCGGATTTGGAGCAGGGCAAGATTCTCAACTCTCTGATCTACGGCGCGCAGGTCATCGGCATCAAGGGTCACTACGACGAGGTGAACCGTCTCTGCGCTGAGATCGCCGGCAAGTACGGCTGGGCGTTCGTGAATGTAAACATGCGTCCGTATTACGCCGAAGGTTCCAAGAGCATGGGCTTCGAGATCATGGAACAGCTCGGCTGGCGCGTGCCGCAGCACACCGTGGTGCCGATGGCGTCCGGCTCGTTGCTGACCAAGATTCACAAGGCATATCAGGAAATGTCGAAGCTCGGCCTCGTGTCCGAAAGCCAGTGGCACATGCACGGCGCGCAGGCGACGGGTTGCAATCCGATCTCGCACGCGCAAAAGGCGGGGCTCGATTTCTTCAAGCCCGTCAAGCCGAACACCATCGCCAAGTCGCTGGCGATCGGCACGCCGGCCGATGGTTTCTATTCGCTGAAGGTGATGAAGGAATCGCACGGCTACGCAGAGGACGTGACCGACGACGAAATTCGCGAGGGCATCAAGCTGCTGGCCGAGAACGAAGGCATCTTCGCCGAGACCGCTGGCGGCGTCACCGTGGGCGTGGCCAAGAAACTCATTGCCAGTGGGAAGATTCCCGCGAAAGATTCTGCCGTTCTCTGCATCACTGGCAACGGCCTCAAGACGCTCGATGCCGTCACCGGCCACTGCGGTCAGCCGCGTGAGATCAAGCCGAGCCTGCGCGAATTCGAGACGTTGCTGGCCGCCGAGAAACAACTGGTCAACGCCTGAGGCCACTGCTGACAGCGAACCGCACACGAACAACATTTTATGGCAGCCAAAGTACGTATCCCGACCCCCTTGCGGAAGCTCACCAATGACGAAGAACTCGTCGAGGTGAATCCCGGCACCATTGCCGACACCATCAACGAGCTTCAGACCCGCTATCCCGGCATCAAGGAGCGTTTGCTCGATGAGCAGGGCGGCGTGCGCCGCTTTGTGAACGTGTATGTGAACGAGGAAGACATTCGTTTCCTCCAGAACCAGGACACGCCGGTGAAGGATGGCGACGAGATCAGCATCATCCCCGCGATCGCTGGCGGCTAAACCAATCACGCGTCACGTCTCACGCATCAACACTCATGGCCACGAAAGCCAAAAAGAAACCGGCGCCCGCCAAGAAGAAGGTCACAAACGCGCAGGAAAAGAAGCGTCTGTGGTTGATGTATCCGCCGCAGAAGATCACGCGGCCGATTCTCTGGGAGCTGGGCAAGAAGTTCGACATCATCACGAACATCCGTCAGGCGAGCGTGAACGATGAGATCGGCATCGTCTGCCTCGAACTCGACGGCAAGTCGTCCGAGATCGCTTCCGCCATCACGTGGCTGACGAAAAGCGGAATTAACGTTGAGCCGGTTGAGATCAACGTGATCGAGAGCTGAGTCGAGGCGCGAACGTTCGCGCTACAGGCTCATTCCGAACATCCGTTCCGCCATCCAGAGGAGCGCGATGACGATGATGAGGCTCGATCCGATCTTGACGACACCAGTTTGATAGAGGGCCGTTCCCCGCAGCGCAAACGCCCACGGCAGGAACAACCCAACGATCACCAGCTGGCCGAATTCCACGCCGAGGTTGAAGCCCACCAGAGCCGCAGCGAGGTTCGCGCTCTCCAGTCCCAGATCTCCCAGCACCGACGCGAAGCCGAAGCCGTGAATTAACCCGAAGCCGCCCGCCATCATCCAGCTCTTCCCCTGCGTCATCGGCCAGAGGTTGTTTGCCGCCGCAACTGCAACGGACGCTGCAATCACGGACTCGACGAGGCGCGTCGGAAGATTGATCAGGTCGAAGGCCGCCAGGGTGAGCGTCACGGAATGCGCCACCGTGAATGCTGTAACAATCTTCAGCACGTTCATGAAGGCGGGTTTCAAGCTGTCCACGCCCCGCCATTCGCGCTTCTCCCGCTTCAATACCGCCGGCAGCAGCAAGGCCATCAGGAATAGAATGTGATCGAAACCAATCCAGATGTGCCACACGCCTTCCCAAATGAACGTCATCCAGCGTTCTAGCCTTCCCTCGTTGCTCGCGAGTTGAAAGGCGTGGGATGGCGCGTTTTGGTTGAACGCAACCGCATCGACGCGCCCAGCATTCTCCACGCGCAGCAAGCCGTGCATGTTGGTGTCCACTCGAAACACGGAGCCGGCGTTGATTTCAACGACCCGAATTCGCCCGTTGACTCCGGCTCCGGCGAAGATGAGTCGTGCATACTCCACGTCGTTCAACGGCAGCGTCGTGTAATCGGTCACCGTGAGTTGAACGAGATTGCTGTCCGCGCGGATCTCCAATCCCGCCGCGACATCCAGGGCCAGCGCCTCTTCGCGCGCCTGCAATTCTTCGGAACGATTCGCTGGCACCTTGGTGGAATCGAGGCCCATTCCCTGATGTAGGTCGCGCAGCGCGACGTCCCATCGCGCGGTGAGGTTGGTCCCATCCACTTGCACTGAGAGATACGTCTCGCTCGGTGTGTGCGCCGCCGCCTCGAGCGGGAAGAACGTCAGCACGAGCACAAGCACACCAGGCAGCGCGTGGCTGCAACTGAGGATCGTTAGGGTGACGGATCTCAAGACGGACTGTTCCTAATCAGGTGACGGACAAACGTAAACCTTCATTACATCTGGGGCTGTTGCATTTCGGTCTTCAGCCGATAGTCTCACTGCATGGATAGATCGGACAAGCCGCAGATGGATCCAGAGTTAAAGCGGCGCATTCAGGAACTCATCGCCTACAAAGGCGGAGGTAATAACCCCGACCTGGTTTCGGACATCATCGATAACGCGCTCAAGCTGCTGACCGACGTTTCCGTCCGGGGGGTGCGCGCGTCATCCAAACCGCCGTTCGCGAGCTGCGTTACGCCTTCAAGTTGTTCGAACCTCACGCCGGAACTCGCAAGGTCACCATTTTCGGCTCGGCTCGTACCGCTCCCTCCAAGCAGGAATACCAACAAGCCGTCGACTTCGCACGTAAGATCGCGGACGCCGGATGGATGGTCATCACCGGAGCCGGACCGGGCATCATGCAAGCCGGTCACGAAGGCGCCGGACCCGAGCGCAGCTTCGGCGCGAACATCCGCCTGCCGTGGGAACAGTGGGACAAGCACGTCCGCGAACATCTCCTTCGTAACGGGCTCATTTCACCAGAGGATCTGAACCTCTATCACATCACGGATGATCCAGAGCACGCTGTGAAGTTTATCACTCGCTTCTACCGGAATTACCATTCCATGCGGTTCGTTCGCGATCGGCTGGTCATTCGATTGCAGCACACGCCCTCGCAGGCGTCCATCGACGCTCTCAACGAAGACTTCGCGGATCTCATCGTCGGTGAGAAGGTGAAAGTTTGCGAAGCGACGCCCGAGGAACGCGAAGATAACCAGTTCGTGAACCTCCCGCGCATTAGCTTCGAGTTCAACAAGCGCGATTACGGCAAGCTTCGCGGCATGATCGATGTCTTGAACGGCTTCTAAATCGCCGTCTCCAGATTATCCACCGTTGCTACCAACAACCATCCGAGTAACCACCCGGTTGGATGTGAACAGATTGTGCCGTTCCAGAATAACCTCCGGTTCTGTCTCTTGTCCTTTCTTGCTCACGAAGTTTTTCGTGCTCCGTAATCTCCGTAAGTTCCTGTCGTGCCCTTGACACTGCGAGTTGTTTCCACTATTCACAGCCCTTAATAATAGTTCAGGTGATCTCTAAGATAGATACATTATTAAAGACCCAATGAATCTCGCCATTGCCAAGGACCAACTTCTGGCCGGACTCCAATCCGTTCAGAACGTCGTCAGCTCGCGCACCACGCTGCCGATTCTCTCCAACGTCCTGCTGCGCGCCGAAGGCAATCGCCTGGAGTTTACCGCCACCGATCTCGACGTCACCATCACCTGCTCCGTCGAAGCCAGCGTCAAGACACCCGGAGCCACCACCATCCCGGTGAAGAAACTCTTCGGCATTGTGCGCGAACTCGCCAGTGCCGAGATCGAACTCGAAGTCGACGACAAGAACGTCACCGCGCTTCGTTCCGGTTCCAGCTTCTTCAAGATTCGCGGCTTGGGTCCTGAAGAGTTCCCTCCGCTGCCCAAGTTCAAGGAAGACAAGAAAGTCTCCCTCCCGCAGGACAAGATCAAAGGGATGCTCAAGAAGACCTCCTTCGCCATCTCCACCGACGAGAGCCGGTACGTGCTTAACGGCATTTTCTTCAGCCTTAAGGAACACAAGCTCACCATGGTCGCCACCGACGGACGCCGTCTCGCGCTCGTGGACGAGGAAGTCGATGTGCCCGCTACCAGCCAGGGCGAATTCATCGTTCCGGCGAAAGCCGTCAACGAACTCAACCGCCTCTTGCAGGACAAAGGCGAAGTTGAAATCAAGTTCTCCGACAATCAGGCCGCCTTCACGTTGAAAGACGACAAAGGCAACGCCACACTCGTCATCACCAAGCTCATCGAAGGCAACTATCCGAACTACCGTCAGGTCATCCCTGCCGAGACGAAGGAACGCGTCACCCTCGTGCGCGATGAATTCCTCCACGCCCTTCGCCGCGCTGAGCTGATGACCAGTGAGAAGCAGAACTCCGTGAAGCTCACCTTCGCGAAGAACAACCTTTCCATCACGGCGAACAGCCCGGACGTCGGCGAAGCCCGCGAATCGATGGCCATCAACTACAAGGGCAAGGACATCTCCGTCGCGTTCAATCCCGGCTACGTCATCGAGCCGCTCAACGCGCTCAACACCGACGAGATTTACTTTGAGCTCATCGACGAGCTCAGCCCCGGCGTGCTGAAGATCAACGGCCCCTTCCTCTACGTCGTCATGCCCATGCGCCTCAGCTGAGGTGCTTACGACAGCTTAGCGGAGCTGTGATGCTCCGGCGCCTTCGAGGTGATGTGGGTATTTCGGTAGCGACCGCCTGGCAGAGGATGCCTTGGAGATTTTGTCTCCTCGAGCAACGCGAATTCCTGCGACGGGAAAGGCCGCACTCCTCCCTTCCGATGTGATTGCCAGAGGCTTCCGGAATAGGGTTCAATGCCGGCGATGAAAGTGCAGATGCGACGAATCTGAAAATGCGCATCTTAAGATCTGGTGTTACCGACAAAGCTCCGGTTCCTACTCTGATAACCCACATCACGCGCATGTCTTCCACCCGCAAGATGCCAGTCCGCATCAACGAAAAGAAGCACACGACTTCCCCTGGCGAGCATTTGATTTTGACGCTGACTGATTCACCAGACGCAGGATTCGTGAGCGCCAAGACCGGCGAGACCCATTCTCGCGGTGCGGTCGTTTATCTCGGCAAAGATGTCACGCCAGAGATGATGTTGGAGCGTTATTGTAGGGTTGCCCCACCACCACCAGACCGAGAGGCAGCTCTTCAGCGTTTGTCTGCCTACTGCGAGGCATTGCAGGCCACGAAGATTGGGAACGTTGTGTCCCTGAGTTTTTCACCAGATAACTCACCAATCCTGAAGGTTGAGCAGGAGTTTTTCTTGAGTGAGACGGCGTGTAAATTGCCATGACGATTTGGACTAGGCATGCGCTACTGACATCGGTCATTACGCTCCGGTCGCAAATTTGCGGAGCCTAGAAAAAGTGCCAAGCTCCGGACGAGAACATCGTCTGGAGACGTATTGCACGGATTCCGCCTCTGACCTGGGTAGCAAACGCAAAAGAGCCAGAGGGCTGGCGCAGTCCAAGACCTGGCGGCTTCGTCGTGGAGTGCGGTAGTCCTCTACCGCTTTGTTCGTGCGTGGTGCCTGCCTGCTGATTTTCCCCCATTGACGCGTCGGCGCGGGGTCCGCATTATCGCGCCGCTTTTGCCGGGACCACCGGTCGCCCGCTCCCATAACCGGATGCGCGAGGCATCATCACGAATGATCTAAACCAGCCGTACCGAATCTATTATTGCCATGAACCTGGACGCTCTTTACTCGAAGTTGCTCGTCAAAACGAACGCCAAGCTCGCGCTAATCGTGCTGGATGGCCTCGGCGATATCGCCACGGGCGGTCCGGACTCCAGCACGCCCCTGGAGGCCGCGCACACGCCGAATCTCGACGCGCTCACGCAGAATGCCGCGCAGGGCCGGATGATTCCGGTGGCGCCGGGCATCACGCCGGGCAGCGGGCCGGGGCATCTCGGCTTGTTCGGCTACGATCCGCTGGAGTTCGAAGTGGGCCGCGGCGTCATTGAGGCGCTCGGGCTCGGCATCGATCTGAAGCCGGGGGATGTTTGCGCGCGCGCGAATTTCTGCACGCTGGACGCGAAGGGCATCGTGACGGATCGCCGGGCGGGCCGCATCGCCACCGAGGTGTGCGAGGAGCTGTGCGACATGCTCTCCAAGAAGATCAAAAAGATCGGTGACACGCAGGTGATCATCCGGGCGGGCAAGGAGCATCGGTTCGTGGTGATTTTCCGCGGCAAGGGCCTGGAAGGTCCCCTCACGGACAGCGATCCAAACCGCGAAGGTCTGCCGATCGCGACGGTGAAGCCGACGGATGCGAAGTCCGCCAAGCAGAAGAAGGCCGCGAAGTTGATCGCGGATTTCTACGCAGCGGCGCTACCGCTGATCGCGAAGAAGAAGCCAGCGAATGGTTTTCTGATGCGCGGCATTGCGCATCAGCCAGAGATTCCGACCTTCGAGCAGCGTTACGGTCTGCGCGCGGCGGCGATCGCGGTGTATCCGATGTACAAGGGTCTCGCGCAACTGGTGGGCATGACGAAGATTGAAGGTCCGCAAACGATCGCAGAACAATTCGAGCGTTACGTGAAGGAGTACGATAACTACGATTACTTCTTCATCCACTACAAGTACACGGACAAGGCGGGTGAGGATGGAAACTTTGAGGCGAAGAAAAAGGCGATCGAGGATCTCGATGCAGCGCTGCCGATCCTGCTAGCGAAGAAACCGGACGTTCTCGCCATCACCGGGGATCATTCAACGCCGGTGGCGATGAAGGGTCATTCATGGCATCCGCAGCCGGTGTTACTCACGTCGGCGTGCTCTGGATCTGACAAGCTGGAGCGCTTCACGGAGACGGGCGCGAACCTCGGATCGCTGGGTGTGTTCGAGGCGAAGTTCCTCATGCGCCTGATGCAGGCTAACGCAAAGATGTTCGACAAATTCGGCGCGTGATCCGGATCGGATCACGGTCGGAGAGCGCAGATCAGAAGTAGATCTGCGCGAGGTGATTCCAAAATCTTTTCTTGAATTGTCGCGGTGCGTCAGACAGAAGAGAGCTGTCAATGCACTCTGCCGCGGCGCGATATGCCCAACGACCCGCTGGGAAACCGGCGATTGAAAAAGCGATCAAGCAACCGGCAGTTTGTGTTTCAGCGATGAAGCAACCATTCATAGGTTCCAGCAGTGATGAGATACTGATCATCACACGGACCTTCAACCCCTGATGGGAGGTGAGTACCGTGGCAGCGAAAAAGAAACCCGCAAAGAAAGCAGTGGCCGCTAAGAAGCCGGCAGCGAAGAAGAAGAAATAGTTCTTCAAAACCGACAGGGTGGAAGGTTCGTGCTGTGCGGACGGGTCTCCACCCTGGCGCATTTATTTCGTCCATTCGGTTCATCTCCCACCGTCCCCTCGTCCATGGCCAAGTTAGTCTTCGACATCGAAACTTCCGCTCTTCCCGTTGATTGCTTCGATGAAGTGCAGCAGGAGTATCTCTTTCGCGAGGCGGACAAGCTCCCGGATGGGGATGCGCGCGAGTCGAAGCGCACGGAGATTCAACGTCTCTTCAGCTTGTGGCCCCTGACCTCCCGGGTGGTGTGCATTGCGATGCTCAATGCGGAAACGCAGCGCGGTCAGGTGTTGTTCACGGCGGATGATTTTGAGGAGGACGCGGCGGAGGGTGGGCCGGTGGAGTTCGTGCCGTGTGTGGATGAGACGGAGTTGCTCACGGCGTTTTGGGACGTCGCGAAGCATTACGACGGGATCGTGACCTTCAACGGTCGTGGCTTCGATGTGCCGTTCATTTACCTTCGCTCGGCGGTCTTGAACGTGCCGATCACGCGGAAGGAGTGGCTGGGTTACCGTTACTCTGTGGAACCGCATTGCGATTTGGCGGAGCAACTGACCTTCTACGGCGTGAGCGGTCGCGATGGCGCGGCGCGAAAATTCAATTTGGATTTCTACTGCAAGGTCTTCGGCATTGATTCGCCGAAGGCGCATGGAGTGACGGGCATGGATGTGACGCGGTTGCTGGAGGAGGGGCGGTATCGGGAGATTGCGGAGTATTGCCTGCGCGATGTGCGGGCGACGGTGGAGCTTTATCGCGTTTGGAAAGAGCGCCTGGCCGGTATAAAGTAGCGCATGGGCAATCGTCAGAGAGCGCGTGGACCAATTGGGCGCGTCTCCAAGGAACCTGTAACGTTTCTGGTGTGCTTCGCGGTGAAAGAGGAGGCGAAGTTCTTCATGCCGCATCTCTCACGGGCCGGATCTGTTCAGGGCTGGGTGACCGGCATGGGTCGACGTAACGCCGCGGAGAGCATCCGCGAAGCGGTGGCGGCGGTGGAACCCGAGTGTGTGTTGACCTGTGGATTTGCGGGAGGATTGAATCCGGAATTGAGCCTTGGTGCCGTCGTGTTTGATCACGATTTCGATGCGGGTGTAGAGAAGCCGTTGCTCGAAATCGGTGCGATTCCAGCGAAGTTCCACTGCTCGAAACGCGTGGCGATCACCGTGCGGGAGAAGCGTGAGCTGTGGGAGACAACGGGCGCGGATGTGGTGGAGATGGAGTCATCCGTGATTCGCAACCTCTGTCACGAGTGGAAGATCCCCAGTGCTACCATCCGGGTGATCTCGGACACGGCGCACGATGACCTGCCGCTGGACTTCAATGCGCTGATGACTTCCGACGATCGCATTCACTTCGGGAAACTGGCTCTGGCGATTCTAGCGTCCCCGCGAAAAATCTCGCAGCTGATCGCGTTTCAACGGCAGACGATGACCGCGGCAAAGGAGCTGGGGCGGGTGTTGAACGAGTTGTTTGCCCAGCCGTTGGTGATGTAACGGAGCGAGAGAATCAAGGAGTGCCGTAGTTCGGCGAGAGCGTGCCCGACACCGTGCGAATCCAGGAACGAGCGACGAGGAGCAGCTTGTGGCCTTTGCTGAGGCGCGTGGGCTTGGGACCTAGGACATGAAACCGTTTTGATTCCAGCTTGCGAAACAGCTTCCAGTAAACGGCGCCCATCAGTTCCGCAGCGACCATGGAGCGGCGATCCTCCTGCGGGAGCGTCTGGCGAGCGAGGTGGTAAAAGTGACGGGCGCGGGCAGCGATGCTTTCGGCGAGCTTTTCAAAACGATCCGAGTATTCGAAACGAAGAATCTCCTCCTGCGTGACGCCGAATTTCCGGAGCTCAGCGAGAGGCAGATAGATCCGTCCACGCTCCGCATCAGTCCGCACGTCACGAAGGATATTGGTCAGCTGAAGCGCCTTACCGAGGTAATCTGCGTAAGCACGGCAGGCGGGATTGCAGTAGCCGAAAATCTCGATGCTCAGGAGTCCGACCACGGACGCTACGCGATAGCAGTATTGCTCGAGTTCCTCGAAGGTTTCGTAGCGTTTGATGTCGAGGTCCATCTCCACGCCCTTGATCAGTTCGTCGAAGAGCGCGAACGGAAGTTTATGTTCGGCGATGACGGGCTGGAGCTCGCGATTGACCGGGAAGGATGGCGGTTCACCCGCGCAGGCGCGGCGGATGTCATCGCGCCAAGCCGCAAGCTGGATGCGCCGCTTTTCGACGGGGACTGATTCCTCGTCGGCAACATCATCGACTTCGCGGCAGAAGGCGTATAGCGCGGTCATTCCGTCCCGCTTGGCTTTGGGGAGCAGAACGAACGCGAGCGCGAGATTGGACGCGCTCTTTCGGGTGATGGAAGCACTCTCCTCCATGAGTCGGGCGCTTACTCTTTCGGAGCGGGACTCTCCGGCTCTTCGGGACGTGGCGGTGGGAGCCCGCCGGTTTCGCTCAAGGTCGGATTGCGACCCCACGTCTCCGACTGGGAACGCCGCCGGCGCCGCTTGCCGCCCGCGGATGCGTGTGATTCGCGGCCTTTCTTGTCGGAGCGTTCGACGACGAGAGATCCGCGGGCGTGGGTCGGCTTCTTCCGCAGGAAGAAGGCCCAGAAGAACAGGAGGGCGGTAATGCCGAGAATCACCGCCAGGATGATCGTGATGTCAGTGCCCCAAATCTGCGGAGTGGAGCTCTTGTGGGCGTTCTTGAGTGTCTCGAGATCGGGCGGCTCGAGGGCTGCGAGGATGGGAATGAGGCTTAGCATTGCTGTGTCGTCTCCTTGCCGGAGGGTGAGCCGACATCTTCTTCATTGTCCGTATGGATGTTCAGTCGCGTCATGCGATACCGCAGGGCGTGTCGGCTGATCTTCAATTGCTCCGCCGTGCGGTTCAGATTGTATCGGTTCTGAGCGAGCGTGTTCAGAATGAATTCTTTCTCGAAATTCGCCATCACCTCGTCGATGGACTGTCCGGAAGGCACCACCGGGAGCTCGCTCTTGCGCAGGCGTGTCTCCATGTGGAACTCCGGCAGGCTCGGCGGGGTGATCTCGTTCGAGGTTTCGAGGATTACCGCGCGTTCCAGAACGTTTCGCAGTTCGCGGACGTTGCCGGGCCAGCGATGCGAGAGAAGTTTCTGTTTGGCGGCCACGGAGATCTGCGTGATCTGCTTGTTCATCGTCGCGTTGAACTGTCGGAGGAAATGATCCGCGAGCAGCAAGACGTCGCGTCCGCGTTCACGCAGCGGCGGGGGCCGGAGCTGAACGACATTCAAGCGGTGGAACAAATCTTCGCGGAACTGATTCAGCCGGATGGCGTCTATGATGTCGCGGTTGGTCGCGGCCATCAAGCGGACGTCGACGCGCAGTTCTTCGTTGCCGCCCACGCGGGAGAAGCTGCCGTCTTCGAGGAACCGCAGCAGCTTCGCCTGGAGCGGGCGGCTCATGTCGCCAATTTCATCGAGGAAGATGGTGCCGCCGTCCGCTTCTTCCACGCGCCCGAGCTTCTGCTTCAGAGCTCCAGTGAAGGAACCTTTCTCGTGACCGAACAGTTCGCTCTCGAGGAGCTGTTCCGGGATCGCCGCACAATTGATCCGGATGTAAGGCGCTTCACGGCGCTGACTGAGGTTGTGGACGGCGCCGGCGACGAGCTCCTTGCCCGAACCGCTCTCGCCGAGAATCAAGACGGTGGCGTTCGACTGGGCGACGGTCTTGATCAGATTGCGCAGTTCGACCATTCGCGGGGATTCACCAATGATCTGGTTGACCTCAATCGTCTGTGAGCTCTGGCTGCGGAGGCGGGCGTTTTCTTTAAGGAGCTTGTAGCGTTCAGCGCAGCGCGAGACCGCGTGAAGCAGCTCTTCGGGTTCGAAAGGCTTGGAAAGATAATCGATGGCGCCAGCCTTGATCGCCTCCACTGCGAGCTTGGGCGTCGCGTAGGCGGTGATCATCAACACCGGGATTTCAGGGTGGCCGGTGCGCATCCGGCTGAGGAGTTCATAACCGGTCATGCCGGTGAGGTGCGCGTCGGTCAGCACCATGAAGAACTTCTCGCGGGCGAGCAATGCGAGTGCTTCTTCTGCGCTCTCCACGGTGCGCGCTTGATAACCCTCGTCGCCCAGCATCGCCTGTAGCGACAGGCGCATGTTCTTCTCGTCATCGACGACGAGAACGGGCGGTAACGGGGCACTCATTCGGCTTATTTGGTTATCGTTCTGGTAGGGAACAGTAGGGTAAAGCGGGTGCCCTTTCCAAGCTCAGATTCCACGCGCACCGAACCGCCGTAGAGCTCCACATTGTGCTTCACGATGGAGAGGCCAAGGCCAGTACCCTTCTCCTGGTGGTGAAGTAAGGCTGGAAGATCTTGTCCAGCTTGATCTTGGCGATGCCGGGGCCGTCGTCCTCGACCGTGACAATCACCGCCTGTTGGTCGTCGACCTTGGCGGTGATCTGAATCTTGCCCTTGCCAACAATGGCTTCGCGGGCGTTCTGAATGAGGTTCTCCAGGACTTCGCTAAAGTGGCCGCGCTGCATCATGAGCACCGGGAGATTGCTCGCGTAATCTTTTCTCACGATGACCGGATACTTCGCCGCCGCCGGCAGGGCGCGCTCGATGGCGCGGTCGATTTCGTCGGCGACATTCAGGCGTTCGACTTTGCCTTCCGCCAGCTGGGCGTAACCCATCAACTTCGTGATGGTTTGATCCGCGCGTTCGACTTCTTCGCGGATAATGTCCACCTGCTGGGGGTTCGGTGGCTTGCCTTCCTGAATGGCGCGCTGGAGCGAGTAGGCGGCATTGTTGATGATGCCGAGCGGGTTCTTGATCTGATGCGCAATCTTCGCCGCAAGCCGGCCGGCCGCGCGCAGTTGCTCCTGGCGGACGGCGTACTCCTGGGATTCCTCGGCCGCGCGACGTTGTTTCTCGAACAAGACCTGCAACCCATAGCAGCACGTGGACAGCAGCCAGAGCAGGAACAGGCGGAGGAGGAACGGCTCGGTGGCGTTGGCAGATTCGCCTCCGGTGACGTCCTGGAGTTCTTCGATGTTCACGGCCATGCCGACATCCAGCAAACCGGCCGCTAGGTAACAGAGGCTCGCGGAGAAATTCAGAATCAACTGCGGAAACGCCAGCGGACAGCTCACCGCATTGCGAACGATCAGTCCCAGAAAGAGCCAGTAGAGAATGCTGTCGAACCCTCCGGTTGAAAACGTTAGCGCCGAGAGGAAGAGCCCGTCCAAAAAGCTGGCTGAGAAGATCACCCGCTGCATGACGGTAGCGCTGATCGATTTGCCGAAGATCAACGCCGCCGCCACACCGACATTGATGATCAGATAGATGACGAAGAAGCGCTCGATCGTCTGCTGCGCGAGAGTTTGAGGGAGGGTGACATCTTCGAACCAGCTCGAGAAGTAGAGCGAGTAGGTGATGATGAGGACGAAGACCGCCTTCACCGGCAGGATGACATCGCGCTCCATCAACTTCAGGCGAAGCGCCATTTGCTCCGAGGGCGGCGCCGTCTCCGTGAGGAGGTCGCGCAGTTGTTGAAGGGATGGCCAGCGAGTCGGCTTCATCAGTGGAAGGATGACGCGCGGTCGGCGTGTGAGGAACGCGCCTGAAGGGGAGAATCCAAACTGGAATCCTCCTGTCGCTGCCGAGCTGAACCAGCCGTTGTCATGAATGATCGGGTCGCATCGAACGCCCTTGATGGGCGCTACTGTAAGCCGGATCCGGCACCATGCCAAAGCCAAATGCGGCGCGCACCTCTGTGGGCGCTACACCTGGCCAAAATCCTTCAGCCAACGCCTCCAGATGAGGAGCAGCGCACTGGCAAACTCCTCGGGCTTCTCTTCCATCCAACGCGAGATCTCAGCCGGCTTGAACCAATCCCCACGCTCAATCTCCTCCGGGTGCAGGTCGAACGGACCTTCATGCTGGCATTGGTAAATCCAGACAAACTCCTGGCCGGTTTCCGCGCAGGAATCGATCTTGAACAGGCGCCTCGGAACGGCCGGCAGTTGAACCCCCAGTTCCTCGCGCACCTCGCGCACGGCGCAGACGTCGTAGTCTTCGCCGCGATCGAGATGTCCGGAAGCCGACGAATCCCACGCGCCCGGATAACAATCCTTCTTCATGGAACGCTTCTGGAGGAACAGATCGCCGCGCGTGTTGAACACCAGCACATGCACGGCGCGATGGTGGAGTCCGCGCCGGTGAACTTCGCTCCGGGGCGCCTGCCCGATTACTTCATCGCGTTCGTTGACGACATCAAAGATCTCTTCGCTCATAAAACTCTCGGGAGATTACTCCAGCTCTGGAAAATGGTCTCGCATCTTTTCGCGGAGCAAAGAGACCAGCCCGGCGTCCATGAACTCGAAGTCATCGGGAATGAAAAGACAGCAGCACGACTTGCCAGCCAGAGCTTCGGGGAATCGTTCCCGCAGTATTTCTTTGTGCCGCTTCTCCATCGCGACAATGTCGTCCGCCCAGCCGGTCAATCCCGTTGTAACCTTAATCCGCGCGCCCTCGGCAGTGCCAGCAGAGCGCACTTGCCAGCCGGGGACATCGGCGAAAAGTTTTTCGGCAGTCAAGCTGCGTCGACGATTGCGACTGCAGACGAAGAGAACCTTCCGGGTCACCGGATTCATCCGTGCAAGAGCCGGGTCAACGCGACGAATTGTTCCAGCGTGACTGCTTCGGCTCGCACCAGCGGAGAAAGCTTCAAGGCGGAGACTGCTTCATTCAATTGTTCGGCAGGCCACTCCTGCTTGAGGAGTTTGAGCATCATTTTACGTCGTTGCGAGAACGCCAATTTCACGACGCGCACGAAGGTGGCGCGGAGTTCTTCCGGCAGCAGAGGCACCTCGCGTCGGACCAAGGTGATGCATGCAGAATCCACATCCGGTGGCGGGAAGAAGCAGCCCGAGGGAATCTTGAAAATGCCGCGAGGCTCGAAGCGAATCTGCACCAGCAGCGACAGGATGCCGTAGTCATCGTCGTTCGCCTTCGCCATCAGTCGCCGCGCAACCTCCAGTTGCAACGTGGCCGTCATGCGCTCGGGTGGATGCGGATTGGACGCCAGTTCGACGAGAATGGGCGACGCCACGGAGTAAGGAAGATTGGCCACGAGTTTCCAGCCCGCCCATTCGCTGGCGTCCGCGCGCACGATCTCCAATCCGTCACCGTGAAGCAGTCGAAGCTTCGGTTGATCCGCGAAGCGTTGTAGCAGGATGGAGACGAGCCGCGCGTCCTTTTCCACCGCAAAAACTTCTCCCGCGTGCTCCAGCAATTGTTCGGTGAGCGGGCCGAGTCCGGGACCGATCTCCAGCACGCGATCCGTAGGTTTCAACTCCGCCGCCGCAACGATTCGGCGAAGTTGATTGCCATCGTGGAGGAAGTTTTGCCCGAGCGATTTGGTCAGTTGAATGCCGCCTTCGTCGAGAATGCGGCGCATCTCGGAAAGCGTCATGGTAACCTCCCGAGTTCGGTTTCGAGCGCGCGCACGGCGGACAGTAGTTGCGCCCGGGTGATGGTGAGTGGTGGTGTGAAGCTGATGATGTTCGCGTGCTCGCCTTCCGGAGGAAGATGTATCCCGCGGTGAAGCAGGCGCTTAATGATGTCGAGCGATTCGCTTGTGGCTGGTGAACCATCGCGTCGCGTCATCTCCAGTCCCACCATCAATCCGGCACCGCGCACCGCGAGTTTCAAGGATGGGGCTTTCAGTTCACGAAGTTTGTCCACGAGGAATTCGCCGAGGTCGCGACTGCGTACGACGAGTTTAAGGCGGCGAATTTCCGCAAGCTGAGCGAGCGCCATCGCACAACCGACCGGGTGACCAAGGTAAGTGCTGGTGTGAATTGCTTCGCCAGTCGACTCTGGCCACGCGGCGTCCATGAGTTCGGCGCGACCCACGCAGGCCGAGAGCGGGAAGCCGCCGGTAAGCGCTTTGCCGAGACAAATGAGGTCCGGGACCACGTCGCTGTGTTCACAGGCGAACCATTTCCCGGTGCGACCGAAACCGGTGTAAATCTCGTCGAGTATCAGCAGCGCGCCCGATTCGTCGCAGAGCTTTCGCAGCAATTGGAGAAACTGCGGTGGTGGAATGTTGATGCCGCCACGCGCTTGCATTGGTTCGACGAGAATCCCTCCAGCGCGTTTGGTTTTGAGCAGGGAGCGAAGGGAGGATTCGACGCTGACGAGATCCCGCTTTGAGTTCGGAAAAGGAACAAAGCTACCGAAGTCGCCGAGCTGGGACTGGAATGGCGAACGAAAATGACGGCGATGCGTGGCGTTCAAAGCGCCGTAGCCCAAGCCGTGATAAGCGCCAGTGAACGCAATGACTCCGCGGCGTTTGGTGGCGAGAACCGCTGTCTTCAACGCCGCTTCGACTGCCTCGAAACCGGAGTTGCAAAAGATTGTCTTTGCAGCCGAGGCGTTGCGACTGGAGGCTTGATAACGCGATACCTTGGACTGACCCCAACGTTCGAAGGTTACTCTGCTGAGCTCCCGGGCTAATTCGGCCTTGCGGGCGTGGGGATGGACGTCGCCCATGGCGTGGAGCAGCGTCTCCATCTGGCGTTGGCCGGCGCGGACGACTCTCGGGTTGGCGTGACCGGCGGAGGCGACGCCGAACGCGGCGGTCAGGTCGAGATACTTTCGGCCACGGTCATCCCAAACGTGAACTCCTTTCGCGCGTTTCCAGACGATCGGCCACGAGCCGTCACGCTCCAGGAAGGTGACGTTGCGCGATTCGTAGCGACGGAGAAGTTGAAGAGTGTCCATCGATGCGAGGCGCTAAACGCCGCGTTGTTCGGGGGGCCAGATGACCTTGTGCATCTGTACTTGGAAGCGAACCGGCAGGGCATCGGCGATGATGCGTTCCACGAGTTCTTTCCGTGTGATTGGGGTTTGTCCGGCAGGAACGGGCTTTAGGGATTTGTCGCGCTGTTCCGGTAACAAGGGTGCCACCCAGGAGAACAGCAGGGCGCAGCGTCCGACGAGCTGATGTTCGAGCAATTGCTGTTTTGACCACTGATAATCTTCCGCGGTGCCGATCACGAATTTCACTTCGTCCGTCGCCTTCAGGTGCGGAATGTTCTCGTAGCGATTTCGCGCGACTTCCCCTGAGCTGGGGCATTTCAAATCGACGATGCGGCGCACGCGGGGATCGATACTGCTGATGTCGTGCGCGCCGCTGGTTTCGATGAGCACGGTGAAGCCTTCGTCGCCCAGTTGCTTCATCAGAGGCAGCGCGTTCGGCTGGAGCAAAGGCTCACCGCCGGTGAGTTCGACCAGCGGCAAACAGGATCCCGCATATGGCTTCGCCAGCTCGCGCACTCGAGCCACAACGTCTTCGACTTCCCACTTCGTTCCCTGGGTGAAGGCATACGCGGTGTCGCAGTAGGAGCAGCGGAGATTGCACGCGGTCAGACGGATGAAAACGCAGGGGAGCCCCGCAAAGGTGCTTTCACCTTGGAGGCTCAGATACACTTCGTTCACGACCAGCGTAGCAGACATCGCGGGCAGCGTAGTGGGAGACGCCTGTAGAGTGAAGAGTGATTCGCGCTTCCCGCAGGCGCGGCCTGAGACTAGCCTGCGCCGGTGAACGTTTACGATCATCCCACGTTTCGCATGGCCTGCCAGCAGTTCGACTTGGTAGCCGATTATCTCCAGATTCCTACCGACGATCGCGAGCGGCTCAAAGTTCCGAAGCGTTCGCTTACCGTCGCCGTCCCGATTCATCGCGACGATGGCAGCACGCAGGTCTTCCAAGGTTATCGCGTGCAGCATCACTTGTCGTTGGGGCCGACCAAGGGCGGGATGCGGTTTCATCCGGACGTGGAGCTGGGCGAGGTTGCAGCGCTGGCGATGTGGATGAGCTGGAAGTGCGCGCTCACGAACCTGCCTTACGGCGGTGCCAAAGGCGGTGTGAATTGCGATCCGCGGAAGCTTTCCGTCACCGAGCTCGAACGGGTCACGCGACGTTTTACCCAGGAAATTATTTCGTTCATCGGACCGCAGGTGGACATCCCGGCGCCAGACATGGGCACGAACGAGCAGACGATGGCGTGGATGATGGACACGTATTCGGTCCACATGGGCTATTCAGTGCCGGGAGTGGTGACTGGCAAGCCGGTGCTGCTGGGCGGTTCGGTGGGACGCCGCGAAGCGACTGGGCGCGGAGTGGGTTATCTCGCGAATCGCGCGATGGATGTCCTCGGTCTGGAATCCAGCAAAGCCACCGCGGTCGTGCAGGGTTTCGGCAATGTTGGCTCGGTGGCGGCGTTCTCGCTGGCGCGGTTCGGGGTGAAGATTATCGCCGTGAGCGATGCGTTTGGTGGTGTCTACAACCAGGCCGGTTTGGACCTGATAGCGCTCGACAAATATGTGACTGCGAATCGTTCGATCGCGGGATTCCCAGGCGGCGATCTGATATCCAACGAACAGCTGCTGGAGCTGCAGTGCGACATCCTGGTGCCGGCGGCGATGGAGCGCCAGATCACGGGGGCCAACGCGGCAAAGATTAAGTGTCGAATCCTCGCGGAAGGCGCGAATGGTCCGACCACGCCCGAAGCGGACAAGATCATCGATCAGCGTGAGGAGATCTTTGTGATCCCGGACATCCTGTGCAATTCCGGTGGCGTGGTGGTGAGCTATTTCGAATGGGTGCAGGATTTGCAGAGCTTCTTCTGGAACGAGAGTGAAGTGGTGGACAAGCTGTTCCGCATTCTGGAGAACGCCTTCACGCAAACGCTGACGCTGAGCCGGAAGAACAAGGTGTCCATGCGGACGGCGGCGCTCATTTTGGGGATCCAGCGCGTCCATCAGGCCAAGAAGATGCGCGGGCTGTTCCCTTGAACTGCCTTTTTGGCAGCAAGGATGGAGAATAGAAAAGACTTCCCTACGGCCAAGTTGCTGGTAGTCATGTCGCCCGTAATCCGCCCGGAACCGCCGGGAGGGTTCGTGTCCGCAGCGAGTTAACCAGTGATGACCGTTGTTTCCCGGGGGACTGACAACGGTTGAAATGGTTCAAAGCGGAATCAAATGAAACACTCAACAACCATGAAGAAACAAAACGTATATTCGATTCGTCCTGCGGCAGGCATTGTCGCAGGCGCTGCATTGCTCGCCGGACTGGCCCCTGTCCAAGCTCAGGACGCAAAGCCTGAAGACAAGGGATGGGAAACCAGCGCAGCGGCTGGCGTGACCGTCTCAGGCGGTAACACCAAGAGCACCCAGTACACGCTCTCGGCCAACAGCACCCGCAAATGGTCCAAGGACGAAGCGCTTCTTGGCGCCCAAGCCGGTTACGCCAAGAGCACGGTCGTAAAGCGCGCGGATGGCGAGCCGGACGAAAAGAACCGGACCGAGGGATATATCAAGGGATTTAGCCAGTGGAACCATTTGTTCACTGAGCGAGTTTACGGCGGTTTGCGCTTGGACGCTCTGAATGACGATGTTGCCGACATCAGCTATCGCTTCACTTTGTCGCCCTTGGCTGGTTACTACTTTATCAAGGACAAGGCCACTACTTTGGCGGTGGAGTTCGGTCCGTCGTTGGTTCACGAGAAGGTTGGTGGCGAAGAAGATACTTACGCCGGTTTGCGTTTGGCCGAACGATTTGAGCACAAGTTCTCCACCGGTGCCCGCATCTGGCAGTCGACGGAAATCGTTCCGCAGATTGACGAGTTCAACAACTTCATCGCCACTTCGGAAATCGGCGCGGAAGCTCCGCTGACCAAGAAGTTCAGCCTCCGTCTCGTCTTCCAGCATGTTTATGACAGCGATACGGCAAAAGCAGGTGTTACCACTGGCGGCGACCAGCGTTACAAGCTCAAGAACGACACGAAGCTGATCGGCGCTCTCGCTTACAAGTTCTAAGCAGTCGCAGTTTCAAAAAACAGGTTCCGGCGCCACGGTGTGCTCTGTTCACCGTGGCGCTTTTGTTTTCTGAGGCAAGTGTGAGCCCAACGCCGTCGGCGTCGTGCCGGGCTATTTGAGGAGGTGTTCCCGGAAAAACAGGATCGTGCTGTAGAACTGGAAGTCCGCGTTCTTCTTCTTCGCGAAGCCATGGCCTTCGTCCTTCGCCATGAGATACCAAGCCTGGCCGCCGTTCTCGCGAATCGCCTTCACCATCTGCTCTGCTTCGGTCACCGGCACGCGCGGATCGTTCTTCCCCTGCACGACGAAGAGGGGCTTGCGGATCTGTTTCACGCTGGTCAGCGGTGAGATCTTTTCGAGATGCGCTGCCATTGCGGGATCGCGTTCGTCGCCATACTCCACGCGGCGCAGATCGCGACGGTAGTCCTGCGTGTTCTTCAGGAAGGTGATGAAGCTGGAAATGCCGACGATGTCGACGCCGCAGCGGAGCCGGTCGTTGAAATGAACCATCGACGCCAGCGTCATGTAGCCGCCGTAACTGCCGCCCATCACCGCGATGCGTGAACCGTCGAGCGCGGCGTCTTGATTGATCCAGTCGATGACGGCGCCGATGTCCTTCACCGAATCCTCGCGTTTGAATCCGTTGTCGAGGGTGAGAAAGGTTTTCCCGTAACCGTCCGAACCGCGCACGTTCGGCACGACGAGGGCGACGCCCAGCTCGTTGAGGTAGTAATTGTTTCGTGCCTGGAAGATCGGGCGCGACTGAGATTCCGGTCCGCCGTGAATGGAGATGATCGACGGGCGTTTGCCCGGAAACTTCTTCGCGTCCGGCCGGTAAACAAACGCTGAGATGCCGAGACCGTCGAAGCTCTTCAACTTGATCAACTCTGGTTGGATGAACGTCTCGGCGTTCAGCCCGCCGGTTTCACTTTCGGTCCAGCGTGTGACGGTGCCCTTGCGGACATCGAGTGAGTAAACATCCGCTGGCGATCGCGCCGAGCTAAGCGTGAAACCGAGGTCGCGATTGTTCTCGTGCCATTCGAGGCCGGTTATGACGCCGAGCGGCAGCTTTGGTGTGCGCAGCTCTCGGCCCGACTTCGCGTCGAGGAGATGAAGAACGCTCACTCCATCGTCGTTGCTGATGAACGCGATGGTCTTGCCGTCGGGTGAGAGATCGAAGCTCTCCACGTCCCACTTCAAGTTCGGCGTGAGCGGCGTGAGTTGGTGCGAGGCGAGGTCGTAGCTGCAGAGTCGTTGGAACTCGGAACCTTGATCGCTGGTGACAAAAAGGGATCGACCATCTTTCGCGAACGCTGCGCCAGTCCACGAAATCTTCTCGTTGGCCTTCGGCGTGACACGCTCGAACGCGCTCGTGGCGAGATCGTAGCTCCACAGATGGCTCTCGTTGATGGAGACATACTCCGTGAGAAGAATGCGTGCATCGTCCGGCGACCAATCGCTGACGCGCCAGCCACCGCCGCTGAGTTGCAGAACGAGTTTATCGCTCGCCGGAGTCGACGGACTGATTACGTAGAGATCGGTGTCCTTGCCGTTGCGACGTGTGGACGTGTAGGCGAAGCGTCCCCCGCCATTCGCCCACGTGGGACCGGAGTTCCGCGACTTGCCATCGGTGAGCAGTGTGACTTTGCCGTCGGCGAGATCGTAACGGTAGAGCTGGTAGAACTCGCCACCACCGGTGTCCTGCGCGAAAACGAGGTAATCGCCGGACTTCGGTTCGAACGATCCTCCAGCGACGGGATCGGAAAAGAATGTGAGCTGGCGTCGTGCGCCGCCGGGGGTTTTGACGAGGTGCAGCTGGGTGGAGTCTGCGAAGCGCGTGGAGATGATCATCTCGTTCCGCTGCGGATGCCACGCGTTGAAACTGGCGGCACGGAATTCGAGGTAGCGACCGACGTCTTTGCGAAGTTCCGGCGTGATGGGTGGAACACCTTCCACAACGAGGTTGTCCGGAACTTGTGCGGTAACGACGAGGATGGATTGAAGGGCCGCGGCGGCGGCGAGGAGCAGCGTGCGCATGATGAGTCAGACGGTTAACGGAAAATGTTCCGAATGATCGATTGCAGACCGCGCGATCGACCAATGTTGTCTGACGGATCAAAGAAGCGGCGCCGGGTGCTGTCGAGATCGAATTGGACGAGTAGCGAAAGGCTGTGCGCACCGCGGTCGCCGTTGCGAATGGCGTCCACACCGTAGCCGTAGGCGAACGCGATCTGCCAGGAGTCCGACGCAGAGCGATAAACAACACCGCCGCCGACGCCGGAATTCCAGTCGCCGGATTGTCCGAGGTCTTCTAGGTAATCGACGTAAGCCGTGGCGGCGAGGGTGCTGATCCACCAGTGCTGTCTGGCATCGAGCGGGAAGTTGTAGTTCGCGCCGAGCAACACAAAGGTTTGCGCGGTGAGTTCTTGAAAATAGTAGCCGGGAAGCGACAGAGGAAACTCGGAGTAGAGCGGGAGATTGCCGCCGAGGCGGTAGGAGTTGAGGCGATCCATCTCCGTGCCGCTGCCGGTGGTGAGATTGACGCCAAAGCTGTGCTTGGATTCCGGAAAGGTGTAGGTCAACAGACCACGCGCCCAGAAGAGATGGGAGTTCCCTCTGAATTCGCGATCGCCTGCGTAACCGTAGCGGCCCGGTTCACCGCGGAACTCGCCTTCGTACCAGACGGAAAGTTCCATCGCCAGATCTGGAAGCATCAGCGGCTCGCGACCGCCCCAGCGGAGGCCGGCGCGGATGCGGTAGATAAATTGATCGTCAGGCACGGTGAAGTTGTTGTCCGTGTTGCTGTCTTCCGAGAATGCCGAGTAGTGCGCGGCACCGCGAAGGACAGCGTAGAGCGGAATGCGTGCGCCGGGATTGAACAGGTGGTAAAGACTGGCGCTTACTTCGCCACCGTGGCCGCGGAAGGATTCGCGCTGCTCGTATTTGCCGCGATGGATTTCTGAATAGCTGTCCGCGAAACCGCCGCCGGCGATGCCGATCCCGAGGTCGGTGTTCGGACCGAGTGCTTCGGAGATGCCGAGCTCGGAATCAAGATAGACGGGCGCCAGCGCAAGACGAAGGGTGAGGTTGGTGCGCTGAAAATAATTTGGCTGATTGAGATAATAGAATCCGTAGGCGGCGAGCGGGCTCTTGCCGATGAGCGGTTGGTTGTAGCCAAGCTGGATGAGCTCGCGACGGGTGGAGTCGATCTGAGCCGAGGCATTGAAAGCGAGGCCAGCGGTGAATATCGCGGTGAAAAGTCTGCGCATCCGTTGCGTCATGGTGGAGTAGTGTTTGCCAGGCGACCATTGCGGCGCAACAGGCATTTGTTGCATTGATCGAGTGTGCCGGATCGGCTTCGCACACCGGTACATCGGCGGACCTCGCGAAGGGGCGAGGGAATTCGTGGAATTTGCGGCAGCGTTCGCCTATGCTGAGACTCATGAAAGTTAGCAAACTCCTCCACACTCGTTACCGCCTGAACGACCTCGAAAAGTCCGTCAGATTCTACAAGGACATCCTCGGTCTTGAAGAGATTCGCCGCCACAAATCACCGCGCGGATCTGAACTGGTTTTCCTGAAAGCCGCCGGCAGTGACGAGACGGTGGAGCTATGCAGTTTCCCGAACAGTGGTCCCGTGGTGGTGCAGCCGGACCTCACGCATTTGGCGTTTGAAGTCGAGAGCCTCGAGGAGTTTGGCAAGCATCTGGCCGCTCATGGATTGAAGTATTCCGATGGCCCGACCATGAAGGAGAACGGGGGCGGCTTCGCGTTTATCGACGCGCCGGAGGGCTACGAGATCGAGCTGATCCAGATAGGGAAGCAGCCGGGCACGGGCGGATATTGAGATCATTGTTTCCATCAGGAAACAGAAAGGGCACGGAGAGGAGAATCTCTTCGCGCCCTTTGCGTTTGAATTTGGTAGCGGCCTTTTACTTCTGCGCCCAGTAGTCGACCACAAAGACATCCGCGAGCACGGGGCCGACAATCTTGCCAAAGGCTTGGTGGTCCGGGTGGACGAGGTATTCGTCACGGGCTTTCTCCGACGTGAAGCTCAGGATGAACGCGTGGGTAAATCCTTTGTCGTGCTTCTCAGGGCTGACATTCGTGCCCCAGGAGAAATCCTTGATGACTTTGATCTTCGTTTTCAGATCACGGAAGGCGTTCACGACTTCGTCGATCTGTTCTTTCTTGGCGTCCGCTTTGAATTTGAACGAGACGACATGGTAGAGCTTCTTGGAGCCGGCGGGTTTATCAGCGGCGAAGGTGGTGAGGGTCATGGCGACAAGGAGTGTGGCGAGTGCGAGGAGTGTTTTCATTCGATTATCGATTGAGTGTCCGACGCGAAAGTATCGGCGGTTGTTCGAAACGTATAACGCAAAGTGCGTCGAAAACGAACGAGGCCGGCCCACTTGCGCAGACCGGCCTCGCTGTGAATTAACTCGGTTCCTCAGTGCGTGGACTTAGTAGTCCATGCCGCCAGGGCCGTGGCCGGCAGGAGCGGCAGGGGCTTCCTTCTCCTTCACTTCGGTGATCAAGCACTCGGTGGTGAGGAGCAGGCCAGCGATCGACGACGCGTTCTGCAGCGCGGAGCGGGTGACCTTCTTCGGGTCAACCACACCGGCCTTGACGAGGTCTTCGTAGGCGCCGGTGGCGACGTTGTAACCGTCGTTGCCCTTGCGCTTCTTGACTTCCTGCACGATGAGGGAGCCTTCGACGCCGGCGTTCGCAGCGAGCGAACGGAGCGGGCCTTCGACAGCGCGCTTGATGATGTCCACGCCGATCTGTTCGTCATGGTCAGCGAGCTTGAGAGCGTCGATGGCCGGGATGCAGCGGATGAGCGCCACGCCACCGCCAGGAACGATGCCTTCTTCGACCGCAGCGCGGGTGGCATGCAGGGCGTCTTCAACACGAGCCTTCTTTTCCTTCATCTCGGTTTCGGTCGCAGCACCGACGTTGATGACGGCGACACCACCGGCGAGCTTCGCCAGGCGTTCCTGGAGTTTTTCGCGGTCGTAGTCGGAGGTGGTCTCTTCGATCTGGCGGCGAATCTGGTTCACGCGGCCCTGGATCTCGGAGGACTTTCCGTAGCCTTCGATGATGGTGGTGTTTTCCTTGTCGACTTCGATGCTCTTCGCACGGCCGAGGTCTTCAAGACCGATGGACTCGAGCTTGAGGCCGAGGTCTTCGGTGATGCACTTGCCACCGGTGAGGATGGCGATGTCTTCCATCATGGCCTTGCGGCGATCGCCGAAGCCAGGAGCCTTGACGGCGCAGACGTTGATCGTGCCGCGGAGCTTGTTCACGACGAGGGTCGCGAGGGCTTCGCCTTCGACTTCTTCGGAGATGATGAGGAGCGGCTTGCCGACCTTGGCGACCTTCTCGAGAACGGGCAGAAGATCCTTGAGCGAGCTGATCTTCTTCTCGTAGTTCAGCACGTAGGCGTCGTCGAGCTTCGCAATCATCGTCTCCGCATTGGTGACGAAGTAAGGAGAGAGATAGCCCTTGTCGAACTGCATGCCTTCCACGACGTCGAGCGTCGTCTCGATGGACTTCGCTTCTTCGACCGTGATGGTGCCGTCCTTGCCGACCTTGTCCATCGCGTCAGCGATGATCTCGCCGATGGTGGTGTCCCAGTTGGCGGAGACGGTCGCGACCTGCTTGATCTCTTCCTTGTCCTTGACCTTCTTGGCGATCTTGGCGAGCTGCTCAGTGGCCGCGTCAACAGCCTTCTGGATGCCGCGTTGGATGCCGATCGGGTTCGCGCCGGAGGTCACGTACTTCAGACCTTCGCGATAGATCGCTTCGGCGAGCACGGTGGCCGTGGTGGTGCCGTCGCCGGCCGCGTCGCTGGTCTTGCTCGCGACTTCGCGGACCATCTGCGCGCCCATGTTTTCATAAGGATCTTCGAGCTCGATTTCCTTGGCGACGGTGACGCCGTCCTTGGTCACGGTCGGGGAGCCGAACTTTTTGTCGAGAACGACGTTGCGGCCTTTGGGACCGAGCGTCGCGACGACGGCCTTCGCGAGTTTCTGCACGCCCTTGAGCAGGGCCTGACGAGCTGCTTCGTCAAAAATCAGTTGTTTTGCTGCCATAATTCTAGTGAGTAGTTATTGGTTGGAGTTGGTTAAAACGAATTACTCGATCACAGCGAGGATGTCGTCGCTGTTCAGGATCTTGTATTCCTTGCCGTCGAGCTTGATCTCGGTGCCGCCGTATTTGCTGACGAGCACACGGTCGCCCTTCTTGACTTCGAACGGAACCTTCTTGCCATTGTCATCGGTCTTGCCGGTGCCGAGAGCGACGACGACGGATTCCATCGGCTTTTCCTTGGCGGAATCAGGGATGATGATGCCGCCCTTCTTGGTTTCTTTTTCTTCTGCCGCTTCGACGAGAACGCGGTCGCCGAGGGGTCTGAGGTTGGTGCTTGCCATAGTTGCGTGTTGTTTTGTTTGTTGTTTTCGATTTCGGTCGAATTAAGTCCCGTCGCACTCGCGATGGGAAAATTGGTTTTGTCGTTAATGCAGAAAGCGAAGCCCTGAAGGTTTCTTCTGGAACTTCGCGTTTCTGAATTCGGTTAACTCTTCTTCTCGTCCACCACTTCGGCGTCGATGATCGGACCTTCGTCCTTCTTCGCTGAATCTTCAGTGCCCCCGCTCGAAGCCGAACTGGTCGAACCGCCCGCCGCTCCGGCTGGGCCTGCGCCGCCTTGAGCTTTGGCTGCGGCCGCCTGATAAAGTTCCGCGCTGGCGGCCTGGAGCTTCTCGACGGAGGCCTTGATGGCGGCGGTGTCCTCGCCCTTGAGCGCGGTCTTCACTTCGTTGATCGCGCCTTCGATCTTGGATTTCTCCGCGGCCGGGAATCCGTCGCCCGCCTCGCGCAGCATCTTCTCGCAGCGATAAACCATGTTGTCCGCTTCGTTGCGCGCCTCGACCGTTTCGCGTTGCTTGCGATCTTCGTCCGCGTGCGCTTCCGCATCTTTGCGCATGCGTTCGATCTCGTCCTTCGAGAGACCGCTGCTGGCCGTGATGGTGATCTTCTGTTCCTTGCCGGTGCCGAGATCCTTCGCGCTGACGTGCAGGATGCCGTTGGCATCGATGTCGAACGTAACTTCGATCTGTGGCATTCCACGGGGCGCGGGCGGAATGTCGTCCAGCTTGAAGCGGCCAATCGTCTTGTTGTCCTTCGAGAACTGGCGTTCGCCCTGGAGGACGTGGATTTCCACGCCGGGCTGGTTGTCGCTCGCGGTGGAGAAGATTTCCGATTTGCGCGTCGGGATCGTGGTGTTGCGCTCGATGAGCCGAGTGAACACGCCGCCGAGCGTCTCGATGCCGAGCGAGAGCGGCGTGACGTCGAGCAGGAGCACGTCCTTCACTTCGCCCTTGAGCACGCCACCCTGAATGGCCGCGCCGATGGCGACGACTTCGTCCGGGTTCACGCCCTGATGCGGATCCTTGTTCACCAGCGAACGCGCGGTCTCAACGACGCGCGGCATGCGGGTCATGCCGCCGACGAGCACGAGCTCATCGATCTTGTCAGAGGTGAGGTCGGCGTCCTTGAGGCAGTTCTTGGTTGGCGTGATGGTGCGCTCGAAAAGCTTGTCGCAAAGCTGCTCCATCTTCGCACGGGTGAGCTTGGAGCTGATGTGCTTCGGGCCGCTCGCGTCCGCCGTGATGAACGGCAGGTTGATGTCGTACTGCTGCGAGCTGGAGAGCGCGATCTTGGCCTTCTCGGCCTCTTCCTTGATGCGCTGGAGAGCGTCGGGCTGCTTGCGCAGGTCCATGCCGGCTTCGCGCTTGAATTCGTCGAGAATCCAATCCATGAGCGTGTTATCCCAGTCATCACCGCCGAGGTGGGTGTCGCCGTTGGTGGCCTTCACCTCAAAGACGCCGTCGCCGATCTCGAGCACCGAGATGTCGAAGGTGCCGCCGCCGAGATCGTACACCGCGATCTTCTCGTCCTTCTTCTTGTCGAGACCGTAGGCGAGCGAGGCGGCGGTTGGCTCGTTGATGATGCGGAGCACTTCGAGACCAGCGATACGACCGGCGTCCTTCGTCGCTTGGCGCTGCGAGTCGTTGAAATAAGCGGGAACCGTGATGACCGCCTGGGTGATCTTCTCGCCGAGACGCACCTCGGCGTCGGCCTTGAGCTTCGCGAGGATCATCGCGGAAATTTCCGGCGGAGTGTAACGCTTCGTGTGGCCGCCTTCTTCCACCTCGACGTGGGCATCCCCGTTGGCGGCCTCGAACCACCTTGTAGGGCATGCGCTTGATCTCTTCCTGCACTTCATCGAACTTGCGGCCCATGAAGCGCTTGATGGAGTAGATGGTGTTGCGGGAATTGGTGACGGCCTGGCGCTTGGCGGCGTCGCCGACGATCCGTTCGCCAGTCTTGGTGAACGCGACCACGGACGGCGTAGTGCGTTTGCCTTCGGAATTCTCCAGAACCAACGGCTGACCGCCTTCCATGACGGCCATGCAGGAGTTAGTGGTCCCCAAATCGATGCCGAGTACTTTTGCCATATAAGAAATCTATTTGATTTCTACCTAGCAGCGGTGGTGCCACAGCTTGACTATTGTTATAAGAGCCTTTGGGCAAGTTACTTGTGTATTTATTCCCTTGATCGAAGTCTGTAAAACACTGCCGATGTGGGCCGTAATGGCGCATTAATTGGCTCACTTGACTCATTCCCGGCACACTTTAATGCGCCTCAGACGTAAGTAGCTTGCCAGCAAATACCTGTGAATTCTATACGATTCGTTCCACGTGGAACAGTTATAGATCACCGCAACAGGAATTGTGAGCGTTGGGCTCATCTAAATGCTCAGAAGCAGCACATGACTGATCGGGCTCGGAACCCACTTTCGGACTTGGACCGCGCTTCATCCAGACAAGGAGGATACTGACATCAGATGGAGATACCCCCGATATGCGGGACGCTTGGCCGATGGTTGCGGGTCGAATCTTCCCAAGCTTTTGCCGTGCTTCCTTGCGCAGGCTGTGGACAGTTTCGTAGTCGACCCACGCCGGAATCTGCTTGTCTTCGAGTGTTTTGAACTTTTCGACTTCGACTTCCTGGCGTTGAATGTAGCCCTCGTATTTCAGCGCGATCTCGACTTGTTGGACCACTTCTGGCGCGAGATCGGTACGGGCTTGAGGAAGCGTTTGGTAAGTGACCTCTGGCCGACGCACGAGTTGAGCGAGGGTTTCTTTACCGTCGCGAGTGTTGTGCAGTCGGGCCAATTCGGTGGCAATCGCATCCCGCTTTGCAAGGAATTGTCGATAGTTGCGCTCAGGCAATAGACCGATTTCCCGGCCGAGATCCGACAGCCGCAGATCGCAATTGTCCTGGCGGAGGAGAAGTCGATACTCAGCCCGGGAGGTGAACATGCGGTAAGGCTCGATCGTACCTTTGGTAACGAGATCATCTATGAGCACGCCGATGTATGCTTGATCGCGCCGGAGGATGACCGGTTCCTTTCCCTGAATTTTGCGTGCGGCATTGATTCCGGCTATCAAGCCCTGAGCTGCGGCTTCTTCGTATCCCGAGGTACCATTGATCTGGCCACCGAGAAAAAGTCCAGAGCAAGCCTTCGCCTCCAGGCTTGGGTGGAGTTGAGTGGGAAATGCGAAGTCATATTCGACCGCGTAGGCCGGGCGCATGATTTCCGCGTGCTCACAACCAATGATGGTCCGAACCATCGCGACCTGAACTTCGTATGGGAGGCATGTTGAGAACCCGTTCACATAAATCTCATCTGTGGCAATGCCTTCCGGCTCTAGGAAGATCTGATGACGCTCCTTTTCCGCAAACTTCACAATCTTGTCTTCGATGCTTGGGCAATACCTCGGCCCCACTCCTTCGATGACGCCTGAATACATCGGCGACTTGTGCAAGTTTGCGCGAATCAACTCCGCCGTCTTCTCCGTCGTGTAAGTGATGTAACACGGGAGCTGACTACCGTTCTGTTCGAGGATGGAGCCCGGAGGGTATATCTCATTTCCAGTTCTTCGTTCTGCGCTCCGCATTTTGGAATGTTCCACATGGAACAATTCGTCGTTCCACAAGTCATCCTTCCAATGGGTGAACCACGGGGGCGGTTCGTCACCCGGCTGTTCGGCGGTTTTCGTGAAATCAATCGATCCACGCACCAAACGCGGCGGCGTGCCTGTCTTCAGGCGCCCAAGCTCGATCCCGATCTCATTGAGCGAGCCGGACAATCCCATCGCTGCCGCTTCGCCCGCGCGACCTCCGGATTGCTGATTAGCTCCAATGTGCATCAATCCCCGCAAGAAGGTGCCCGTCGTCACGACCACGGTCTTTGCGTGATACTGAACCTCCAATGCCGTCTCCACACCGTAGACTTGGCCGTCTCTCACCAAAAGCCGGTGTGTCTGTCCCTGTTTGCAATCAAGATTGGGTTGGCGTTCGCAGATCCACTTTAACCGGAACTGGTAAGCCTTCTTGTCGCACTGTGCGCGTGGCGCCCAAACGGACGGGCCCTTCTTCGTGTTCAACATCCGGAACTGAAGACCCGTCATGTCCGTGTTTCGTCCCATCTCCCCGCCCAGCGCATCGATCTCGCGAGTCAGATGTCCCTTGGCCAAGCCGCCGATGGCCGGGTTGCAGGACATCTGGCCGATCGTATCGAGGTTGGTGGTGAGCAGAAGTGTCTGGCAACCCATGCGCGCTGCTGCGACCGCCGCCTCCACTCCGGCGTGGCCCGCACCCACCACGATCACCTCGTACATTTTCGGGTAAATGAACACGTGACGGATAGTAACAGACGAAGTGTCTACCGCAACCGAATCCCTCAAATGACAGAATGGATAGTCGGGGCTCGACCGTCTGTAAAAAGGAAAAGACCCGCCAACTTTGGCGGGTCTTGTGTTGCTGAATGAAAGGAGTCTTGCAGTAGGGCTTCTTCGAGGCTGAGGTCGACGCTCTACCGACTACTGAATTCCCCAGCTGGGAACTCTAGTTTTTCTTGGAACCGAGCTTGCGGCTGCAGGCGGCCATACCCATCAGGCCGAAACCAAGGAGCGCCAAGGTGGCACCGCCATCCGGAACGCGATTAGTCGGGCTTGGTGCGGTTTCCCAAGTTACCGAAAGTTTGGAACTAACGATTTCAATCTTATCGGCGTCGATGCGATTCCGACCACTGCCGCTGGCGTTGCTCTTGTCGATTTCGATCGTCAACGAATCATTGTCGAGGTAGCTGAGAGCCACGATGAACGATGATAATCCGTTACCTGAAGTAAGATTTCCCAACAAAAAGTCAGGACCACTGAGCACAATGCTAACCGTATCTGCGATTAGGGTATCAACACTTCGAGCTGTGATCTCCAAAAGAGCGCCAGTTAAAGTTCCGTGTGTGAGCCAGTCCAACCGATGAGTACTTAACGGTGTCAGAATCCCACTTGACCGAAATCACTGTCGATGTTGTTCTGAGAGATAATGGGCGAGTCGCTGGTTTCGGTGGCTGTAGAACTCCCGTTGTTCCGGTCTGAGCTAAGTTCCGAGGATATTGCACCGTGACTGTGTCTTTAATGAGTTCGTAAGCGGTAATGGTAGCTAGCGTTGGATGAGGGCGCCCGAGAGAATGGCTGCGGAAGCAGTAGAGCACTTAGTAGTGATCGTTTCATTTGTTTTCTGATTTTGGTTATTTCTTCACCTTGACTAGCAAACGTTTACGTCTCGGGTGACAGGCTCCACGCAATCAAGGTGCTCTCGGTTGGCATTTTTGTGCCGCCGGGCGTTGGAAGTTTAATCCTAGTTTTAAGATGCTTAACATGAGCATCTAACAACACAGTTACTGTCTTTCTGAACAGTTTTTGTGTCACAGTTTTTCCAAGATTGTAAATTCCTCCGACGTTTCTCCGAAACCTCTAGTTCTCTTCGGATCTACTACTTCTGGACCACAGAAATCAATATGAGGTTAGTCAACAGTAGAACCGAAAACGACGGGTAACTGCGATCAATCACTTAATTGAGTGGTCTTCTAAAGCCGACATTCACTTGCACTGAATTGCCCGATTTTTGCAGTTACCGGATTTCTTCATCTGTTCGCACGCTCCGGTAATTTGGAGACGCTGCGTTTTCACTGAGAATCCAAGCTTCTGGCTAATTTCACTTTCGAGCCGTTCGATCTTTTCGCTCTCAAACTCCACGATCTTTTCGCAGTCATTACAGATGATGTGGTTGTGGTGGGGATGCTCCGCGTAGTTCGGGTCGTAGAACTTGTAGTCCTTCCCGAAATCCATCTCGTGGACCAGCCCACTTTCGGTCAGCAGCGGCAGCGTGCGGTAGACGGTCGCTCGCGAGACGGATTTGTCCTTTTGGCGCGCCCACTCCAACAGTTGCTCAGCTGTGAAATGTTCCTCGGTATTGAAGACGGTATCGATGATCGCCATGCGCTGCGCGGTCATGCGCAGGCTTTTTCCCTCGAGAAACGCGAGGAACTTTTCTTTGGCTGCGACTTTGCCGGGCGATGGCATGAAATGACTATATTTTCCGATGCAAACCAAGTCAACGCTCTCACTTTGGTGCGTTCAAAGCAGGTGCGACAAGCGGATGAAAACGGCTCCAGACTCTTGCAGCCACCAGACCAAGGTTGTGGTGACCGTAGTCTTGGCCGTTAGCAACGGCAGTCCAATCAGGAGCGCGGTGATGTTCCCGAGGAAGAGGATGACGCCGGAGAAGAGGTAGCCTTGGCTGGTGATGTCGGATTGACGCGTTTGCAGGATGTGCCAGGTCAATGTGACGTGAAACGAGTACGCGGCACCAACGAGGAGGTGAAACAAAGGCATGAAGCGGTTCCACCCGAAGACAAGGTGGCCGATGGCGAACAATCCGACCAAAAGAACGACGTAGAGTGGAAAAAAGTATGGAGCAAGCACGATGAGGAAGTTGCTTTTTGAGATCACGACGTGCCCTCCCTTCGCGGAGGCCTTGAACTTCTTTACTCGTCCGCCAAACAGCCAGGTCCAGAGCGCGTGCGTGAGCTCGTGTCCGAAGACATAGATCAGCATTGGCTTGGGCAGGAGGAGGAAAACGATGAGCCAGCAGGCGGCGCCGCCCATAAACGCGACCCAAAACGCCTCCGATCCGCCAGTCAGTCGCAGCACTCGAACCAAAGCTCCGATGGCTCCTGCGCAAATGGGAAGGAGCAGAATCGCGATGATGGTCTTGAGCCATTTCGGCATGCGATGCTTTGTAGCAAAGGCGGGCGGGGACGGGAGGGAAATTCGTGGTGAGGTGAAACGCGTCGTTGTGTAAGCGGTGTTGCCGAGGTCCGTTAGACGACGGGATGACCGTTCGGCAAAGTCCCTGCTAAGAAGCTTTGCGTGTATTTGGACTACTACGGATTGACCGAACCGCCATTCAGCATCACGCCGAATCCGCGGTTCCTCTATTACGGCGGAAAGCATCGTGAGGCCTTGAATCACATGCTTTACGGCATCCGTGAACGAAAAGGCTTTGTCCAGATCACTGGGGAGGTGGGCGCTGGCAAAAGCACACTTTGCCGGGCCTTGCTCAGCCAGCTGGGCAACAATTACTCCACCGCGCTAATCTTGAACCCCATCCTCGACGCCGATCAGTTGATGCGCGCCATCGCCATGGAGTTCGGACTGGATGTTCGGGATTTGGATCGCTTGGAGACGCTGGAGCAGATCAATCTCTTTCTTCTTCGCCAAGTCGACGAAGGCCGCGAGGCCGTGCTGATCGTTGACGAGGCTCAGAACCTCACGAATGACCTTCTTGAGCAAGTTCGGCTCCTGTCCAATTTGGAGACAGACGATCGTAAGCTATTGCAGATCGTGCTGATGGGTCAGCCCGAATTGCGCGATCGCCTGAACGATCCTGCCCTGCGCCAGCTCCGGCAGCGCATTACCGTCCGCTACCATTTGAGCCCGCTAAAACGGGCGGAAATCGGTCAGTACGTCCAGCATCGCCTGAGCGTCTCCGGGGCAAGAAGCGCGCCGGAGTTTACCTTCGGCGCCCTCTGGCGGGTTTTCTGCTATTCGAAGGGCATACCGCGGCTGGTCAATGCCGTGTGTGACAAATGCCTGCTTGCGGGCTTCGTCGAGCAACGGGGTCAAATTGACTACCGCTTGGTCGGCCGGGCGATTCGCGAGTTAGAAGGAACGATTGATATATGAGCCTGATCAACGACGCACTGAAGCGAGCCACGCAAGCACAGCCGGCGACCAATCCAACGCCGGCCAACGAACAACCCATGGAGCCTGCGCCGCCGCACCGTGCCGTGGGGATTCCGAACTATTTCACGCCCGTCCTACTGTTCGTCATTTGCGGAGCATTCTGGTTCATGTTCAAAGGTTGGGATGGTGCCCGCCAAGGTGGCGTTGCTCAGGTTCTTCAACCCAAGGCGATCGTTGCTCAAGCGCGGGAGTTGGCCACAGAAGAACCCGCAGATTTGCCGCCTACGGCAGGTGCCGAATTGCCCATTCCGTCGAACCGGCAATTCGCATTAAACGATGGACCGACCCCAAAGTTAGCGGTCGAACCTTCGTCACCAGTTCAGGTTGCCCAGTCAATGATTCCGTCAACGGGCGGTGCGTTGCCCGTTTCGGCCCGGGAGATTCCGGCTGCGAATCGCTTCAGGTTGCAGGGAATCTTCTACCGGCCATCGAGTCCTTCAGCGGTGATTAACTCGAAGACGGTATTTGTCGGCGATACGGTGGCGGACGCCAAAGTGAAGTCGATCGACCAACGAAGCGTCGTTCTGGATCTCGGGACGCAGACCCAAGTGTTGACGCTGCGCTAATCTCCGCGTAAATCCCCTCCGCGCCCGGGCAGATACTTCACCACCTTTCTTCCCACTGGCGCGGTGATGAATCCATTTGCTGCCAAATTCGCGTCGTCTCCTGCGCTCGCTCGCGTTCTTCCTTTTGGGATCTTCCTGATCCTAACTTTTCTCCAAGGCCAGTTCGGGGAATCAGGACGCTATTGGGGCTACACCCATTAAGAGCCTGATTGGCGCGGTTCTCCTTTGGTGGGCATGGCCCTTTGTCACCGAGATGCGATGGAAGTTCAGTATAGCTGCCGTGTTGGTTGGCGTCGGAGTGCTTGCGATCTGGGTCGGATTAGATTCCCTCGTTCCAAAGCAACAGGAGTTGTGGATGAAGCTTGGCCTCAGCAAGCCGCCGGAGAAACCTCCGTTACCGTGGAATCCATTCTTCCAATTCGGGGAAGGCTCGGCACTGGGCTGGTTCTTCGTGGGAGCCCGAATCCTCGGGTCGACGCTTGTCGTTCCGCCCCTTGAAGAAGCGTTCTACCGCTCGTTCATGTATCGCTGGATTGCCAAGCCAGATTTCCAATCCGTCAGTCTCGGCCAGTTCTCTTGGAAGCCGTTCGCATTGACCGCCCTGATTTTCGGCTTTGCCCACAATGAATGGCTGGCCGGAATTCTTTGCTCTGCGGCCTATCAGGGTTTGGTCTGCTGGAAGAAAAATCTCGGGGAAGCGATGACGGCCCACGCGATTACGAATTGCCTCCTCGGCATCTACATCGTGGCCCGCAACGAATGGCACTTCTGGTGAAGCACCAACGCCCCGAGTTAGAATAATTATGGCGAGACCGCGAGACGCTCGTCGTTCACCTCGCGCTTCATCAGTACACCCTGTTGCTTGTAGGGCTTAAGCATGAAATGCGTCGCGGTCGAGATGACTCCCTGGATCGTAGCGAGCTTCTCGGAGACAAACGTTGCCACCTCCCGCAGGTTCGTCCCTTGGACCACCACCATCAAATCGTACCCGCCGGACATCAGGTAGCAACTTTCCACCTCGCCGTACTTGGCGATGCGTTCTGCCAGTCGATCAAACCCTCCACCCCGCTCCGGCGTGATTTTCACTTCGATCACGGCGCGAACGATCTCCCGGTTCAACTTCTCTTCGTTCAGCACCGTGCGATAACCGAGGATGATTTCTCCGGCTTCGTAAGCCTTGATCTTCGCCACCACTTCGGCCTCGGGGATGTTCAGCATGGCCGCCAGTTGTGCTGGCTTGAGAGCGGCGTTGTCGTGAAGGAGCTTCAGCAAAGGATCCATGCGCAGGAGAGTAAACAGGAGGACGCTGACGCGCCAAGCAACTAGTTTGCTGACGATCGAAGTCAGGCCAGCCAGCGAAAGAATTCGTTGCGTTGCAACCTTTCTTCAGGCGCAAACTCCACCCGTGTCCGCTCCGGAATCTTACAAGCTCGTCCAGCTCCGCAATGGAGCTCACAGCGTCCATTCCACCGAGCATGGCGAAACGATGCATCCAGGCTTGGGTCCCGCCGCTGAGGCGGAGGAACTCTACGTTCGACAATTGCGTCTGCTGGATCGACAGCGCGAATGGGACGGCGAGTTTGTGATCTGGGACGTCGGCCTTGGAGCTGCGGCGAACGCGCTGACAATCCTTCGCGCCAGTCGTGAATTTTCCAATCACCTTCACTTGATCAGCTTCGAGCACACTTTGGAGCCGCTTCGATTTGCCCTCCAAGCCAGCTCGGCTCTGGGCTACTTCGCCGGTTACGAACACGAAGTGGAGAAACTGATCACTGAGCGGCGAGTCGAGTTTCGGAACGGAACACAATCCGTGCGCTGGGAACTGCACGTCGGCGATTTTCCCGTGCTGATGCAGAGTGATTCAGCGCCGCTCTTCGCGAAGCCCCACGTGGTTGTGTTCGATCCTTGGTCACCGGCGAAGAACCCGGCGATGTGGACGGCGCCATTACTGGCGAATGTTTTTCGGCTGTTGGCTCCCTCCCGTCCTTGCGCGATGCCGACGTATTCCCGGAGCACCATGCTCAGGGTGTCGTTGCTCCTGGCAGGATTCTTCGTCGGATCCGGACCCGCCACCGGCAGGAAGGAAGAAACTACGATTGCCGCGAATGCTCGTGACCTTGTGCCGTCATTGCTGGGTCGTGACTGGTTGGAGCGCGCCCGGCGTTCGGGCAGCGCAGAGCCGATGTGGGAACCAGTTTATCGTCAGGCTCCGCTTCAGCCGACGACTTTGGAGCGACTGCTCCGGCATCCGCAGTTTGTCTGAATCCTTCGGAGTCTTGTCACAAAAGAACAAGCCCGCGACCACTCAGCCGCGGGCTTGTTGACGATGTGCAGCTTGGCCACGTCGGGCCGAAACTCAGTTACTTGATCAGCTTGCCGATGATGTTTTCGCGCATCACCCGACCGTAGAAGCGACTGTCTTCGCTGTTCTCGCGATTGTCGCCCAGCATGTAATACTGGTCCTTCCCGAGCTGGATCCACTTCTCTTTCAAGTCCGGCGTATCCGTGCGCGTTTCCTTCGCCAGATAGGGTTCATCCAGGCGGCGACCGTTCACGTAGAGAATGCCGTTCTTGATGTTAATCCAGTCAAACGGTTGCGCGACGATGCGCTTCACGGCGAAGTCATCGTGGCCGGGATCTTTGATGACCACGATGTCGCCGCGTTTAGGCGTCATCAGGAGATACTGCCAGCGGTTCAGGTAGTAATGCTCTCCGTCCTTCAACGTGGGCATCATGCTGCGGCCTTGAATGACCACTGCGGTGACGACGTAGCGGCTCGCGAGGAAATAGGCCGGGATGGACAGCAGCGCCACAATCAGGAGCGTTGTCGAGTTCCGGCGGAACCAGTTGGACGGCCCGGTGGCGACCGAAGCTTCTGAGGGCTTCGGCGCCACGGGAGCTGGAGCCGCGGCAGGTTGCTCCTGCACGCTGGGCTTCTCGTCCCGCATTCTGAGAGGGGGCAGTGAAGCCCCCTCCCAGAGCGTTTGGCGTTGTGTTTGGGTTGGCGGCAGATTGGTCATAAAATTTTTGTTTCTCGGTGAGCACCCCGTGGTGTTCAACCTGATGGTGATATTTACCTCCGCTTTGGGTTCCCAACAATTGGAGCAAATACATCGCGACCAATAGGAACCGTTACCGACAGCCCGACCGGGGAATCACGGGAGGTGAACCTCAATTACCTATTCAGCTACAGAAACCTACGTAGAAGAACACACGAAACCCCTGCTTCAGATGAGATCGTACTTGGAAAATGTAGGACTCCTAACGCCTTAATAGAGAGGCGGAAGGATCTAAAACTGGCCGATGAAGTAACCGAAACCCTGCATCTTGGAGGGTGCTCTCTATTTCAAGGACCAGTTGGCTCAGTCGCGCCAGTTGGAGGGCAGGTCCTTCTTTGTCGCGCCCAGAATCTCGCGAATGGCGGTGCGAGATTCCGGCGAGAGCTTCGCATAGGCGGCGCTCGTGTCTTCGCCACTGAGGACCTCCAACAACCGATCGTAGATGCGTTCCTTCAACTTCGCAGGCAGCTGATCGAACGCGTCGGTGTAGATGAGGTAGCTGCACGGATACTTGAACAACCGCGTGTGCAAATCGAAATCCCGGAGCGAACGCCCCTTCTCATCGCGCGGACCCAGCTTTGCGAACTCTGCGGCGAATCCGGAGTTCCCCCGGATCGGTGACGCGAAGGGCGCTTCTTCGACGAACAACAGGTAACGCACGAACGCTTCGACGATGTTCTTCAGGTAACGCGTGTGTCCGTATTGTTGAAGGGCGATGGTCGATTCATAGTTCAGCCGCGTCAGGAAATTGTGCATGTGCGACTGATGTTCCATCACCATCAGCGCGACGATGTCGCTGTTCCCGCTCAGGTATTCCGACACATCAAAGAACTTCTTCAGGTCGGTTTGGTTGCCGAGGAATCCGGGCTCCTTTTCATGCCGCGCGAAAGCGGACTTGCCGAACAGATTTCCTCGGTGTGGTTGTTTGCCGGCATCGCCGGTCACAAACCACCCACCCCAACGCTCTTCGATCGGCGTGCGATGATTCACCAGCGAGGTGCCTGTCGTCATGTCCACCACGCCGTTCTCGTCCGTCGCGAACGATCGGACCAAATGTCCGGGCACACCCATCGTCTTGGCGGAAGCGTGGCACTCGAGACATTGATCCGTGCGAACGAAACGCGGCTTGTCCGTCTTCGTTTGTTCCAACGTGTAAAAAACGCCGCCCAACTTCGGATCCACGGACGAAATCTCCAACAAGGGCGACCCCTGCACGAAACCAATGTAGACGTCGTCGTTGAAGAACACGGCGCGCGGAGTTCGCGGAGCAATTCGTTCGCGCTGAAACGACGTCTTTGAGAACACCAGCATCTGTGAATTGGTTGAGACCTCCAGTGCTTCCAGTAGAGACGACAGATATCCGAACTTCTCGCCGTAGTTCATCTTCAACTCCCCGCGATCGATCTTCGCCTGCAATTGCGCGATGGGTCCGGTGTCCTTCTGCTTGCTGTAATTGATCGTTTCCTCGTCGAACGGCATCAGATGAGTCGCGCCCTGGAAATCGTCCGCGACGGCGACCAACGCGCTCAACGCCAGCGCGCCGCCCACCAACAAGGGCGCCATTCCAGTTCCTCGCATCCAGTGATTGAGTTGAGTCTCTGCTTTCATAGGCCGGATTGAGTTTCGAATTCTGCCGGGCAGCACGTGTCTCAAGCCACCCGAATCTTGCGAAAGCATAACCGCCCCCGCTCGCATGGCTTTGACGCGCATCAAGGATTTCAGCTTCGGCCAATCCTTGAGGACTTTGACCAGCATCAAGGCGCCATTCGTTCGATCCACCGATGCTCTTCTCATGATTGAACGACCGCTCATCGATCCGAAACAGGAAACAATCCTCTCTCTGGTGCAGGAAACCCACTTCGCTCCCAACGGCATCGTCAGCCGTGTGCTGCTCAATTCTGCGACCGTGCGAGTAGTTCTTTTTGGCTTCGCTGAAGGCCAGGAACTCAGCGAGCACACCTCAACCTCGCAAGCGCTGATCCAGATTCTCTCGGGACGATGCGAGTTCAGTCTCGCCGGAGTTCCACGGACGCTTGCGGCGGGAGAATTGATTTATATGCCGCCGAACCTCCCGCATGCCGTAAAGGCGACGGAGCCGTTCTCCATGTTGCTGACCTTGATCAAGTCACCTCCGTCTTTTCCGACGCTGACCGACATCAAGGCCCTCACTCCAGTCGCCCGATAACGTTTTCCCGCCATGAATGCCAACACGGTGACACTCGATGTGCGCGACGAGATTCGCGCCGGAATCGAACCGTTCACGAAAATCATGACAGCGGTAGAAGCGCTGGAGCCCGGCCAGAATCTCCGGCTCCTCGCTCCGTTCAAGCCGCTTCCTTTGTTCAGCCTACTTGCTCGCCGAGGATTCACGCACTCCGAACTACTCCTGAATCAAGGAGAGTGGAAGTCATTTTTACTCAAGCGTCGATGCTCGAACCCGGAGAGTCTTCCGTGCCGCCACGAGCGGAGACGCACTGCTCCGGTCACGAGACCAAACCTATCACCGTGGACGCGCGCGGCCTTGAGCCACCGCAACCGCTCGTAACGATTCTCGAAGCGCTGACGCAGTTGCCCGCCGGCGCGCAGATGCGCGCGTTGACCGACCGACGACCAATGCATCTGTATGGCCAGCTCACCGAACGTGGATTCGTCGGAGAAAGCGAGGAACAACCCGATGGAAGCTTCATCACTCACATTCGACGCGCGTGATTCAGGACGCGCGACTCCGGCGTCGGCGATTACGAAGGAGCGCAACTGCCATCTGCCTATTAAGAAGGCATCGGTAGCCGATGCCCACGCGCCATCGGTCGCTGTCCCACTGCGCTTCGTGATGACGGGAATCGCGTCGCTCGTCACCGCGATGATCTGGATCGCAATTCGACCCGACCTGCTCGCGACGTATCATTACAACCAATACATCATCGCCGTGACGCATCTGTTCGTCCTGGGCTGGCTCTGCTCGGTAATCATGGGCGCGATGTATCAGCTCGTGCCGGTCGCGCTGGAAACAAAACTCCACAGCGAAACGCTCGCGCGCTGGCATTTCGTTCTGCACACCGTGGGCTTCGCCGGAATGGTCGCCATGTTCTGGGTCTGGAACATGAAACAAGTAGGACACTTCGGCTCCGTGTTTGGATTCGGCGTCATCCTCTTTGCCTATAATCTCACGCGCACCCTTGCGCGCATTCCGCGCTGGAACGTCGTCGCGTTCGGGATCTCCTCGGCGCTGTTCTGGTTGGTGATGACGATGCTGGCCGGACTGTTCCTCGCTTCAGCGAAGTGCTGGCCGAAGATCAATCCGCTCGATCCGATTGCTTCCATGCACGCCCACGCACATCTCGGCGTGCTCGGCTTCTTCGTCATGATGCTCGTCGCGGTCTCCTACAAACTCATCCCGATGTTCACGCTCAGCGAAGTGCAGAGCTCGCGCCGCGCGCTGACGTCGATTGTCCTTCTGAACGTCGGTCTGCTCGGTCTCGCGATCACCATCCTCTTTGGCAGCGTCTGGAAGCTCGCCTTCGCGCTCGTCACCGTCGCCGGGCTGGTATGTTTCTCCATCGAAGTCCTCGCCATCCTGCGTGCGCGGAAACGCGCCGTGCTCGACTGGGGTCTCAAACAATTCCTCGTCGCGCTCGCGTTGCTCGCGCCGCTGTCAGCGCTGGCGATCGTGCTGTGCTGGCCGGGCCTTCCGCTGACGGCGCTGACCGCACAACTCGAAACGGTTTACGGCGTGCTCGCGTTGCTCGGTGTTCTCTCGTTCGCCATCGTCGGCATGCTCCACAAGATCATCCCGTTCCTCGTCTGGTATTCCAGCTACAGCAAACAGATCGGTCGGGCCAAGGTGCCCTCGCTCTCCGAGCTCTACTCCGAACGCCTGCAAGTCATTAGCTTCGTTCTCCTGATGCTTGGACTTGCGGGCGTCACGCTAAGCGCGACCTTCAGTCATGAACGCGCGGTGCAGGCGAGTTGCGTCGTGTTGCTACTGGGTCTCGGCGCGTTCGCGCTGAACGTCGCGAAGATTCTCTCGCACCTCTTCCGTCCGCGATTGGCACCGCTGGCTGGTCCGAAACTCGTTGTCTCGCCATGAACACTCCACTTGTTGCTCAGAATCTCGTCCTGCGCACGTTGCGTCAGGTGAACGATCCGGAACTCGACTGCAACATCGTGGACCTCGGGTTGATCTACGACATCCAGATCGAGGGAACCAAAGTGCGCGTTGTGATGACCCTCACCACGCCGGGCTGTCCGATGCACGAAAGCATCCGCTGGGGCGTGCACAATGTCCTGCTCAGTCTCGAAGGCGTGGAGGAGGTCGACGTGGACATCGTTTGGGATCCGCCGTGGAATCCCGCGATGATGACCCCGGCCGGTCGCGAACGCACCGGCGTCCTGTTTTAACCCCGCTTTAATTTGTTCCTCGAAATCAAAACTATGACTACCAACCTCGCTTCTCCCATCGACACGGATCGCATCATGGATGTCCGTCCCATTCCGTGCTCCATCAAGCACGGCATGATTCTCAAACGCTGGGCGGAGCTCCCGGTGGGCGAATACTTCGTGCTGCTGAACGATCACGATCCCGTGCCATTGCGGTATCAGTTCGAGGCGGAGTTTCCCGCCGCGTTTCGCTGGGAACACCTCGAGAAAGGCCCGGTGGATTACCGCGTGAAGATTACGCGGATCAATGCGGCGGAGTGAACGTCGTGTTCAGGAGACGATCCAGTCAACGATTGCCTTCTGCACGTGGAGACGGTTCTCGGCTTCGTCGAAGATCGTCTTTGCGTGGGCCTCAAACGTCGCTTCGTCGATCTCCTTGCCGCGATACGCCGGCAGGCAGTGCATCACCAGCGCGCCGGGCTTGGCTAGTTTGAGCAGGTCGGCGTTTATTTGGTAGCCCGTCATCTCCTGGATGCGCAACGCGGATTCCGCCTCCTTGCCCATCGAGATCCAGACGTCGGTGTAGAGCATGTCCGCGCCGGACGCCGCAGCCTTCAGATCTTCGGTGACGATGATCTTCCCGCCCGCGCGCTTCAGCAGCTCGGGGCTCGGCTGATAATTCTTTGGCGCAGCGATGCGCAGTTCGAAGCCGAGCTTGGCTGCCGCCCAGATCCAGGAAGCGGGCATGTTGCACGCGCCGTCGCCGATGAACGTGACGACCTTGCCGGCGATGGGGCCGAGCTTCTCCTGAAACGTGAAGACGTCCGTCAGCACCTGACAGGGATGCTCGTCATCGGTGAGAGCGTTGATGGTCGGGATACCGGAGTAGCGCGCGAATTCTTCCACATCGCTCTGCGCGAAGGTGCGGATGACCGCGCCATGAATCATGCGGCCCAGCACGCGGGCCGTGTCCTTGATCGGTTCGCCGCGGCCGAGCTGAATGTCGTTCGCGTTGAGAAACATCACCTGCCCGCCCAGTTCGCGAATGCCGACCTCGAAGGAAACGCGGGTGCGCGTGGAGGACTTGCTGAACATCAGCGCCCAGGTCTGACCGGCCAGCGGCTTGCGGTGGGTTTTGCGGTCGCGCTTGAACTCCGTCGCGTTGTGCAAAACCAGTTCCATGTCGCTCCGCGACATTTTCTCAAGACTGAGCAGATGCTTCATAACAAAGTCCGCGCCCATCCGAAGGACAACGGAAAAACCCAGGTCAACGCCTGGGAAAGCCGGTGAATTAAGCAGAAGTAACCGCGAACGTCACGAAAAGATTCGTTGATTCTAGGACACGCTCGCGGCGATGGACTCGATGGCCTGGATGCCCTCCTCGGCCTGCAGTCGCGTCAAGTTCAGCGCCGGAAGCAACCGCACCACCTGCGCGCCGGACGGAATCGTCAACACGCCAGCGTCGTGCAGCCGGTTCACGAACTGGATCGAAGATGTTTTGTCGCTCGCGGCGAACCCTGGGATCCTCTCCTTCTCGACGAGCTCGATGCCGAGCATGAAGCCCAGACCGCGCGCGCTCTTGATTACACCGGGATACTTCGCGACGAGCCGGGCGATCTCGTTCTTCAACCAATCGCCGAGCAGACGGGCATTCTCGCCGAGGTTCTCGCGCTCGATCACTTCCAGAATGCGCAACGCGACGGCGCAGGCGAGAGGTGTTCCACCGTAGGTGGTGCCGTGGGTGCCGGGCCCGAGCAACTCGGCGTGTTTTTCGGCGACCCAAAACGCGCCCATCGGCATGCCGCCGCCGAGCGATTTCGCCATCGAGATCGCATCCGGCATGAACTTCTCCCCGCCGGGAACGCCTTCGAGCGTGCGCTGGAAACTTTGGAATCGGCCGGTGCGGAAATGGCCGCACTGCACGCTGTCCATCATGAGCAACAGCTTCTTCTCGTCGCACAACTGGCGCAGCCCGAGCAGATATTCCGCGGACGCCGGCGTGATGCCGCCTTCGCCCTGAATGCCTTCGATGAGAATCGCGACCGTGGCCGGCGAGATCGCATCGCGCATCGCTTGCAGATCGTTGTAAGGCACGTGACGGAACCCGGTGACCATCGGCTCGAAGCCCTTCTTCACCTTGTCCTGACCGGTCGCGGCGATGCCGGCGAGCGTGCGGCCATGGAAGGAATTAACGGCGGTGAGAATCTCGAAGCGCCCCTCGTCGTGGCCGAACTTGCGCGCGAGCTTGTAGAGACCTTCATTCGCTTCCGCGCCGGAATTGCAGAAGAAGACCTTGCCGGGCGCGAGCAGCTTCACGAGCGCCGCGGCAAGCCGGCCTTGTGGCTCGTTGTAATAGAGATTCGAGATGTGAATCAACTTCTGCGACTGCTTCACGAGCGCGTCGGTGATTTCCGGGTTCGCGTGGCCGAGACAGCAGACGGCGATGCCGCCGCCGAGATCGAGATAGCGCTTGCCGTTGACGTCGTAGACGTAATTGCCAGTGCCGTGGCTCAGCGCGATGTCGAAGCGCGCGTAAGTGGGCAGGACGTTCTTCTGGAACAACGCCTGGATGCTGGCCTGTTCATTGCGCACGATCGGCGCGGGCGGCGGGACAATTTCTTTCACGTCTCGAGCTGGTTCGGTTCTGTCAGTTGTGTCTGTTCAATTACACTCCGGCGCACGGCGGGACCGTGGACGGCACTGCGAACGATGCCTTTCGTCGCGCGATGCCCGCAATCATAATCGCGGCCCTTTCAGCGTCCGCCGGCATTCGTCCGCCGCACTTCCCGCTTGCTTCCGGAACGTGCCCTGAAATCCTCGTCGCATGCAAAATGCCGACCAGCTCCGCGAACTCTTCCGCATGCAAGCCGCCCTCAACCAGCGCATCGGTGTGAACACCGACGGCATGACGGAAGAGGAGAAGACCAAATGGATTCTCAATTACACGCGCGCGATGACGCAGGAGCTCGCGGAGTTGACGGACAGCGTGCCGTGGAAGTGGTGGGCCAAGTACCAGAAGTTCGACGAACAGAACGCGCGGGTCGAGGTCGTGGACCTGTTCCATTTTCTCATCAGCATGGCGCAGGTGCTCGGCATGAGCGCGGACGACGTCTTCAATGCTTACGTGAAGAAGAACGAAGTGAACTTCAAGCGTCAGGAATCCGGCTACACGCAGAAGGATCACGCGGATTCGAAGCATATTTGAACGTCGTAGACGATGTATGAAATCCGGCGCCCAATATTTGGCTGACGAATTGGAACGACTGATTTCTTTGCCTCTCAACACGAAGGAAGACCTGGAGCATTGGTATACTGAACGCTATGCGCTGGAGAAGGTGCTGATTACTAAGTATCCGAACTTTCAATACCTGCATGAGGTCGACCACTTTTTCGACGACGCGGATATTCGTCGCGAAGACTCTGACTACCGAGAATGGCAGCATCAAAGGATGCTGAACTACGTGGCTTGCCTTCGCAATGAGACCTCGACCAATTAATGCGGTTCCCGCTCCTTGGCGTGGTGAAGTCGAACGCATACTCATCACTGAGCAACAGCTTGCCCGACGCATTCGCCGTCTCTCAGCAGAGATCGAGAACGACTTCCGCGGACGGGAAATGGTCGTGGTCTCCCTTCTGAGTGGCACGGTGATGTTCCTCGCGGATCTCATCAGGCACCTCTCGATTCCCATGCGCCTGGATTTCATCGGTGTCTCCAGCTACGGCACTGGCACGACCTCCGGCGAACTTGTCTTCACGAAGGAACTCCGCATCGACGTGCGTGGGCGCGACGTCCTTCTCGTGGACGACATCTTGGATACCGGTCGAACTATGAAGCGCGTGCTCGCGAAGTTGCGTCCGCTGAAGCCGCGTCGCATCAAGACTTGTGTGCTGCTCGATAAGCCGGCGCGGCGCGTGGAGAAGGTTCGCGCGGACTACGTGGGCTTCAGCATTCCGGACCTGTTCGTCATCGGCTACGGCCTCGACTACGCGGAGCGTTACCGCAACTTGCCGTTTGTCGGCGTGCTCAAGCCGGACATGTATCGGGAGTGAATCCGGATTTGGCTGTGAGTACAATTCACGCTTGCGACCGGGTTCGTGGATTAGGTTTCAGGTATTGCGGCGCTCGACGGGGCGAAAACCGTTGACCTGCCCATGCACGGTTCCTAGATTTGCCCGAGAATTTCGTATGACTACACCGGTATCAACTCCCAAGGGCCTTGAAGGCGTGGTCGCCGCCAATACACGTCTGAGCGACGTGCGCGGTGACATTGGTCAGCTCATTTACTGCGGCTACGACATCAACGAACTCGCCGGCAAGGTCACCTACGAGGAAGTTGTTCACCTGCTTCACCACAATCATCTCCCGAACAAGAAGGAGCTCGCTGATTACCAGGGCATCTTGAAGGAGTTTCGCGAACTGCCCGAAGGCGTCGTGAACATGATTCGTGAGATGCCGAAGGACACGCCGCCGATGCACGCCATCCGCACCGGCGTTTCCGCGCTCGGCTGTTTCGACACGACCTGCGATGACGACTCTCAGCACGCACAGCGTCGCAAGGCGCTCCGGTTGATCGCGCAGATTCCCGTCGTTACGGCTTATTTCCATCGCCATCGCCAGGGCAAGGGCCTCGTTCATCCCGACAAGTCGCTCGGTGAAGCGGCGAACTTCCTCTACATGATCAATGGCGAGAAGCCGTCGAAGGAAGCCGAAAGCACCCTCGACATGTGCTACGTGCTGCACGCGGATCACGGCATGAACGCCTCGACGTTCAGCGCGGGTGACCATCGCGACGTTGAGCGACATGTATTCCGCGATCACGACCGCCATCGGCACGCTGAAAGGCCCGCTGCACGGCGGCGCGAACGAAGGCGTGATCAAGATGCTTCAGGAGATTGGTTCACTCGACAAGGTGGACGCGTGGCTGGAGGATTCACTGGCGAACAAGCGGAAGATCATGGGCATCGGACATCGAATCTACAAGGTGCTCGACCCGCGCGCGCCGCATCTCAAGCGCATGGCGCAGATCCTCTGCGAGAAGCTGGGTGACAAGAAGTGGATCCAGATGAGCGAACGCATCGCCGAGACGATGCTCGCCAAGAAGAACCTCCACGCGAACGTCGATTTCTATTCGGCCACCGTTTACTACTCGCTCGGCATCCCGACCGATCTGTTCACGCCTATCTTCGCCATCGCGCGTACGAGCGGCTGGACAGCCCACGTGCTGGAGCAGCTCGCCGACAACCGTCTCATCCGCCCGCAGTCGGTTTACACCGGCCCGGTGGGATTGAAGGTCGTGCCGGTGGATCAGCGATAGGCACCACCGCCGCCAACGCGAGGAGGCGGACCTGTTTTGCTACGAGCGCTTCCGCTCGTCATGGACTGATGACTTTGAACTGACCAATGAACATTCACGAATATCAAGCGAAGCAACTGCTCAAACAATACGGTGTCACTGTGCCCGCGGGCGAACCCGCCACCACGCCGGAACAGGCCAAGGCCATCGCCGATAAAATCTTCGGCTCCGGCCACAAGCTCGCCGTGGTGAAGTCCCAGATCCACGCCGGCGGCCGCGGCAAGGGCACGTTCAAGAGCGGCTTCCAGGGCGGCGTGAAGCTTGCAAAGTCCATTGATGACGTTGTGACTCTCGCCAAGGCCATGCTTGGCCAGGTGCTCGTCACGAAGCAGACCGGTCCGGACGGTCGGCTCGTCAGCACCATTCTCGTGGCCAGCGCAGAGACGATTAAGAAGGAATTCTACCTCGCCATCCTGCTCGACCGCGCGAACTCGCGTCCGCTGATCATGGCCAGCACCGAGGGCGGCGTGGACATTGAGGAAGTCGCGGAGAAGTCGCCGGAGAAGATCCTCAAGGAATGGATCGATCCCGCCGTCGGCATCCAGCCGTTCCAAGCGCGCAAGATCGCCGCGGGCCTCGGCCTCAAGGGCGATCTCTTCAACGCCTGCGCCAAGCTGGTGATGGGCGTTTACAAGACGTGGTGGGAATGCGACGCGAGCATGGTGGAGATCAATCCGCTCTGCATCGTTGAGGCGGCGGACGGCAAGGAAAGCATGTGCGCCGTGGACGCGAAGATCGGTCTCGATGACAACGCGCTCTATCGCCACAAGGACATTCAGGAGATGCGCGACCTCAACGAGGAAGCGCCGCTCGAAATCGAAGCGAGCAAGTTTTCGCTCAATTACATCAAGCTCGACGGCTCCATCGCGTGCCTCGTCAACGGCGCGGGTCTGGCGATGGCGACGATGGACATCATCCAGCATTTCGGCGCCAGCCCGGCGAACTTCCTCGACGTGGGCGGCGGCGCGAGCAAGGAGCAGGTGACGGCGGCGTTCAAGATCATCCTGCAGGATCCCAACGTGAAGGGGATCTTCGTGAACATTTTCGGCGGCATCATGGATTGCAACGTCATCGCCACGGGCATTGTGGCCGCGGTGAAGGAAACGGGCTTGAAGCTGCCACTCGTGGTGCGACTCGAAGGTAACAACGTGGTCGCCGGCAAGAAGACTTTGGCCGAGAGCGGGTTGACGATCATCAGCGGCGATTCGATGGCGGACGCTGCGAAGAAGGTCGTCGCTGCGGTGAAGTAGCCGCAGCCTCGGCAGTAGGACTCAATCTGCAGGGACGCAAGATCAGGGATGATGTTTGTGGGCGCGAGACAAGTGCAGGCTTCACAAATCGAAGCCGAGGATTTGGGGCAGTACCAACAGTTGATTGAACTGCAAAAGCAAATCGTTGCCGTGGCCGAGCAGAACGCTGCAACGCAACAGCGTTGCGAGCGGCTGCGTCAGCAAATGGAACGCGAGTTCGATGCGCTCATCGGCCCGCGCAGGCCGGTGCACGAGAAACTTCGCGAAGTGGCCGCCGGAGTTTTCGGTCGCCTGCTGCGTCGTCCGGACGCGCCGCTGGAGAACAAGCGCCCGTAGTTTGGAAATTTTTTGACCGTGTTGAAAGTCACCGAAATCGCATTCAGCTGCTACCCCGTCACCGACATGGCGCGGGCGCGGAAGTTCTATGAAGGCGTGCTTGGCCTGACGGCGACCATGGCCCACGGCGAAGCCGGCGGGATGCAATGGACGGAATACGACATCGCCAACGGGACGCTCTCACTCGGCGCCGGTGCGCCCGGCTGGAAACCTACTTCGGACGGCTGCTCCGTTGGACTCGAAGTCGAAGACTTCGACGCAGCTATCGCGCATTTGAAGTCGAACGGCGTGAAGTTTCAGATGGAGCCGTTCCCTACGCCCGTCTGCCAGATGGCGTTCATCTACGACCCGGATGGCAACTTGATTTGCATCCACAAACGCAAATCCGGGCATCACTGAGTTTTGAGAGTGTGACTGTTCCCCGAGTAAATTCATGATTGATGAAGTGACATTGGCGCAGATGAACGGGGAATATATTATGCCTCCCGAAGCTGGGCCGGCGTGGCGTGCGGCATTCGCACAGGGTATCGACATGTCGCTTATCGAGGAAAACCTGAGGCTCACTCCGTGGGAACGTTTACTGGCCAATGATCGTGCATTGTCGTTGGTGCGCGCTTTGCAACAGGCCACGTCTGTTACCGATGGAACAGCTCACTGAGATAATCAAACGCCTGATTGCGGCCAAGGTAGAGTTTAGCCTCATTGGAGGTTTGGCCTCGCGCCACTACGGAGTTTCGTTGGTTACAGAAGATGTAGATGTCTGCGCACGTTTCACTCCGGAGAATCTCCGTCGGATCGAAGGTGCCTTCAAAGATTTTCATCCCAGACACCGGCTCACGGCCAACAAGCTACCGCTTGAACTCACTGATGAACTCTGTGGTCGTTTGAAAAATCTCTACCTGACCACTGACCTGGGGATTCTCGATTGTTTAAGCGAGGTTGCCGGCGTCGGCGACTTTGAAGCAGTCCTGAAACAAAGTGAACTGAAGCAGTTTCCCTTCGGCCAGTGCTACATCTTTGGCATCGACGCATTGATCAAAGCCAAGGCCACCGTCGGACGTCCGCACGATTTGATTGCAGTAACGCAACTGACCGCAATCAAGGAGAAGCAAGGGCAGCAGCGAGATTTATTTTGAGTCACAGCCGCAAAACGTCACACTGACACGACAAATTTCATCATGGCCATTCTCATCAAACCCGACACCAAGGTTCTCGTCCAAGGCATCACCGGCAGCTTCGGCGCACGGCATGCCCAGCTCTCCATCGATTACGGCTCGCAGATCGTCGCCGGCGTCACGCCTGGCAAGGGCGGCCAGTTCTTCGAGCACGGCGGCAAGAAGGTGCCGATCTTCGACACCGTCGCCGAAGCCGTGAAGCAAACCGGTGCCACCGCCAGCGCTGTCTTCGTCCCGCCGCCGTTTGCTGCGGACGCGATTCTCGAAGGCGTGAACGCCGCGCTCGATCTCGTCGTCGCCATCACCGAAGGCATTCCGGTGCGCGACATGGTGCAGGTGAAGCGTGCCATGCAGGGCAGTGCCACGCGGCTCATCGGCCCGAACTGCCCCGGCATCGTGACGCCCGGTGAAGGCAAGGATTCCCACGGCGGCTGCCGCATCGGCATCGCACCCGGCTACATTCACAAGAAGGGCAACATCGGCGTCGTCTCGCGCTCCGGCACGCTCACTTACGAAGCGGTCTGGCAGCTCACCTGCCGCGGCGTTGGTCAGAGCACCTGCGTCGGCATCGGCGGCGATCCGGTCAACGGCACTTCGCACCTCGACGTCATCAAGCTCTTCAACGACGACCCGGAAACCACCGGCATCATCATGATCGGCGAGATCGGCGGCAGCGCCGAAGAAGAAGCCGCGGAATGGATCGCGAAGAACTGCAAGAAGCCCGTCGCGGGATTCATCGCGGGCGCGACGGCACCTCCGGGACGCCGCATGGGCCACGCCGGCGCGATTGTCAGCGGCGGCAAAGGCACTGCGGAAGCAAAGATCGCCGCGTTCAAGGCCGCCGGCATTGGTGTCGCCACCACGCCGAGCGACATGGCGGACACGCTCTTGAAGATGATGTAGTGTTCGTGACGAGTGATGCGTGACACGTGATCGCGGTGCGGAGCGCGGTGGCACTTCCACGCATTCCTTCACGAATCACGCATTACGCATCACGAAGACATGCTGCTCCTTCATTCCATCCTGAACCTGGTCGCCCTGCTCCTCTGGGTGAACTGGCGCGGGATGGGTTTCAAGGAATACGTCCCTTATCGGTCTACGCTTGTCCACACCCTGCGAACGGCGGAACCGCAACCGGCACGACGCTGGCGTTATTTGGCGGCGCTGGCCGGTCTGCTGTTTGTGCGCGGTCTGCTGTATCAACTCGTCGGTCCGGCGCTGAAATGGGTGCCGCTGATTGATCTCGGTGTCGTCACCGTTCCCTTCCGCAGCGATTTGCCCTGGCGCATGACGCTGTATTCCGTGCTGAGCTTCGGCGTGCTTTGGATCAGCTTTCAGATTTGCCTGCTCCTCCTCAGCGTCATCAATCGCGCCGTGCCCGACGCCCAGCCCATTCAGCATTTGGTTCGATTGCACCTTGGTCGGATCGAGCGCTGGCCCATTGCAGTAAAGCTCCTGCTGCCCTTGTTCAGTGGCCTGCTCTGGCTCCCGATTCACCCGTTGCTCACCGCCGTGGGACTGCTGCCGGCGGCGCCGTCATTCGTGCTCGTCGTGGAACAAGCAGCCGTGCTCGGGTTCGCGTCCCTTCTGGCGTGGAAGTATCTCCTCCTCGGCGTCCTCGTGGTTCATCTGGTGAACAGCTACATTTACATTGGCCGCTTCCAGTTGCTCGATTTTATCAGCGAAACCGCGCGTCATCTCCTGTCCCTCCTGAGAGGAATCCCGCTTCGACTTGGTCGGGTGGACTTCGCGCCCATCGTGATGGGAGCGCTCGTCTGGCTGGTTGCCTGGGCGTTTGAGCTGGGTCTGGTTGGAGTCTTCCGGAAACTGCCCCTTTAAGCGCCGCGCCCGCTGAATTTTTTCGTCGCGCCGAAGTCGGAATGGTGATTCAAATTCCATCACTATGCCAACGCCCCCGATTCGTCTCTTCGTCCCTGCCGTCGCGCTCTTCCTGGCGACACTGAGTTCCCTTGCCGCTGCGGACCGCACCGCCGTCGGCGAACGCACCGCGTTGGACCGTTACGTGAAGGCGCCGGATCCGAGCTACTCCTTCCGCCTCGCGAGCACCGTGAAGGGCAACGGCTACACGACCTACATGATCGACATGATCTCGCAGGCGTGGCTCACCACCAACGAAGTCGAGCGTCCGCTCTGGCAACACTGGCTCACCCTTGTGAAGCCCGACAAGGTGTCCAGCTCCACCGCGATGCTGTTCATCGGAGGCGGCAGTCACAAAACGAATCCGCCCTCAAAGGCCGAGGCGAACATGATCCAGATTGCGAAGGAGACGGACACTGTCGTCGCCAGCCTGAGCAACGTGCCGAACCAGCCAACTGTCTTCGCCGGCGAGACAAAAGGCCGCACCGAGGATTCGTTGATCGCCTACACATGGGACAAGTTCCTTCGCACCGGCGACGAGAAGTGGCCCGCGCGTCTGCCGATGACCAAGGCTGCCGTGCGCGCGCTCGACACGATTACCGCATTCTGCGCGAGCGAAGAAGGTGGAAAGATCACGGTGGACAAGTTCTTCGTAGCCGGCGGCTCCAAGCGCGGCTGGACCACCTGGACCACCGCCGCCGTCGACGACCGCGTCATCGCCATCGCGCCCATTGTCATCGACATGCTGAATATCCGTCCGTCCTTCCATCATCACTGGGAAGTCTACGGCTTCTACGCACCCGCCGTCGGAGATTACACCCGCGCCAAGATCATGGATTGGGACGGCACACCGGAATATCAGGCGCTGATGAAGATCGAAGAGCCTTACGAATACCGCGAGCGCCTCACGCTCCCGAAGTTCATCATCAACGCCAGCGGCGACCAGTTCTTCGTACCGGACTCCGCGCAGTTCTACTGGAAGGATCTCAAGGGGACCAAATACCTCCGCTACGTTCCGAACGCCGACCATTCCCTCAAGGACTCCGATGCCTGGATGACGCTCCTCGCGTCGTATGCGGCCATTGTGAAAGGCTCGAAGCTTCCGAAGTTCGACTGGTCCATGGAAAAGGACGGCTCCATCCGCGTGGAGTGCAGCGACGAGCCGAAAGCTGCGAAGCTCTGGCAGGCAACGAACCCGAACGCGCGCGACTTCCGCGTCGACGCGATCGGCAAGGCTTGGACCAGCACCGATCTGACCGGCAAAGGCAGCGTGTATGTCGGGAAAGTCGAGAAGCCGGAGAAAGGTTGGACCGCGTTTTTCGTTGAGATGACCTACGACAGCGGCAGCGCTTCGCCCTACAAATACACCACGCAAGTCCGCGTCATCCCCGAGACGAAGCCGTTCAAATACGTCCAGCCGAAAGCGCCGAGGTGAACCTCTCCTCACCACATGATTGCCATCTATACGATGATAATCATCGGTCTGCCCGGACTCCTTGCTGCTCTGGCGTGTATCGTCGTTGAGCGCCGGAAGCAAAGACCTCGTTGGATTCTGGTTCCTTTGGGCGGATTGGCGGGATAACGGAAAAGGTTCTCCGGTTCGTAATTCCTTCTTCATCGGGAGTGCAGTCGGATTGCTTCCAGCTGTCGCAGTGGTCGGCTTTTACCGCGGAAGGTTCCGACGTGGTGAACAGTAGACTTTCAGGGCGCACTCTACTTTATGCCACCCAGCTTCACCCGCGCCTCCGCGTCATCCCCGAGACGAAACATTCAAATACGTGCAGCCGAAAGCGCCGAGGTGAACCGGACTTTTCGCCGCTCCGGTCATAAGGCTGCGCGAGGGCGGTTTGGCCAAACGCCATATTCGACTATAACTCGCCATGCGTAATCGAACCGCAGCGATAGCGGTGGGAATCGTTGTTGTCATTGTTGGCGGCGTCTCCGCTCGGATTGCTTCAAGTCCGTTACGAGGTAAGGACGCAAATCTCGTAGCGATAATCCTGAAAAAGACACCGCTCGGAAGTTCTTCCAATGAAGTTTGGGAAGTTCTGAGTCAGCAGAATTGAA
>JADJPG010000019.1 GCA_016713365.1 Verrucomicrobiota bacterium | reverse complement strand
GGTGGTGTCGCCTTTGATCTCCGTGCCAGCCGCCACCTGCTTGAGCAGACGGCGCATGATCTTGCCGGAGCGGGTCTTGGGCAGGCCTTCCGCGAATCGAATGTCATCGGGCTTGGCGACGGGGCCGATTTCCTTGCCGACGTGGGCGCGCAATTGTTCGCGGAGTTCAGAGCTGGCTTGCACGCCGGTCTTGAGGGTGACGAAGGCGACGAGGGCCTGACCCTTGAGATCATCGGGGCGGCCGACGACGGCGGCTTCGGCAACGTTGTGGTTGCTGACGAGCGCGCTCTCGACTTCCGCGGTGCCGATGCGGTGGCCGGCGACGTTGAGCACGTCATCGATGCGGCCTACGATCCAGAAGTATCCGTCTTTGTCCTGACGGCAGCCGTCGCCAGTGAAGTAGCTGCCTTTGACTTCGCTCCAATAGACTTCCTTGTAGCGCTGATTGTCGCCCCAGAGTCCGCGCAGCATGGAGGGCCAGGGCTTGCGCACGATGAGCTTGCCGCCGCTGCCTTTCGGCACGGGTCGGCCCTTGTCGTCGACGACTTCAGGCAGGATGCCGAAGAAGGGCAGGGTGGCGGTGCCAGGCTTGGTCGGGGTGGCGCCGGGAATCGGTGTGATCATGATGCCGCCGGTTTCGGTCTGCCACCAGGTGTCCACGATGGGGCATTTCGAGCCGCCGATGACTTCGTGATACCACATCCAGGCTTCGGGATTGATCGGTTCGCCGACGGTGCCGAGGAGGCGGAGCGATGTGAGGTCGTGTTTCTTCGGCCATTCGAGGCCCCATTTCATGAACGCGCGAATGGCGGTCGGCGCGGTGTACAGAACGGTGACGCCGTATTTATCGACGATGCGCCAGAAGCGGTCGGGCTCGGGGAAGTTCGGCGCGCCTTCATACATGAGACTGGTGGCGCCGTTGGCGAGCGGACCATAAACCACGTAGCTGTGGCCGGTGACCCAGCCGACATCGGCGGTGCACCAGTAAACGTCCGTGGGCTGGAGATCGAAGACATACTTGCTGGTCATCTTCGCGCCGAGCAAATAGCCGGCGGTGGTGTGGAGGATGCCCTTGGGCTTTCCGGTGGAGCCGCTGGTGTAGAGGATGAAGAGGTTCGCCTCGCTGTCCATTTTCTCGGCCGGACAATTCGCATCGACGTGATGTAGTTCGCGGTGCCACCAGACGTCGCGACCTTCCTCGATCTCGACTTCGTTGCCTGCGCGTTTGTGGACAATGACGCGTTCGATGGTGCGCGCGAGAAGCTTGCCGTCGGCGTCTTTGATCTTGAGGGCGTCGTCGACGTTCTTCTTCAACTGCACGATGGCGCCTCGACGGAATCCGCCGTCCGCAGTGATGACCATCTTCGCGCCGCAATCGTTGATGCGGTCGGCGACGGATTGCGCGCTGAAACCGCCGAAGACGACGGAGTGCACGGCGCCGATGCGCGCGCAGGCGAGCATGGCGATGGCGGCTTCGGGCACCATCGGGAGATAAATGATGGCGCGGTCGCCTTTGCCGAGGCCGTTTCGCTTGAGCACATTGGCGAAGCGACAGACTTCGCGATGAAGCTGCTTGTAGGTGAGGACGCGTTCTTCGCCGGGTTTGTTGTCACCGGCGGGTTCGCCTTCCCAGATGATGGCGGCCTTGTTCGCGGTGGGAGTGTCGAGCCACTTGTCGAGGCAGTTGGTGCTGACGTTCAGCTGGCCACCGACGAACCATTTCGCGAACGGTTCCTTCCACTGGAGCACTTTCTTCCACGGCTTGAACCAGACGAGTTCGTTTTTCGCCTGCTTCGCCCAGAATTTCTCCGGCGACTTGATGGACTCGTTGTACATCTTCTTGTACTCCGACATCGATTTGATGTGGGCGCGCTTCGAGAAATCCTTCGAAGGATGGAACACGCGCTCCTCGTGCATGTACGAGGTGATGTTCACGGAGGGCGCCGCGAAACCTTTTGACGAGGCCGCTTTGGTGGACTTGGTGGCGGCAGCTTTTTTCTTTTGAGCCATAAAATTCTTCAGGATGCGGCGCGCATTCTAGGAACGGTCCGCAGTGCGTCAAACTCGAAGTCCCGCCGGAGCGATGGAAGTTCAGTAAGGCGCCTCACCGCGCGGCGCCTGGCCGGCGGCATTGCGGGCGAAGACGTATTCCTTCACCGGCTCGCCGTTGATGAGGTGGCGCTGGATGATCTGCTCGAGCACCGCTGGTGTACACGAGTGATACCAAATACCGTCGGGATAAACGACAGCGACGGGACCGGCGACGCAGACGCGCAGGCAGTTCACCTTGCTGCGGTAGACGAGCGGCTTAGGTCCGACGAGGTTGAGTTCCTTGAGCCGCGCCTTGAGGAATTCCCAGGAAGTGAGCGTGACATCGCGGGCGGCGCACTTGGCTTCGGTTTGATCCGCGCAGAGAAAAATGTGGCGAACGTAAGTCTCCAACCCGAGCGCTTCAGCGGCGCGTTGCAACTCGTCGCTCATTCAAAAGGGCCTGTCGTTACGGAGTGGAAAAGGGTTCACTGGAGCGACTATTCGTGGTCGATCCGAGGTGAGTCGAACAAAAAAGAGGTGACGGATGATCGGTGTCGGGCGGTGAGCGGAGTAGATCGAATTCAGGATCTCGGTACGGCTACTGAGAAAGGGGCGAGATCGACTACGGATGCGCACGGTGTTGTGAGCGTGAGAGTTGGGAAAGGTTTTTTGCGCTTCGTTAATCTTGTTTCCTGCGCGATGCGATCTGAATTTTTTGAAAGCTCGGGAAATCTTTGAAAATTAGCTTCCATTCAATTGGCACTTGAGTAGCTTTTGCGACAACCACGATGACCCTAACGATGTGTGCCACGTGCAGTTGTTTTGCTCCAGCCCACATCCCGCGCAACTTGCTCAATGCGCATGTGAACAGTCGCTCGTTGGTTGTTCGTCCAGTTGCGGTAATCAGAAGTAAAATTCGAATGGACGCCGTGCAGAATTGTTTTTTCGCCTCGCAGATACGTTCCAGAGTTTCGTTCACAGCGATCCTAAGGTTCCTAGTTCTGGCGAGTGGCTTTTTGCTTGCGCTGGGTGCGCAAGCTGAGAAATCCGTCACTCTCGCGTGGGACCCGAGTCCGACTCCGACAGTGGTGGGTTACACGATTCAGTACGGCACGAATTCCGGCCAATACTCCGAGTTTCTTCTGCTTGGAAATGAAACCACGGCGGTTGTTCCGGATTTGCTGGAAGGAATCACTTACTACTTCGTGGTGACTGCTCACACGGAGGAAGGCTTGGAAAGTGATCCGTCCAACGAGCTCGAATACACCGTTCCCGACGGCAACAACAATTATCTCCCCCCGTCGCTCAACCCGCTTTCCGATATCGCATTTGATGAAGGCAGTGGCGAACAGCGTGTGGATTTGGTGGGGCTTGCATCGGGATTGACCAGCCTGCTCTTGGACGTGAAAGCCAAGTCGAGCAATCCTGCCATCATTCCCGATCCTGTAGTGAGCCTTCCGGGGCTCCTGACTGGCGGCTACCTGACGTTGGCCTCTTTGCCTGACGCCAATGGTACGGTTACGATTACGGTCACCGTCGACAATCTTCAGCCCCTGAACAACATCCTCGTTCGCACTTTTACAGTGACGGTCTATTCAGAGAACGACCCGCCGACACTTGGAATGATAGAAGATCTCACGGTGGATTCCACGGCTGGTCCGCAGCTGATTTCGCTAACTGGCATTACCTCCGGGGCTTTCAATGAATCCCAACACCTCTCGGTGGTCGCGGAGTCCAGCGAGCCGGAGATAGTGCCTGAGCCGCAGGTGGAATACACCAGCCCGAACGAAACCGGACTGCTCCGAATTGACCCGGTGGCGTATACCAACGGCTCCAGCATTATCACCGTCACTGTCAGTGATGGACAGGATTCCATCACTCGGAGTTTCCGGGTAAACGTGAGCCACGCCGAAGTGACCTACTTCCTCGAAGCCGAGTCCGGCAGCGTGCAATCGCCGATGGTGATTGCGGCGAGCACCAATGCCTCTAGTGGACGCTACGTCTATTCCCAATCCAGTGAGTCCGGGGCCGTAACCTTCAATCTGAACGCGTCTCTAACGGGTAACTACGTCATCTGGTGCCGGATTCTCTCCGTCAACAGTTCGTCGGATTCGTTCTACATTTCGCTCGATGGTGGTCCGGAGACTGTTTACAGCACGGCGCAAAACATCTGGTCAAAGACCTGGCAGTGGACGCGCATCAATGCGGGGACCTCAACGGATGCGTTGTTATTTCCCTTGGGGCAGGGCTCGCACACCTTGCGATTCCGGGCGCGCGAGCAGTCGACGATGCTCGACTCACTCTACGTGACCAATGATCGCGATTTTGTTCCGGTACATCTCACTTTGGCGAAAAGCCTGACCGAACCGAACTCCGTGGACCTGTTGTTCCAAACGGCCGCTGGATTCCGCTACGCAATCGATACCACCACGGATTTCACCAACTGGGCGACGGTGTGGAGTGTGCCAACCAACATCCCGCTCGCGCAGGTGATCAAGTATCAGGACAGCACCCTCAGCGCGCCGATGCGGTTCTATCGTGTCCGGGTGAATCCCTGAGGGCTGCTTCTTTCCGCGGCGCGCTTCTTCCGCAGCGAATCTTCCATCCTCCCCGCGATCAGAGCACCGTGGGATTCGCGAGCAACGCGGCGATTCGCGTGAGCAACCTTCCCGCCGCACCACCATCCAAGACCCGGTGATCGAAACTCAAGGTCAGGTTGGCTTCCGTGACCGGAACGAACTGATTTTGGGCGGCATCCCAGTTCGGGACGATTCTTCCCGCACCCATGCCGAGGACCAGAGTCTGTTCCGGCAACGGAATTGGCGTGGCCCAGGTCAGACCGAACGTTCCGAAATTGGTAACCGTGGCGATCGAACCTCCCGTGGCGTTGGTGGGCAATTTGCGCTGACGCGCCAATTCCACCAGTTCGTTGTAACGCGCGACCAGCTCCTGCAGCGGGCGCTTGTCGACTTCGCGCAGCACGGGCACCAGCACGCCATCCTCCGCCTCAACTGCGAACCCGACATCGATCGAAGTGGGGTGAACGATGTGATTTCCCACCAATCGCCCGGCGACGGCGCTGTTCTCTGACAAGGCGATGGCGAGCGCCCGCAGTGCGTAGAGAGCGGGACCGGGCTTTGGATCGCATTTCTTGCGATGAGCCAGAACGGGATCGATGCAGACAGGCAGGGCAACGGTGGCGAGCGGACGAGTCCAGCTGCGACGCATGGCGTCAGCGACAGCCACGCGCATGCTGGAAGCGGTGCTCAAGCGGCTGCGCTCCAGATTTGCGATGAACGCTTCGAAATCTTGAATCGTCACGCGTCCGGCGGCGCCACTGCCGGCGATGCCGGCGAGATCAGCCGCGTGCAGGCCGAGTTCGTTCATGCGCGCTTTCATGCGTGGTGACATGTAGCTCGCGCCGGCCGCATGGGCGGGAACTGGCAGTCCGCGAATTGTCGGCTCAACGTTGCGCCGTGACGGAGCCGCTTCCGAAGTGTTGGCGGTAACCGAAGCAGTTTCGGCGGTCGACTCTGGCTCGGCGGACGGTTCATCGAGCCCGATGCGCGCCGCTTCCTCCACTGTGACATCGAGCTGACCGAGGACGGCACCGACGGGATAGCTCTCGTTGAGTTTGGCGAGCCACTTCTCCACGCGCCCGCGACACGGCGCAGCGACATTCATCGTGGCCTTGTTGGTCTCCACTTCGAGGACGTCCTGATCCGCTTCGACCATGGCGCCTTCCTTGACCAGCCAGTTCACAATCGTGGCTTCGGCGATCGATTCGCCCAGTTGCGGCATGATGATGGGAACCTGCGGCATAAAATCAGAGTCGGATCAAATTGCGCGCGGCGGCGGCGATGCTTCGCGCGGTCGGGCGGTGGGCCGCCCACAGATTGGGATGATAGGGCACCGGCGTGTCCTTTGCGTTCAAGCGCTGCGGTGGCGCGTCGAGGAGGTCGAATCCCTCGGAGGCAACCCGGGAAATCACCTCCGCGGTGACACCACCCCAGGGCCAGGATTCACCGACGCAGAGCAGTCGGCCGGTGCGCGCAACGGAGGCCATGACGGTGTCCGTGTCGAGCGGTTTGATGGAACGGAGATCCACCACTTCGACCTCGATGGCTTCCGTCGCGAGTTCCTCCGCGACGGCGAGCGCTTCGTGAACCATCGCGCTGTAGGCGACGATTGTCATGTCGCGACCCGCCCGCGCAATGCGCGCCTTGCCGGTTGGAAGCGCTTCCGTGGGCAGGCGCTCGGCCTTGAGATGGTAGTAGAGAAATTTGTGTTCGCAGAAGATGACCGGGTCATCGATGGCGACCGCTTCAAGCAACATGCTGTAAGCGTCTTCGACGGTCGCGGGCGTCATCACCACGAGTCCGGGATAGTGCGCATAGATGGCTTCGAGGCTCTGGCTGTGAAACGGTCCGCTGCCGGTCGTGCCGCCACCGGGCAATCGAATGGTAATCGGGCAGGGGACGCGCGTGCGCCAGAACATCGTCGCCGCCTGGTTCACGATTTGGTTGAAGCCGACCGTGGAGAAATCCGCGAACTGCATCTCGACGATGGGACGCATCCCCTCGATGGCCGCGCCGATGGCGGCACCGACAATCGCGTCTTCGCTGATCGGGGCGTCGACGACGCGACCTGGATATTCCTGAGCGAGGTTCTTTGTCGCCTTGAATGCTCCGCCGAATTCTCCCACGTCCTGGCCGTAGATGAACACTCGGGGGTCGTCAGCCAGCGCGCGCGCCTGCGCTTCGCGGATTGCTTCGAGGTAGGTGATGCTCATGTGAATGAAGACTCAACGACTCCGAGTCTCACACTGCGGAATGGCCTTCATTGAGATGCTTGGAGGACAGCGCGTACCAATCTTCCTTGTATGGATCCGGCCCGGCTTCCCGCTGTACTTTGGCGACGGCTTCTTCGACTTTCGCGATTGATTCGCTGCGCCAGGCGTCCACGATCTTTTCGTCTGCCCAGCCGTGATCAAACAATTGTTCCTTCGCCAGCTCCAGGCAATCGCGTCCCAACGCCGACTGTCGCAGCCGGGGAGTGATGTAGCTGGCGTCATCGTGCTCGCCGTGACCGCACAGGCGAAGGAGCTTCGCGACGACGAGTTGAGGGCCGTGTCCATCGCGCGCGCGTTGCGTCGCGTTGCCCAGCGTGGTCAGGCAGGCTTCGAGATCGGTTCCGTCCACGGAATGACCTTCCGCGCCATAACCGATGGCGCGATCCACCAGCGAGTCGCAGGCGAACTGCCGTGAGGTCGGAGTGGAATAGGCAAACTGGTTGTTGGCGACCACGAGCACTAGCGGAAGTCTCTCCACGGACGCCTGATTGAGTGCTTCGTGAACTGCGCCAGTGGAAGTCGCGCCTTCGCCGATGCAGGTTGCGCCCACGGTTTCAGTCACGCCTTTGAAGCGGCGGGCCATCAGCATGCCGTTCACGACGGAAATCATCGCGCCGAGATGGCTGATCATGGGGAGCAACCCTTCCTTCGGCTTGCCGCGATGCACGTTGCCGTCCCGGCTGCGCATGGGGCCTTGAGGGGAACCGAGGTAGGTGCGAACGGCGTCGAGCACCGTTTCACCGAAGGCGAGCCGTCCCGCGGCGTCACGAATCAGCGGCGCAAAGATATCGCCCTGACGAAGCGAGACGCCGACGGAAGCACTCAGTGCCTCCTGACCTCGCCCGAGGAAAACGCCGCCGAAAATTTTGCCGGCGCGGTAGAGGCTCGCGAACTTTTCGTCCAAGACACGCGCCAAAAGCATCCAGCGAAAGGCCTGGATGTGGTGAGCGCGTCGATCAGACGCATCCGCCGGGGACAGGCGGCCGGTTTCCGTGTGAACCATGCCGTGAGGGTATGGTTTTGGGTGGGCTGGCGCAATGATTCTTTGGTCCAGACCAACGACATTCCTTGCGGCGGACGGGTTAACTCCGGCTTTAAGTTGATTGACATCCCTCCGCCTCGCTCCCTAGCATTCAAGCCTGTTCTGATAGTGGCGCGTTCGTCTATCGGCTAGGACATGGCCCTCTCAAGGCTGAAAGACGGGTTCGATTCCCGTACGCGCTACCAATCGACTGACATTCATGCGCCCGTTTCAAATCATCTTTAATCCCACCAGTGCGGCTGAACTTGCGAAGATGCCGAAGGAACTTCAGTTGAGCATTCTCGGGGAGTTTCGAGGACTGCCTCAGGAAGTTCTGAGCACGGACTTGGAGCATTTCGGAAAGCTGGAACGTGCCGGGAAGATCATGCACCGCTTTCGGTTGGGTGATTACCGGGTTTATTTTGAACGTCACGAACTGGGTGTCGTGGTGCATCGCATTCTGAGCCGGAACAGCCTGAAGGATTTTCTGTTTCGCTCCAGCTTGCCGGTCGGGGAGGATGAAGTGTTGCAGGACAATCCGAAGTTTTGGGAACTCATCGAAGCTCCGGGCAAGAGCAACCCTCAGTCGAACTGAGCTGAGTTTGCTTTCGGAGTGGCTTGGTCCCTCGCGGGAATTCCAAAGACCGACGCTCGCAACCCTGCGCCCGCCGCCTAATTCTCCGAGTCGGAGCCCAGCTCCACGTTCCAGTAGGCGAGATCGAGGAAGTGTTTCCAGCTGTCGTGTTGTTGGAAACCGAGATTGACCTGCACGAACGGCCGCCATTTCGGGCGCTTGGGTTTTCGCACGAGGTGCATCCCGGCTTCGATCGGCGTGCGATTGGCCTTGCGGGTGTTACAAGGGATACACGAGCACACGATGTTCTCCCAAGTCGTCGGACCGCCGCGGTCGCGCGGGATCACGTGGTCGAGGTTGAGATCCTTCCGGTCAAATATCTTCCCGCAATACTGGCAGGTGTTCTGGTCGCGCTCGAAGATGTTGTGGCGCGTGAACTTCACTTCCTTCTTGGGCATCCGGTCGAAGATCACGAGCAGGATGACACGCGGCACGCGGATCTTGAACGAGATGGTGTGGATGCTTTCCGGATGCGGTTCCTGCTGGGAGAAGTCGTGCCACTGGGAGAAATTGAACGTCTGGAACGCGCCGTCGCCCGAGTTGAAGACGACTTGGGCGCGACCTTCGAAGAGAAGGGTAAGCGCGCGTTTGGCGCTGCAGATGTTGACGGCTTGCCACAACCGGTTCAACACCAGCACATGCTGATCGAGGTAGTTACTCATAGGTCAGCGAAGTCGCGCGTAAATATCACGGCACGAAGAGTGTTGTCAATCATCCCTCAATGAAATCACGGTTGTTTCATGGTTCGACAGAGTCGTTGCCAAAGTTTTGGCCGGGCGCCTAAGCTGCGGTCATGAACTTCCGTTGGTTGACTGGCTTGTTTTTCGTGTGCGCGTTGGTCGCTCGGACCGGAGCGCAGTCGGCAGATGATCGCTATGTCCGGGTGTATGGGATCATCCAGGAGGCCGATCGACTGGCAGACACGGGTCAAACCCGGCAGGCCATTACGAAGTATCTCGAAGCCCAGGTCGCCGTGAAGGATCTGCAAACAAGCTTTCCCGGCTGGAATTCGCAGCTGGTTTCATATCGCCTCGAATACATTTCCGGCCGACTGGAGCCGCTGACGCGCAAGGCGGAAAGCACGCCGGCGCCCAAGGGGCCGAGCCCGGCGGAGGAAGCGGCCGCGTTGACTGCGAAACAGTTGTCGGCGCTGCAAACGGAGATCGCGCAACTCGCGGCGCAGAATTCCCTGCTCGAAGCCAAGTTGCGTGAGGCGTTGACCGTCCAGCCGGCTGCGGTCGATCCTCGCGAGTTGGCGAAGGCCGACGAGCGCATCAAGGCCTTGCAGAAGGAGCGCGATCTTCTCGCGGTGACTCTCGAACAAGCGGGTGCCAGGAGCGGAATCGCTGTCGGTGACAAAGCTGCCGCCGCGACGAATGCCAAGCAGGAAGTGGTGACCCAATCGGCGGTGGTCAGCGTGTTGCAACGCCAGAACGAAGAATTGCAGAAGCAGATCAATGACTTGGTCGCGCGCATGAAGCCCGGCACGCGCGGGGCGAGCGGGGAGGTATTGACGCTCAAGGAAACCGTCGCGGCGCTCGAGGCGAGCAATCGTGTGATCAAGGAGGAACAGGTCACGATGGAGAACCGGCTCGTTCACTGGGTGAAAACCTACGGCGACGCCGCTTCGCGCGATGCCGAGTTGAAGAAGCAACTGGCCGAAGCTCAGGCCGCCATCCAGGCCGCGAAAGCCGAGCGCGATGCGTTGCTGGAACAGTTGAACAAGGTCTCGAAGGAATTGACTGAGCGCGACACTCGGATTCGCTCCACCGCGACGCAGGCGCTCGAGAAGGAGATGGATACCATCCGCGCCAAACTGCAGATCTTCGAGGCGAAGAAGGTTCCGTTTTCGGCCGAGGAACTGGCGCTCTTCAAGCAGCCGCCGCTGAAGATCGCGCGAGCCGAAACCAACGCGCCGCCCGCGTTGAAGACTGCCATTCCGGTTGCCCCCGAGGCGACGGCGAAGATTGAGGCGCAGACGGCGGACGCGCTTCGTGCGGTCGATGCGGGCCGGTACGAAGAGGCCGAGCGGAAGTATCGCGAGCTGCTCTCGCGGGACGAGAAGAACGTCAACTTGTTGAACAATCTCGCCGCCGTGCAGATGGATCAGGACAAGGTGGCCGACGCGGAAGCAACGTTGAAGAAGGCGCTGGAGATCGATCCGCAGGACGCTGTGAGCCTCTACTTCATGGGTGGTTTGAAAATCCGGCAGGAGAAATTCAACGAGGCCTTTGATGTGTTGAGCCGTTCCGCGACGATCGATCCGAACAAGCCGAACACCCAGTATCTCCTCGCGCAGACGCTCGTGCAGCAGGGCAATCGCGCGCCAGCCGAGACCGCGCTGCGCCGCGCCATCCAGCTCAAGCCGGGCTGGGGCGAGCCGCACTACATGCTCACCGTTCTCTACGCGACACAGGAGACGGACATGATGGGGCTGGCCAAGTATCACTACAAACAGGCCGTCACCGGCGGCGTGGCGCGGAATCCCGAGCTGGAAAAGTTGATGGAGAAACCCGTCACGAAGTAAGCGCGATGTTGCGACAGGAACTCCACGAGCTGGCCATCGCCACGCGGGGCCGCGGCTTCTACGAATTCACGGACGCCGTTCAGGAACTCATTCGCGACGCGAAGCTCAAGATCGGTCTGGCGACCCTGCATCTGCAACACACCTCCGCTTCGCTGCTAATTCAGGAGAATGCCGATCCGGAAGTGCGCCGCGATTTGGAACGATTCTTTTCCCGGCTGGTTCCTGATGGCGACTCGCTTTTCCAGCACACCTGCGAGGGCGAGGATGACATGCCTGCTCACGTGCGGACAGCGCTGACGTGTGTGAACCTCGGCATTCCGATCGCGAACGGTGCGCTCACGCTCGGCACGTGGCAGGGTCTCTACATGTGGGAGCATCGCATCGAGCCGCATCGGCGTCGGGTGACGGTGCATCTGTTGGGGGAATGATCTAGCCAAAGGGCGGTGTGAGTGCCATTTTGGCCGCGCGGAAACCAATACATCGTTCCATGCACAAAACGTTCTTCATTACCGCTGCGGTCAGCGTTTTTCTCGCAACATTCACTTCGGCCAACGCGGCCTCGGGTGCCTCCAAACCGTCTTCCACCAATGACACCTTCTTCGGCTTTGCCGGGCCGGAGACGTTTCCGATCGACCCGTTCATCTCGGATCTCCGCTCCGGCGATCTCGATGGCGACGGGTTGCTCGATTTGGTCATCGTCAACAACTCGCGCTCGAAGATCACGTTGCTCTACAACCAGACTGGCAAGACGAACCTCGCCGCGAAGGTGCTGGACGCGAAACGGGAATTGAACGAGCTGCCGCCGGACGCGCGCTTTCGCATCGACTCGATCGCGTCGGAGAAACGCATCGCGGGATTGATCGTGGCGGATCTCAACGGCGACAAGCGTCCCGACGTGGCGTACTACGGCGAGCCAAAGGAACTGGTGGTGCAATACAATGACGGCACGAACGGTTGGAGCTCGCCCAAGCGCTGGCCGATCGAGGACGGACAGCTCACGCCGAACGCGCTGTCGGTCGGTGACCTTGCCGGAAGCGGCCAGCCCGGTCTGCTGTTGCTCGGGGAGAACAATGTTTACTGGCTCGCGCAGAATGCCGATCGGACGCTGGCGGAGCCGGAGAAGATTTCGTACTCGGGCTCGGTGAAGTCCGCGCAGATTCTCGACATCAACGGCGACAATCGTGACGACCTTTTGCTGGTGAACTGGGACAGTCCGAATCCGTTCCGGTTCCGTCTGCAATCCAGCTCTGGGCAGCTCGGGCCGGAAGTGCATTTCTCGATGCCGGCGATTCGTTCCTACTGGCCGGATGATCTCGATGGCGATCACAAGACCGAGGTGATGACGATTTCCCTGAACTCCGGTCGCGCGCAGGTATCGCACTTCATCAGCAAGCCCGCCGAAACGCTGGTGGGAAATTTCAAGAGCGGCCAGTTCCAGGTGTTGCCGCTGAACAAGACGACGAAGGCGAAGCGCGGTGTGGCCTGGGCGGATTTGAACGGCGATGGCTTGCCGGACTTGTTGGTCGCGGAGCCGGACAGCGGGCAGGTGACGGTTTACTTGCAGCAAGCGGATGGAACGCTTCCGGGCGGCAAGCGCTTCTCGACTTTGAGCGGCGTGAGCGAAGTGGCGGTGGTGGACGCGGCGGGCGAACAACCGGCGGAAGTCTATTTGTTGAGCCCGGACGAGCGGCAGGTCGGGATGACGACCTTTGACAAACAGGGCCGCATGCCATTCCCGAAGGTGCTGCAAGTGGATGGGCGACCGCTGACGATGGCAGTGGGTTCGTTGAAGGCCGGCGATAAACCGACGCTGGCGGTGATTGTGGATCAGGATGGCAAGCGCTCGCTGGTCACGCGGTCCGCGGACGGCAAGACGAAGACGCAGAAGTTGAGCGAGAGTTTCAAATCCAACCCGAGTGCGATTTCGATTCACGATGTGAATCAAGACGGCCTGGGAGATCTCGTGGTCCTCGTCCCGTATGAAAAGATCAAGGTGCTGATTCAGGTCGCCGGGAAAGATTTCGAAGAGACGGACGTCGCGCCGCCCGGCGGCAGCGTGGAGCAGCCGTGGATGAGCACGGCGGATGTTGATGGCGACGGCAAGTCCGAGTTGTTGCTCGCGCAAAAGAACTTCCTCCGCGCGGTCGTGCTCAAGCTCGACCCGGAACAAAAGGACGCGACCAATCGCACCTGGTCCTTCACCGTGAAGGATCAAATCAACGGCGCGACGAGCAACTCGCGCATCGTCGGTGCGTGCCCGCTGAAGAACGGGAACAACGCCATTGAATCGCTCTTCATGCTCGACGCGGAACGCAAGGCGGTGACGCTCTCCGAGCGCGACGCCAACGGAGTGTGGCAGGTGATTCGCAACGTGCCGCTGCCGTTCTCTGAGTTTACCGAGCTGCGTCCGGTGGCGCTCGGCGGCAAGACGGCGAACAGCATCGCGTTCCTCGGCGTCGGCGCGATCGGCTGGCTGTCGCTGCAGGGGAATGCGTGGGATTTTGTCGAGCTCGACGGTTACGAGACGCCGATCAAGGACGGTCGCTTGAACGACGTCGTCTCCGGCGATCTGAACCAGGATGGCCGCAAGGATTTGGTGTTCCTTGAGACGGCGCGGAATCATCTCGATCTGGTGATCTTCGACCGCTCAGGGCAGCTGGTTCCTTCCACGCGTTGGCCGGTGTTTGAGGAACGAACCTTCCGCGGCCGTCGCGGCGATCAGAACGAGCCGCGCGAAGCGATGATTGCGGATGTGACGGGCGACAAAAAGAACGACCTGATCGTGGTGGTCCACGATCGCATCCTCGTTTACCCGCAGGAGTAGTCGCTGCGGTTGTCGCGCGACACGAGCCGCTGGTCATTCTCCCGATGTCCACACCGCACTGGCAGGTCTGAGTGTGCTGATCCTCGAAGACGAGGCGTTGCTGCGCCGGCAGCTGGCGGCGCAGCTGGAACGTCTGGGAGCGGATGTCACCGGCGCCGGCACCATCGATGCGGCGCGACGGTTCATCGCCGAACTCCCGTTTGATTTCGCTCTGCTCGATGTGAACCTACCCGACGGGCAGGGGACGGATTTGCTGAAGGAGAAGATTTTTTCCACCAACACCTCAGTGGTGGTGATGACCGCGGACGGCGGCGTCTCCGGTGCGGTGGAGGCGATGCGTCTGGGCGCGCTGGATTATCTGGTGAAGCCATTCGACGTGGCGGAAGTCCCGCTCGTTCTCTCGCGGGCGCGGCGGGCGCGGCAGTCGGCTCGCGTGGAAGAGCATCGGCGCGGCGACGGATCGCAATCCGGGGCGGGCTTTTTCTTTGGTGCGTCGATGGCGGCGCTGGAACGGCAGCTGGAGAAGATTCTCGCCGCTGATCAACGCGTGCAGACGCAATTGCCGCCGGTGTTGATCGAAGGCGAGACCGGCACGGGCAAGACGACGATTGCGCGATGGCTTCATCATCGCGGACCGCGCGCGGCGCAGCCGTTGATCGAGATGAACTGCTCCGCGGTCCCGGAGACGCTCGCGGAATCGGAGTTGTTCGGTCACGAACGCGGCGCGTTTACGGACGCGCGCACGGCGCGGATGGGTTTGTTTGAAGCGGCCAACGGCGGAACGCTGTTCCTCGACGAGCTGCCGAGCCTGCCACTTGCCTTGCAGGCGAAGGTGCTGAAGGCACTGGAGGATCACCGCATTCGCCGGCTGGGTGGCAATCGCGAAGTTCCCATCGATGTGCGCGTGATTGCGGCGACGCATCGCGATTTGAAGGCACTGATCAGCGCCGGGCTATTCCGTGAGGATCTTTATCACCGGCTCGATCTGTATCGCGTGCGGATTCCGCCGCTGCGGGAACGTGGCGATGACATCGTGAATCTCGCGGAGTCGATGATGGAACGGTTGTGCCAGCGCCATCGCCTGCCGCGCCGGACAATTACTCCGGAGGGTCGGCGTCGGCTCGTCGGCTATGCCTGGCCGGGGAATGTGCGGGAGCTGTCGCATGAGCTGGAACGAGCGGTGGTTTTCGAGGATGGCGACCAGCTCGACTTCGCGCATCTCGGCGGAGTTGCGCGAACAGGAATCGCAACAGTGCTGCCAGGGGACTGGCTGAACCCTGAGTTTAGTTTTCCGACCGAGGGATTTTCGCTCGAAGACTCCATCAACCGTCTGATCCAGCTCGCCTTGAAACAATCCGGGAACAACGTGTCCGCCGCGGCGCGGTTGCTCGGGGTGTCGCGGGACTACGTGCGCTACCGGTTGTCGGGTGGGAAGTCCGGCGGCAAGGCTGGGGAATAGCGCCCAACCGCTTTTCCCGGGCGCTGGCGGGTGGGGGAATCAGCCCAGGGTGGTGGACCTACCAATGTCCGGAGTTTCCCATGGAAGACCGGTAATCCGCTGTTTTCCCTCGCGTCCGTCCCGGTACCCGCCTTGGCATACGGCCTGCCTTAGGGTTGCTCGATGGCAGCGTGCGCGGTAATGTGGGACACCGTCGTTCCACCGCCGTCGCACCGAATCTTATGTGTCATTCGCGACCCATCAAACTGGCCTTGCTGACCGGAGTTTTGCTCTCCGGCCTGACGTGTTTTGGCCAGACGAACCTCGCGCCCACGATCAAACCGATCGAGCGCGATGGCCGAGTCGTCCTCTCCGAAAAGCAGGCGGACGAGCTCGGGCTTCTGCCAACCACGGCGGATCGCCAGAAGCTTCCGCTGGCGATAAAGGAGCGCCTGCTGCGCTTTGAAGTCAGCCGGGAGGCGTATCTCAAGGAGCAGGAGCAGATGAAGAAGCGATTGCTCGGTGCCACCACCGAAGCCGAGCGTGATCGAATTCGAGCCAGCATGCGGGAGCAACGCGACGCGTGGTTGCGCCGGGCCAAGGCGATGCGCGAGGAAGCGCGGGAACGGGCGCGGGAACTCCGGACTCAACTGCCATCCATGAACGAAGTGATCGAGAACGCGCGGGAGAACGCCCGCGAAGCCGCTGCGCAGAATCGAAAGCGCCGCGGGCAGGACTCGCTCAAGACCGAAGAAGGATCCCAGTGTTGGACGCTCAAACCTCCTAACCTCAACTCCCCTCCGCACTGTTCGCGACGACAGCGGAGCAAGCCAGGAACCGAATGCGGCGTTGTTGTGTCAGCCAGAGCTGGGTGCTGTGGACCCTGACGGTTGCGGCGTGCTGATGGGATCCGTCGCGCGGCGGGCCGGGCTGGGGATGCCGGGCCGAAGACGTTGCTGCCGAGTTGGGAGCCGTCGGCCACGTTGAAGGCCGGGTTGGGCTACAAGGATAACGTGGGGTTGTCCCGCACTGCGCCGGAGGCCAGTCCATTTGTCCACACGGCGGTGGAGGGAATGTTGTTGCGACTGCCGGTGGATGGGACGCAGGTGTTGCTGTATCTCGCGGGAGGACACGCGCTTCTGGGAATCGAGCCGACTCGACCACGAAGACTTTGCGATGACCCAGCTGGAGGTCCGGCGCTTCTGGGAAAATGACTGGCAGGCCGCGCTGGGCTTGGAGGGAATGTATTTCGATCAGCTGATCGATTTCTCGATTACCGACACCAATCTCGCCGCACTGCCGGCGCGCGGTTTGAGCCTGACAATTCGACCGGGGGTGCGACGCGAGCTTTCAACCGATGTCTGGCTGTCGCTGGAAACGCCCGTCTCGCGACAGCTCTACAAGGATTCGGTGGACGACTATTGGGAGGGCGGACCGAAGCTGACGCTGGGCCGCACCTATGGGCGGCAATCGGAGGTCAGCCTCAGTTATCTCTTCACCCAGCGCGGCTACAATCGCGCTCCCGGTCGCGATGCTGACGGCGATACGATCACGAACAGCGTGCGGCGTGTTTCTCATCACGAGGTTCAGATCGGCTGGAAACATTTCTGGGATACGAAACGTCACTGGCGCAGTTCAACGCGAGTTGGTTACCGGCACAGCGCGGAGAATGTGAGCGGTTACTTCGACTACGAACGCTACGAGCTGGTTCACCAGTTGCGATTGAAGACCGAGCGCTGGGAAATCTCCGCGGAAGGTCGCGTGGCGCATTACCGGTTTCCGGTCCAGACCGTCAGCGACACCGATCCGGAGAAACGACGACGCACCGATCTGCGGGCGACCTTGCGCGCGGAGCGGCAATTGAACCCGCATCTCCGCCTCTATGCCCAATACGAATATGAGCGTTCCGACTCCAACCAGTTGCTGGACGAGTATGCAGTGAACACCTTGAGCGCGGGAGTCAGTGTCGAGTTTTGAAATGGAATAAGCCGTGGAACGAATCGTGAACATCCAGAAGCTGCTGCTCCGCTCAAAGCGGTTGCCGTGGCTGGTGCTGCTCACGACGCTGCTGATTCTGGCGGGCGTCATCGCGCTGACCATGCAACAGACGCGCTCGCGAATCCGGGCGCAAATTGCCGGTCGAGATGCGGAGATTCTCCACGCGGTGGCGCGCATGCAGATGCCGATGAATGCGGCGGCGGATGCAGTCGAGGACGCGGATGAGCCGGAGAATCTGCTAACAGTCATTCTCCAGACCTCGAAGTTAAGCGGCGTGATGGGCGCGCGGTTATTCAATGCGGACGGGAAGTTTGTGGAGAGTTTTCCAGTGGAGATGTTCGAAGCGGAAATCTCGGAAGACGACCTGACGACAATGGATGCGTCGATGCCGATCGGCCGGTTCTGGCCGGCGTATTCACTGGATGTGATCTTCCTGCCGGGTGCGTCGACGGAGGCGAGCGAGCGTCGTGTGATGCCAATTCTTGAGGTGATCGTTCCGTTGGAGATGGGGCGCGAATCAAGGCTCGTGGGCATCGCGCAATTCATCATCGAGGGACACAGCATCGCGGCGGAGTTTGCGCGTTTGGATCGGCATCTGGCGCGCCAGGCGTTGACGGCCTTTCTGGTGGGCGGGTTTGTTCTGGCGGTGACGATCATCTGGTCGTTCCGGCGGTTGAATCAGGCGCATCAGATGCTCGCGGAGCGCACGGAGAATCTGTTGAAGGCGAATCAGGAACTCGCGTTGGCGGCCAAGACTTCAGCGGTCGGCGCGGTGACGTCTCACCTGATCCACGGTTTGCGAAATCCCCTGGCCGGATTGCAGAACTTTGTCGCCGGTCTGGGCGCATCGGTCGCCGACAATCCGGACACGGATTTGCAGCAGGCGATCGCGTCCACGCGACGGATGCAGGCGATGATCAACGAAGTGGTGACGGTGCTGCGCGAGGACGATGGGTCCGGGCAATACGAGCTGCCGGTCGCCGAGTTGGTGGAGATGATTTCCGGTAGAGTCCGGTCGATGGGTCGCGAGCGTGGCGTAGATATCTTCTCGAAGGCGGAGTCCGGGGCGGTGCTTCCGAACCGCGTGGCGAATCTCGTTGTGTTGATTCTGGTGAATCTTGTGCAAAACGCGATCGAGGTGACGCCCAAGGGGCGGCGGGTGACTCTCGCCTTGCGGGAGGCGAACGAGACGTTGTGGTGCGAAGTGCGGGATGAAGGTCCGGGCTTTCCGGCGAACCGGACGCCGTTTGTCCCATGCTCGTCTGCCAAAGAGGGCGGCAGCGGCATTGGCCTGGCGATTAGCAAGCAGCTGGCGAATCACCTCGGCGCGAGTTTGGAATTGAACACCAGCTCGAACTCCGGATGCGTGTTCGTCCTGTCGTTGCCGGCGTCCTTGTGGAAGACGAAAACGCATTCGATGACGGTGACGTTGGGGTAATTGGAAGTCGGATGGTTCACGTGGCGGATGTCAGTACGGTTTCGGTTAATCAGAATTTAGACCCGACAGATGCGAGCGAGCGGAAAGTGGTTCTGGCTGGCGAGGGCAATCGTTGCATTGCTGCTCGCGGGCGGTGCTTTGCTCGCGTCGATGGCGACTTCCCGTGCGGCGGAGGGATCGATGCGCTGGCGTTGGTCGAATCCAAAACCGCATGGCGGCAATGTCGTCGACATGGCGTATTCAGCGGCTCTTGGCGTTGCGATTCAGGTGGCCGAGCTGGGACAGATATATTCGTCGGGGGATTTCAACCTGTGGATTCCGCGTGAAAGCGGAACTACGAACGATCTCCGGGCGGTCGCGTTCATGGGGAGTCGGATCCTGATCACCGGTCAGAACGGCACCGTGTTGTATGCGGACAGTCTGGATGACTTCAAGCCGGGCACGCTGAGCAATGGTTCCACCGCGGACTGGTTGGAAGGCGTGACGGCATCGCCGACGCTGGCGGTTGCCGTGGGCGACAACGGTGCGATCTACACGAGTGCCGACGGAGTTAACTGGCAGAAGCGTTCCAGCGCGAACCAATGGCTGCGCGGGGTGACCTACGGCGGCGGTGTGTTTGTGGCCGTGGGCGAGGCCGGAAAGATCATCACAAGCCTGAACGGCACCACGTGGACCACGCGTGCGAGCGGCACGGGTGAACATTTCAACCGAGTGAGTTTCGCGACGGGCCGGTTCACGGCGGTGGCGGAGAACGGCGCGTGTTTCTCCAGCACCAACTCGGGCGTGAACTGGTTTGCCGAAGCCACCGGGGCGTTGAACGATCTGTTTTACGCAGCGACGTCAGGCTCGAATCGGTTCCTGGTCGGGGACAGCGAAGTGCGGGTGCAGAACAGCGGTGGCCCATGGACCAATGAGTTGAGCAAGGTGGGCGGTCCGGTTCCGTGGACTTACTATTCTGCGACGCGCACGCCGGATTTTGTGCTGATTGCGGGAAGGACAGGTTTGATGGAGGAGGGGTACGGCGGCGCTGGGGCGGAGCCGGTGACGTGGCGCTCGGGCGATGACTCGATTCGCAATTGGTTGTGGGATGTCACGTGCCCGACAAATCTTTACGTCGCAGTGGGCGATCGCGCGACTGTGATGACGAGCTTGAACGGCGTGGACTGGAAGCTCGAGTTGGTGCCGGAGGCGGTGACGAACGCCATTTTTCTCGGCGTGGGCGGGAATACGAATCTGTTGATTGCGGTGGGCGATCGCGGGGCGATTGCCATCAGCCCGAACGTGGTCGAGTCGGTTCTAATGACGAATCAGATCGGCGGCGAAGTGGTGGTCGCGCCGGTGGGCAGTAATTCGTTTGGCGTGGTGTGGTCCGCGCCGGCGCGGGTGACGACGAATGATCTCCAGGGCGTGGGCGCGTCGAGCGATCTGTTCGTGGTGACCGGTGCAGGAGGCACGATTCTGACCAGTGTTGACGGCTCGAACTGGGTTGCGAAGGTGTCCCCGACCAATCGGTTCCTGAGCGGCGTCACTGCGTGGCCGGGCGGTTGGGTGGCGACGGGTGACGACGGTGCGATCGTCACAAGTGTGGATGGAAAGAGCTGGAGCGTGGTCGGTGCGGTGACGACCAACTGGTTGTATCGCGTGCGCTTTGCAGGCGGACGGTTGATTGCGGTGGGGCAGAACGGGACGATCCTCACGAGCACGAACGCCACAGCGTGGTCGAGGCAAACGAGCGGCACGACGAAATGGCTGAATGACGTCACCTTTGTCGACGGGAGCTGGTTCGCGGTGGGAAACTCCGGAACGGTTCTGAAGAGTACGAACGCGGTGAACTGGTCGCAGGTCGGGACGTTGACGCGGAAGAATCTCTATGGGGCGACGACGGATTCCCGGCAGTTGATCACGGTGGGCGTGGAAGGATTGATCCTGCGCAGTCCGATCGTTGCCGAAACGAATGCCGTGAAGTTTTTGTCGTTCGATCGGATCGTGACAGGCGGAGGATCGGGTTACCTCGCGCAGAATCTTTATCTCTTCGGTGGCCGTCCGGATCAGCGGTTCACGTTGGATTACCGATCCACATTCGATACGAACGTGTGGCTGGCGGGACCGGAGCTGGAGTTCCTCGACGGTTCCGGGACGCTCTTCTTCCTCGAAACGATCACGACGACGAACCCGCCGTTGAAGGAGTTCTACCGGACGACCCTGATCGCGCCGTGATGCTGGGGAAATCTCCCCGGTGATTCTTGTTTCTGTTGGGGCATTTCCCCCAATTCACTTCGCTCCCATCCGCCGACGGCCGCGTGTCATTGTCAGTTTGTTCAAGCGGGCGGGGATTTTCTGCGTGGGTGGCTGCTGGCATGGATTTAGCACAGGAGACTCGAATCCAAATTCGGCAGGCAAACATATGAATACGAAAAACAAATTCTGGACGGGGCTGAGGGTGCTGGTGCTCATCGCGGTGGCACTGGTCGCGAAGCGGGCGTGGGCGGTGGAGAATGATCTTCCGGTGGTTCACGTGCTGGCGACTGACCAATGGGCGGACGAGTTTCTGCAAGACGGTGGGACGTTCACCATTTATCGCTCCGGCCCGACCAACGAGCCGCTCACAATCAGCTATCGCATGGCGGGTACGGCGAGCAATGGTGTCGACTACGCGTGGCTCACCGGCACGGTGACGATCCCGGCGTGCGCGGTGTCGGAGTCGATTCGCTTCACGCCGATCGACGACCAGCGGGTGGAAGGGAACGAGACGGTCGCGCTGTTCCTTGAGCCTCAATATCAATGGCCGCCGCCGTATGTGGTGGCGTGGCCGAGCTACGCGCTGGCCTATTTGCAGGACAATGATTTCCCGCCCACCAACCAACCGCCGCTGGTTCGAATCGTGAATCCGCCGGATGGTTCGGTGTTTCCGGGGCCGGCGGACATCCGGCTGATTGCCCATGCGACGGATCTCGATGGTCGCGTGCGGACGGTGGAGTTCTTCGATGGCACGACCAGTCTCGGAGTGGTTTCCAATCTGCCGCCGACACCACGGCCGCTGCCGTTGCCGGCTGAAGGATTTGAACTCTCTCTCGAGCGCGACCCGGGGTTGTATCCGGACCTCGATGAGATTCTGAATCCGTCCACGATTCGTCCGAGCGTGTTTGTATTGCCGTGGGAGAACGTCCCGCCGGGCTTGCACGTTCTGACTGCGGTGGCGACGGACAATCAGGGTGACGTGTCGCGTTCCGAGCGAATCGAGATCAAAGTGACGGAACCGTTGGTGCAGGCGGTGGTGAATGTGCGCGCGAGCGATCCGGTGGCGAGTGAACCAGGGTTGACCCGGCAACGCCTCGACACGGCGACGTTTACCGTTGGCCGGTCGGGCCGGACGGATCTTCCGCTGACAGTGTTCTACCTTCTCAGCGGTGGGGCTTCCAATGGTGTGGACTACGCGGCGCTGCCGCAGAGCGTCACCATTCAACCAGGCGCGAGCAAGGCGGAGGTGGTCATTGAGCCGTTGCACGACACGCTGGTGGAAGGTCCGGAGAAGGTGGTGTTGACGCTCATCACGCCGCCGTGCATCGCGATTTATTCACCGCCGTACGAGTGCTATCAGGTGGGCGCGCACGACGCGGCTCGCGCCGTGATCAACGACAACGATCCCGTCAACCTGCCGCCGGTCGTGGAGATCGTCCGTCCGCTGGATGGCAGTGTGTTCCTTGCGCCGGTGGACATTGTGATCGTGGCGGGCGCCCGCGATTTTGACGGGCGGGTGCGCACGGTGGAGTTTTTCGTCGGCGACACGAGTCTGGGGGTGGTGTCGAACACGCCTTCGATTTTGCCGACGAATGCGCCGCAGTTTGCAATCAAGTGGCCGGACGTCGGAGCGGGACATACCTACTCACGGCGGAAGCGACGGACAACGACGGCGCGAAATCGCGTTCGCATCCGGTGGAGGTGAAGGTTGTTGAGCGTTCGCTGCCGACAGTGGTGTCGATTGAAGCCACGGATCCGGAAGCGTCGGAGACGACTGGCGCGGTGCCGAACACGGCGACGTTGAAGTTGAAGCGCACTGGTTCAACTGCGCGCGGCTTGCTGGTGTTCTACAGCATCGGCGGCACGGCATCGAATGGGACGGACTACGAGCTGCTCCCGCGTCACGTGATGATTCCGCCCGGCGAAGCGACGGCGCCGATTGTGATTTCCCCGATCGATGATCGGTTGGTGGAAGGTGCGGAGAGTGTTTCGCTCACGGTGGAGCCACCGTTGGTTTTGTTGGAGCCGATGGTGTCGGCCGCGGGAACGATTCTTCCGATCGACTATTACCTCGTCGGTTCGAACCACACGGCGCGGGCGGTAATCCGCGATAACGATGTATCGCCAACGAATCTTCCGCCGAAGGTCGCCATCATCCAGCCGACCGATGGTGAAATCTTCATCGCGCCTGAAGGAATCCGGATCTGTGCGGAGGCGCGCGATCCGGATGGCTGGGTGCGCTCCGTGGAATTCTTTGAAGGTACGAACAGTCTCGGCGTGGTGGATGGACTGATCGCGCTGGAGGTAAACGGGATTCCGCCGCTGCCGGATCAAATCTTCTGCCTCAAGTGGCCGGAGATGAAGCCAGGCGGCTACGCATTGCGCGCGCGGGCGACGGACAATCGCGGTGCCTCGACGTGGTCGGATCCAGTTCGCATCCGGGTGATTGACGATGTGCGGCCGATGGTGGTGACGATTGAAGCCACGGATGCGAATGCCTCGGAAGGCGACTGGATCCTTGAGCCGATGGCGATGGCGGATGGCAAGGTGGCGTTCATTGGGCCGCCCATCATTGAGCGGGCGAATGTGGCGGTCTTCACGGTGTCACGCGATCGGGGAACGAACATTCCCGTGACAGTTTACTACAGTCTGAGCGGAACCGCTTCGAACGGCGTGGACTATCGCGAGCTCGACGGCAGCGTGACAATTCCTGCGGGAGCGTGGAGCGCGCGGGTGGTCGTGGATCCGATCGATGATCGGCGTGTGGAAGGCGTGGAGACGGTCGTCGCGGAGATTGCGCCGATCTTCTGCATCGCGGGCTTCGCCCCGTCACCGGATTGTTATGTAATCGGCGAGCCGGGCAAGGCGGTGGCTTACATCCGTGACAATGACTTCGGCAATCAGCCGCCGAAGATCGAGATTGCGAAGCCGGAGGATGGCCAGATGTTCCTTGCCCGAGCGGACATCGAAATCGTGGCGCAGGTGCAGGATTCGGATGGTTACGTGACGCAGGTGGAGTTTTTCGCGGGCACGAATTCGATCGGCGTCGACAGCCGCGTCTACATCATCGCGCCGCCGCCGGGCGAGTTGCATCGCTTCTCGATGATTTGGTCGAACGTTCCGCCGGGCCTTTATGAACTGACGGCGAAGGCGACTGACAGTGAAGGCGCGACGTCGCGCTCAACTCCGGTGACGATTCGGGTGGTGCCGCCGTGCCCGGTGCCGGTGGTCAGCATCGAGACGCTCGACAAGTCCGCAGCGGAACAGGATCCGCGGATCATGGCGCCGCCGGATGTCGCGGCGGTGCGGGTCCTGCGTTCGTGCCAGACGAATGACGGTTTGACGGTTCGATTCGCCATCGGCGGCACGGCGGTGAATGGCCGCGATTTTGGACCGCTCGATCACAAGGTGACGATTCCGGCGGGTGCGGAGTATGTGGACATTTACGTCGTCGCGATCGATGACCAGCTGGTGGAAGGCGTCGAGACGGTCGAGTTCCATCTGCTGCCGTCCGACTGCGCGATGGCTGATGTGTTGCTCCCGGATTGTTATCTTGTGGGAGCTCCGGCGAGGGCGGAGGTGTACATCCGCGACAATGAATCGTTCGCGCCGAAGATTGCGATCGTAAAGCCGGACACCGGCGAATCGTTCCAGGCTCCGGCGGAGATCCAACATCGTGGTGCAAACGGTGGATGAAGATGGATGGGTGCCGCGCGTGGAGTTCTTCGCAAACGGTCGCAGCATTGGCGTGCAGGAGATCAACTTCATCATCGCGCCGCCGCCGGGACAGCTGCAACGGTTCGCGCTAGACTGGTCGAATGTGCCGCCGGGTCGCTATGTCCTGACAGCGCAGGCGACGGATGACCGGGGAACGACAGGGGAATCAGGTCCGGTGGTGATCGAGGTGACTCAATCGCTCCTGCCGCCGGTGGTGAACATTTACGCCACGGACGCGTTTGCCCGGGAAGGCAATCCACCGAATACCGCCGCCTTCCGCGTACGTCGTTCGGGCGAGACGAACGCGCCGCTGACGGTTCACTTCGCGATTCGCGGCACGGCGTCGAATGGCGTCGACAAGTGATTCCGTCAAGTGTGACGATTCCGGCGGGACGTCGTTCGGCGTCGATCTTGGTGACGCCGATTGATGACCGGCGTGATGAACCCGTGGAGACGGTGATTCTGCGCTTGGAGGAGGCGGCCCTCTACAATGTCGGTCGCTGGAATCGCGCCGGAGCCATCGTGGTGGATAATGACCGTCCGCGACCGGGTCCGATTTGTCTGACGGACCGAAACTTCCATGTGCGATTGGAGGGCGCGAATGGAGCGGGGTACCGGCTGGAGATTTCCAGTGACTTGGTGAACTGGGAGACGCTGGAGCCCAATATGGTGTCCGACGACGCGATTCACTTCGTGGATCCGGAGGCGTCCGAGCTTGGGGCCCGGTTCTATCGGGTCCTGCCGGTGACGGACGTGGAGTTGTTCAGCGAAGAGTAAGGCTGTCGGTCGGTGTATCGGGAGCAGGGGCGCTTGGAAACAGGCGCCCCTGTTGCTTTTGACGTTCAGCAGGCAGGTGGAGAATTGGTTCACGAAGTGTCGTTCCGGTAACTTTTTGCAAAATATTTTGCGGGCTTTCTGCTCGGATTTCGCTTAAACGGAATGATTACCGGATCCACTTGGGCTGCTGGCGGTGTTTTGCCGTGAGCGTGGCGGGGACGGGTTGTGCCCGAGGGGAGATTCCGCAGGTAAAATCAGCTTGAACCCTTTATGCGATTAACTGGACGTATTCTTGGCGCGGTATTTTTCCTTCTGGCCGGCGCGGCTGAAGCGTTGGCTCAGCCTGCCAACAATGCTTTTTCCGCCGCTTTCACTTTGACGGGGCGGTTGGTCGAGACCAACGGCACCACGGCCCTGGCTTCGAAGGAACCGGGCGAGCCCGCGCACGCTGGCAACCAGGGTGGACGTTCCGTCTGGTATAATTGGACGCCGGACAAGTCCGGTCAGGCGGCGGTGTTCCTGAACGCGGCATCCTTCAACTCGCTGCTCGCGGTCTATACAGGTAATACCGTCAACGCGCTGACTCCGGTGGGCTCCAGTCAGGGTGGGGGATTCGTTCAATTCAACGTCGTGGGCGGCACGACCTACCGCATCGCCGTCGATGTGGTCCGCTTCTTTGGTAATCCCGCTGGTGGCGATTTTACCCTGGGCGTGGCGCTGCTGGCTTCGGTGAACTTCCTTTCTCCGCCGAGCAATTCGGTGGTTTATGTCGGCAACCCGATCGATCTGCTCGTGGAGGCGGAGGTCCTGAGTCCGCCGGTTCAGCGTGTGGAGTTTTACCAGGGTGGCCAGTTGATCGGCACGGTTGCGAATCCGCCCTACTCATTGACGGTTCCGCAGCCGGCGTCGGGCACGAATTTGTTCACGGCCGTGGCGATCGATGCGAACGATCAGATTTGGACTTCATTGCCTCACCGCATCAATTACCTGAATCCCGGTGCCACCATCGCGTCGCCCGCGGAAGGCGCGATCTTCCAGAACCTAAATCCTGTCTTGGTTACGACGACGGTTTCCGTCCCGGTCGGCTCGGTCACCAATGTGGAGTTCTGGGTGGACGGATTGAAGTTTGGTCAGGACAGCACGCAGCCGTTCAGCGCAACGTGGAGCAACGTCGTGGGCGGTGTTCATCGCCTGACCGCCGTGGCGCGGGACAACTCCGGCATCGTCTACACCTCTTCGCCGGTCACGATCGCGACTCCGATCACGCTCGTGTCCACCGGCGCCGTCTGGAAATACCTCGATAACGGCTCCAACCAGGGCACGAACTGGACGAGTCGCGATTTCAACGACAGCGCGTGGGCCAGCGGTCCGGCGCAACTGGGCTACGGCGACGGGGACGAGGCGACCGTGGTCGGCTTCGGTGGTGTTCCGGATGAAAAGCACATCACGACCTATTTCCGCCACACCATCTTCATCACGGGTGCGACCAATTACACCAATCTCATCTTCGGCGTGAAACGCGACGACGGCGCGGTGGTTTATGTCAACGGCGTGGACGTGGCTCGTTTCAACATGCCGTCCGGAGTCATCAATTATCAAACGCCCGGCACCGCGGCGGGCGACGACGGCACGGTGTATTATCCGGCCACGGTTCCAGCGACCCGGCTCGTGGAAGGCTTGAACGTCATTGCGGTGGAGGTGCACCAGGATTCGCCGACGGGCGATGACCTCAGCTTCGATTTGCAACTGCTGGGCGGTCTCTTTCCGCGCAACGACCCGCCGGTGGTTGCCATTACTTCGCCGGCGCCCGAGACGCCGTTTCTCGCGCCTCCGTCGATCACTTTGACGGCGAATGCGACAGACCCGAACGGACGCATCGTCAAAGTCTCGTTCTACAATGGCGACACGCTGCTCGGAGAAAGCCTCGCCAGCCCATACTCGTTCGTCTGGAACAATCCGCCGACGGGCCGCTACCTCATCCGCGCGATTGCCGTGGATGATCTTGGCTCCGGCGCCTCGTCGGCTTCGGTACCGGTCAACGTCTTCGAATCCTCCGGCGCCCCAATTGCACGCATCCTGACTCCGGGCAACGGCACGGTCGTGGAAGGCCCCATCACGTTGGCGGTGATTGCGGAAGCCAATGCGCTGAATTCCATCGCATCGGTCGAACTGCGGGCCAACGACGTGGTCTTTGCCACACTGACTCAACCTCCGTTCTCCACCCAATGGAATGCTCCGTTTGGATCGAACCTCGTCACCGCGGTGGCAGTGGACTCCACGGGTCGGCGTGGAACTTCCGACGTCGTGAACGTCACGGTTACCATTCCGCCGACCAACACCGTGGCCCCGACCATTGCCGCGCGAGTGCCGGCCGCGAACGCCACCGTTAGCGCGTTGACGCAGGTGCGCGTGACCTTCAGTGAGCGCGTTCAAGGCGTGGATGCCGCGGATTTCCTCGTCAATGGAGTGCCGGCCGCGGCGATGACCAACATCGGTAACATCTACATCTTCACGATTGCCCAGCCGTTGCCGGGCACGGTCAGTTTCTCCTGGGCGCCGGGTCACGGAATCACCGACTTCGGTTATCCGGCGGCGTTGCCATTCGACAGCGCGGCACCCGCGGCGTCGTGGACCTGCAATTTCGTGGATCGCACAGCGCCACTGCTCGCCACTGTCAGCCCGGCTCCGGGTGCGTTCCTCACCAACCTGAGCGCCGTATCGGTGACGTTCAATGAATCCGTGGTCGGCGTCGATGCCGGGGACTTCTGGTGAATGGCCAGCCGGCGTTTGCGGTGAACGGCTCGGGTGCGGCTTACACGTTCAGTTTTTCGCAACCGGCGTCAGGCCTTGTGAATGTCACTTGGGCCGCCGGCAACGGCATCGTCGACCTCGCGGCGGTTCCGAATGCGTTTCCGAGCACGAACTGGAGTTATACGCTCGACGCCCGCACGGCGCTCTCGCAATCGAACGCGGTCTGGCGCCTGTTCAAAGGCCAGGCTGAAGCGTCGGTGCCGATCGCGGCGTGGCGTCAGCCGGCTTTCGACGACTCCGCTTGGGCTTCCTCGGCGGCGCCGTTTTATTTCGGGGACCCGTATAATTCTGCGGCCAATCCGGGCACGCTGCTCAACGACATGGTCGGCAATTATTCCACCATCTATTTGCGCCGGGAGTTCTCTATTCAGGACGCCGGCGCCATCACGAATCTTCTGCTCGCGGCGCAGTCCGACGACGGATTTGTCGCGTGGATTAATGGAATCGAAGTGGCCCGCGTCAACGCGCCGGGCGGCGACATTCCGTATAATGGAAACGCCACGGCGGGCGCGAACGAGCCTTCCGCCAGCGGCGCGGCGTATGTCACCTACACGCTGCCGAATCCCGCGCTCTATCTCCGCGACGGCGCCAACACGCTCGCCGTGCATGCGCTCAATCAAACGGTGAACAGCGGCGACTTCGGTTTCAACGCCCAGCTCTTCACTTATCTCGCCGATCCGAAGCTCGTCGCGCCGCGCATCACATCGGTTTCGCCGGCTGCGGGAACGGTCTTCTTCCTGACCAATCTCACTGTTCGATTCCTCGAGCCCGTGACCGGAGTCGACGCTTCGGACCTGTTGGTCAATGGCGTTCCGGCGACGGGCGTCACGGGTGGAACGAGCAATTCGATTTACACGTTCAGCTTCCCGCAACCGCCGTTCGGAACCGTCAACATCGCGTGGGCGGCGAACGATGACATTGTGGACTTCGACGTGCCGGCCAAGCCGTTCGACGGCACGGCGCCCGGCTCGACCTTCCAGTTCACGTTCCTGAATCCGAGCACGCCGACGATTCTCTCGCAGACGCCCGCGGCGGGCACCATCATCGAGCTTACGCAGATCGCTGTCCTCTTCAGCGAACCGGTCACCGGCGTGAACGCGAGTGACTTCCTGATTAACGGCACCGCGGCGGCCTCGGTTTCCGGCTCCGGTGCGAACTACGTGTTCAGCTTCCCGCAGCCGGCCTACGGTCCCGTCGCCATCACCTGGGCAGCCGGTCACGGCATCACGGATCTCGATGTGCCGTCGAACTCCTTTGATCTCACCCGTCAGGGCAGTTTGTGGAATTACACCCTCGTGGATCAAACGCCGCCGAGCATCGTGAGCGTGGTGCCGGCGCGCGGTGTGCAGGTGACGAACCTGACGCAGGTAACGCTGACCTTCAGCGAACCGGTTGCCGGCGTGAACGCCACGGACTTCCGCGTGAATGGCGTCGGCGCTTCATCGGTCAGCGGCGGGCCTGCGACCTTTACCTTCACCTTCCCGCAGCCGAATGCCACGGTCGTGAACATCTCGTGGCTCAACGCCCACGGCATTCGCGATCTCGCACCGGTGCCGAATTCCTTCGACGCCACCGGGCCCGGCGCCACGTGGAGTTACTCCACGCCGGACAACGTCGCACCGTCTGTCGCGACTGTTGACCCCGCGCCCGGCATTACGATTCGTTCGTTGTCCTCAATTCGCGTGACGTTTACCGAAGCGGTTACTGGAGTGGACACCAACGATCTCATCATCAACAACCGCCGCCCGCTGTCCGTGAGCGGCGCGGGCGCCGGTCCTTACACGTTCAATTTCCTGCCGCCGTCCAACGGCGTGGTGGAAGTCCGCTGGGCGGACACTACCGGCATCGGCGATCTCGCCACGCCGGCGCCGAACCTCTTCACCGGCGGTCAATGGATCTACAATCTCGATCCGAACGCGAGCTTCGCGGGCAAGGTGTTGATCAACGAGATTATGTTTAATCCGCTGGGTGGCAACCCGGCGGAAGAATGGATCGAACTGCGCAACGTGACGGCCAGCCCGATCAATCTCGCCGGATGGCGATTCACCCGCGGCGTGAATTTCACGTTCCCGAGCGTGAATGTTCCGGCCAACGGTTATCTCGTGGTCGCGGCCGACGTCGCGACGTTCGCGGCGAAATATCCGGAAGTGACTGACGTCATCGGCGGCTGGTCCGGTCGCCTCGCCAACAGCGATGAAACCATCGAACTGGAAACCGCGTTGGGCGAGTCGGTGAACGAGGTTCAGTTTGCGACCCAGGGCGATTGGGGCCAGCGCGTGCGCGGACGCGGCGTTGATCTCGTCGAAGGCCTGACCCGCAACGGAAACACGGCAACCGTCACCATTTTCGACCACGGCTTCGTCGGCGGCGATACCGTCGTCATCTCGGGTGCCGATCAGCCTGAATACAACGGGCAGTACACGATCGGAAACGTCACTGTCTCCACGTTTACCTTCACCGTTGCCGGCACTCCGGCGACGCCCGCCACGGGGCGCATCCTCTGCCATCAAGTGACCCACCGCGGTTCCTCTGGCTGGGGCTGGTATTCGCTCGCAGACGGGCTGGGCAGCTCCATCGAGCTGGCGAACGCGGCGTTGGGCAATGGGTCGGGACAGAACTGGAAACCGAGCGCGTCGATCGGTGGCACGCCGGGAGCGGTCAACTCCGTCATCAGCGGCAACGTCGCTCCGCTCATCCTCGACGTGACGCATTTCCCGCTGGTGCCCAAGTCCGCGGACACCGTTTTCGTCACCGCTCGCATTCGCGATGAACAACCCGTCAGCGCCAGCACGGTGACTTTGTTCCAGCGGGATCATACGTCGACCAGCCCCGGGGCGTTCAACGCAGTGACGATGTTCGATGACGGCGCCCACGGTGACGGTCTGGCAGGCGACGGTGTGTTTGGTGCGCAATTGCCGCCGGCGCCGAACGGCACCGTGGTGGAATTCTACGTGCAGGCGACCGATGCCACCGGCAATGCGCGCACGTGGCCGGCTCCGGCGATGGAACCGAACGGCTCGCTCGCACAGGTCGCGAACGCTCTCTTCCAGATCGACGACGAGGACATTACCAACCCAATGCCGGCGTTCCGCGTCATCATGACGGGCACCGAACGCGGCGCGTTCCCGCCGGGTGATCGCAACAGCGATGCGGAGGCGAACAACACCTTCATCAGCATGGACGGTGACGGCACGAAGGTGCGTTACCTTTGCGGTGTCCGTGTGCGCGGTGCTGGTTCGCGTTCTCAAACGCCGCCGAACAACCGCCTTAACATTCCGAACGATAATCGTTGGAACGATCTCTCGGCCGTGAACTTGAACGGGCTGCATGTGCATTCGCAGATCATGGGCGCGGCCGTTTCGCGCAAGGCGGGTCTGCTCTCCTCTGACGCACGCATCATTCAGTATCGCATCAACGGAGTGAACCCCGCGCGTCTCACGGCGCCCGGTGGCGGTTCCGGATCCGGCTACGGCGCGTTTATCATGCTCCTGCCGGTCGGCGGCGATCTGATGGCGAACCTTTATCCCGATGACGGCGACGGAAATGTCTATCGCGCCTCGACCGGAAATCACTCCGCCAGCTTGGGCTATCTCGGAACAAATGCGGTGACCTATCTCAATACCGGATACTTCAAGGCTTCCAACGGCACGGAGAATGACTGGTCGGACTTGATGGCGCTGACCTATGCCCTCACCCAGACCAACGCGCCTCTCGAGGATTACATCCAGATGGTGAGCACGAACATCAACGTGGAGATGTGGATGCGCTACTTCGCGATCGGCACGCTGACCTGCTACGGAGAAACGTCGATGTTCAACGGCCGCGGCGACGACTACGCGCTCTACCGCGGCATCAAGGATCCGCGCTTCTCGCCCATCGGCCATGACTTCGACACGATTTTCGGCCAGGGCGACACGACGGGATCCTACACCACGACAACGAACAACAGTGGCAATCCGACGCTCTTCATGATGTTGAACCCACCGAACAACGGCGGCGGTGGCGGTGGCGGATTTGGCGGTCGAGAGGCAAACATGCCGGTGCTACGCCGCCTGATGACGAACGAAGTGTTCGTGCCGGTTTACTTCGGTGAGCTGCTGCGATTGTGCGACACGGTCTTCCATCCGTCTGAGCTGAATCCGCTCTTCGACCAGATGCTCTCCGGTTGGGGCAACGGTCCGACGACGGTGACCATCGACGGAATGAAGACGTTCGCGAACAACCGTCGCAGTGTTGTTCTCTCGCTCATCCCGACGAATCTGACCGTGGGCAGTTCGCTTAGTGTTGCGAACGGTTACCTGACCGCGACCGGTCCGAGCGCCACGCTCTTCGGAACTTCACACGCCGTTCACACCCGCAAGGTGCTCGTGAATGGCGTCGAGGCGCAGCGTTCGCCCTGGGAAGCGCGCTGGACGAACAACGTGGTTCTGAACCCGGGCATCAATCGCGTGCTGGTGCAGTCGATCGATGCCAACGGCGTGGAATTTGCACGGCAGACCGTGGACATCCGCTACGACAACGGCGCCGCGCAGACTGTTTCCGGCAATCTCAGCGCCGACACGGTGTGGACGGCGGCGGGCGGGCCTTACGAGGTCACGGCAGCGCTTACGGTGGCCAGCGGCACCACGCTCACCATCCAGCCGGGCGCGACGGTGTTGTTGCGACCGGGAGTGAATTTCATCGTGGCCAATGGCGGTCGTCTGCTCGCCGAGGGCACGGACACCGCGCGCATTCGGTTCGCGGCGGTTCCCGGTTCCGCGAACTGGGGCGGCATCACGATCAACGGTGCGGCGAACTCGCCTGAGACGCGGATGTCTTACGTTCACATCGAAGGCAACGGTGACATCGCGGTCGAAGTCGCCGACGGCACGGTCTGGCTCGATCATCTGACCTTTGGCAACACCACGCGGCAGTATCTCGCGCTGGATGGTGCGTCGTTCGTGGTGCAGAACTGCGTGTTCCCGGCGGGCACCGCGAGCTTCGAACAGACGCACGGCTCCGGCGGCATCAAGGCTGGTGGACGCGGCATCTTTACGCGCAACTATTGGGGCAAGACTCAGGGCTACAGCGACGCGCTGGATTTCACCGGCGGCAATCGTCCCGGGCCGATTCTTCAGGTCATCAACAACGTCTTCATGGGCAGCGATGATGATTTGCTGGACCTCGACAGCACTGACGCGTGGGTGGAAGGAAACATCTTCCTGCACACGCATCGGAATGGTTCGCCCGATTCGGCGAGCGCAGTCTCTGGCGGCGCGGACAACGCGGATACATCGCAGGTCACCGTCGTCGGCAACCTGTTCTTCGACGTGGATCATGCGGCGAACGCGAAGCAGGGCAATTTCTACACGATGGTGAACAACACGATCGTTCACCAGACGAAGGTCGGCAGTGAGGACACGAACACCGCCGTGGTGATTCTCGCGGACATGAACGAGCAGGGGACGTTTACCACGCAGGGCGCGGGGATTTATCTGGAGGGCAACATCATTCTCGACGCCGAGAACCTCACGCGCCACGTGACCACGGCGGTCGTCACCTACACGAACAACATCATCCATCAGCTCACCGGCGCGGCGTGGAACGGTCTCGGTGGTGGCAACAGCAATGTCGATCCGCTGCTGAAGAAGATTCCAACGCTCGCGGAGACCAGGGCCTTCAACTCATGGGAGGCGGCACAGGTGTTGTGGGATTGGTTCAGCCTGCAGCCCGGTTCTCCCGCGCGCAACGCCGGCCCGCAAGGGCGCGATCAGGGCGGCGTGATTCCGATTGGCGTGTCCATCACTGGCGAGCCGGCGGAAACGACGTCCCTCAACAGTGCGACGCTGTTCGTCGGCGTGAATCGCACCGCCGGTGTTCCAACCAGTGGCTTTGCCGATGGCTCCGGTTACACGCATTACCGCTGGCGTCTGGATGGCGGCGCGTGGAGTGCGGAGATTCCCACGGCCACGCCGATCACCCTCACCGCGCTGGCCAACGGCCCGCACTTTGTCGAAGTGGTCGGCAAGCGCGACTCCGCATTCTTCCAGGATGATCCGGCCTTCGGTGTGGACGCGGTGGTCACGACTTCGCGGACATGGACAGTCAACACCGCGCGGTCGCCTCTCCGCTTGAACGAAATTCTCGCGGCGAATTCCGGCGTGTTGGTGAATGCGGGTGCCACGCCGGATGCCATCGAGCTCTACAACGAAAGTGGCGCTCCGGTGAATCTCGCGGGAGTTCGCCTGACGGATGATCTCACGTCGCCGGACAAGTTCATCTTCCCGGCTGGCGCGAGCATTCCGGCGGGCGGCTATCTCACGGTGTTCGCGGACAACGCGAGCGGCGCGCCCGGTTATCACACCGGCTTCACGATCGCGCAGGATGGCCAGTCACTCTATCTCGTGGACGCGGCGTCGCGCGGCGGCACGACGATCGACTCGATCACGTTTGGTCTGCAAGTCACCGATCTTTCGATCGGCCGCAGCGTGGATGGTTCGTGGGAGTTGACGACCCCGACCTTTGGGGCTGCCAATCGCGGCGCGCGTCTCGGCAGTCCGACGGTGCTGCGGATCAACGAATGGCTCGCCATCGCCACAACCCCGTTCAACAACGACTTCGTTGAACTCTACAATCCGGGCGCGTTGCCAGTGTCGCTCGGTGGATTGTTCCTCAGCGACGAAATCATCGGACGCAAGAACCGCCACGAGATTCCGGCGCTTAGCTTCATGGCGGGCTTCGGCTACCAACGTCTCGTCGCGGACGGCGACGCTGGCGCTGGCGCGGATCACCTGAACTTCGGTCCCAACGGTGACCAGGGCGAGATTGGGCTGTTCCTGTCGAACCTGACTCCCATCGACTGCGTCTACTATCAAACGCAGCGCTTGAATGTCTCGCAAGGTCGCAGTCCGAACGGCGGCGGAAACCTTGCGTATTTCGACACTCCGACGCCGGGCGCACCGAATCCGCTCATCGTTGTCAATCCGCAGGGCGGCGCGCTCGTCATCAACGAAGTGCTGGCCAACAACGCGAGCGCACTGGAAGACAGTCGCACGCCGGACTGGGTTGAGCTCTACAACGGCACGACCAACGCGTTGAACCTCGCGGACTACAGCCTCACTGATGACACCTTGCAGCCGCGACGCTTCGTCTTCCCGGCGGGCGTGACCTTGTCGCCTGGCGCGTATCTTCGCGTGCTCTGTGATCCGGGCAGCCGGATTTCCGGCCCGCTGGTGAACACGAACTTCGCGCTGAAGTCCTCTGGCGGCGGCGTGTATCTCTTCGATGCGCAGGTCAGCGGCGGCAGTTTGCTGGCGTCGGTGACCTATGGTTTGCAGGCTGCGGACCTTTCCATCGGCCGGGTGCCGGATGGCACGGGCGCGTTCCGCCTGACCCTCCCGACTCCGAACGCCGCGAACGCGGCGGTGACCACGCTTGGCGATATCGCGAACTTGAAGATCAACGAGTGGCTGGCGGATCCGGCTCCGGGCGATGACGACTGGTTCGAACTCTACAATCCCAACTCCCTGCCGGTCGCCATCGGCGGGCTGCATCTCACGGACGACTTGAACAACCGCACGAAGCACGTGATTCCGGCGCTGTCCTACCTCGGCTTCGGCACGAACGCGTATCAACGCTTCGTTGCGGATAACAACGCAGGCGCTGGCGCCGATCACGTGGGCTTTTCGCTGCGCGGTGCCGGCGAATCACTCGGCATCTCGACAGCCGCCGGCGTGTTGATCAACGGCGTCTCGTTCGGCGCGCAGATCAGCGACATCTCGGAAGGCCGTTTCCCGGATGGCGCGACGAACGTTGTGCGCTTCCCCGGTACGCAATCTCCCGGTGAATCGAACTGGCGCGAGCTGACGGATATCGTGATCAGCGAAGTGCTGACCCACACCGATTCACCGCTCGAAGACGCGATTGAACTGCGCAACACCACCGGCGCGCCGATCAATATCAGCGGCTGGTGGCTGAGCGATGACCGGGGTTCCCTGCGGAAGTATCAGATTCCGTCGACCACGATCGTTCCGGCGAAGGGCTTCGTGGTGATCTATGAAACGGCGTTCACGAATGCCGAACAGGCCGCGATTCCGTTCGCCATCAGTTCGCACGGTGACGAGGTCGTTCTGAGCGCGTTTGCGAACAATGCGCTGACCGGCTATCGCGCCGCGGTGGATTTCGGTGCGGCGGACAACGGCGTTTCCTTTGGCCGCCATTTGACCAGCGATGGTCGGGTGGAATTCGTGGCGCTAAGCGCGCGCACGTTTGGCGTGGATGACCCGGATACCGTCGAAGAATTCCGCGAGGGCGCTGGAGCAACCAACGCGTATCCGCGCGTGGGTCCGGTCGTCATCAGCGAGATCATGTATCATCCGCCGGACGACGGTACGAATGACAACACGCGTGACGAATACATCGAGCTGCACAACATCAGCACGACGCCTGTGGGGTTGGTCGAGGGCACGAACAGCTGGCGCCTGCGCGACGCGGTCGACTTCGACTTCGCGCCGGGAACGGTGATTGCCCCCGGCGGCTACCTGCTGGTGGTGAGCTTCGATCCGGTGAACAACCCGACTGCGCTGGCCGGCTTCCGCGGCCGCTACAATCTCACAACGGAGACGCCGATTGTCGGTCCCTACAGCGGCAAGCTCGGCAATGACTCGGACGACGTGGAGTTGCGCAAGCCCGGCATTCCGGATGTGGACGGCGTTGACTCGATCCTCGTTGAGCGCGTGCGCTACGCGGATGTGGCGCCGTGGCCGATCAACGCGGATGGCATCGGTTTCTCGCTGCATCGCATGACGGCGACGGAGTTTGGCAATGACCCCGCCAACTGGTTTGCCGATTCGCCGACCCCCGGGCCGACTGTGACCACGGGCGACACGGACAACGATGGCCTGCCGGACAGCTGGGAAACGCAGTTCGGATTCGACCCGTTCAATCCGCTCGACGCCGGACTCGATTCCGACAATGACGGTTTGACGAACCTGGCTGAGTTCCGGATGGGCAGTAATCCTCGTGATGCGTCCAGTGGAGTCTCGATTAGTTCGATCGCGCTCTCGGTCGACGGCACGAACGTGGTGCTGACCTTCACCGCGTTTGCGAATCAGACCTACACGGTCGAGGCGACATCGAGCTTCGGGAGCTCGTGGACGCCGGTGCAGGACATCGCGGCGGAGGCCACGACGCGGACCGTTCAAGTCGTGGTGCCGGTGAGCAGCCCGATGAAGTTCTTCCGGCTGCGCACGCCGTGGCGTTTCGCGTCGGCGACGGAGTCGCGCATCGATTCCATCCAGACGGTGACGGGTAACCAGCTAAGGCTCACCTTCACGGTCGCGCCGAACCGCGCGAGCGTGCTGGAGCAGCGGATGAGCCTGACCAGCGGTTCGTGGACGACGGTGACGAATGTTGCCTCGGCTGCGGTTCTCCAGAACATCGAAGTGACGGTGCCGCGCGCAGGCGGTTCCGGTTTCTTCCGGCTGCGCACGCCGTAACACGGAGTTACCATTCCAACATCGCAACGGCGTTCCTGGAAACGGGGACGCCGTTGTGCTTTGCGGATTGCGCTTCCCGCGCGACTGCGCTGACATCGCCGCATCATGACTCGCCCAATCTGCAACTGGATGGCCCTGGCGTTTGCCTGGCTGGGAATTGCTGGTCACGCTGCCGCGGCATCCTTGACGCTGGAACGTACGAATCACTGGCTGGTGATCCGCGGCCCCAATCTGCCCGGCGAGATTCGCATCAACTATCTCGAGGCTTACTGCCGGGCGGGTTCGACGGATGCGGACTGGGTGAAGCACACGGTGGTTCCGCATCGGAATGAGTTCATTTCGATGAACGCAAGTTCGACCGTGCTGCGCCTCAAGGACACGCTGCAGGACGGTGTGATCGTGGAGCACACCATCTCCGCGGGGGAAGATGCGGTGGATTTCCGGTTGGTCGCTCACAATCCCGGCTCGCAACGCAGCGAAGCTCACTGGGCGCAGCCGTGTGTCCGGCTCAGCGCGTTCATGGGTTTTGATGAGAAGACGGCAGGGAATGCCGAGGATTATCTGCCTCGTTGCTTCATCTTCCTCGACGGCAAACTGACGCGCATGCCGACGCCTGACTGGGCCACGAAGGCTCGTTATGTGCCCGGCCAGACGTGGTGTCCGGCGCACGTGCCGCGCACGGATGTGAACCCGCGTCCACTGAGTCCGCTGGTCCCGAGCAACGGTTTGATTGGTGCGTTCAGCGCGAATGAAAAATGGATCTTCGCGACGGCGTGGGAGCCGTATCAGGAACTGTTTCAAGGCGTCGCGCGCTGCTTGCACTCGGACTTTCGACTGGGCGGGCTGGCGCCGGGTGAGCGGAAGGAAATTCGTGGGAAGATCTATCTGGTGCGAAACGATGTCCCGGCGTTACTCAAACGCTACGCGCGAGACTTTCCGCAGCATCAACACAAGGCGAAGCGATGAGCGAGCAAGCCGGTGACGACACTTCGCGGAAACCTCGCGGCCCACGGTGGTGGTTGCTGCTCATGGTGCTGTCGGCGGGCATTATATCCTATTTCGTGCTGTGGTTTGTTCCCCACAAGTCGCAGCAACATTTCCATCTCAATGTTGCGCGAGTGGTTTTGTTCACGCTCGGTGGACTGCTGATTTGGCTGTTCGGGCTCTCACGTCTGCGCTGGCGAACTCGTTGGGCTGCGCTGGGTGTTTCTGTTGGTTTGGTCGGATTGATGGCAGCGCTGTTTCGAATCCACGGTGTGGATGGAAATCTGGTTCCCATTCTCGAGTTCCGCTGGGCGAACCGGGAACTGGCCGTGCCGAGCGCCGCGGCGACTAATCTCGCGACGAACGTGTTGCCAGGCGTCGCGGATTTCCCGCAGTTCCTTGGGCCGAGTCGAAACGGAATTCTCTCCGGTCCGCGGCTGGCGACGAACTGGACTGCGCAGCTGCCGGCGTTGTTGTGGCGCCAGCCGGTGGGCGCCGCCTGGTCGGGATTCGCCGTGGCCGGAACGATCGCCATCACGCAGGAACAGCGCGGCCCGGACGAGGTTGTCGTCGCCTACGATCTCGCGACAGGACGCGCCTTGTGGTCGCACGCGGATCCGGTTCGATACTTCACGACACTCGCCGGCGAAGGTCCACGCGCGACGCCGACGATTGTCGGCCGGCAGGTGTTGTCGGTCGGCGGGACGGGAGTGTTGAACTGTCTGGACCTTGCGACGGGTCGTGTGGCGTGGATGAAGGATATTCTCAAGGAGCATGAGGGTGGTTTGCCGGATTGGGGAGTGTCCGGATCGACGCTCGTCTTTGATGGCTTGGTGGTGGTGAACCCCGGTGGCAGTAACAATCGCTCCGTTGCGGCGTATGCGCTGGAGGACGGAGCCCTGCGTTGGACCGCTGGGAAACGCGGCGCCAGTTACAGTTCGCCGCTGGTTACGACCATCGACGGCGTGCGGCAGGTGTTGCTCTTCGGCGGAACGCTGGCGGGACACGACGCGACGACGGGCGACGTGCTATGGGAATTTCGCTGGCCCGGCGGGCATCCGCAGATCGCGATGCCGGTGCGCGTGACCGAGAACGACTGGATTATTTCGAGTGGTTACGGGACGGGCAGTGCGCGGGTTTCGGTTTCCCGCGACGGAGCAGGGAAGTGGACGGCGAAACAGGTCTGGCGGACGAACCGGCTGAAGTCGAAGTTCGCGAACCCGGTATTGTACCGCGGCCACGTTTATGGACTCGATGACGGCATCATGGCCTGTCTCGACGCGGCGACGGGCGACTTCAAATGGAAGGACGGGAAGTATGGGCACGGACAGGTGTTGCTCGTCGGCGGGCTGTTGCTGGTGATGGCGGAGAGTGGCGAAGTGGTTTTGCTGGATCCGCAACCTGACGGACTTCGCGAGTTGACGCGATTCTCCGCGCTCACGGGCAAAACGTGGAATCCGCCCGCGCTGGCCGGCGAGTATCTTCTCGTGCGGAATGACAAGGAGGCCGCGTGTTTCCGGCTGCCCATCGTGAAGTGAATTCGGTGTCGCGCGTGCGCTTGCATTTCCTGCGAGCCCGGTAAACTTCCGCCATGCCTGAGCTTGCTGAAGTGGAATTCTTTCGCCGCCGTTGGGATGTCGGCGTCGGCCAGAAGGTTGTCGACGTCGCGTTGCACGCGGACAAGCGCATCTTTCGCGGAAACGATCTCGCGACGTTTCAGCGGGTGTTGCCGGGCGCGAAACTGGTCGGCTCCGAAGCTCGCGGCAAACAGATGCTCTTTCGTTTCAGCCACGACGTGTGGTTGGGGGTGCATCTGGGGATGACCGGCGAGTTGCGACACGAGCCGCAGGAATTCTCTCCGGGCAAACACGATCATCTCGTCTTGCGGCAGTCGCGGCAGTCGCTGGTTTTCAGTGATCCGCGTCTCTTCGGTCGCGTGTTGTTTCACCACGGTCCTCACGCACCAGAATGGTGGTCACGACTGCCACCGGCGCTGACGTCAGATGAGTTCACGCTCGACCGCATGATGGCATTTCTGAAACGCCGGTCGCGTTCGCCGCTCAAGGGCGTGCTGCTTCAGCAGGAGTTCTTCATTGGCATTGGCAACTGGATGGCGGACGAGATTCTGTGGCGCGCGAAGATTCATCCGCGTCGTGCGGCGGGGTGTCTCGACGGCGCTGAGGCGCGCGAAGTGTGGAAGGCGATTCGGTTTGTATGCGCCGGCGCGTTGCGAATTGTCTCGAAGGATTATTCTGATCCGCCGCCCTCGTGGTTGTTCCGGCATCGCTGGGAGAAGGGCGGGCGTTGTCCGAAGGACGGCACTGAGTTGGGACGTGAAACCATTGGAGGCCGCACCACGGCGTGGTGTCCACAATGTCAGCCAGAGTAGGGAGGCCGAGGGCGCGTGTGAGTGTCCACGAGGCCCGTTCGGGTGCTGATTTGTCGATTGCTGAACGGGATTCGCCGGGTTGAACGCAGGAAATGAACATGGTTTCTGCAAATTCCTTGTAAGAACCGGCCCTGAAATTCCGTTTAGTTAAGTGGGCTGAAGTCTTCCGCCTGTTGAAAAGCAGGCAGTTGGGAACGGATTGCTGGGGCAGAGAGCCCGCAGACCGGCTCAAAGTATTGATCAAAACCAGTTATTCTGTTGTCATGTTGCGGACGGGTTGTTGTGTCGGCTCTGCGCGAGAGCGGAGCTGAAACCAGCTAAGGATTCCATTTATGAAAGTTTCTTCCCTGCGTGTTTTCGGGCTCGGTCTGTTGTTGGCGTTGGCGGGTGAGCTCGGGGCTTCGGCCCAGTCGAGTTCCACGAATGTCGTCCGCGGATCCATCGACGTGCCGGGCGAGCGCGACGTTTATACGTTCAGCCTCGCGAATCGCGCGCGATATTATTTCGACGCGCTGACGAACGTCTCCTCGATCGTGTGGTCGCTGGAATCCGCGACGGGAACCATCGTGGACAGCCGTCAGTTCGGCTCGTCCGACGCCGGCAACGCTTCGGCGTTGTCGCTCGAACCCGGATTCTACCGGCTCACTGTGGACGGAACTGGAAACACGACCAACGCCTACGCCTTCCGTTTCGTGGATCTTGCGACGGCTGGGTTGATTTCCCCGGGCACATTGGTGACGAACCGACTTTCTCCGGGAACGAGAACCGACTTCTACCAGTTCAATTCCCTTGCTGGTGACCGCTTGTTGTTCGACCGAATCACCACGCCGCCCGCGGGCAACATCTGGTGGCGGTTGCTCGATCCGTTCGGTAATGAAGTGTTTTCCAGTGGGTACAGCGATGTGAACAACATCACCCAAAGGGTGGATGGCGTGCATACGCTCATGATTGAAGGCTACGTCGGCAACGTTGTCGCCGCGCCGTATTCCTTCACCGTCGTGCTTCAGGGAAATACGCCGCCCGTTCCGTTTTCCGGAACGCCGATGAACATCGGCGCGCTGGTGTCCGGCACGATGACGAATGCGTCCACCAATGACTATGTGTTCAGCGTGGCTTCGACCACACGCGTGGTCATCGATTCCCTGACGAACAGTCCGAGCATCAATTGGACGTTGGAGGGGCCGCCGGGTTTGTTGGTGAACAATCAAGCTCTGAACGGCACCGACGGTCAGAGCGGCACGCCGCCCAAGGAACTGTCGCCGGGTGACTATCGTCTACGTCTTCGCCGCACCGCTGCCAGCACCGGTCCATTCGCATTTCGTTTGTTGGATCTCACAACGGCGACGGCGATTACTCCTGGCGTTCCGGTGAACGCCACCCATTCGCCGGGACAGGAGACAGACATGTTCCGGTTCGATGCCGCGGCGGGCAGCCGGATCTTCGTGGACACATTTTCCACGAACGGCGTTGGCAACGGAACGTGGCGTTTGCTCGATCCGTATTTGAATTTGGTGACTTCCGGTGGCGAACGGACAGATCGCGGTCCGCTGACGCTGAATCTCACCGGCACCTACACGCTGTTGTTCGAAGGTTACTTCGATGACAATTCCGCCCAGCCGTATCGCTTCAATGTTATTCCGGTCAGCGATGCCGCGCAGACTCTGACCGTTGGCGCACTCACCTCGGGCAGCATCGACGTGCCCGGCCAGTCGCAGCAATATCTCTTCAGTCTCGGGGCGCCCTCAACGCTCTACTTCGATTCACGCACCAACCACAGCGCCATTCGATGGAACCTCGATGGACCGACCGGACGTCGGGTCAGCAACCGTGCGTTCAATTCCTCGGACGGCACCAGTTCGGGCGATCCGTTGATCCTGCCGGAGGGTGATTACACACTGACGGTCGCGGGCAGCGGTGACGCTGTCGGCGGATTCAGCTTCCGCTTGTTCGACTTCGCGTCGGCGACCCCAATCACGTTGGGCACACCGGTCAACAGCACTTTGAGTCCTGCCAACGAGACTGATGCCTATCGCTTTTTCGCCGCGGCCGGAACGGAAGTGTATTTCAATTCCGTCGCGTCGACCACTCTGCCGAACTTGTATTGGCGCTGCTACGATCCGCTGGGTCGGACGGTGCTCGTGAACGGCTTTTCAGATTTTGGTCCTACGATCCTCCCCTCGACCGGCATCTACACGCTGGTGTTGGAAGGGTATCACTCTGATCCCGGCAGCGGTACTTACTCCTTCAACGTGCAACCGCTGAACGACGGAACCCAGGCGCTTGCCATTGGCGATGTTGTGGACGGCAGCATCACCACCGCGGGCCAGACGCAGACCTACACGTTCTCGCTGCCCACGGCGACGTCGCTTTACTTCGATTCGCTCACCAACGCGAACGTGCTGCGCTGGTCGCTGATCGGGCCGACGGGAACGTTGGTGAACAATCGGACCTTCAACAGCTCGGACGCAAACTCACTGTTTGCTGTGTTGAACCTTTCGGCGGGGAACTACTCGATCGTAGTCAGTGGTTCGTCGGACAACATTGGCAGCTATCGCTTCCGCGTCTTCGACCTCGCCGGTGCCGAACCATTCACGCCCGGCGTGCCGGTCTCGGGAACGCTCAACCCCGGCAACCAGACGCGGGCTTACCGATTCACCCTCGCCGCCGGCACGGAGCTTTACTTCGATTCGATCGCGTCCGCTGGCCTGCCCAATCTTTACTGGCGCTGCGTTGATCCCAATGGGGCGGTGGTTTTGGTGAACAGCTTCAGTGATTTCGGTCCGGCGATTCAGTCGGCGGGCGGCATCTATCTATTGCTGGTGGAGGGCTACGTGGGTGATGCGAACAGCGGCACCTACACCTTCAATGTTGTGCCGGTGAACGACGGTTCGCAGCCGATGACGATTGGGAACACCATCTCCGGGAGCATCACGTTGCCGGGCCAAACCCAGACTCACACCTTCACGCTCGGCTCCGCCACGCAGCTTTATTTTGATTCGCTCACCAACAGCCCGCTGCGCTGGACGTTGACCGGCCCGACCGGCGTGCTTTTCAACAACCGCGCGTTCACCAGCGTCGATGGGCCCAACGGCGACGCGCGCCTGAATCTGGATGCCGGAGATTACACGGTGACGATTTCGGGTTCCGGTGACGCCGTGGGCGGTTACCGTTTCCGTCTGCTGAACACCGTGGCCAATGCCACCGTGATCACGCCGGGCACTGCCATCACCAACACGCTCGCGCCGGGAAATGAAACCGACCTCTACCGGTTCACCGTCGCGGCGGGCACACGCGTCTACTTCAACGCCATTACGTCGTCCGGACTCCCGAACATGTACTGGCGCTGCTACGGCCCATCCGGGCAAAGCGTCCTGGCTAATTCCTTCTCTGATTCCGGCCCGCTCACCCTGGAGTCCGGCGGCACCTACGCGCTCTTCATCGAGGGGCATTACATCGATTCCGCCAATGGCACTTATGCGTTCAACGTGGTGCCGGTGAATGACGCGACCCAGCCGCTTACCGTGGGGTCAGTGGTGACGGGAACTGTCGCAGTGCCCGGTCAGTTCCAGAAATACACCTTCACGCTCCCGACAGCCGCGACGCTTTACCTCGATTCACAAACCAACAATGGGAGCCTGCGCTGGTCACTGTCGCGTCCGGGAGGAATCATTGTGACGAATCGCACCTTCACCAGTTCCGATGCGCAAAGTATCACCGACCCAATTCTGCGCCTGCCCTCCGGCAATTACGACCTCGTCGTGTCTGGAAGTGGTGATGAAATCGGCACATTCCGTTTCCGCTTGTTTGACCTCGCCTCGGCCACCGTCCTTACTCCGGGCGTCGCCGTCAACGGCACGCTCAATCCCGGTAACGAGACGGACGCGTATCGATTCAACGCGACTGCCGGCGACCGCTTCAACTTCTCGTGGATCACACAGACTGCCATCCCAAATTCCTACTGGCGGTTGATCGATCCGTTTGGCAATCGCCTCTTCGCCCGGAATACGAGCAGCGTCGGCACCAACCAACTCCTCGCCACCGGCACCTACACCGTGCTGGTCGAAGGTTACATCACCGACATCGCCTCCGGTTCGTATCAGTTCAATGTAATCCCCGTCGGTAACCTGCCGATCACGTTCACCGGCGCTCCGCTTGTAATGGGTGCGACGGTGAGCAGCAATTTGCCGAACGCCACGACGACCAACAGCCACACCTTCACCCTCGCGTCGCGCACGCGGCTCTTCTTCGATGTGCTGGTGAACACGGATTTCCGCTGGTCGCTCACCGGCCCGGAAGGTGACGTGGTGAGCAATCGGAGCTTCCAAAGTTCGGATGGTTCCGACCTTCAGGACTCCTCCCTCGATCTCCCGGCTGGCAATTACCGCCTGAACATCTTCGGTCTCGCGGGCAACTACTCGTTCCGTCTGCTGGACGGCGCGAGCGCCACTCCGCTGACGCCCGGACTCGTCCTGAGCAATGCGATCACTCCCGCGCGCGCGACGGCGCTGTATCGCTTCGAAGCGACCGCCGGCGACCGGTTCTACTACGATGGCCGTCCGACGACCGGGTTTGCCAATGTGCCGTATATCAAGTTCTACGGCCCTGAGGGACTTCTGATGTCGCAATTCCAGGTCACGTCGGATGCGGATGTGTTCACCGTTCCATACACCGGCACTCATCTCGTCTCGGTGGAAGGTCGTTACTCTGACAACAATCCCAGCGGCACGTTTGTCTTCCTCCTCCAACCGGTGGTCGACGCCACGAACAACTTTGCCGTCGGTTCGACGGTAAATGGCGTCGTCACTGCGCCTGGTCAGCGGCAGTATCATCGATTCACACTGGCGGCGCCGACTCGCGTTGTCTTCGATTCACTGACCAACCGCACGTTCCGCTGGAGCTTGTCTGGTCCGAGTGGAGTGATTGTGAGTCAGCGGGCGTTGGACAACACCGACAGCTACGAATTTGCCTCCCTGTTCAATCTACCGGCGGGTGATTACCTTGTGGAGATTGATCCGTCGAATGAGGAAACCGGTCCGTACGCTTTCCGGTTTATCGACGCGAGCACCGCAACGCCGTTCACACCGGGCAACGTCGTCAACGGCAGCGTCAATCCCGGCATCGGCACCGCGCTGTATCGTTTCAACGCCACGGCTGGAGATCGATTCTTCTACGATGGTCGCCCGCGTTCCGGGTTCTCCAGCTCGGTCTACATTCGCTTCTATTCGCCGAGGGATCAGATTGTGGTTCAGCAGGTGGAGGTCGCGAGTGACATCGACGTTTTCTCCGTTCCGTTCACCGGCGAGTATCTGCTCGCGATTGAAGGTCGCTACGTCGATACCGCGCCGAGCGGCAATTTCACCTTCATCCTCCAGCCCGTCAGTGACTCGACGAACAACGTGGCCATTATCGACACGGTCTCCGGCACGATCGCCACGCCGGGCCAGCGAAATTTTCACCCGTTCAGCCTCGCGGCGCCGATGCGCGTGCTGTTCGACTCGCTCGTTAACAATACCCTGCGCTGGACGCTCACAGGGCCTTCAGGCGTGATTGTCAGCCAGCGTTCGTTCGATTCCTCCGACAGCTACGAGCAGAACGCGCTCTTGAATCTTGCGGCCGGCGATTACCTGATCGAGATCGACGGTTTCAATGCGGAAACAAATTCCTACGCGTTCCGGTTTGTCGATTCTTCTTCGGCGATTCCGTTCACGCTAGGCACGGTGGTGACGGGTTCGGTCACGCCCGGCATCGGGACGCGTGTCCTCCGGTTTGACGCCGTCGCCGGGCAACGGTTCTACTTCGATGGTCGGCCGTTCACGGGCTTCTCTTCCACGCCCTACGTGCGCATGTATTCGCCACTCGGATTTGTGGTCATGAACCAGGTGAGTATCAACAGCGACTTCGACACCTTTACCGTTCCGCATTCGGGCACCTACCTGTTTACGGTCGAAGGCCGCTATGTGGATACCGCGACGAACGGCAACTTCACCTTCCTGCTCCAGCCGGTGATCGACGCCACGAACTCCATCGTGATTGGTGAACTGGTGTCGGGCACCATCGGCGCGCCGGGCCAGAGCCTGTATCACCGGTTCACGCTGCCAGCGCCGGCCAGGCTGATCTTCGATTCGCTCACGGGCGTCAGCAACTTGAGGTGGTCGTTGAACGGGCCTGACGGTCGGTTGATCGATCCGCGTTCGTTCGATAATTCGGACAGCTACGAGATGACTCCGCTGTTGAACCTTCGCGCGGGGGATTACGTGATCGAAGTCTCGGGTAACGCCAGCGGCACGAACAGCTATGCCTTCCGTCTGCTCGATCCGGGCACAGCGACGCCGTTCACACCCGGCAATCTCGTGACTGGATCCGCGATCCCAGGCATCAGCACGGCGATGTATCGCTTCGATGCGAACGCTGGCGATCGGTTCTACTACGACGGCCGGCCATATACTGGATTCAGCACCACGCCGTATGTCCGAATCCTTTCGCCCATCGATCAGCTTCCCCTCAATCAGATCGGTGTTAACAGCGATGCGGAAACATTTGCGGTCGGACAGAGTGGCACCTACTTGCTGCTGGTTGAAGGACGCTACCTCGAGACCAGCACCAATGGCAATTTCAGCTTCCTCCTCGCACCCAACAATCCGCCTCCGCCGTCGCCGCTCTTTGAAACCAACGTGGCCCCGGACCTTGTCGTAACCGGGCTCGCCATCAATCCGTCCGCCGGCCTGCAATCCGGCCAGTCCGCGACTCTGCAGTGGACCACACGTAACAACGGCAACGCCGCGACGCCCGGCTCGTTCACGGAACGCGTGACCGTTCGCAACATGTCCAGCGGCCAAATCGTCGTGAACCGAACTCTCTTCTACGACGAATCGCTGAATGGCCCCATCAACCCTGGCCAGACGCGCCCACGCCAGATTCTCGTCGCCATCCCTGACGGCAATCGAGGCGCGGGCAACCTCGAAGTCACGGTGACCACGGACACGCTCAACGGAATCTTTGAGCAGAACGGCGGCGGAACCGGCGAAGCGAACAACGCCTCGTCGATTAACATCACCACCACGCTGGCGCCGTATCCCGATCTCCAAATCGCCAGTGTGACCACGACGCCGTTGTCCGGCTGGCAGACCGGTTCCGTCGTGACCATCAACTGGGTCACCACGAACTCCGGCAACCGCGCCACAGTCGGTTCGTGGAACGAGAGCGTGGTCGTCCGCAACACGAACACCTCGCAGACGATCCTCAACTCCTCGACCAACTACGCCGCCGGTGAACCAGGTAACGGCGACCTCGCGCCGAACACTTCTCGCACGCGCACGTTGAGCTTTGTGATGCCGACCGACGCCAGTGCGGTGGGCGCGTTCGAAGTCGTGGTCACCACCGACAGCGACAGCCAGATCTTTGAGAACAACGCTGGCGGCAGCGCGGAAACGAATAACGCCCGCGCGGTCATCAGCGCCTCGGCACCCGACCTTCTCGTCACGAGTCTGAACGTGACCGCCAGCCCGAGCCTCCAATCTGGCGCTGAGCTGACGATCCGTTGGGCGGTGACGAATCAGGGGAATGTCCCGGTCAGCAGCGCGTTCTACGATCGCGTGACCGTGCGCAACACCAATACCGCTGAAGTGCTTTACAACAACACCGTGTTCTACAATCCGAACCAGGGCACGAATGGTGCAATCCTTCCCGGGGGCAGTCGCGCGCGGGAACTGGTGATGACCTTGCCCGATGGCGCGCGTTCTGTCGGACGCATCGAAATCTCGGTGACTGCCGACACCTTCAACAACCTGCCGGAGCACAACTCCGGCGGCACGGGCGAGGCCAACAACGTGACTTCGAGCCAGATCACCGTCGCGGCGAGGCCGTATCCGGACCTCGTGGTCACCAGCGTGAGCGGTCCGGCGCTCGGCATCCCGGGTCAACAGGTGCCAGTCGTCTGGACGATTCGCAACAACGGCACCATCGCGGCCAGCGGCCCGTGGTCCGATCACCTGTTCCTCTCGGCTGACAATCAGGTCGGCTCCGATCAGTTCATCACCTCGATTGCGTTCAACGGCACACTGAACCCCAGCCAGACGCTGACGCGCACGCAGGTCGTCACGCTCCCGAACTTCCTGAACGGCTCCCGCTTCTTCGTCGCCGAGGTGGACGCGAACTCGCAGGTCTTCGAGGAGAGCGACGCGAACAACGCGGGCATCGCCGCTTCGTCGATCGTCCTCCAGTCTGCTCTGACTCTGACGCTGTCGCCGTCGACCGTCATGGAAAATGGCGGAAACCAGGCGTCGCTCGCCACCGTGTCGCGCAACAGCAGTACGGCGTCTCCGTTAACCGTCAATCTCTCGAGCTCCGTCACGAATAAAATTTCGCTGCCCGCCAGCGTGGAGATTCCTGTCGGCGGCAGTTCGGCGAGCTTCTTCATCGCGGTGACCGACGATCTCTCCGTGGGCGGCGATGTCGTGGCTGCGATTGTCGCTCAAGCCGCCGGTCACACCGGTGCCACCAATCAACTGACCGTGCGTGAGAACGACTCGCCCGCGCTACGCGTTCTGCTTAGTGCGACGACGGTCGCAGAAGACGCCGCGGCGGGTTCCGTGACGGGGCGCGTGATTCGCAACGTGAACACCAACGTCGCCCTCACCGTCACCCTCAGCACGGATCGCCCTGGAACGTTGACCGTGCCCGCGACGGTCGTCATTCCAGTCGGTGCGACGAATGTGACGTTCCCGCTCGATCCGACAGATGACGATCTCGTCACCGGTTCGCGCACCGTTTCGATCTTTGCATCCGCGACTGGTTTCTCGACGGTGTCCACGCCGATCACCGTTCTCGATGACGACTCTGTTTCGCTCACGCTGACGTTGTCCGACACGAACGTGACCGAAGGCGTGGTCAATCCCGCGGCATTTGCGACGCTCACGCGCTCGCCGGTGTCCTCCGGTTTGTTGCGCGTGCGTCTCGGCACGAACGGCGGCGGTCTGGTGCAAGTTCCTGCTGAAGTCACGATTCCCGCGAACCAACCCGGCGTGTCGTTCAATGTGAACGTGCGCGATGACGCGCTGGCCTTCGGCGCGCAGGTCGTGAACATCGTGGCCCAAGGTCTGGCCGCCGACGGCTCGATTCTGCCGGGCGCTTCAGGCATGGCGACGATTCGTGTTCAGGACAACGACGGTCCGACGCTCTTGGTTTCCACCGCTGTCGCGGTCATCGCGGAGAATTCCTCCACCGTCGCCACCATTACACGCAATACGCCGGCGACTAACTCGCTCACCGTGGCGGTGACCGCGACGCCCGCGGGTCAGGCGACGGTGCAGAGCTCCGTGACACTCGCGCTCGGGCAGAGCTCGACCAACGTCACCGTCAACGGCGTGGTGGATGGCGTCAGTGACGGTGCGCGCGAAGTGACGATCGGCGCGACCGCCGCTGGATTCAATCCCGGCAGCGGTCTGCTGTCTGTGACAGACATTGATGTGCCAGATCTCGCTGTGGTCGAAGTGAGTGGCCCGACGAACGCGCTCACCGACGGTTTGATTACAGCGGTGTGGACGGTGACCAACAGCGGCCTAGCCACCGCGACCGCGCCGTGGGTTGATGAACTCTATGTCGCCACGGACGCGCAAGGCGCCAACGCCACGCTCTACAGTCGCGTGACCAATTCCTCGCCGGTGATCGTTGGTGACAGCTACACCGTCGCGCGCTCGCTCTTGCTGCCGTCGGATCCGGGCAACTACTGGCTGCTCGTGCGCACGGACGCCACCGGCGTGGTTGGTGAAGGTTCCGAGCGCAACAACTCGCTGCTCTCCGCGGGGATCTCGGTGCAGCCGTCCTATCGCGCGACCGTCAACACGACAGTGGACTCCGCAATCTCCGGAACGCCGATTCCGCTCACGGGCCGGACGTTCTTCACCTCGGATGGTTCGCCAGCGCCATTCCGCACAGCGACGGTGCGCGTGAATGTGAACCGCGTGCGCCGCGTGTTGCAGGTGGTTTCCGACGCGAGCGGCAATTTCAACGCCACGTTCTACCCGATTCCTGGTGAAGCCGGCGTTTACACGATTGGCGCGGATCATCCGCGGGTTCGCGAAGACGTGGTGCAAGATCAGTTCACGTTGCTCGGCATGGGCGCCGTTCCGTGGACGCTCAACGTTCGTCTCGCGCCAAACGTGCCGACCAACGGCGTGATAGAATTCCGCAACCTGAGCCCGCTGCCGCTCACGGGCGTGTCTGTGTCCGCGGAGAACCTGCCGCTCGACTTCTCGTTCGCGGCGAGCGTGACGAACGTGCTCTCCGGCAGCCAGACCTCGTCCATCAATTACGAAATCACCACCACGCTGACCACGCCAGTGCGCGGCCGCTTCAACATGCTGGTGACCTCGGCGGAAGGGGCGGTGACCCGCATCCCGGTGGACTTCACCGTGGCTCCACCGACGGCGCAGCTGGTGGCTGAACCGGCATCGCTCAACCGCGGCATGTTGCGCGGGGTGCAGACGGTGGTGCAGTTTGATGTTGTGAACATTGGCGGCGTCGCCAGCGGCGATCTCAACGTCGCCTTGCCGTCGTTGCCGTGGATGTCGATCGTCTCGACTTCGACCATTCCATCACTCGCGCCGGGTGCGCGCGCCACGGTGGTGCTGGCGTTGAATCCCGCCACGAATCTGCCATTGACGGTTTACAGTGGCAGCCTTGGGCTCATCGGCAACAACACGGGCTTGAGCGTTCCGTTCCAATTCCGTGCTCTGTCGGAGGCTCGCGGTGATCTACTTGTGACCGTTACGGACGAGCACACCTACTTCGCCAACGGCGCGCCGCGAGTGACGAATGCGACGGTGTTGGTCCGCGATCGCGTGACCGGGCTCGTGGTCGCCGACGGTGCGACCGGCACCAACGGTCAGTTGCTGATCAATAACCTGCTGGAGGACGACTATATTCTCGAGGTATCCGCCTTCAATCATTCCTCGGTGCGTGGCGGCGTGCGAATTATTCCTGGCGCCCAGCACGAACAGGAAGTGTTCCTGAGTCTGGAGAGCGTCCGCTATGAATGGAAGGTGGTCCCCACGGAAATCGATGATCGTTATCGCGTCGTCATCGAGCCGTTGTTTGAAACGGAAGTGCCGCAGCCGAATCTCGTTGTCGAGAATCCTCTCGTGATGCCATTGGTGTTCCCGGGGCAGACCAGCCAGTTCGAGATCCGGCTGCGCAACACTGGTCTCATCGCGCTGCAACGCGTTCGCATTCCGGTTCCGAATCATCCCAAACTTGTCATCACTCCGCTGGTGACCGAGTTGGAGGAGCTGCCGGCGATGTCGAGTGTCACGGTGCCAGTCACGATTCGCGTGCGTGAGCCGGGTGAATCCGGGGACGGATTCATCCAGGCAGCAGGTGGCGGCGGCGGTTGCGCGGGCACGGAATGCGTCGTTCACATGCCGGTCGATACCAGCTTCAAGTGCGGCCAGAACTTCGTGACGAAGTCCGTGAGCATCGAAATTCAGGTTGTTTGTGTGCCCGACACCGGATGTCAGTTCGACACCGTGGACGTGACGCGCGTGGACTTCATGACGGCGAATAACATCGCCTTCGACGCCGGCTTCGACTGTCTGCTGGGCAAACTCGATGAATGCCAGAAGGCGCGCATCCGCGGCTACCTGAAGTCGGGCAGTTTCGGCACCGTGGATGGCCCGTTTGGTTTCGGGGTCAGCGATTTCTGCGCGTGCGGACCGCCGGAGAAGATCCCCTCGCTGTTGAATGCCGCCAATCAGGTCATGCAATCACTCGGCTTCACTCCGACGGCAATTGCTCCCATGTCCATCACCTATCCGCCGCTCACCTTGCTGGCTGAGATTCCGTGCAACCAGGGACCGTCGCTCGTGGCCGCTGGCGGTGGGAACATCTCGGCAGCGGGCGGTCCTGCTCCAGGCTCTCCGGTGTGCGCGAAGGTCCGACTCCAGTTGAGCCAGGACATAGCGCTCACGCGGAACGCGTTCAAGGGGACGTTGATTCTGGAGAATAACTCCGGCGCGGCGTTGACCGGAATTCAGCTAGATCTCGATTTCCGCGACGCGGCGAACCAGTCGGCTGCGGGGCTCTTTGGTATCCGCGGGCCGACCTTGACCGGCCTTTCTGGCGTTACCGGTTCCGGCACGCTGGCCAACAACTCCAGCGGTGCCGCCGAGTATATCTTCATCCCCACGCTCGATGCCGCGCCGTTGTCGCCGACGAGCTACTACATCGGCGGCACGCTGCGCTACACCGAGAATGGTCAGCAGATCACGATTCAACTCCTGCCCGGTTCCATCACCGTGCTGCCCGAAGCGCGGCTGACGCTCGATTACTTCCAACAACGCGACGTTTACTCCGACGATCCGTTCACGCCGGAGATTGAACCAGCCGAACCGTTCGCGCTCGGACTCCGCATCCGCAACAGCGGTGCCGGGGAGGCGCGCAACTTCCGCATCAACTCCGCCGCGCCGCGCATCATCGAAAACGAGAAGGGCCTGGCGATCGAGTTCCAGCTTCTCGGCGCACGCGTGGACAACGAACCGCTCAATCCATCGTTCAATCTGAACGTGGGCAGCATCGCGCCCGGCACGTCCAAGACGGTGATCTGGGACATGACCTCGACGCTGCAGGGCAAGTTCATCGACTACCGCGCGACGTTCGAGCACATGGACGCCCTCGGCGGTTTGAGCCTTTCGCTCATCGACGCCGTGCGCATCCACGAGATGATTCACGTCGTGCGCTCAGATCGCGCAGGCGACGACACGTTGCCGGACTTCCTCGTGAATGATTCGCCCGACCCGGACAACCTGCCGGATGTCGTGTATCTGAGCGACAGTACCACCGGCGCAGTGGCGATCGCGACCAGCCCGGCGGTCGATTCGCCCGCGACCACCAACGATCTTCAAGTGCAGCTTACGGCGACGATGTCGTCAGGCTTCGCCTACCTGCGCATGCCGAATCCGGGAGCGGACTTCCGCCTCGTCAGCGCGCGTCGTTCGGATGGCAAACAACTGATCCTCGGCGCGAACGTCTGGACGACCGATCGCACGTTCCCGGCCTCGCAGACGGCGGTGGTTCGCGAGAAGTTGCTGCACCTCTTCGATCACAACAGCACCGGCATCTACACGCTCACCTTCGCGCCGATCTTGCAGGACACGAACCTGCCGGCGAGTTCCGTGACCGCGCTGCCGCTGAGCAGTGGCGCCAGCTTCGCGTTGCAATGGAGCGGCGACGACGGCACGAACGGCTCCGGCATCGCGTTCTTCGACATCTTCGTGTCGGTGAACGGTGGACCGTTCACGAACTGGCTCGCGCGCACGACGCAGCAAAGCGCCGTCTTCAACGGTGTGCTCGGCAACAACTACGCGTTCTACAGTCTCGCGACGGATGAAGCGGGTAACCAGGAGTTGCCGCCGCTCTCGCCGGATGCGCAGACGAGTACGACAAGTGGCGGCAATACTGTCCCATCGCTCGTGCCGATCGCCGACGCCACGATCAACGAAGGCGGTGCGTTCAGCTTCACGCCGACGGTGGTCGACAGCGACATCCCGCGCCAGACGCTGACGTTTGCGCTGCTGCAATCGCCCTCGGGCGCGACGGTGGATCCGACGAGCGGCTTGCTCTCGTGGGTGACCGGTGAATCGCAGGGCGGTACGACGAATCGATTCACGCTCACCGTCACGGACAATGGTTTCCCGAGTCTGAGCGCGACGCAGTCATTCAACGTCATCGTGCGCGAAGTGAACTCCGCGCCGACGTTCGTCAGCGCGAATCCGCAGGCGGAAGTGGACGAAGGTTCGTTGCTCTCCTACACCGTGGCGGCCACAGACAACGATCTCCCGGCGAATACGATCACCTGGTCGCTCGCTGCCGGAGCGCCGGCTGGCATGAACATCAATCCCGCGAATGGCCTTCTCACCTGGACGCCGGGCGAGTCGGATGGCCCGGGTGAAATCTCGGTGAACGTCACGCTGCGCGATAACGGTTCGCCACAACAAAGCGCGGCCCGTGCGGTGCGCGTCATCGTGCGCGAAGTGAACCAGGCACCAGTGCTCGCGCCGATCTCGCAAAAGACCGCTGTGGTCGGAACGCAGCTCGTGGTCAGCAACTCGGTCACTGACGCTGATTTGCCAGCGCAGAAGTTTACCTACAGCCTCGCGCCCGGCGCGCATCGACCGGACCAACGGCGTGTTCACCTGGACACCTTCGCCGCAGTACGCGCGCACGACGAATTCCGTCACCGTGCGCGTGACCGACAACGGCGTGCCGTCGGCCACTGCGAGCCAGACCTTCAGCATCGTGGTCGGTGACTATCTCGAAGTGAGGCTTGGGCAGGCGATCGTGCTGGGTGGCCAGACGAGCAGCGTGCCGATCACGATCTCAACGACCGTGGCCGCGACGAACGCGAGCTTCATCGTCGAGGCGCCGCTTGGACGACTGACGAACTTCAGCCTCGTTGCTCCGACTGCGCCGCTTGGCTCAGCGCAGATTCAATCGCTCGGCAGCAATCGATTCCAGATTCGACTGGGCACGCTCGCCGGTCAGAACTTCGCCGGCGAACAAATTGTCTCGCACCTGCGGTTCTCGACGATCTCGAACCAGATCTCCGCGTTCGTGCCCCTCGTCGTCACCAATGCCTTGGCGACGCAGGTCAATGGTCAGGCGGTGCCGCGAGCGGCGGGGGTGGATGGACGAGTCGTGTATCTCGGCACCCAACCGTTGCTGGAGATTGTGCATGACACCAATCGCACGGACCTGATCGTTTACGGTCCGAAACCGGAATACACTGTCGAACACACGCCGAAGCTGAATCCGATCACATGGGCGCCGTTCTGGAGCGGTCCGCTGGTGAATCTCCGTGAGATTATTCCTTTGGGCACGAATCAGACCGGGTTCTTCCGCGCTGTTGAGGGTGGAGGGCTGCGTTTGACGGCGGCTGGTGTATCGGGTGTGAATCGAGAGGTCAGCGTCACGATCTCAGTCACGCCGGGTCGCACGTATGAGATTCAGCATTCGGCAAACATGGTGGACTGGACCTCCTTCGCGACCAATACGGCGGTGAGCAACTCGATTCAGCTCCGACCGATCGCGCCGACGGGTGACAAGCAACGGTTCTATCGGGCTATTGGCCGGTGAGGGACGCGTAGCGCGCTACGTCGTGACCGCCTCGGGCGGTCGCGGCGCGGCGGCCTTGCGGCGGAGTTCTTCGACTTTCGCCCGAGTGGTGGCGTCGTGATCCGCGCGGGCGTAGGCGTTGAAGTCGTTAAACCAATACTTCTTCGAGAGCTTGTACATCCAGTGCTTCTCGGGGATCTCCTCGCCGGGAAGCCACTGGCTGAAACGGGGTGTCATCGCCTCAATCTCCGCCATTGCTGTGCCGCGTGCGGTCGTGTCGCGGGCGCCGTGTTTCACGACGAGTTGCTTCACGAGGTCGGGGCGTTCGAGTACCACGCAGCCGCGGGTGTGGCGGGCGGAGAGTTCGCGGAAATCCTTCAGGAACGCGCTGTCGCGCATCGTTGTGTAGATGCCGCGCGGATCGCGGATGGTTTCCGTCGCGAACTGAATGATCGGGCAGGGTTCGATATCGCCGCGCGGGCTGATGTGATGGCTGATGCCGGTGCTCATTGGACAGAGCGCCTTGCCTTGATGATCGTAATACGCGTCGATGATCGCGATGGGCACCTTGGCGCGCATGTCGGTGACGAAACGGCGGATGCGGACGAGCTGATCGGGACGCAGCGCGAGTTGGAAGTTCGGCTTTGGACCCATCGGCCGGTAGGTGTGATACCAGACGTAATGGACGCCGCGCGCGATGAGTTCGCGGAGCCAGTCTTCGGTGAGCAGTTCATCGATGTTCGACTGGCAGACGCTGGTGGCGACGCCGGTGAGGATTTTCTCGCGGAGACAGTTGTCGAGCCCGCGCAAGGTGCGATTGAGGACCTCCTTCTTCCCGCGACGTTCATCGCTGGTGAACGACCGGCCTTCGATGCTGATGAGCGGCGTAACGTTGCCGATCTCGCGCAGGCGCTTGGCGACTTTCTCGGTGATGAACTGGCCGTTGGTGAAGACCTGGAAATAGCAGTCCGGATGCGCCGCCAGTAGATCGAGCAGGCCGGGGTGCATGAAGGGTTCGCCGCCGAGGATGCCGAAGAACGCGTTACCGTGCTGCTTCGCTTCCGTGATGGTGCGGTTGAGCGTCTCGAGATCGATGGCGTCCTTTTCTTCGACGTCCACCCAGCAGCCCTGACAGCGGAGGTTGCAGGAGTTGATGATCGAAAGGTAAAGGAACGGCGGGAAGTATTCACCGCGTTTGATGCCGCGCTTGAAGCGCTCGACGGAGAGCAAGCCCTTCACGCCGAAAATCCAGCAAAACTTCCAGAGCAGGCGCGGGTCGGTGGTGCGCAGGACACGGGTGGCAAGGGCAGGGAACATGGGCTTGGGTCAGCGGCTGAAAGCAGCCGGAGTTCGCGGGTGCACTTGGAATCTCATGCGCGCAGTCTAGTAGCTGACCGCGTTGGCGCAACCGGGAAAAAGAAAAGGGCGGCATCGCTGCCGCCCTTGCGAAAGTGCGAAAACCGCTGGCTTACACGTTGTAAGTCGAGCTGCTCGTAGTGCCGCCGCGGCCGGTCCAGTTCGTGTGGAAGAATTCTCCGCGCGGTTTGTCCACGCGCTCGTAGGTGTGCGCGCCGAAGTAATCACGCTGCGCCTGGAGCAGGTTCGCCGGCAACACGGCCGAGCGATATTGATCGTAGAACGCCAGCGCGGTGCTGAACGCCGGCACCGGAATGCCCTTCTTGGCCGCAGTGGCGACGATGTTTCGCCAGCCCTTCTGCGCGTTCTTGATCTCGCCGCGGAAGTAATCGTCGATGAGCAGGTTCATCAGCTTCGGATTCTTGTCGTAGGCTTCCTTGATCTTGCCGAGGAAGCGCGAGCGGATGATGCAGCCGCCACGCCACATGAGGGCGATGCCGCCGTAGTTCAAGTTCCATCCGTATTCCTTCGCCGCGGCGCGCATGAGCATGTAGCCCTGCGCGTAGCTGACGATCTTCGACGCGTAGAGGGCGAGGCGGATGTCTTCGATGAACGCCTTCTTCTTCTCCGGGTTCCCCGCGATGCTGGTGAGCGCCGGGCGCGGACCTTTGAGCTTGCGGGCGGCTTTCACGCGCTCGTCCTTCAACGCCGAGACGCAGCGGGAGTAAACCGCTTCCGCCATGAGCGTGATCGGGATGCCGAGATCCTGCGAGTTGATGACCGTCCACTTGCCGGTGCCTTTCTGGCCGGCGGTGTCGAGAATCTTGTCCACGAGCGGCTGGCCGTCGTCGTCCTTTTTGCCGAGAATATCCCGGCTGATCTCGATGAGATAGCTGTCGAGGTCGCCCTTGTTCCATTCGGCGAAGACGCTGTGCATCTCGTCGGCGCTCATGCCGAGGCCGTTCTTCATGATGTTGTAGGCTTCGCAGATGAGCTGCATGTCGCCGTACTCGATGCCGTTGTGGACCATCTTCACGTAATGACCCGCGCCGGCTTCGCCGACCCAGTCGCAGCACGGAGTGCCGTCATCGACTTTCGCGGAGACAGCCTGGAAAATATCCTTCACGAAGGGCCACGCCTTGGGTGAACCGCCGGGCATGATGCTCGGGCCCTTACGCGCGCCCTCTTCGCCGCCGCTCACGCCGGTGCCGACGTAGAGCAACCCTTTGCTTTCGCAATACTTCACGCGGCGATTCGTATCGTCGAAGAGCGAGTTGCCACCATCGATGATGATGTCGCCGGGCGAAAGATGAGGGATGAGCTGCTCAATGAAATCGTCCACCGGCTTGCCAGCCTTCACGAGCATCATCACGCGGCGGGGCGTCTTGAGCTTGCTGACCATGTCCTCGATGGAAGTCGCGCCGATGACCTTGGTGCCCTTGGCCTCGTTGGCGAGGAAGTGCTCCACCTTGTCCACCGTGCGGTTGTAGGCCACGACGGTGAAGCCGTGGTCGTTCATGTTGAGGATGAGGTTCTGGCCCATTACGGCCAGACCAATCAATGCGATGTCGCCTTTAGGATCCATGTGTTCGTTCAATGTTTGAGAAATCGAATCAGAAGGGGCGACGATACAAAAGACGGCAGGCTGCGCCAGAAGATTCTTGGGGCGTCTCCCTGCGGATTGGTCGGGGTGGCCAAGGCGCAGGTTTCAAGTTGAAGGGTACGGTGCGCAAACCTGCAACCTGCAGTTTGAACCTTGTTACCGCCGCGAGTCCTCCCTCACGGCGCCTAGAAATCCAGACATTCCCGCACTGTCTTCGCCAGCATTGGGGGCTGATACGGCTTTTGCAGGAAGCGCGTTTCCGTGAGCGACAAATCGCCGCCCATCACATCCGCGCTGTAGCCGCTGGTGTAGATGACTTTCAACTCCGGCTTGCGCTTGCGCAGCTCCACCGCGAGCTCATGCCCCGTCATGCCCTCCGGCATCACCATGTCCGTCAGCAAGAGATCGATCTTGCCCTCGTGCGCCTCCCACACCTTCAGCGCTTCGATGCCGTTGGCCGCCTCCAGCACATTGTATTTGTAATCCTTTAGAATGAGGTGAGCCAGCTCGCGCAGCATCGGCTCGTCTTCTACGAGGAGAATGGTCTCGCTGCCGCCTTTCACCGACGGCTTCTGTGGGGCGCGCTCGAAAGTCGTGTCATACGACTTGGTAGTAGCCGGCAGGAAGACATTGAACGTCGTGCCGATGCCGAGCTCGCTGTCCACTTCCACCCAGCCATTGTGCTGCTTCACAATTCCGTAAACCGTCGCCAACCCGAGACCGGTTCCTTTGCCCACTTCCTTCGTCGTGAAGAACGGCTCGAAGATCCGGCCCACCGTCTCGCGGCTCATGCCAATGCCATTGTCGGTTATGCTCATGCGGACGTAGTGTCCGGGCTGGGCGTCGGCGTGGAGCTGCATGTAGAACTCATCGACGGTGGCCGCGCTCGTGGAGATGCGCAGCGTGCCGCCCTTGCCCATGGCATCGCGCGCATTCACGGAGAGATTCATGATGATCTGATCGATCATTCCGGCGTCGGCCTCGATGGCAGGCAGGTTCGACTCGCTGCGCATCTCCAGCGCGATGTGTTCGCCGAGCAAGCGTTCGAGCATCTTGCTCATATTGGCGATGACCTTGTTCAGGTCGAGCACTCGGGGCTGGAGCTTCTGTTTGCGGCTGAACATCAGCAATTGCTGAGTGAGGCTGCTGGCGCGCCGGGCGGAGGCGGAGATGAGTTTCAACGGCTCAACGAGGTCACCGCGATCCGAGCAGGCATCAATCAAACGGTCGCTGTGTCCCTGGACGACGGTGAGGATGTTGTTGAAATCATGGGCCACACCGGCGGCGAGCTGGCCGATGGATTCCAGCTTCTGCGAATGCCGCAACTGGGTTTCGAGATTCTGCCGCTCGGTGATGTCCGCGCCGTAGCAGTGAACCACCTGGCTCGTGACGATCGGGAAGAACGACCAGGTGATGGTGCGCCCGTTGATCTGAATCTGCTGCGAGAGCTTGCTGTTCCCCTGGCGGAGACATTCCTGCGCGATGCTGGCGGCGTTCCGCGGAAGGATCGCTTCCGGCTGGGCGACGCCGAGTTGAAGGGCCATTTCCCGGTGCCGCGTTGTTGAGGTAGGTCAGGGTGCCGTCAGCCGCGAGTTCCATCACCGGATCGGGATTGAAGCGGGGGAAGGCGGCGAGTTTTTGAATCTCAGCTTCGGCGCGCTTGCGTTCCGTGATGTCGGTCAATGTTCCCGAAACGCCGGCGAGATTGCTTGAATTACCGAACACTGGCTGCGCGTAGACTTCCATCCAGCGGAAGGTTCCGTCCTCGGCGAGATAGCGTGTTTCGTCGCGGCAATAACTCTTCCGATGTTCGGCGACTTCACGAATGTTCTCGGCGTGCTGCTCGCGGTCGTCGGGATGGATGTATTCCGAGAAGTGCGTGCCAATCGTTTCGCGAAGCTTGAAGCCCGTGATCTCTGTCCACGCGGGATTCAGGAAGACCCATTTACCGTCGCTATCAATTTGGAAGATGACTTCCTTGATGCTCTCCACGACGGTCCGGTAACGGACTTCGCTCGCGTCCAGCGCATCCGCCGAACGCTTTCGTTCGATGCACAGGGCGATGCCGTTGGCGACGGAAGCCATCTCCCGAAGCGTCGCCTCGGTGAGCTGCCGTCGCGCAAAAAGTGACATGATTCCGACCAGCCGGTCTTCCATGGTCAACGGGTAGCCGGCGTAGGAAACGATGCCTTCACGCGTCGCCCAGGTCTGATCCACGAAGCGTTTGTCGCTGACGACCCGAGGAATGAGGAGCGGCTTGCCTTGCGCGGCGAGGCGAAGGTCGACTTGAACCTTCGGAGCCTGAAACGCGAGACCGGTATTGTCTGCGAGAACGCCGCCGCTGGCGTGCAGTTTTAACGTTCCGTCTTCGGGGTCGTGAATCCAGATCCGCGCGAGAGCGACGTCCAGATAATGAGCCAGCGCGCTGCTGCAGCGGTGGAGAATGGAATCGAGCGAATCGCTGCGGGTGAGGGCCAAGCCGATCTCTTCACCGAAAGCGGCGAGGCGGGATTGTTCGACGGCGGCGCGGTCGGCGGCACGCTTGCGTTCGGCGGCGTAACGGATGGAGCGTTCGAGGATGCTGGCGTCGAGCCGGCCCTTGACGAGGTAATCGGCGGCGCCGGCCTTCATCGCCTCTAGGTCGACTTCGTGTTCGCCCTGTCCGGTGAGAAGGATGATGGGCGACTGGCAGCCTTGTTCCACGGCGGCCTTGAGCAGTTCGATGCCGTTGTGCGCTCCGAGGCGATAGTCGACCAGGCAGACGTCGTGCTCGTTTCGCGTCATCGCATTGAGTCCGGTCGAGAAGTTCTTCATCCAGTCGATCGCATATTGACCGGTGCGGAACTCCCCGAAGAGATCGCGCGTGATGATGTAATCGTCTTCGTCATCCTCAACCAGCAGGATGCGCAACGTGGAGTTGTTGGGCGCGTCTTGCACTAGGTTCTTAGGGGAGGAAGTTCAACGAGCTCAAACCAGTAGTGGACGAGGTCGCCCATTACTTTCACGAGTGCATCAAATGAAACGGGCTTCGTGATGAACGAATTCGCGCCGAGTTCATAGATGCGACTGATGTCGGTGTCGGCCTTTGACGTGGTGAGGACCACGACGGGAATGGAGCGGAGCTGCGGGTCGGACTTTATTTCTTGCAGCGCTTCACGACCGTCCTTTCGCGGCATGTTCAAATCCAACAGGATCAGCCCCGGCTTCGTGGTGCCGGAGGCGGAAGCGTATTTGCCAGTCTGCCGCAGGTAATCGAGCAGCTCCTCGCCGTTCTCGACAAAGTGGAGTTCGTTGGTGATCCGGCACTCGTTGAGCGCGTCTTTGGCGAGCAGACGATCGTCTGCGTCGTCGTCGGCCATGAGAATGACGATGGATTTGTTGGGCATTAGGAGGAAGCCTGCTCTTTCTTGGGGTGACGGACGGGGAGCGTGACGATGAATTTGGCGCCTTCCCCGGCTTTGCTTTGGGCGTGGATGGTGCCGCCGTGACGATCGGTGATGCGGCGGCAGACTGCGAGGCCGACGCCGGTGCCTTCGAATTCAGTTCGCCCATGCAGACGCTGGAAGACGGCGAAGATCTTCTCGGAATACTTTTCGTCGAACCCAATGCCGTTGTCCTGCACCGTGAGTTCGCATTGCTCGGCGTAAGGGTCTTCTTCCGGTGATCCGGCAAAGGGGTTCCTGAGGATTTGCGCGGCGATTTTGATCTGAGGGTGAGCGTTGGGAGCCTGGAATTTCAATGCATTGCCAATCAGATTTTGGAGGAGCTGGCGCATTTGCATCGGGTCGGCCTCGATGGCGGGCAGGCTGCCCACTTCGACCTTCGCCTTGGTTTGTTCAATGCGTACTTCGAGGTCGCTCAACACGCCTTTGGCGACCGTGTTCATGTCGACGGAGACAAACGGTTGGGAGGCGCTGATGACGCGGGAGAAGGTGAGCAGGTCACTGATCAGCGTGCTCATGCGAGCCGCGGCTCCCTGCATCCGATCCAGGTAGTCGCGCCCGTCTTGCAGGCCGACGGCGTCAACCTTGGTCTTCAGTCGATCTCCAAAGGCCTGAATCTTGCGCAGCGGTTCCTGAAGATCGTGTGAGGCCACGTAGGCGAATTGTTCGAGCTCAGCATTGGAACGCGCGAGCTCCGCGGCTTTCCGGCTCAACGTGTCCTCCGCACGTTTGCGTTCGGTGATGTCCTTGAAGACGACGACCGTGCCGATCTCGCGATTGCATTCGGTGACCGGTGCACAGGTGTATTCGACGGGGAAGGTGGAGCCGTCGCGGCGATAGAACAGTTCGCAGTCGGAACGGGAACGGTCGGAGTTATCGGTGACGCGGGCGAGATTGGTCGTGTCGTGTCGGAACACTTCACCTTCCCAGCGGCCGATCATTTCCTCTGGCTTCCATCCGGTGATGGCGGCGGTGGCGGGGTTGACGAAGTTGATGCGTCCCTGGAGGTCGAGTCCGTAGATGCCTTCGCCAGCCGAGTTGAGCATGGACTCGTAGCGTTGCTGGAGTTTCTGGATCTCCAGAGTTCGGTTCTGTACGTGGAGTTCGAGCACGTCTTTACTGCGTTCGAGTTCCTTGGCCTGCATGGCCATTTGGCGCTCGGCACGCTGGCGGTCGCGCAGCTGTTGCTCCAGCTGTTCCTGCGTGGTGGCCATCTTGTTGATTCGATCCTGAATCGTGCTCTCGATGTTGGTGGATATTTCCTTGAGCTTTCGGTCGAGTTTTTCGCGCTGGTCGTTGGCTTTTAGAATTTCGGCCTGGGCGATGGCCAGGCGGCTTTGCAGTTCCTCGTATTCGCTGTGCAAGCGGGTGGTGCGACGTTTGTTGATGTGGTTCCAGGTGATGAATCCGGCGAGGATGACGGCGAGAATTCCTCCGATGGAGGTGCTGACGGTCTGCATCAGCAACAAGCTGGCGAGATGATCGGCCTGGGATCTTGATTGGAAAAACAGCCAGGCGGTGGCGGCGAGGATAAGGGTAAGAATCCCAATATAGAGCACGGAAATGAGGCCGGACGCCGGGGATTTTCTCGGCGTGGCTTCATTCAAGTGGTTCTCAATCAGTGTACCCGCACTCACGCCGTTATTATCGGATGCGCAGGGGGCGAGTTGAGGGGGTGGGGGAGGTTGAGCGTGGAGGGTGAGCAGGGTTGAAGGGTTGAACTTGGAACTTGGAACTTGGAACTTGGAACGGCCGGGTGGCTTGCTAGACACTGAGGGAGTGAACCAGTCGATGGAAAGTTGCGGGATTATTGCGGGCAGCCGGGCGTTGCCGCTGATGTTCGCGCGTCAGGCGCGGGCGATGGGGGTGAAGCGTTTGGTGGCGGTGGCGTTTGACGGGGAGACGGATCCGGCGATGGCGGGGCTGGTGGATGATATTGAGTGGGTCAAGGTCGGGCAGCTTTCGAAGATGATTCGGGCGCTCGCGGATCGCGGGGTCCGCCAGTGCGTGATGCTGGGGCAGATTGCGCCGAAGAACCTTTTTGATATTCGTCCAGACCTGCGGGCCATGGGGTTGTTGCTCCGGCTGAAGGAAAAGAATGCGCATACGATCTTTGGAGCGATTGCGGATGAGTTGAGGAAGGATGGCGTGGAGTTGATCGAGGCAACGCCGTGGCTGGAGCCGTTGATGCCAGGGGCGGGGTTCGTTCTTGGGACGAGGCTTTCCGCTGAGCAGGAGAGTGATGTTCAATTTGGATTCCGGATCGCGAAGGAGGTTTCGCGGCTGGAGATCGGGCAGTTGGCGGTGGTGAAGAACGGAACGGTGCTGGCGGTGGAAGGATTTGAAGGGACGGATCGCTGCCTGGCCCGCGGTGGTGAACTCGCAGGCAAGGACGGCGGCGCCGTGGCGGTGAAGGTGGCGAAGGAACGTCACGACATGCGATTCGATGTACCGTGCATTGGTGCGAAAACCATCGAGACATGCGTGGCGGCGAAGATTTCCGTGCTGGCGCTGGAGGCGGGCAAGACGCTGGTGTTGGAACAGGAGGCGGTGGAAGCGATGACGCGGAAGCACAAGATTTGCATCACCACGGTGGGTGACGGCGCGAAAAGCTGATTGCCTCCGGATGGCGGGCGGCTTATCTGTCTTGCCCGCAATCGCCCTGCGTTTGCGACCAAACACATGACTTCTCACGAACTGTTTGCAGCGATGCCCGCGTCTCTCGCGGCTGACATCCTTGATTTCAATCACACTGGCGACAAACGCATTTACCGCGCCGCGCTGGATGCCGTCGCTCAGGTCCGCCGGGTGCGTCCGGTATTTCTGGAGCGCCAGCCGCGCGAGGAGCGTCATGCCATGTTGATCTCCAGCCTCAGCAAGCCGGGCCTCGACCTCGCGGCGGACGGCTTGATTCGCAACTGGCTGCTGAAAAAACATTCCGGCCTGCTCGTGGATTTCCTCGACGCGCTGAACATCAGGCATGAGCAGGGTGTGGTGGAGGAATTGCCCAAGACGGTGGAAGACGCTGCGCTTCGCGCTGCGGTGGAAACGCTGTTGTCGAAGCATCCGCATGAGGCGGTGACGGTTTATCTCTACGCGTTCAACTCCATGAACGCGGAAAGCTGGAGCAATCTCGATGCGCTCCTGCAAAGCGAGCCGCGCCTGCGCCTGAAGCGTGATGCTTGAGAGAAGCGAACGTGATGCACGCGGAATTCCGGGATAAAACTTGACCCTCCAGTCTCCACGCCTAGCATCACGCGCAATTTGCTCGATAGATGAAAGCCATTCTCGCTCTTGAAGACGGTTCAGTGTTCCACGGCACGGGGTTCGGCGCCGCCACCTCAGCCTGTGGCGAGGTGTGTTTCAACACCTCGATGACCGGCTATCAGGAGATCCTCACCGACCCTTCCTACAAAGGCCAGATCGTCACGATGACGTATCCGCTCATCGGGAACTACGGCGTGAACGAGCAGGATGTGGAATCGTGGCGTCCGCACGCGGCCGGCTTCGTCATCCGCGAGCTGTCGCCACTGGTCAGCAATTGGCGCGCGGACTATTCGCTCAGTGAGTATCTGGAGAAGAACGGCATTCCCGGAATTCAAGGTATCGATACCCGGGCGCTCACGAAGAAGCTGCGCGTTCGCGGTGCGTTGAAAGGTTTTATTTCCACTCAGCCCGTTACAGATGCTGAGGCGGTGGAGCGCGCGAAGAACTGGCAGGGGTTGGTCGGCGTCGACTACGTGAAGGAAGTGACGCACAAGGAAGCGTTCCAGTGGGATGCGGACGACAAGCAGAGCGCGGCGTTTGATCTGGTGCGGGGTAACGCGAAGGTGGATTCACGCAACGTTCGCCTTCCGATGCCGCCAGCGGATGTGCCGATCGTCGCCTACGATTTCGGGATGAAATACAACATCCTGCGCCGACTCCGGCAGCAAGGGTTCAAGGTGCAGGTGGTGCCGGCGACGACGACAGCGGCGGAGGTTTTGAAATATAAACCCGCGGGCATCTTCCTCAGCAACGGTCCCGGGGATCCATCGGCGCTGGGTTATGCCGTGCAGGCGGTCAAGGATTTGGTCGACACCGGGATTCCGATCTTCGGTATTTGTCTCGGTCATCAAATTCTCGGGCAGGCGTTTGGTGGAAAAACGTTCAAGCTCAAGTTCGGTCATCGCGGCGGCAACCAGCCCGTGAAAGATTTGGAAAGCGGCAAGGTCGAGATCACTTCGCAGAACCATGGCTTTGCGGTGGACGCGACGACCTTGCCATCTGATGTGACGGTCAATCGGATCAACCTCAACGACCAAACCGTCGAGGGAATGCGTCACAAGAAGAAGCCGATTTTCTGCGTGCAGTATCACCCAGAGGCATCACCCGGCCCGCATGATTCCACGCCGCTGTTCGCGGAGTTCCGTCAGATGATCGTCAAGAAATGACGAGCAGGCGCTGCTGTGGTGGGTGACACTGTCGCGACTGAATGGTCTAACTGGTTGGTGAAGTACCCGGCAGTTCCTGCAAAACCGTTGACTTGAGCAGGGTGCTGAACATAATCACGTGCAACGATACCTATGGCGAGACTAGTCCTCCTTGGTGAGGCATTTAACGGGCGCACATACGAACTGAAGGTGGATAAAACCACCGTGGGTCGGGTGTCCGATAATGCTTTTGAGATCCCCGAAGCCTCCGTGTCGAGTCATCACGCGGAGATCATTCTGCGCGGGAACGACATTCTCATTCGTGATCTCGGCTCCACGAACGGCACGTTCATCAACGGGGAGAAGATTACCGAAGCGGTGCTCAAGCCGGGTCAAACCCTCCGCTTTGGTACTGTAGATCTCCGACTCGATACCGGTGACGGTCCGGCTCCCGCGGCTGCACCTTCCGGAGCTTCGTCTGCGCCGAAGAAGCCGAAGCAAAATCTCGATCAAACCGTCATCATCCCGCAGGGCGTCAAAATGGACGAACTGGGTGGTTCTGGCGGTCCTCCGAACTTGGGCAACACCACCGGCTTTGAGAAGAAGACCAATCGTGGTGGAAAGATCTTCGCGGTTTTCGTCATCATCGCGATCATCGGCCTTTTGGGCGCGCTCGCCTGGGTTTTGTTCAATAGCTGAACCGGCTCCGTTCTGGAGTTCTTGGTTCTGGCCTTTCCGGTCTGCTCAGGCCAATCAGCCCTTCTTTAGCCACTGGGCGACTTCGACTGCGGCGTAAGTGATCAAGATGTCCGCACCCGCCCGGCGCATCGCCAGCAAGCTCTCCATCGTTACGGCGCGCTCGTCGATCCAACCTTTTGCCGCGGCGGCTTTCACCATTGAGTACTCCGCGCTGACCGCGTATGCGGCGGTCGGGTAACCGAACTGGCTCTTCACCCGGTAAATCAAATCGAGGTAGGCCAGGGCTGGCTTCACCATGACCATGTCCGCGCCCTCCTGAATATCGAGCGCCACTTCGCGGAGCGCCTCCTCGGCGTTGGCAGCGTTCATCTGGTAGCTGCGCCGGTCGCCGAAGTGCGGAGTCGATTCCGCGGCTTCGCGAAACGGGCCGTAGAATGCCGAGGCAAACTTGGCGGCGTAAGACATAATCGGCGTGTCGATAAATCCGGAAGCGTCCAGTTTCTGGCGAATGGCCTGCACACGACCGTCCATCATGTCGCTGGGCGCGACAATATCCGCGCCGGCCTCCGCGTGACTGGCGGCCGTTTGGGCAAGAATCTTCAAGGTCGGATCGTTCAGGATGCGCGCGCCTTTGGTATCCTTGTGAACCACGCCGCAATGGCCGTGTTCCATATATTCACACAGGCACACGTCGGTGATGACGAGCAGGGAGGGCAGTTCCTTCTTCAGCAGCCGGACGGTTTGCTGGACGATTCCGTTGCGGGCAAACGCGCCGGATGCTTGGCGTCCCTTTGAATCAGGAATGCCGAAGAGGAGAACGGCGGGAACGCCGGCCTCGTGGGCGCGGGTGGCTTCGCGGAGAATTTCATCGGGTGACAGCTGGAAGACGCCGGGCATCGAGCCGACTTCGCGACGCAGTTTCTTGCCGGGCCGGGAAAACAGCGGCAGCACGAGCTGCTCGGCGGAGAGCCGGGTTTCCGCCACCAATGCGCGGAGGGCGGGGGATTGGCGAAGTCGCCGGGGGCGAAGGACGGGAAACTGGGCGGTCACGGGCCGTGTCATGCGCGGCAGCGTAGCGAAGGGATTCCTGCGCCGCAATCCTGCTGTCCCGAGTCGGTGCGTTTCCGTGTTTCCAAACGGCGCACGGGCAACTGTGCCGTTGACACAACGTCGGCCCTTGCTACTCTCGCCGCTCGTTTTTCGCGGTCATTTCAGGACAATTAAGAACTCACGCTCAACACAGAAAGGTCGGCAGGATTCCCTGAAAATCGCGCGCATCCAGCTTTCTCCTTCACGAAACAAAACTATGGCAAAAGCATCGAAATCGACGAAATACGTTTACACGTGGGGCAACAAAAAGGCTGACGGCGACGGCAGCATGAAGGCCCTCCTCGGCGGCAAGGGCGCGAACCTCGCCGAGATGACCCGCATCGGCCTGCCGGTGCCTCCCGGATTCACCATCACCACCGAGGTCTGCACGTACTACTACGCGCACAGGAAGACTTATCCCACTGAGCTCCAGAGGCAGATGGAAGCCGGCGTCGCGAACATGGAGAAGATCATGGGCACGAAGTTCGGCTCTACCTCCGGCACGCCGTTGCTCGTGGCGGTTCGTTCCGGTGCGCGTGATTCCATGCCCGGCATGATGGACACGATTTTGAACCTCGGCTTGAACGACCAGACCGTGCTCGCGCTCGTGAAGGCGACCGGCAATGAGCGTTTCGCGTGGGACTGCTACCGCCGCTTCATCCAGATGTATGGCGACGTCGTTCTCGGCGTGCAGAAGCGCGAAGGCGAAGATCACGAACCGTTCGAGACGGTGATCGAAGGCTTCAAGCATGAGAAGTATCACGGCGACATCGAGGACTCGAAGCTTACCGCCGAAGACCAGCAGGAACTCGTGAAGCGCTTCAAGGCGCTCGTCAAGGAACGCACCGGCAAGGTGTTTCCGAACGATCCGTGGGACCAGCTCCGCGGCGCCGCGGGCGCTGTGTTCAGCTCCTGGATGAACGACCGCGCGATCGTGTATCGCCGCAAGAACAACATTCCGACCGAATGGGAACCGCCGTCAACGTGCAGGCGATGGTGTTCGGTAACACCGGCGACACCTCCGGTTCCGGTGTGGCGTTCACGCGCAATCCCGCGAACGGCACGAACGAGTTCTACGGCGAATTCCTCGTCAACGCGCAGGGCGAAGACGTCGTCGCCGGCGTGCGCACTCCTGAGCCCGTGTTGAAGCTCAAGGACGTGATGCCGAAGTCCTACGCCGAGCTGCTCTCCGTCCGCAAGACGCTCGAGAAGCACTTCAAGGACATGCAGGACTTCGAGTTCACGATCCAAGAAGGCAAGGTCTTCATGCTCCAGACCCGTAACGGCAAGCGCACCGGCGTCCGCCGCGCTGAAGTTCGCCGCTGACATGGTGAAGGAAAAGCTCATCGACTGGGAAACGGCGATTCTCCGCAACCCGGCTGACCAGCTCGAACAATTGCTCGCGCCGATCTTCGATCTCGCCGAGGTCAAGAAGGCGAAAGTCATCGCCACCGGTCTCCCGGCTGGTCCGGGCGCTGCCACTGGAAAGATCTGCTTCCAACGCCGACCGCGCTGTCGTGGCCGCCGAGAAGGGTGAGAAGGTTCTCCTCGTGCGCGTCGAGACTTCTCCTGAAGACTTGCGCGGCATGATCGCGGCGGAAGGCATTCTCACCGCACGCGGTGGTGTCAGCTCGCACGCCGCGCTCGTCGCTCGTCAAATGGGCAAGGTCTGCGTCTGCGGCGCCGCTGGCGTCGCCATCGATTACGATGCGAAGACCACGACCATCGACGGCAAGACCTACAAGGAAGGTGACTTCCTCTCGATCGACGGTACCTCCGGTCTCGTTTACGCGGGCCAGATCAAGACCGCTCCTTCGGAAATTATCTCCGGCCTGCTCAACGGCGACAAAGCCGCCCAGGCCACCGAGAAATATAAGAACTACGTCCAGCTGATGAGCTGGTGCAAGAAGGCCACCCGCCTCTCCGTTCGCACCAACGCCGACACGCCGGAGCAGACCTCGCAGGCGATCGCGTTCGGCGCGGAAGGCATCGGCCTTACCCGCACCGAGCACATGTTCTTCGAAGGCGATCGCATCGACGCGATGCGCGAGATGATTCTCGCGGACAGTCTCGAAGCCCGCGAAGCCGCCCTCGCGAAGCTCCTCCCGTATCAGCGTGAGGACTTCCACGGCATCTTCAAGGCGCTCAAGGGCTATCCGGCCACCATCCGTTTCCTCGACCCGCCGCTGCATGAGTTCCTCCCGCACTCGAAGGAACAGCAGCTCGATCTGTCGAAGAAGCTCGGCATCCCGGTCGAGAAGATCATGGCTCGCGTTCACGAGTTGCATGAGTTCAATCCGATGCTCGGTTTCCGCGGCTGCCGTCTCGGCATCAAGTATCCGGAAATCACCCGCATGCAGGCCCGTGCTGTTCTTGAAGCAGCTGCGCTTGCGCAAAAGGAAGGTCACAAGCCCAAGCCCGAAATCATGATCCCGCTCGTCGGCTTCAAGAAGGAACTCGACCTCCAGGTCGCGATCGTTCACGAAGTCGCCGCCGCAGTGCAGAAGGAGAAGAAGGTGAAGATCAACTACTCTGTCGGCACGATGATCGAAGTTCCTCGTGGCGCCCTTACTGCCGACGAAATCGCGCAGACCGCTGAGTTCTTCAGCTTCGGCACGAACGACCTCACCCAGACCTGCCTCGGCATGTCGCGGGACGACTCCGGTTCGTTCCTCGGTGCATACACTGAGAACGAGATCGTGAAGAAGAACCCGTTCGCGTCCATCGACCAGACTGGCGTCGGCTAGCTCGTGCAGATCGCGGCTGAGAAAGGCAACAAGACCCGCCCTGGCATCAAGCTCGGCATCTGCGGCGAACACGGCGGCGACCCAGATTCCGTCAAGTTCTGCCATCGCGTCGGCCTCACCTACGTGAGCTGCTCGCCTTATCGCGTTCCCGTCGCGCGTCTCGCTGCGGCGCAGGCTGCGATCGAGGAGAAGCGCAAAGCCGCTGCCTCCAAGGGCAAGAAGAAGTAATTTGGTGGGGCGAGACTCCGTCGCGCCCTGACTAAACAATCACCAAGCCGCTCTGGGAAACCGGAGCGGCTTTTTGTTTTCAGTGCCACCGCGCCTTCGCCGTCCGAGGGCTTTCAGCCTTTGCCTTCTGCTCAGGCCATCGCGGGCGCAGGCGTGGTTTCGCTGGCCCGCACGCGGCGGGCGAGCCAGAGGCTGAGCAGGCTGGCGGCGACGGCAATCCACCCAAGCCAGTTGTAGTGCATCAACTCGCCCGAGGGCGCCCGGGTGACGAGGAAGCCGCCCATCGCCGTCGTGATGCCGCTGACGAGATCCCGCGTGCAGGCCGTCAGGCTCATGAACGCACCGCGTTGGCGGGGTTGAATGGCGAGCGACATGATCGCCAGTCCCGGCCCGAACCGGCCGCTGGCGAAGACGAAGAATAATCCAGCCAGCGTAAGCACCAGCCAAAGGGGGACGCGACCGAGGTTGGTCAGGCCGAGCGTCACCATGCAGGCGAAGATCACGAGAACCGAGAAGACGAGTTGTCTCCCGTGCTTGTCCGCGAGACGACCGACGACCGGACCGGTGAAGACGGTGAGCACGCCGCCGACGAAGTAGACCGACAATAAATCACTCTCGCGAATGCCCACGTTGGAGACGAGATATGGCGACAGGAGCGGGATGATGGAGAAATGGCCGAAGACCATCATGGCCATGAACAAGAGCGCCCGTCCGACGTTTGGATTGCGCAACAGATCGACGAACTCGCGGACGACGGTTGCGCCGGTATGCTCCAAGTGACCGCGCACTGGTGGCATTTTGGCAAACACGAGCAGCCAGATGATGGCGGCGATGGCCACGAGAAAAAAGAACGGCGCTTCCCATTCGTAGGACTGCGCGAGAAATAATCCAAAGGGCACGCCGAGCGCGGCCGCCACGGAGAATGCCGTCATGACGATGGCCAGTCCGGTGGCCCGGCGAATTGGTGGCACCACGTCGCTGGCGGTGGCGAGAACGAGCGCCCCGGAGACGCCACCGAAGGCGCCGCTGACCGCGCGCGAGATGAACAGCGTGGCGAACGTATGCGACAGCGCACACGCCAGCGTACCGACGATGAACCCGGCGTAAGTCCAGAGGAGGAGCACGCGGCGATCGAAGCGATCCATGAACGGCGCGGCGGCGAGCCCGACCAGCCCTGCGCTGATCGTGTAGGCGGAGACGAGGCTGCCGAATTGCGCGGGCGTGATGTTGAGGTCCCGCATGAGCTGCGGTCCCAGCGGCATCATGATCATGAAGTCCGTGATGTACGTGAATTGGATCGCGGCGAGCAACAGCAGCAGCGAGCGTTCGGCGAATGGCTTCATGCCGGGTGGGAGTCGGGCGAGAGGGACGGTTTTTGCGGACGTGACAACTTCATCGGTCGCGGAAGACATAACACGGGGGGCGTGGTTGTCCAGAGTTCGCGTGAATCCGAGGCGAAGCGAAACTTGTCGCGTTCAGGAGCCTTTTGTCGTGCGTGGCGCGTTCTTTTCGCCGCATCCTGTCGTGTGATTCAAGTTTGCCATCCGTTGTTCACAGCATGAGCGACCGTCGAGATTCCTCTTCGCAGGAAACGGTTGGCGTTCTCGCTGACTTTGATGTGGGCACGCTCGCGGAACGCTTCGAGGCGTGGGGTTGCAAACCCAGTCACGCGAAGCGCGTGTTGCGGGCTTTCTATGACGGAGCTGATCCCGCCAGCATTTCAAAGCAGAGGCTTCCGCAGGGTCTGAAGGAACGGTTGCCGGAACTCTGGTCGGAACGCGCTGCGACACTCGCGGTGCGCCAGGTGGCGGGCGACGAGACGACGAAGTTGCTCTTGCGCCTTGGCGATGGGCGGACTGTCGAGTCGGTGTTGATGCCGGACTTTCGAGCGGACCGCGCGGCGGGTTGTATCTCATCCCAGGTCGGCTGCGCGATGGGGTGCGATTTCTGCGCCACGACGAAGACGGGCTTTGAGCGCAACCTCACGTCCGGCGAGATGGTGGAACAGTTCCTCGCGTTGCGACGAGAGGCGCAGACGATCGGTCGCAAACTTCAGACGATCGTCTTTATGGGCATGGGCGAACCTCTGCTGAATCTCGACGCGGTTCTCGCGGCGGTGCGGCGGCTGGCGGATAATTCGCTCGGCGCGCTCGGCTGGAGGCAGATCACTGTGTCGACGGTTGGGATCGTGCCGGGCATTGAGGCGCTTACTGCCACGGGCTTGAACTTCAATCTGGCGGTTTCACTCCACGCGCCCGACGACGCCACGCGCGCGCGATTGCTCCCGATGGGCAAACGCTTTCCCATCGCGGACATCCTCGCGGCGTCGGGTCGTTTCCAGGCCAGTCGAGGCCGGCCGGTGACCATTCAGTATTGTCTGCTGGCGGGCGTGAATGATTCGTTGGAGCAGGCGCATCAGTTGGCGGATCTGGTCGGAGCGCGGCGAATGCACATCAATCTCCTGCGCTACAATCCCACCGGCCTGAGCTTGCGCGGGGTGGAGTATGCGCCGTCCGCGGATGAATCGGCCGAGGCATTTGTCGCGGTGCTGCGCGCGCGAAAACTCGTCGCGCATTTTCGTCGTTCGCGCGGGAAGGACATCGACGCGGCGTGCGGTCAGTTGCGTCGAAGGGAGGAGATTGCGCGCGGAGTTTCCGGTTCGGGCTCGTGATTTCCGTCCGAAGGGCGCGGGTTTTGGCGTTTGCAATATTCCCGTAACGTCACGGGGGCGTCACGGGATTGTAACATTGAGGTTGGATTCTGGCGGTGCATTCGATAAATGGTCGCGCACAGAACTGAATATGCGGTGGGGAACGAAAGACCAGTGGGTCTGGAGTCGCCGCTTGTTCGGCTGGCTCGCCTCGAAACTAAGGTGACTGCCGTGGCTGCCGAAACTTCATCTGAACTGTCCGTCCTGAAGGAGAAACTGCTCACCATGGCGGGCTATGCCGAGACGGCGGTCAATCGCGCGGTGAAGGCCTTGATTCGTCGCGATGACGACATGGCGCGCCGGACGCGGGAAGAGGATGAGTTGATCGATGCCTTGGAACTGGAGATTGACCAGATCGCCCTGAAGTTGCTGGAACGACGTCCGAAGGGAATTGAGCTCCGGTTCATAACGATGGCGATGAAGATCTCCAGCAACCTTGAACGGGTCGGAGACGAGGCGACCACCATCTCGCGCCGGGTGCTGGAACTCAGCCAGGAACCTCAATTGCCGCAGGCCGAGGAAGTGCCGCGCATGGCGGCGCTGGCCGTCCCGATGCTGAAGGAAGCGCTCGATGCGTTCGTGCAGGGCGATCCGGTGCGGGCGCGACTGCTGATTCCGCGCGACCAGCAGGTGGATGCGGTGAATGCAAAGCTTCAGGCGGAGCTGGCCGCGCTGATGGCCCGACGGCCCTCGGCGATCTCGCGGTGCCTGAATCTGATGGTGATTTGCAAGAGCCTCGAGCGCGTCGGCGATCACGCCACGAATGTCGCGGAAGAGGTGGTCTATCTTTATGAAGGTCAGGATATCCGCCACCTCGAACCAGACGGTGGGTCTTCGAAATCTTCGCCCAGCCCGCAATGAACGTTCACTTTAATTTCACAATGCCTGTATGAAACAAAAGATCCTCGTCGTGGACGACGAACCAGATGCCCTCGAACTCATCGACTTCAACCTCAAGGCCAACGGCTACGAAGTGGCGACGGCGGCGGATGGCGAGGAAGCCTTGGAGAAGGCGCGCGCGCTCCTGCCGAATTTGATCATTCTCGACATCATGTTGCCGGAGGTCGACGGCATGGAGGTCTGCAAGATTTTGCGACGCGATCAGCGGACATCCGGCATTCCGATTATCATGCTGACCGCGAAAGCCGCGGAGATTGATCGCGTGCTGGGATTGGAGCTTGGCGCGGATGATTACGTGACCAAACCGTTCAGTCCGCGTGAGCTTGTCCTGCGCGTGAAGCGACTCCTGCGCAGCGGTAATGCGCCGGAAGAGAAGGGCGACCATATCGTATGGAAGGAACTGAGCATCGATGTGCCGCGCCACATGGTTTCCATCAAGGGCAAGTCAGTCGATTTGACGGCCACGGAGTTCAAGCTGCTGACGGTTCTCGCGCAGCGCCGCGGTCGCGTGCAATCGCGCGAACAACTGCTGCATGACGTCTGGGAGTACGACAATTTGATCGACACCCGCACGGTCGATACGCACATGCGGCGCCTGCGCGAGAAGCTTGGCATCGCTGCGAAATATCTCGATACGGTCCGGGGAGTCGGCTATCGCTTCGTCGAAGAATAGCGTGAACGATTCAAGAACGATGCATTTCCCATGTGGCCGGCGCTGACGGGACTCCTTCTGGCCTCGGCGCTGGCGTTCCACTTTTGGTGGCGCCGGAATTATCAGGCGCTGCGGCGTCTGTTCGAAGAGCAGCAGAAGCAGTTGGTGGCGTTGCGTGAATCGCGTGATGACGCGGCCGCCCAGGTGCGAGCGCAGCAGCAGGCGGTCTTCAACAGCATGGTGGAAGGGGTGCTTGTGCTTGACGAATCGAGCAAGGTGCAGCTCGTCAACCGCTCTCTGCAGAAACTGTTTTCCCTTTCGGCGGACGTGCGTGGTCAGACGATCATCGAAGCGTTTCGATTGCCGGAACTGGCGGACCTGATGAAGCGTCTCCGGCAGGAATGCTCGATGCAGAGTTATACTTTGGAGCTCCCGGGCATGGAGGAACGTTGGGTGGAGGTGAATGCGGCCGCGGTCCTGGATCGCGATGGGATTCAACGCGGCGCCATCCTGGTGTTCCACGACCTCACGCGCATCAAACAGCTGGAACGCACGCGGCAGGAGTTCGTGGCGAACGTGAGTCATGAGTTGCGCACGCCGCTTTCCTTGATCAAGGGATTCGTCGAGACGTTGCTTGAAGGAGCGAAGAACGATCCGGAGAAGGCGACGCGGTTCCTGCAGACGATCGAGAAGCATACGGATCGCCTGACGTTTCTCATCGAGGACTTGCTGACCATTTCCCGATTGGAGAGCGGCCAGATCATCATGAATCTTCACCCGGTCGATCTCCGGGAGGAAACGCAGCGGGTAGCGGAGGATTTGAAGTCGCGCGCTGACGAGAAGCAGGTGGCTTTGGATAATCAGGTTCCCGAAGGATTGCGGGCCCATGCGGATGCCGACCGGTTGCAGCAGGTGCTGTTCAATCTGATTGAAAACGCCATCAAGTACGGCCGGCCATCCGGTCGCGTGTTGATTGGTGGATCGGCGATTGCGGACGGCAAGGTGGAGTTGTGGGTGCGGGATGATGGCCCGGGAATTCCGGCGGAGGCGCGCGAGCGGGTCTTCGAAAGGTTTTACCGCGTGGACCGCGCGCGTTCCCGTGAGACGGGTGGGACGGGTCTCGGACTTTCGATCGTGAAGCACATCGTGCAGGCGCACGGCGGCGAGGTGTGGCTGAAGAGCGAACTCGGCGAGGGAACCACGTTCCACTTCACGTTGCCGGCGGATTGAGGACGCTCAGTTCCGCCAGAACTGAAATGCCTGGTGCCCGAGGTAGCCCCAGTATGGATCCACGCCGAGCATCATCGTGGACCAGTGAACGATGGTCCAAAATGCGTCATTGATGGGAGGCACATACCAGAGCGCGAGGAAAACCACGAACATCCCGATATTTGAGAATTCAAATGCTTTCTGTCTGGCGTCTGTGGGAAGCCACGGCGCAATGGCCTGGAAACCGTCGAGCGGGGGAATCGGCAGCAGGCAGAGCAGGATGGAGCTGATTTCGAGTTGGAGGAGGAAGGCCATCGAAATGGTGGAGAGCTTCGTCGGATCAGCCGGGATGATTCCGAGGTGAAAACAAGTCCCGATGATGATTACCAGGATGATGTTCATGCCAGGGCCGGCGAAGGACACGGCGGTGTCCCAGTAACGCGAACGCAGCAGGTGATGGTTGATGTAGACTGCGCCTCCGGGAAGACCGATCCCTCCCAGCATGATGAAAATCACCGGCATCAGAATGCTGTAAACGGGGTGCGTGTAGTTCAAGGGATTCATCGTCAGGTAGCCTTTCTCTACGACGGTGTAGTCACCTCCCTTGTAGGCGACGATGGCGTGTCCGAACTCATGGATGCAGACCGAGAAGACCCACAACACGGTGACGATGATGAAGCACTCCATTCGTGAGCAATAGTTTGATTTGACGCGCGCGGCAGGAACGTAGGCAGTGCGGAATAAATTGCAAGCCCGGTCTCGCGAGTCGCGGGATTCGTAACGCGACTGCGACGGGGCGTTGGGGCAAGCGCTGAAATCGAAAACCGCGAAGCGCCTTGCGACGCTTCGCGGTGTTGCGGGGTAAAAGGGTTGTGCCGGATCAATCGAGGCGCTTTACGCGAACGTTCTTGTAGCGAATCACGCTCTTGGGATCGTGGGCTTGGAAGGCGAATGTTCCGCTGCTCAGCTTGCGTTCGAAATCCTTTCCGGCCACGGCGCCGGTGGGTTCATTGTATTCAAGCACGGTCTTGCCATCGATCTTCACGGTGACCTTGCTGCCCTTTACGGTGATGTGCTGGGTCCACCATTTGTTGTCCTGGGCGGAGTTAGCGCCATGATTTCCGAGACCCATAACGGGACTGCCGGTCTTGATCCAGTCGCCTTGAGTGACGTTGACCTGGCATTCGAAGCCGCCCTTGGGCCAGCCGCTTTCCTGATACTTGGTGTGAAAATAAATCCCGCTGTTGGAGCCGGGCTCGGTCATCACGTCCACCTTGAATTCGAAATCCTTGAACGGCTTTTCGTCGCCGACGTAGAAGACATGGGAACGTGCCCTTGCGCTACGAACGCGCCGTCCTCGATGCGCCAGGACTTGGCCTTCTCGTCGCCGATTTTCCAGCCCTCGAAAGATTTTCCGTCAAAGATGGTTTTGAATCCCTCTTCCGAATCCGCAGCGCCAACGTGGGCGATCGCGGCGAGGGCGACGGTGATGCTCAGCAAAATGTGTTTCATAATGTTTTGGTATTCGCGGCGGAGTCTGAAAACTGCCGTTCAAATTGGCAATGCCGGAATACGTCGTTTGCTGATTGATGCAATCCTGCGCCGAATCTCCCTTGAGGTTTGGTTGTTGCTGCGATTTGCTTGGCGCCGGGCGACGTCGATGGGGCTGCATCGGACGAATGGTTGAGTGATGTGGAGCATCGAAATGAATTTAGGATCTCTCAAAACGGGCCGGATTCAGGGGCACCTCGGCTGCTGGCTGGTGATGTTGTGGCTCGGATGCCTGGAACGGCACGTGGTCATGGCACAAGTCAATGATGCCGCCGCCGAGACGCGATCAGTCACTTCGAGCATCCCTCTCATTACCATCAAGGGGTTCCTCGAAGGCGCGCGTAACTGGGGGAGCAGCGCGTGGTTCGAGTGCGCGGAACAGTGACTCACTCCATTTCCGACAAGACGTTTTTCATTCAGGACGGCGACGCGGGAACCTACGTGTTTCACAAACCTTCCCTGGCCTTCAAACCGGGCGAGTTGGTCGAAGTGATCGGTCGGCCTTCCTTGGGAGCATTCTCACCTACGCTTCACTATTGTGAAACGCGATTGCTCGGAACCGGTGAACAGCCACGGGCAATCACGGTGACGGCGGCTGAGACGTTGACCGGCGCTTTCAACATGCGGCTGATAACCGTGAGCGGTTACCTAGCTGCGGAGCGACTGCGGGGAGGTCGTGTGCTGGTGCTGAATCCCGGTCGCGGCGGGCAGGCTTTCACGGTGGACTTGGAGTCGCAGACCGAGCTGGCGGCGTACGACGAAATTCTACCGGGCAGCCTGCTGGAGATCACCGGCGTGTGCAGCGTGAAGAGAGATGTCCGCGGAGCAGTGGCGTCATTCAACGTCTTCGTTCGCTCGCCGGCGGACGTTCGAGTGGTGAGTCCGCCCTCGTGGTGGACTCTGAAGAGAACTTTCGTCGCGCTGGGAATTGCCGCGGGTTGCCTCTTGCTCGCGGTGACCTGGGTCGTGACCTTGCGTCGGGAGGTGCGAAATCAGATGGCCAGCATGCGGCGGTTGAATGCAGAGCTCGAGCAACGTGTCCGCGAGCGGACCCTACAGTTAACCGAGGCCAACCGCGAACTGGAAGCGTTCAACTATTCGGTCTCACACGATCTTCGCACGCCGCTGAGGCACATCGATGGATTTGTCATGCTGGCCCGCGAGGAACCGGACCTGGCGCAGAGCGCGACTCTTCAGAAATGCTTGCAGCAGATCGCCGATGCTTCTGACCGGATGGGGCGCCTGATTGATTCGCTGTTGGGACTTTCGAAGATGGCGCGGCAGCCTCTGGTCCGGCAACCGGTGGAAATGAATCGAATCGTCGCAGACGCCATCCATTCATTGGAGCCCGATGCGGTCGGCCGACGAGTTGAATGGAGAATCGGATCGTTGCCCAAGATTCACGGCGACCCGGACATGCTTCGTCTCGCCTGGATCAATCTCATCAGCAACGCCCTGAAATATTCCCGGAAGAAGCCCGAGGCGATCGTGGAGATCTCTGCGCGACGGGAGGGGGCGCGCTGGATATTTTCGATTCTGGACAATGGCGCGGGATTCAATTCGGGACTGGCCCAGCGATTGTTTGAAGTCTTCCAACGCTTTCATCGCGATGATGAGTTCGAAGGCACGGGAGTCGGGTTGGCCAACGTCCGGCGCATCATTCTGCGGCACGGCGGTGAAATTTGGGCTGAATCCAAACCGGGCGAAGGGGCGACCTTCTACTTCACCCTCCCGGTTGAATCGTCCGACGGCGACGATGCGAACTCCGCCAAGGCATGATGTAATTTGAGCAAGGGCAGGGTGGCGCGGGGGTTGGGAGGGGCAAGGTTGATGGTGGGCGGCGGAGTTTCCGTTCGCTCGCAGAAACCGGTCGTCGCGGTCCAAAGGTCTTCCGTGATGATCATCAGGAGAAAGGATTCAGTCATGAAAACGTATCTCGCCAAGTTCTTAACCACTGCGGTGACGGTTGGAGTCGTTCTGGGAATCGCCGCCGCTGAACTCAAACCTCGCCGGCCTGCGACTCAGGCGTTCATGAGGAACAAACTGGTTTACTCGCAAACGATTCTCGAAGGCATGGCTCTGGAGAAGTATGACCTTGTTTCCAAGAACGCCATCCGCCTGCGCGATATGACCACCAGCAACCTCTGGTTCACGGTCAAGCAGCCGGATTACCTGCTGCAATCGACCAACTACCAGAAGAGTGTCGACGCGCTCTACATGGCGGCGGTCGACAAGAACCTCGAACGAGTGACGGAAGCCTACGTGACCGTGGCGCGCAGCTGTGTTGACTGCCACCGGTTGGTGCGTCTCGAGCAACGTCGGGCGGCCGCGGGAGCCAAGTGATCGCGCTGTGATCGGGCGAGCTCAATCGTCGGCCGGCCGCTTGTGGTCTGCGATGATCTCTTGCTCGAGTTCGCGGGGCATCTCTTCGTAGTGGCTGAACGTTTCCGAGTGCAGCCCTCGTCCGCCCGTCAACGACCGCAGAACGCTTGCATACTTGTAGAGCTCCTTCTGCGGAACGTGGGCTTTCACCATGCTGTGACCATCCGCGCCGTCGGTGCCGGTGATGCGTCCGCGGCGGCTGCTGAGATCGCCCATCACGGCGCCGAGATGATCTTCGGGCACGCGCACTTCGATTTCGATAATGGGCTCGAGCAGACAAGGCCGGGCCGATTGGAACGCTTCCTTGAAGGCGTTCTTGCCGGCAATCTGAAAGGCGATGTCCTTGGAATCCACCGGGTGCATTTTGCCGTCGTAGAAATCGATCTTCACGTCCACGACGCGATACCCGGCGATGATTCCCTCCGCGCAGGCGCTCATCACGCCTTTCTCGACGCTGGGGACAAATGTGCGATCCACGTTCTGGCCCGTGAGCGTTTGCACGAACTCCACGCCGCTGTTCCGATCGCGTGGCGTGATGCGCATCCAGACTTCGGCGAACTGTCCCGCGCCGCCGGTTTGTTTCTTGTGCCGATACTTGCTCTCGGCAGGAGCGTGGATGGTCTCGCGATATGGCACACGCGGTTCCGTCATGTCGAAGTCCACCTTGAAGCGCGCCTTCAATCGCTCCGCGACAATGCGCAGGTGGAGTTCGCCCTGGCCGCTGATCACGGTCTGGTGCAGTTCGGAATCGACGTGGAACAGGAACGTCGGATCTTCCTCGTGCAAGGCGGCGAGTCCGCTGGCCATCTTATCCTCCTCACCCTTCGTTTTGAGCGTCAGCGCGGCGTGGATGTTCGGTGTGGGATACTTCACCTTGGGCAGGCTCACGATGCGCTTCGCTGAACAGAGCGTGTTGCCGGTGTGCGTGTCCTTCAGCTTCACCGTTGCTCCGATGTCGCCGGGGCCGAGATCCGCGACCGCCGTGCGAGTCTTGCCGTTGAGAACGAAGATCTGGTCGATGCGTTCGTTGCACTTGCGGTCGGCGTTGTAGAGATCCATGCCGGCATGGACATGGCCGGAGTAAACGCGGAAATAAGACAGCTCCCCGAATTGCGCCTCGCTCATCGTTTTGAAGATATACGCGGCGGTCTCAGCTCCGTTCAACGCCACGTCCACCTTCTTGCCGGCGAGATCAATGGCGCTGACGTGCTCGCGGTCGACGGGCGAGGATCCGTACTTTGCGATGAAGTCCATCAACCGTGCGACGCCAATGTTCCCGGTGGCATTCGTGCAGAAAAGCGGGATGATGGATTGCTTCTGCACTGCGGCATGTTCACCGGCGCGAAGTTGTTCTTCGGTCAGGCCGCCTTGGGCGAAGAACTTCTCCATGAGCGCGTCGTCGGCCTCGGCAGTGAGTTCGATGAGTTCCTTGTGCAACTGAGTGACGCGCTCCTTGTGGGCGCCGGTGGCGGGCGTTTCGGTGAACTTGCCGCTGCCGTCGGTGGCGTAGGTGACCACGTCGCTCCGGAGCACATCGAGCGTCTGGTTGAAGCCCGGGCCGGGATTGAGCGGAATGCTCAGCGGAAAGACTCGCGGTCCGAAACGCGCGCGGCAGGTGGCGAGGAGGTTGTCGAAATTCACGTTCTCCTTGTCCACGCCGTTGACGACGATCATTTTTGGGATGTCGAAGTCGCTGGCGTATTTCCAGACCTGTTCTGTCCCGACGCCAATGCCTTGCTGGGCGTTGATGACGACGAGCGCGAAATCGCCGACGCGTAGCGCGCCGAGACCTTCGCTGATGAAGTCGAGGTAACCGGGCGTGTCGATGATGTTGAACTTCTTGTCCAGCCATTCGCAGTGGAGCAGGGAGGTGTGGATGGAGATCTGATGGCTCTGCTCGTCGTCGTGATAGTCGGAGACGGTGTTGCCCTGGGCGACGGTGCCCATGCGATTGATGACGCCCGCGCAGGAGAGCATGGCTTCGGCAAGGGTGGTTTTGCCGCTGGAAGCATGGCCGACGACGGCGAAGTTGCGGATGTCCGCGGGTAGATAGTTTTTCATAATTCGATCTCTACTCATGCCAGAGCAGTTGGCCCGATTGTGACCGGCGGGAAACGGACGGCCAACTGTTGGTTGGCAAATTTTCAACCTTCGCAGGGGAAAATTATCACGCGGAGGTGTTGAGGCCTTGACGATTTATGCTAGTCGCCAACGTCCAAATATCCTGAAAATACGCCTTGCCAACCGCCCGTCGACGCGCAAGCTCGTCAACAATATCCCTTGGCGCAAAACCAATTCTCCCGGACCCGCAGGGCGTTCAGAAATCGAATCTCTATCCGTTTCAGGCAAAACCCGGGAGACGTTGGAGCCGTTCAGAAGGAAGAGGCGGCTGTCCACGGCAGTGGCTGAAAAAATACGTTCATTTCACCGACACCCCACGTTCTTAATTGCCATGAAGAATACTCAAGCTCGCGCCCAACGCTTCACCATAACAGCACTGACGTGGACGCTGCTCATGCTGTTACTCGCCCAGGAAGCAGCTGGATTCTGGTTCATCTGCCGTTATCGGGATGCGCAAAAAGCCGCCAAAGTCGCGAACGCCGCCAAGGAACGTTACAATGAATACTTGAGCAACCCGAGGGCTACCCGCGCCCAGATTGAGGCATGCAAGCAGGCATGGGATGTCCTTCGGACCAATACATTCGCGGCCATCGCGGAGTTTGCCCAGCAGGTGCCCGGCACATCTCTCACCGGGCCGCCGAATGTCAAAGAGCTGACAAAGGATGCCATCAAGGAAGCGATCAAGGAGGTTCTCGGGGACGTGGCGGCGCTGCAGTACGAAGGGATGCCACTGCCGCTCCATGACGGGCAGGCAGGTGAGTTCACCCGACCTTCCGGTGTCATGGCCGCTTCGCTGGCCAATGCCACTGTGCCGGTCGGGCCCGTCGCCGCCGGACAGATAACCGAACTCTCGCTGGGTTATATCACGCCTCAGGATTACGACGGCGCTTTGGGCGAAGCCCCGCCATGGGCGCGGCTCAGCGGCCCGCTGATTTTTATCAGTGGCACCTTCACCGATGTCGCTGTTGAGAACTTTCAAATCGGTGCTCAGAATCCTCTTGCAGCGGCGAACCCGGGAATGCTTTTTTCAGCGGAGGAAATTTTCGTTGCGCTGCTCGAACGTCCGGCATTGCTCCGGGGCGGATTCGATAATGGATTCTTCTCTCCCGAACTATTGCAGTGGGTGGTCGATCAAATCGGACTGGGATCCTGAGCGGAAAACCAGTCTCACCATGGCCCAGGTTGGCTCCCTCCAGATCACTGCTGTCGATGTGGTCGCGGGCACGGTCTCCGGCGATTTCTACTCCATCGCCGGCACCGGGCCTCTCTGGGACAATGGAGTGTTTGACGGCCAGGTGGCGACGGAGTCGCGACTCGACGCCGGAGGTGAAGGCGCGCGGGCGGCTGATGATTTCGAGTTGCCGCAAGGCAACGGCCTTCCGTGGAAGATCAAGCTCATCACCGCCCAGTTGATTCAGAACTCAGATTCGCTTGCCAATCGCGCTCTCCTGGAGATCTACAAGGATTCCGGAACCGGCAGTCCCGAAAACGCTCCTCCCATCGCCATCCTTGAGGCAATCGACTCTCAAACTGTGGCCACCTACTTTACCGGCGATCAAGTGCAGGAGTATGTGGTTGCCCCCGGGCAACTGACCCTCCCGCCCGGCCGTTATTGGGTGGCCGCCATGGGCCGCGCCGATGGCAGCGGAACCGATCAGGCCAGCTTCGCCTCCGCGAACCATCCATTCATCCGCCTGGAGCAAGGGCGCCTGCTGAGGCCCGCTGAAGGCATTACTCAATGGACATCGGTCGAGGAGGTCGACGGCATCGCCACCGATTTTGCCTTCGCAGTGGACGCAGAACAACCCGCCCTGGTGCTGCCCCAGGAACTTGAGATTTCGCACTCCGCGTCGGGCGTTGTGAAACTCACATGGCCGAAAACGGGTTCCGATTACTATGCGCTTCAGCAGGCAACGGCTCTCTCTGACACCTGGTCGCAGGTCGAACTGCCAGTCTTGAACCTGGACGGGAAGAGGCACGTTGTCGTTCAGCTTCCGGCCAATCTAACCTTCTATCGTTTGGGCACTCGCTCCAGGGAAGACCTTTTGCGAGGGGGAATACGATTGTTTTCAAAGCGGAACAACCTACACCGCCGGTCAACGGACCAGAATCGGCTTCTGGGGTGTCTCCACCTGCCCCGGTTCCACCACGCTCGGCGATGGATCCGGATGGAACCTTCGCGCATTGACTTGTGTCTGCCAGTAACCCGCCGCAACTGGTGAATGTGCCAATTCCGGGCGATTTTGCGTCGTGCCAGGTATCTCGTGGGTGCCCGACCTTGGCCACAGGATGGAAGAGGTGATTTTGGAAGGGCTGTAAGCCGAATTCTGTCTGACCGTCCGGGCGAACCCGGCCGGCGAGAGAATCATTTGTCTGAGCAGCCAGTACCCGGGACCCATTCCGTCGAAACGGAAACTGAAGCGGGCCGCTTCGTGGTCCCCTATTTGGCCTTGCTCCCGATGGGGTTTTCCGTGCCCCGTTGATTACTCAACGGGCGGTGGGCTCTTACCCCGCCTTTTCACCCTTACCTTCGCGACCGAAGCCGCGACGGCGGTCTGTTTTCTGTGGCACTCTCCGTCGGAGAGCCTTTCGGCTGTTCCTCCCGCGTGTATCCCTGACGGGTTACGCGGCATCGCGCCCTGCGGAGTTCGGACTTTCCTCCCCCAGCTTGCGCCAGGAGCGATTCTCCGCCCTTCCAAAATCGTGCTCAGTCTAGGGCTGGCCTTTCGCGAACACAAGGGAAGGAACCATTCCTGTGAAATCGATTCTAAAGCTTCTCCGTCGTCAGCCGATTTTGAATGGCAGACGGCGCTGAAGAGAGCGGCGCTGTCTGACACCACAGGCGCGCGGTGGTTTATTGGTTCACCCACCGCGCGCCTTCTCGTTTTCCGGGCGAGGATTTGACCCTATCTCCCCAAGTCTCTAGCCTCGCGTCCATGGCCGAACGAACTTTCGATGACTGTGCAATCATCCTGCGTGCGAACGACCATGTTGCCGTGCTGAAACGCACGGTGAAGGCGGGCGACATCCTGAGTGGCTCGCGTTCGCTGACCGTCCGGCAAACCATCGGCGCGGGTCACAAGATCGCGTTGGCGAATATCGCGGAGGGGCAACCTATTACCAAGTACGGCCAGACGATTGGCTTTACGTCGACGCCCATTCGTGCCGGAGACCATGTCCACACGCACAACGTGGTGATGCGCGACTTCGGACGCGATTACGCTTTCTGCGCCGACGCGCGGCCGGTGGAGCTTTATCCCGCGTCGCAGATGCGTTACTTCGATGGCTTCGCGCGAGCCAATGGCCGAGTCGGCACCCGCAATTATCTCGCGGTCATCTCCAGCGTGAACTGTTCGGCGTCCGTGTCGCACTACGTTCGGGATCGTTTTCGCTCGGCGGAGTTTCAGCGCGACTTTCCGAACGTGGACGGCGTCATCGCGTTCACGCACAAGGCCGGCTGCGCGATGGATCCGGGCGAGCCGCAGCGGGTCTTGCAACGTGTGCTCGCCGGCGTCGCGCGGCATCCGAATATCTCCGGCTACGTCATGATCGGTCTCGGTTGCGAGGTGAACCAGGTCGATGCGGTTCGCCAGACGTACAAGCTGGATGAAGTGCGCCCAGGCGAGATTGCTCCGGCGTTTATGAACATCCAGGCCACGGGCGGTGTGCGAAAGACCGTGGAGGCTGGCGTCGCAGCGGTGCTGAAACTTCTGCCGGTGGCGAATGCGTTGCGTCGAACGTCACAGCCGGTCAGCAAGCTGATCCTCGCGGAAAATTGCGGCGGATCCGACGGCAACAGTGGTATCACCGCGAATCCGGCGCTGGGTGTGGCGTCGGACGAACTCGTGCGCTACGGCGGAACGTCTGTGCTGGCGGAGACGCCGGAGATTTATGGCGCGGAACATTTGCTGACGCGCCGCGCGGTGTCGCGTGAGGTGGGCGAGAAGTTGGTGGCGCTGATTCGTTGGTGGGAGAATCACGCGAAGCAATACGGGGCCTCTATCGACAACAATCCGTCGCACGGCAACAAGGAGGGCGGGTTGACGAACATTTACGAGAAAAGCCTCGGCGCGGTGGCGAAGGGCGGTCAATCGCCCCTCGCGGCCGTCTATCAATACGCCGAGCTGATCACCACGCCGGGTTTCTGCTTCATGGACACGCCGGGCTACGATCCGGTGAGTATGACCGGCTTGGTGGCGGGTGGCTGCAACATCGGCGTTTTCACGACTGGTCGCGGTAGTGTCTACGGCTGCAAGCCGGCGCCGTGCTTGAAGGTCGCGACCAATACCGCGCTCTATCAGTGGATGGAAGAGGACATGGATATCAATGCTGGGACGATCCTCGATGGAACGGAAACCGTGGAACAAGTCGGGCGACGCATCTTCGAGAAGATTATTGCCGTGGCCAGCGGCGAGAAGACCAAGAGCGAGCTGGCGGGCTTGGGTGACGAGGAGTTCGCGCCGTGGCAGCTGGGGCCGACGTTCTGAATGACCAATGACCAAAACCCAATGACCAAACTTTCGAGTCTATGACCCCAAAAGTGTTTCTGTGTTTAGTCGCGGTCCTCGTGTTGGCGAATCCGGCCTTTGCCGAATTCCGCGCTGGTATCGCGGTGCGGGTTGTCACGCCGGATCCGTTGCTCCCGGTGTCCGGCGGCATGGGACCGAGCAAACCGTCGAAGGAAAAGGCGGGTGAGTTGAACGTTCGCGCTCTCGTGTTCGCGGATGATGCGACGAAGGTCGCGATCGTGAGCGCGGACTTCCTTGGTTTCCCCGCCGCGCTGGGGAACAAGGTGCGTGCGCGGGTGAAGGGTATTCCGCCAGAGAACATCCTGATCGGTGCCACGCACACGCACAGCGCGCCGGATGCGTATGGTTTTCCGGATGGCAAGGGCGGCACCGCAGCGGACTTGAAGTATCTCGACTTCGTCTGCGCGCGGATGGCGGATGCGATCAACGAAGCGCTGGCGAAGGCGCAGCCCGCCAGCCTGCGCATCGCGTCTGGCGAAGCGAAGGGAAAGATTGCCTACAACTACTACGCCGACCGGCTCTACGATCCGCGTTGTCATGTCATTCAGGCGCTCGGCGCGGACGGTAAACCCTTTGCCACTTTGGTGAACTACGCGGTGCATCCGGAAGTGATCGGGGCGTCGCAAGGTATTTGCAGTCCGGACCTGATCGGGCCGCTCTATGACCGGTTGCTGGAGAAGGGCGGGGGCGTCGGCATCTTCATGAACAGCGCGCAGGGCGGAATGGTCACCGCGGACAATCGACTTCCGGAAGGCAAGGAGGCGAACGATTGGGCGGAGTGCGTGCGCATTGGCAACCTGCTGGCCGATGAAGCGCTGCGCATCGTGCAGACGGCGCCGGAACAAAAATCACCGCAATTGTTGTGTGAAGCGCGGAAGCTGACGTTCCCGGTGGATTCGCGTGAGCTGCGCGCGGTGCTCGCGACATCGCCGCTCGGCTTGGGTGCCAAGGATGCTGCTCATGTCACGACGCAGTTCAATCTGCTGAACATCGGCAACGCGCAGATCCTGACGGTTCCGGGAGAGGCGCTACCGAATATTGGATTTTACCTGAAGCGCAACATGCGTGGTGAACACAATCTGCTCTTCGGCCTGTGCAACGACGCGTTCGGCTACATCCTCACGCGGGTCGATTGGGGCAGTTTCTCACGCTATGACTACGTTTCGCGCACGTGTCTTGGAGAGAAGACGGGGGAGATCTTGATCGAAGAAGCGCTGGAGTTCGTTGCCGAGACCCCGGCACCGCTGAAGTTGAAATAGCGTTCGAGCAGACGCTCAGGCGCGCCGCGTCGGAGGGACATCACGGGAGCCGAGGTGTGCGTACTTCGCGACGGCTTGGGCGCGGGAGCGGACGTGGAGCTTTTCGTAGATGCGACGGATGTAGGTGTTCACGGTGGGCACGCTGATGGTGAGTGCTTCGGCAATTTCCTTGTAGAGATAACCGCGCGCCAGCAGATCGAGGACTTCCTTTTCCCGTGGCGAAAGCTCTTCGCCTTCCGGCGCGGCGGGGCGCAGTTCCTGAAACGATTGCACAACCTTGCGAGCGATGTTGCTGGTCATGGGCGAGCCGCCGGAGGAGACGTCCCTCAACGCCGCGAGCAGTTCCGCCAGCGGCGTTTGCTTGAGCAGATAGCCGCTGGCGCCGACCGACAGCGCCTTGAAAATATTGTCGGCGTCCTCGTAGACCGTAAGCATGACGAACTGCGTTTTCGGCAGGAGGGGCTTGAGCTGACGGATGGTTTCGACGCCGTTGATACCGGGGAGATTGATGTCCATGAGGACGACGTCCGGCGGGTTCGCGGGGAGAGATTTCAAGGCGCCTTCGCCGCTGCCGTGATGGCTGACGAGGTCAAAGCCTTCCGCGCGACCGAGCCAGTCGACGAAGATCTTTCGAGCTGGTTCGTCGTCTTCGACGATGGAGACTTTGATGGCCATGGTGAAACCTTAGCGTAGTTCTGCGAGGCCGGACTGTCGTGTGTTTTGATGACTTGGTGAGGAACGCATGCTGACGGCGGGTCAGTGGTGGACGTTTACGGACAGCGTCACCCGCGTGCCGGCGCCGGGATTGCTGACGATGAAGCAGCGTCCGCCGATTTCCTCCAGCCGTTTGCGCATGTTCGCGAGACCGTTGCCGGAGGCGATGCGGCCATGCTCGCCGCCGGCGCCAGGTTGATCACCAAGGGACGATGGGTCGAACCCGCATCCGTTGTCCTGAACGGACAGGGCGAAGATGTGTTCGCCGAGTTGGAGCGAGAGATTGATTTCGGAAGCCTTCGAATGCTTGAGCGCGTTGTTCAACGCCTCCTTCACGGCGAGGAAGAGGTTGTGGCGAACCTCTGCGGTGAGCGGCCATGAAGGAAGTTGAATTGGTACGTCGAGGCGGCAGCGAATTCCCGCGGCGCCCGAAAAGTCCTGTGCGAAACGGCCAAGGTAGGTGACGAGACTGTCCAACGTGTCGTGATGCGGATTCACGGCCCAGACGATTTCGTCCATGGCCTTGGTGAGTTCGCGCGCGGTGAGGTAGATGTGATCCAGATCCCGCATCGCTTTCGCGGCATCGCCGCCGGGATTGCGCGCGGACTGGCTGAGCAAGGTGATGCGCGTGAGGCTGGCGCCGAGGTCGTCGTGGATGTCTTTCGCGATTCGCGTGCGCTCGCGTTCGACGGCTCGCTGGCGTTCGAGCTGTTCGAGTTTGCGGCGGTAGCGACGACGCGTGACGGTGCGAGCGGTTCCACCGACGATCAAAACGGCTCCAAGAGCGGTGACGAGTTTGGACGACCACGTCTGCCAGAAGTAGGGGAGAACGGTCAGCGCAACGGTCGCGCCCGTCTCATTCCAGACGCCGTCGTTGTTGCGCGCGATGACGCGGAAGGTGTAGTCGCCGGGCTCGAGGAAGCTGTAATTCGCCGTGCGGGCGGGGCCGGCGTTGACCCAGTCATCGTCGAGAGGTTCGAGGCGGTATTTGAAGTGGATGCGATGGGAGGCGATGAAGCTGAGGCCGGTGTAGCGAAATTCGAAGCGCTGTTTCCCGGGCGGAATGCGGTAGACGGTGTTGGAGTTGTTGGTGACCCTGAACGGTTCGGCCGGTTCGAGGTCCACATTGACCTGCTCGATGACGACGGGCGGCGCGAGAGGATTGGTGCTGAGATTGGAGGGATCAACCATCGCCAGCCCGCGGCTGGTGGGGAACCACAGCTTCCCGTCGGCGGTGCGGCAGCCTGAAGGTTGGGAACCGCCGGTACATTCGAGCACGGCAAGTCCGTCTGACTTTCCGTAGGTGAAGATAGCGACGGTGGGTTCCAGTCCATCAGCGCAGCGATTGAGCTCCGCTTTGCTGGCTCGGAGAATGCCTCCATAGGTGCTCATCCAAAGCAGGCTATTGCCGTCATCGGCGATGTGGCAGATGACGTTGTTGGGTAGGCCCTCGCTCGCGCCGACAGTGGAGAAGCGATCGCCGCGTAATCGCGAGAGGCCACCGCCGAAGGTGCCGATCCACAAATCTCCGTTGGAGTCGGCGAGAAGCGACCAGACGTAATCGCTGGGCAGACCATCGGCTTTGCGGAACTGCGTCGCCTTGCCGTCGCGCCAGCGTCCGAGTCCACCGCCCGCCATGCCGAACCAGATCGTTCCATCGGACGTCTCCGTGATGCAACGGACATCCGGCTGTTCGAGTTCGCCCGCGAATGATTCGGTGCGCCCGTTCTTTACGCGGACAAGGCCTCGTTGAGTACCGACCCAAAGTGACGCGTCGCGGGCGTTGTAGAGGGCGAGCGTGCGCAATGATTCGTTCAAGGGCGCTGGCGCCGGGAGGAACTGGTTCCCTTGCTGGCGAAACATCCCTCCGCCCCAAGTTCCAGCCCAGGCGGCGCCGTGCGCATCTTCGAGCACGGACCAAACGAAGAGGTTGCCGAGGCCGGACGGCGATTCGAAATGATCGAAACGTCCGGCGGCCCACCGATACACGCCGCCGCCTTCGGTGCCGATCCAAAGTGTGTTGCTGGCACCCGCGCTGACGGAGATGAGCGTTCGTTTCTGCCATTCATCGGGGGCGTTGATCATGGTTACGCGTCGTTCCCGGGCGGCACTCAGGCCACCGCCGCCCGTGCCGGCCCAAATGGTGCCTTCGCGATCTTCGAACAGGCAGCGAATCCACGCGTGGGGAAATCCGTTGGTGTGAGTGAAGTGCGAGTGAGTGCCGTCCGGCGCGAGGACGAACAGTCCACGATCGAGCGTGCCGGCCCAGAGATGTCCGGTGCGGCTTTCAAGCAAGGCGGTGACCGAGCTGCCGCCCCACGGGGGTTTTCCCCAAGTGCGTGATTTGCCATTGGGCGTCCAGTGACGGAGTTGTTCGCTGGTGGCGATCCAGAGGCCGTTACTTCTGGCGGTGCCGGCGAAGGCGATAAATTCGTCGGCGCTCGCCGGGAGATTCGTAGTTGCGTTGTCGGACGAAAGTGCAGCGACCTTGCCCTCGTGGAGTCGCCAGAGCTGGCCGGAATCATCACGGACCAGTTGAGGCACTGGCGAGGAGGTGAGTTCTCGCTTCGCGGGAACTAGGAAGCTGTCGCGAAGTCGAAGGGCGTGTCCCGCGCGGGAGAGAATCCAGAGGTCGTGCTTGGCGTCCTCGGCCATGCCATCGATGGGTTCGCGCGGCCATTGGGAGGGCAGGGCAACGGGTTCAAACCGGCCGTCGAGGTGACGGCTGAGTTCGCCGGTTTCGTGCCCAAGCCAGAGCGTTCCTGCCGAGTCAAGATGGAGCGAAATGATCCGGCTGCTGCGCAGGCCGGGGCTGTTGACTGAATCGAACACCGTGAAGCGCAGACCATCGAATCGCGCGACTCCATTGTATGTTCCGAGCCAAAGGTAGCCGTCGCGAGTTTGGGCGATGGCGGTGGCGTGGTTTTGCGGCAGGCCGTCTTCGGTGCCCCAGGATTGGAAAAGAATGCGACCATCGGTCTCGGTTTGATCCGAGCCGGGAAGGCAGAGGGTCGAGACGAGGAACCAAACCAGTCCCCACGCGCACGTCACGGTACGCGAAAGCGAGTCTGGGCATCGATGGTTCGGAGTCACGGGATGACTTTGCCTTCAGACCACTCGGCAGGCAATTGCGCTCCTTGAGTGTCTGATTGATGCTCCGCAGGTGCGTTGGCTCGGTTCTTGTACAAATAATACGTGACGAAATGTTTTCCCCGAACGTTGACCTGAATCATGGTCTTGTCGGCTTGCCAGCCTTAGTCGTATTCGCAACACTCGTCGCTCTTGAAAATGAAAACTCAGCAATCGAAACGCAAACGTTCCACAGCAAAATCAAATTCCAACGACCTGCGCGCCTATTCGTCCATTGTTGTCGATGGACCGGAACGCGCCGCCAGTCGGGCGATGCTATATGCGGTCGGGTTCAAAAAGGATGATTTCAAGAAGCCGCAGGTGGGTGTTGTTTCGACCTGGAGTCAGGTGACGCCGTGCAACATTCACATCGACCAGCTTGCGGTGAACGTGGCGATGGGCATCAACGAGGCCGGTGGCAAGGCGGTCGTGTTCAATACGATCACGATCTCCGACGGTATCTCCATGGGCTCGGAGGGCATGAAGTATTCGCTCGTGTCGCGCGAGGTCATCGCGGATTCGATCGAGACGGTCGCGGGTTGTGAAGGCTTCGATGGATTGGTGGCGATTGGCGGTTGCGATAAAAACATGCCGGGCTGTCTGATCGGTCTGGCGCGCTTGAACCGGCCCGCGGTGTTCGTCTATGGCGGTACGATTCTTCCGGGCGACTACCACGGCAAGCCGGTCGACGTGGTGTCAGTTTTCGAGGCGGTGGGCCAGCACGCGGCGGGCAAGATCAGCGACGCGGAGTTGGACGATATTGAGTCCGTGGCGATCCCGGGTGCCGGGTCGTGCGGCGGGATGTACACGGCCAACACGATGGCGAGCGCGATCGAGGCTCTCGGAATGAGCCTGCCGAACAGTTCGGCGCAGGCGGCGGTTTCCAAGGACAAGGAAAATGATTGCGAGCGCGCGGGCGCGGCGGTGTTGAACTTGATGAAGCTGGGGATTCGTCCGCGCGATATCATGACGAAGAAGGCGTTCGAGAACTCCATCACTCTGATCATTGCGTTGGGCGGTTCGACGAATGCCGTGTTGCATCTGCTGGCGATGGCTCACGCGGCCGGAGTGAAGCTGACGATTGATGATTTCACGCGAATCGGAAAAAGAGTGCCGGTTCTGGCGGACCTCAAGCCGAGCGGCAAGTATGTGATGGCGGAGCTCGTGAAGATTGGCGGGACGGTCCCTCTGATGAAGATGCTGTTGGACCAGGGATTGATGCACGGCGATTGCCTGACGGTTACGGGCAAGACGATGGCTGAAAACCTGAAGAACGCTCCGAGGTACCCGGCTGGGCAGGATGTTATCCGCGGATTCGACAATCCGATTAAGAAGAACAGCCATTTGGTGGTGTTGTACGGGAATCTGGCGTCCACCGGTGCAGTGGCGAAGATCAGTGGCAAGGAGGGTATGCGTTTCACGGGCAAGGCGATTGTCTTTGAGTCCGAGGAAAAGGCGTTGAAGGCGATTCTCGATGGCACTGTGAAGAAGGGACACGTCATTGTAATTCGCTACGAAGGACCGAAAGGGGGGCCGGGTATGCGGGAAATGTTGTCGCCCACTAGCGCCATTATGGGCAAGGGATTGGGCAAGGATGTCGCGCTGATTACTGACGGACGTTTCAGCGGCGGCAGCCATGGCTTCGTGGTGGGACACATTACGCCCGAAGCCTACGTGGGTGGACCGCTCGCAATCGTGAAGAATGGCGACCCCATCACTATAGATGCCGAGAAGCGTGAGCTCTCTCTGGATATTCTAGCAGCCGAGATTAAGGCGCGCCTGAAGTCTTGGAAGCAGCCTCGCCCCCGATACACTGCCGGGGTGCTGGCGAAATATGCAAAGTTGGTGACGTCAGCGCATCTGGGAGCGGTTACCGATTCTGCTGGGGAGTAACTGGTAATCGTCGCTACTGCGCAACCGAACAGAGAATTTCCAGCGGGGCTTGGGAGCGTTCTCAAGCCCCTTTTTCGATCTGGGCTTGAAGCGGGGGGGAGGAAAGACAGAACCGAGATCGAGCTTATTGCCTATTAATTCTTGCCGAAATCACCGCGGAGTTCTCGATTTGAGATCAACGCGCTCTGATTCCGTTCGGGCGGATGGATGGCAAGCGAGTTGTCTTCCGTAGAATCTACTTTGCAAGTCGCGACATTCGACTTGTCAGACGAACCATCTTGTTCTGAATCGTCTAGGAGCGAATCATACATCTTTTTGCATCGGTAAACACCTGCGTAGAAACCGTTGCAGTAGAACGCGAGGGCAGTCAGCACGATCATCCCAAGGTAGATGTAATCTTTTGTCGTCATAACGTTACCGGGTCGGACCGAATTCTAAAGCCTGATAAGCAGGTGCGGTGCCGCTAGGCATTTAGGCGTTGTTACAGTGCTGAACTTGTGCAAACCGTTACGGGATTATGACGATGGGAGTCAAGCTACAAGATTTCCTGAGCGGTAAATTCCAGAATCGGAACACCTAGTGTCACAGGGTGAGACACTGGCGGAAAGGAACGAAGGAGCGTACTGACTAAGCGAGATTTTACCGGTGATGCCTGAACGCGTAGCCGCGTTGGCAAGACTCGCCGCGGCCGAAGTACAGCACTGATGGTGTGGAGCAATGGGAGCGAGTAAATCGATAGGTGTCGTTGCAATTTAGCCGCCACGGAGAGTAGGTGGCTACAGCGACTTCCGAGACGAGGGGTGCTTCGGTTCCAATATTTAAGCTGGCCGTGGCGTATGGGTTCAACGGGTTGACGGTCTGGCGGAACACCACCTTGGTTACCACGACTCGAGGAGAACTGTGCCCACCCATAACTGGTTGAGGATGAGTGGAGCCGCCGCCGATCAGGACGGGACCTTGAGCAAGGACCAATTCAGCCAGGCAGGTAATGAACGCTGACACAATGAGAGTTTTCATTCGGCGGTCCATTGGTTGTGTTGTCAAATCCCAGACGATCGGGCGCCTGGAATGTTCATTCGTGTTCCATCGAATCAATCGGGAGAGACATCGCAGTCCGGGGCTTTCTACCAATTTGGCTGGATCCAAGACACGAGTATTCCTGCATGCCTCGTTTCCGGTTGTTGGCATCCAGTTCTGTAAAGGCGCACAGCGTCCGAGGGCAGTGGCTGCAGCGGTTTAGGTCTATGCCGGGAGCATGCAAGGCTTTTGGGTTCGTGGCACGGCATCCGCTGAGGAGTGGAGGGCTACAACGACTGCGAACGATGAGCGAATATCAGAAACAAGCAGACTTCCTGAAGAAGCTGGTGATTTACGATGATACGCCAGAGAACAGGGCGCTTTGCGAGCGGTTGGCGCAGGTGGAACGCAGCGAGAAGTGCACTCAATGCGCGTGTCGGTTGGTGGGGTTGATTGCCCTGCTGGGACTCTCTGGATTGGGATACGCCGCGGTTCTCCTTCCTCAATTCTTCGATAACTCCACTCACTTTATCGTCCGCCTCTGCGGCGCGCTGGGGTTGGGATCGGGTCTCTGTCTCGCGGTGTTTCTGGCCCTTTGGTACTCCTACCGCCGAACCGCAAATCGCTTGCACGCCCAATGCCGTCTTTCGATTTCCAAAATGCTCGCCCAGAAACTCCCTTCCGCCGCGACCTCATCGCCGGTGGTTCGGGACCAACCCACCGTGGAAGTGGCTCTACTTCGGACCGTTTCGGTCACCAGCTTCAATGCTCAGGAACTCCGAAAAGCTTCTTGAACGGGCCGGGCTAATCGTCCAGTGCGTCGAGGTATTGTTGCGCGCGACCTGCTTCGTCGGTTTCTTCCAAGTGTCCGTAGGTTGTGACGAGATTGCGGCACATCCGCTGGAGGATTCTACGACTGCTGACGGGTGCAAGTTGACCTTCCAAAAGACCCTGGCCGGTTTGTAGTAGATACTTTACGCAGTCCGCCTTGGTCAGAACTGCTCCGCGTCGAAAGCAATCGATGTACGTTTCCGCCTGTGCTGACTGGTAGCGACAAATGAAGTGGCCGGGCAACGCGATTCCTGTCACCGGCAATCCGGTTCGCCGCGCCATGAACAGGTAGATCGCGCACAAGCCGATTGGATTGCCACAGCGCTTGTCCACGATGGTGTTGATGTAGCAACTCTCCGGATCTGTTCCGTAATTCTCGTGCCCGCCAAAACCAAGTTCCCGAAAAAGATACTGGTTGAACACATCGAGATAACTCGCGGCTGAACTGGACTTCGCAAATCGATCTCCGATCTCCTGAGCCCAGGCATCGAACAGTGCGGAGTAGGCGTCCACGTTGATTTCCGGGAAGCGAGTGCGTGCGAGGAGCAACGTGGCCTCCTCCAGATCGAGGTCTTCACCCTGTCGAGTGCAGTAGTTGGTGAAGGCGTCGTGGGCGCGTTCCCTTGTCCGATGGAAAATGATTTCCCGCGCCCGCCGGCGCATGGTGGGGTTGCTACTTAGCAGCTCTGATTGCAGCCATTCCTCCGCGTCGGAGCCATAGGAGAGAAGTTTGCTTCGAATCAAGTTGTAGACAGCCGGGTCGTCATCGGCCAGCAGGCTGATCAACGCCAGCCGCTGTTTCTCCGAAAGTGATTTGGCGTCGATTGATTGCATACTCCTGAGTGACCTCCGAACCTTGGCAGAAATTCGATGAAAACGCAACGAGCTGATTTCTCGGGAATGCCATCAAGTCGCGGGAGTTTGTGACGACTGTTTGCGGCTGGTTACTGCGGCCACCCGGCAGGCTCATTACGAGTGCATCAGCGGGTTGGCAGTCGAGCTGAGGTCACACGGTGCCATGGCTGCTTTCCGCTTGCGTCGTCTTCATCGACTCGCTTTGCTAGCCCGCGAAAATCATCATTTATGAAACCACTTCGCATCGGACTTATTGGCTATGGCTTCATGGGCCGCACCCATTCCAACGCTTTCTCCCAAGTTAACAATTTCTTCGATCTTCAGCATCGTCCGGTGCTGAAGGCCATTTGCGCGCGCGACGCTGGGAAGGCCAAAGCGTTTGCGGCGAAGTGGGGTTACGAATCCATCGAAACCGACTGGCGCCAGTTGATTGCTCGCGATGACATCGATGTGATCGACATCGCTGCGCCGAACAATGTGCATGCGGAAATCGCGATTGCGGCGGCGAAGGCCGGCAAGGCTATTCTCTGCGAGAAGCCGCTCGGTTTGAATGGACCAGAAGCCGAGAAAATGGTCGCAGCAGTCACCAAGGCCAAGGTTCCGAACATGGTGTGGTATAACTACCGCCGAGTTCCCGCCGTCACGCTTGCGAAGCAGTTGATTGACGAGGGGCGCCTCGGACGAATCTTCCATTACCGGGCGAAGTTCCTCCAAGACTGGACGATTAACGCGGATCTGCCCCAAGGCGGAGCTGGTTTGTGGCGCTTGGACGCCAAGGTGGCCGGTTCCGGGGTCACGGGCGACTTGCTCGCTCACTGCATCGATACCGCGATGTGGCTCAATGGTACGATCGATACCGTCACCGCGACCACGGAGACGTTCGTTAAGCAGCGCAAGCACGTTCTCACAGGCAAGGTCGAGAAGGTTAACATCGATGACGCCAGCCTGTTCCTTGCGCGCTTTAGCAACGGCTCGCTCGCGACCTTCGAATCGACCCGCTACGCCCGTGGTCACAAGGCGCTCTACACCTTCGAAATCAACGGCGAGAATGGTTCGTTGTTCTGGGACCTCCACGATCTGCATCGCCTGCAGATCTTCGAATACGGAGAAGAGGGCAAGACGCGCGGTTGGAAGTCCGTCCACATCACCGACGGCGATCATCCATACATGAAGAACTGGTGGGTGCCTGGATTGCAGATTGGTTACGCCGAGACATTCGTCCATCAGGTCGCAGACTTCATCAAGGGGCTGGAAACCGGAAAACCCGCCGGACCTTCTTTCAAGGACGGACTGGCGACCGACTACGTAACCGACGCTGTTCTCAAGTCCGCCAAGACCGGTCGCTGGGAGAAGGTAAAGAAGACCAAGTAACTGAACACGCCTCTCTGGTCTCTGGATTTTTCTGAATCCCGCAGGCAAGATTGGCGTCTGGAAAGACAACAAAATTAAAATTATATGACTCTCAAAAATCTGATTCTGACGGTGAGCCTGACCTGCGTTGCGGGTGTCGTTTCTGCTGCTGACGTGGATGTCAGCAAGCTTCCTCCGGCTGCCAAGAAGGCAGGCGTCACGTTTGATGCGGACATCAAGCCGTTCTTCGAAAAGTCCTGCGTGAAGTGCCACAGCGGCGAGAAGCCGAAGGCCAAGCTTCGCCTCGATACCCGCGAAAACACCCTTAAGGGTGCGGGTGACGAGAAAATTCTCGAGGCTGGAAACAGCGCCAAGAGCGAGCTGGTTCACGTGGTTGCCGACCTCATTGCCGACGAAGAAATGCCGCCGCTGGACAAGCGCGACAAGTATCCGGCGTTGACGAAGGATCAGATTGGTTTGCTCCGGGCATGGATTGACCAAGGCGCGAAGTAATCTGAATCGCTTTGCGAAGCGCGACCGTGAAAGTGGTCGCGCTTTTTTAATGCTCGTTTCCGAAGATGCTCACCAAGATGACCTCCTTGATCTTCCAAATCAGCGCCATGGTCATCGCGATGGGGAACAGGATGGGGAAGAGCATCAGCCACAGTCCGGCTCGGTCGAGGAAGTAGAAGACCATTTGTGCCTGGTGCGGAAGGGGCAGGACTTTCAGCATCCAACCGAGGATCTTCTCCGGAGACCCGGGCTCGATTCGTATCATGGCGAGGTACGCGACCAGCAAGGTCATCACAACGAGAAGGATCGTCCGGTTCATTGACGTGAAGAGCCGCGTCTCCATGCGCAGCGTTTCATCGGGCAACATGGCGGTTAACCGAACAAGCACCGGATTCAGCAGCAGCAGGAATAACAATCCCGCCACCAGCGTGACGTCCATAATCATGCTGAAAAACGAATTCGAGGGAATGCGGCTCCACCAGTACAGGAATGGGGAAATGCCCACGTTGATCAGGGCGATGATTTTGGCCCGTTCCAGTGTGCTGATCCAGATCCGCTCTTGCTGTTGGAAGTTTCCGAGCAGGCTCAATGCGTAGAACAAAAGACCGGTGGCGACCAGCGGTGGAACAACTCCGAGTGGACGAAACCAGTCGCCTTTGGCGCATTGAACGCAAACCACCAGTGCGATGGGCAATCCCCAGAAGAGTGCAGACAAACCCTTGGCCAGTTGGCCGAGGGAGCGGATAACCGGACCGTGAGAAGCTAGGGGTGACGTCGTCGCGGGTTCCCCCTCCGAGGATCGCTCGGAATGAGGCAGATGAGAATCTGTGTACTCAGTCGGCACGTAACGAGAGGCCCGGATTAGATCGTGAGGTACGTATAGTCCTTCAGGCCCTTTTCGTATTCGTCGAGCAGGCGCATCGCTTCGTTCGGCTTCATGCGGTCGGACTTGATCGCCTCGTCCACCTGCGCCTTCATCTGGCGTTGAAGTTCCTTCTCGTCGTACTGAACTGACGACAGTGCCTGCACAATGGTGGTGCCTTCGATGATTTCCTCGACGTAGTAACCGGTCGGTTCATCGGGTTCGAGGAAGACGTGCACCTCGTTTACGCGACCGAACAGATTGTGCAGATCGCCCATGATGTCCTGATACGCGCCCATCAGGAAGAACCCGATGTAGTAAGGCTCGTTTCCGTGACCGTTCTGATTCGGGGTGAGCGAATGAATCGGCAGAGTGTCGCGCACGTCGCGCAGGTCGATGAATTTGTTAATCTGCCCGTCGGAATCGCAGGTGATATCCACGAGAGTGGCTTCGCGGGTGGGACGTTCCTCCAGGCGGCTGATCGGCATGATGGGGAACAATTGGCCGAGAGCCCAGTGATCCAGCAGCGATTGGAAGACTGAGAAGTTGCAAAGGTACTGGTCGCCGAGACTGTCTTCGAGCTTCCGAATTTCTTCCGGGATGTACGCCTGGCCGCGGAAGCTCGCGACGACTTCGCGGCTGATTTCCCAGTAAAGCGTTTCGATCTTCGCCTTGTCGGGCAACTCCATGAGCCCGAGCGTGAACATGTTGTGCGCGTCATCCTTGCGTTCCAATGCATCGTGCCACGCCTCGAGCTTGTTCAGCTTGGCGATGTTCTTCCGGATGTCGCACAGCTCACGAACCAAGGCGTGCTCGTTCTCGCCGCATTGCACTTCGCTGTCGGCGCGGATCTTTTCGATCGAACCAAACACTTCGACGACCAGCACGCTGTGATGGGCGACGAGCGCGCGACCGCTTTCGCTGATGATGTCCGGATGCGGCACCTTCTCGGCGTTGCAGACGTCTGCGATGTAGTAAACGATGTCGTTGGTGTATTCCTGGAGGGAATAATTCGTGGAGCTGTCGAACGCCGAGCGGCTGCCGTCGTAGTCGACGCCCAGTCCACCGCCCACGTCCATGTATTGAATCTCGAAGCCCATCTTGTAGAGCTTGGCGTAGAAACGCGCCGACTCCTGGACGGCCTTCTTCACCGTCAGAATGTCCGGAACCTGGGAGCCAATATGGAAGTGCAGCAGCTTGAAGCAGTGGCCGAGGCCTTCTGCCTTCATCATTTCGGTGGCGGTGAGAAGTTCGGCGGTGCTTAGGCCAAACTTCGCGTTTTCGCCGCCGCTCTCCGCCCACTTGCCGGCGCCCTTTGCATGCAGTCGCGCGCGGATGCCGATCAGGGGTTCGACACCAAGCTGTTTGGAGAGCGTGATGATGTGGCGAAGCTCTTCGAGCTTTTCCACGACCATGATGACGCGCTTGCCGAGTTTGATGCCGAGCAGTGCCATCTTGATGAAGCCCGCATCCTTGTAACCGTTGCAGATGATGAGGCTGCCCATCTGGCTTTGCAGCGCCAGTCCGGCGAAGAGCTCCGGCTTGCTGCCGACTTCCAGGCCGAAATCGAACGGTTTGCCGGCGTCCAGGATTTCTTCCACGACTTCGCGCAACTGGTTCACCTTGATCGGGAACACGCCGCGGTATTTACCCTGGTAATTGTATTCCTTGATCGACGCGCGGAAGGCGAGGTTGATGGCCTCGACGCGATGGCGAAGGATGTCTTGAAAGCGGATGAGCAGCGGGAACTTCAGGCCGCGGGCCTTGGCTTCCTCCACGATGTCGCTGATCTCGACGCTCGCGCCCGCCTCCTGCAGGGGACTGGCCACGACATGACCGTCTTCATTGATGTCGAAGTACTTCGCACCCCAGCGTTGGATGTTATAGAGGTTTCGCGCAGCCTGGATGTTCCAGGGAGGCGTGGCGACGGAGGGTTCAGTTATCGTCATTGTGCAAACGAGCGCACTATAAGAAGGCGAAGCGGGATTGCAACAGGCGTCTCAAGAATTTTGCGTGTCAGAATGACGACGTTCTTCCGGTTCGAATCACTTTCTCCCCAGCAGGTGCTCCAATGCAGGCTCGAGCGCGCCATGTTGAAACCGAAATCCCGTTTCCAGCAACCGCGCTGGCTTCACGCGAGCGCTGGCCAGCATCGCCTCGCGTGCCATGTCGCCAAAGAGCATTTGGAGCGCGAAGGCTGGCACGGGCAGGAAGGTGGGCCGGTGGAGGACGCGGCCGAGAGTTTTTGTGAACTCGGCGTTGGTGACGGGACTTGGCGACACGGTGGCGACCGGGCCCGCCAACGTTTCCGTGTCGAGCGCGTGGTGAATGACTTCCACGAGATCATCGAGAGTGATCCAGCTCCAGTAAGAACGCCCGTTGCCCAGTGGCCCGGCGATTCCGAGGCGAAAGGAGGGAAGCATTTTGGCGAGAGCGCCGCCGCGCGGGGAAAGAACGATTCCAAAACGCAGGTGAACCACGCGGATGCCGCTGGCACGAGCCGGATTCGCGGCTGCTTCCCATTCCTGACAGGTGTCGGCCAGGAAGCCGGTCCCCGGCGAGCTGGATTCGTCGAGCCATTCGTCGCCGCGATCGCCGTAGAATCCGGTGGCCGAGGCGCAGATCAAAACCTTGGGCAGGGAATCCAGTTTCGAGATCGCGTCCGCCAGCTGTCGCGTTCCTTTCACGCGACTGTCGCGGATGCGTTGTTTGACGGCGGGAGACCAACGTTGCGCGATGTTCTCTCCCGCGAGATGAACCACAGCGTCGAGTTGCCCGACCTGGCTAAGGTCGATTTCTCCCGACTTCGGATTCCAGTTCGCGCTTCCGGTAGTTGGTGTTCCAGTGCCTCGAACGAGTTTCACCACGGTATGCCCGCGGGACTCCAACACGGGCTGGAGCGCGGACCCGACGAGTCCGGAAGCGCCGGTGAGGAGAATTCGCCGTGGAGACGACTGAACGGTCATGGGCCAAGAGTTAGCGTACAATGGCCGAACCGCCACAGGGATTTCGAAACACGGAGGAAAAGGGCTCTTTCCTCGCTCCGCCCAAGTAGGGCTTCCCTTCGGGTTACGTTTGAGTTACAGTCCTCCCGTCTCCCAGATAAGACCCAATTCGGGAGACTTTTGCTTTTATGCGACGCTCTGCTGTTCTTGCGTTCCTTACTCTGTTCTTTTGGACAGGCTCCCACTCATTGATTTCCGCTCCAAACGCCCGCTCTCTCGAACTGGTGACGGCCGCCGGGTATTTGCCCAACGTGCCATTCTTGATCGTGGTGGATGCAGTGGACGGCGCTGGGAGACCAGAACGACACGACTGGAATCTGTTTGCCTCGCTGACGGTCGATTCCCCCGGGGTGACGCTGTCCACGAACTTGGTTTTCCTCCGCAACGGTCGCGGGAGTGTTCTCGTGACGGTCTCAGGCAACGGCGATTTCACCCTCCGCGCGGAGATCGGAGATTTGAAGGCGCAGCGTCGCATTCAGGATCGTTCTGCGGAATCCGTATCACGGGTGGGCGGTACGCTCTCGGGTTCGGAAACGACTTGGGACGGAATCGTAATGGTGACCAATGACGTGACGGTGCCGCAGGGGCACACGCTGACCATTGCGGCCAACAGCCTGGTTCTTTTCGAAGGAGTCGCGAGCGGCACGACGGCGAACGATCTGGTGGTGCGGGGTTCGGTGCGTTCGATGGGAACCCGCGAGCAACCGATTGCGCTGACTTGTGCTGACTCGACCTTGCGCTGGGGCCAGATTCGTCACACGAACGCCGAGCCTTCCGTTTATCACAACACCATCATCACCCGGGCGGGGCGTGGTCGAACCGAGGGGCATACCGGCACGACGCCAGTGATCCGGCCGTACAATTCCAAACTCACGTTCGAGCGCTGCTACCTGACGGATTTCGCGGAGCAGGGCGTCGGAACTCCGGGCAAGATCGGACAGGCGAGTGGATCCGATCTCACCTTCGTCGACTGTTTGTTCCAACGAGCGCGCATGGGGCCTGAGATCGCCGGGACGGCGCTGGCTTGCACCAATACCTGGATTCTGGACATGACCGGCCCGGATGACGCTGATGGCATCTATCTGCATGATCAAGCGGCGGGTCAGCAAGTGACGCTGTCGGGTTGTGTTCTGGCCGCCGGCGGCGACGACGGAATTGACACCCTCGGAGCGGTTATCACTGTCGAGAAGTGCATCGTCCGCGAATGGAACAGTGTGGCGGAGGATGCGAAGGGAATCAGCGCATTCAACGGTGCCACGCACGTGCGCGATTCGTTGATCGTGGATTGCACGGTCGGCATTTCGGCGAAGGCGAATGCTTCCTCGTCGGTTCTCGTGACGGTGAATAATTCCACGCTGCACGGGAACCTGACCAATGTGCTGGCCCAGTATAAATCGAACGCGCCCGGGCCGGAGGTCGACTACCGAATCACGAATTCCATCCTGTGGGCGTCGCCAGTTTCGGTGCAGTCGGATTTCGCCGAAACGAACTTTACCATTCGCTACTCAACCATCTCTCAGCCGTGGGCAGGCGAAGGAAACTTGGAGTCGGACCCGCGTTTTGTGGATGCATCGGCGCATGATTTCCGACTCCAGCCGTATTCTCCCGCCATCGATTCGGGGGCGCCACAGTCGCCGGCGGATGCGGACGGGACTCCGGCTGATCGAGGGGCGTTCACGTTCGCTCCTCCCGCGCCGGTTTTGGTCGCGCCCGCGGTTCCGCTGGCCGAGCCGTTCCAGTTCGAACTGCTCGCCTACACCAATCGGAGCTATGTGATTGAGGCTTCGGCGGATTTGGTGGGTTGGAGCCTTCTCAAGACGGTGTTCCAATCCGCCGAAACCAACCTGGTTACCGACTCGTCTGCCATGAGTGCGATCCCGAGGTTCTTCCGGGCGCGTCTCGCGCCGTGATAAGAGAATACTAACCTGCGTAGGTTATTGTCCTGTGCGAGTCTGCCTCGACCCGGACTTGAAGTGAATGTTGTGAATTCTATGAAACGTTCCGTTGCGTTGTTGTTTCTGGTGTCGCTGATGCTGCCGCATTGGGCGACCCTTCGAGCCCAGCCCATCGTGATCAATGAGATCATGTACCATCCGGCGTCGGAGAATCCGCTGGACGAATGGATCGAGCTCTACAATCCCACCGCCACGAACGTCAACCTGTCAGGCTGGAGAATCTCGGGCGGCATCGCATTCAACTTCGCAACCAACACCGTCGTGGGCGCTGGCCAGTATCTCGTGGTGGCGGCGAATGCCACGGTGTTTGATGAGAAATACGTCACGGTCGGCAATGTCGTTGGCCACTGGCTCAGCTGGACGGTGACCAATGTGAACGGGCGCTCGTTCACCAACTTCACGCCTACGCTCAGCAATACGCGCAATTCGATCTCCCTCCGCGATTCCCGCGACAACATCGTCGACAGCGTCACGTATGCGGACGATGGCGATTGGGCGGTGCGTCGTCGCAGCCTTTCGCTGAGCGGCGTGCGTGGGTGGGAGTGGTTCACCGAGGCGGATGGCTTGGGGAAAACGTTGGAACTGATTCAGCCTGGTCTCGATAACAGCTCCGGCCAGAACTGGAGCGCCAGCTTGGTGGCGGAAGGAACGCCGGGGGCGCAGAACTCGATTCGCGCCGCGAACATCGCGCCGCTAATTATCAACGCCACGCATCAACCGGTCATTCCCAAATCGTCCGAGCCGGTCAGTGTTACGGCGCGAATTCTGGATGAGAATCTGGCCGGTGTTTCGGTTTCGCTGTTCTTCCGGACCAACGTCGCGAGTCCGCCGCCGTTTGTTTCCGCCGTGATGTTCGATGACGGCGTGCACGGGGATGGCGCGGCCGGAGATGGAATTTATGGTGTGGTGCTTCCCGCCATGCCGAATGACACGCTGATCGAATTCTACGTTCAGGCCACCGACAGCGGTTCCCGCTCGCGTACGTGGCCTGCTCCCGCCCTGAACGCTTCCGATCTCGGAAGTGGAAACCTCGGGCAGGTGGCCAATGCGATGTTCCAGGTGGACGACTCGATTTATTCGGGAGCCTCTCCGCTCTACAAGCTGATCATCGCTGCCGACGAGATCACCACGCTCTCTACCATCTTCAACACCTCTGCCAACAGCGACGCGCAGGTGAATGCGACCTTCATCAGCGTTGAGGGGAGATCAAATCGAGCGCCGCTATCTGACCGGCATCCGCAATCGTGGTCACGGCAGCCGCTTCGGGAATCCGCACAATTATCGAATTAACTTCCCGGCCGCCACCGAATGGAAGGGCGTGACGGCGTTAAACATGAATGCCCGCAATGTGCCTGCGCAGGTGGTGGGTGCTGCTCCTGGCTCAGAAGGCTGGCGTGGCCGGCAACAACTCCCACTTCGCCCAGATGCGGGTCAACAATGGCGCGGGGCCCGGAGGAACTCCGGCGAACGGACTCTATGCGGCGAATGAAGAGCCTGGCAGTGACTGGGCGAGCCGGACATTCCCGGACAACGACGGAGGGAATTATTACTCGGTGTACCGCGATGTCGCCCCGAAGGAGTTCAACTATCGCGGTGAGAATCCGGGTTCCTACCAGAATACTTATTTCAAGGGCAGCAACGTGAGCGAAGACGACTGGCGTGACATCATCGGCATGCTGGAGGTCATGGGCGACAATCAGACGGCGACCTGGAGCTCGGCCCGCGCGCGATCGGTCATCGACGTCGAACAATGGTTGCGCCATCTGGCCGTGATGAGCCTGTTTGGCAACAGCGAGTCCGGCATCAACACGGGCAATAACGATGATTACGCGATGTATCGAGGACAGAATGACCCTCGCTTCATTCTTGTTTATCACGACCTCGATTCTGTTTTGGGATTGAGTTCGCTGAACAGCGGCAGCGGAATTTTCGGGGCGACTTTTTGCTGCGCGTCCGGAGATACCGTGGGCATTGCCAACGCCATGAACTTTTTCATGCACCATCCGGAGATTGAGCCGCTGTATGACCGGACGTTGCAGGATTTGATGGATGGATCGTTCTCCGCTGCTCAGTTCAATCCCGTGGTGGACCAGATCTTTGCGGACTACCCGCAGCTCGCGGGCACGGCGACGACCGTCAAAAACTACATGACCGCCCGGCGCGCAACTGTCGCGGGATTGATTGCCGGTCTCGTTCCTCCCGCGACCAACTCGCCGGTCGCCACCATCTCGGGTGAGCCGCGCAGCCCGACCTTTGCGACCACTGCCACGTTGACGGTGGGCGGCGCCGACATCACGCATTACCGGTACCGGCTCAACAACGGCGCCCTTAGTGCGGAAGCGCCCGTGGCGAATCCCATCACGCTGAGCGGTCTCGCCAACGGATCGACAAACACGGTCTACGTTGTGGGACGCAACTCCGGTGGCATTTATCAGTCGGCGGGCGCCCCGACGATTTCGAAAACGTGGGTGGTGAACACGGCAGCGCCAACGGTGCGCTTGAGTGAAGTTCTCGCGCAGAACGTTTCGGCCTTCAATCATTCAGGAACGTTTCCGGATGCGATCGAGCTCCACAATGAAGGCGGATCGGTGGTGGATTTGTCGGGCATGACACTGACGGACGATCCGTCTGCTCCTGCCAAGTTCACCATTCCGAATGGTACAACACTCAACGCCGGTGGTTATCTGACCTTGATCGCCAATAATCCTGATGGCACCTCCGGTCTGCATCTCGGCTTCTCCGTGGGCGCAGAAGGCGACGCGGTATATCTCTATCATCGGTCGAGCGCTGGCGGGGCGTTGCTGGATTCGGTGAAGTTCGGCCTGCAGCTGCCGAATTTGTCCATCAGCCGCATCGGCACAGGCGGCGACTGGATGCTCAGCACTCCGACTTTGGGTGCGGCGAATGTCTCTCAGGCTCTGGGCAACCCTGCCGGTCTTCGCATCAACGAGTTCTTCGCCAACAGCCAGCCGCCGACCACGGAGGATTTCGTCGAGCTGTTCAATCCGTCCGCGCTGCCCGTCGCGCTCGGAGGATTATATCTGACCGATGCGCCTTGGGCCGAATCAAACAACATCGTATTGCGGATCTGAGTTTTATTGGCGCCGGTGGCTACGTGGCCTTCATCGCGGACGAGCAGGGCGGGGCGGACCATCTGAACTTCCGTCTGACCTCCGACGTGGGCAGCATCGCGCTGGCGGATTATCGCGAGTCATTGATCGACTGTGTAACTTACGGACCTCAGCGCGCCGGCGTGTCGATGGGACGCTGTCCCGATGGTGGCCTGACGAACGTGACGATGAGCATCCGCACTCCGGGCACGGCGAACTTCTGTCCGGCGCCGCCGCCCACCGCGCCGCCGCCGGTGCTGGTGAATCTGCTGCCGATCGATGCCTCGTGGCGTTATTTGCAGGGCGGCAATCTGGATGGTGTGAACTGGCAGGCGCCTGCCTTTGATGATTCTGCGTGGCCCAGCGGGCAGGCGTTGCTTGGCGCGGGCGGCGCCACGCCGGAACCAGTTCGGACACCGCTGGTTTCCAGTTCGGCAAACGTCACATACTACTTCCGATCCAGTTTTAATGTTCCGGCGAACTTCACGGCCACCAGTCTGCAATTCTCCAATCTGATCGATGACGGTGCGGTCTTCTATGTGAATGGCCGTGAGGTGGCGCGTTACAACATGCCGGCGGCACCGTGCTCAATCAGACGCCCCTTCGCAGGGCTTCGGCGGGCCGCCTTCCTGGACTGGTCCCATCGTGGTGTCGCTGACCAACTTGGTACCGGGGAGTGTGAATACCATCGCTGTCGAAGTGCATAACGCGACTCCGTTTGGCGACGTCTTCATGGGCACCCGCCTCGATGGGGTAATCGTGACGAACATTGTCGCCGTCGGTGGACTGGTCATCAACGAAGTGCTCGCGGACAACGCCAGCGGCGTGACGGTTGAGGGCGGACGCCGGACTGGATCGAACTCTTCAATCCCACGACGGCATCCGTGGATGTCGGCGGCATGAGCCTGAACGATCAGGCGAACAACAATCCGGCGCGATGGGTGTTTCCGGCGGGTCGATTGTTCCGGCGCGCGGTTACCTCGTGATTTACGCGGATGCGGACCTGCCCGTTTCGTCGACCAACACCGGCTTCGGGCTGAAGGCGAACGGCGGCGAGATCTATCTCTTCAACAAAGCCCGCGACCAGCGAGATCATTGATCGCATCGCCTACGGCATCCAGGTTCCCGATCTGGCGGTCGGTCGCGTGCCCGCCGGCGGGACGAATCTCGTGCTCACGCTGCCGACGCCGGGCGCGACCAATGTGGTCGCCGTGCTCGAAACGCCACGCTGCTGCGCGTGAACGAATGGATGGCCGATCCGTCCTCGGGCGATGACTGGTTTGAACTCTACAACGGCGACACGCGACCGGTGGCGCTCGGTGGCCTGGAGGTTGACCGATACGTTCGGCGCTCCCAATTCGTATCGAATTCCTGATCTGTCCTTCATCGGGGTCGGCTCCAATGCGTTCGTGCGTTTCGAGGCGGATAATCCGCCGTGCCCGCCGGCCCGGAGCACGTGAACTTCAAGCTCGGCAAGGAGGGGGATTCGATCTTCCTGCTCGCCGCCAACAACGGCACGCAGATCGATGCGGTCTCGTTCGGCGCGCAGGTCACGGACGTCTCTCAGGGGCGTCTGCCGGACGGCGGGACGACGATCGTCGCGTTTCCCACGACACCGACGCCGAAGGATCCGAACTATCTCCCGCTGACCACGGTGGTGATCAACGAAGTCATCGCGCACACCGATCTGCCGCTGGAGGATGCGATTGAACTGCGGAATACGACGTCGCAGTCCGGTGGACATCAGCGGGTGGTGGTTGAGCGACGCGAACGATACGCCGCGCAGATATCAGATCCCGGCGAACACGATTCTGCCCGCCGGCGGCTTCAAGGTTTTCTACGAGGTGAATTTCAACAACACGGACAACGGCATTCCGTTCTCGTTCAGTTCAGCCAAGGGCGATGAAGTGTATCTCGCAGACGACCGGAAACGGATCGCTCACGGGCTATCGTGCGGTGGCGGATCTTGGTCCGTCGGCCAACGGCATTTCGTTTGGTCGCTACGTGAACACGATTGGCGATGTCGACTACGCGCCGCTCAGCGCGCTGAGTTTCGGTACGGCGGTGACGGCGCAGAGTCCCACGAATCAAATCAGCGTCTTCCGCACCGGCGCCGGCGCGGCGAACGCCTATCCGAAGGTGGGACCGGTCGTCATCACTGAGGTCATGTATCACCCGGCGGATGTCGGGACGAATGACAACACGGTGGAGGAGTTCATCGAGCTGCGGAACACGAGTGTCGGCACGGTGGTGCTCTTCGATCCGGTTTATCCGACGAACGGCTGGAGACTGCGCGACGCGGTCGATTTCCAGTTCAACAATTCACACAGCATTCCCGCCGGCGGCAGCATGATTCTGGTGAGCTTTGATCCGGCGACGAACGCGCTGGCGCTCGCGCAGTTCCGGGCGAGTACGGCACGAACCTTTCCTCGTCGGTCCTTATTCCGGGCAAGCTCGACAACAGCACGGAAAGCGTCGAACTGGCGCGGCCGGATGCGCCGCAGACCGTCGGTGCGGACGCGGGAACCGTTCCCTATCTGCTCGTGGACAAAGTGGTTTATCAGGATCGTGGCGCATGGCCGACGAACGCGGACGGTCACGGTATGTCGCTCCAGCGCGTGAGCCTGACGGGCTACGGCAACGAGCCGACCAACTGGATCGCCGCGGTGCCGGCGCCGGATCCGGTGTCGGCGGGTGCGCTGGATTCCGACGGCGACGGCATGCCGGACAGCTGGGAGGACCAGTATGGCTTCAATAAGAACAGCGCTGCCGATGCCGCGCTGGATTTCGACGGCGATGGTTTGATGAACCGGGAGGAATACCTCGCCGGCACGCATCCGAAACAGGCGGGAAGCGCGCTGGTGCTTTCGGCCACGAAGAACGGCGCGGTGACGGAACTGCGGTTCCACGCGGTGGCCGGGAAGACTTACACGATTCTATTCAGTCCGACGCTGGCCCACGCCCATCGCCTGGCAGCGGCTGGTGGATGTGCCGAGCGCAGGGCGCGAGCCAGACGATGATGGTGCCGATGGATCGGTGGCGTCGGGCAACCAGCGGTTTTACCGATTGTGACCCCCGCCATGCCTTGAGATCTGCTCTTGACTGCTTTAACCAAATCCCAATCATGAAGTTGACGAACTCCGTTCCAGTCCTGTTCGGACTGCTAATCGCATTCTGCCGCACCGGCTCGCAGGTTGACTGTCTAGGTCGGTGCGCCACCGCCGCCGCCAACCATTTTGGTGAACACCAACGACACGTGGAGCTATCGCAAGGGGCTCTCGGAACCGCAGGCCGACTGGCGCACGATTGCCGACACTGGGCTCGACACGACGTGGCTGACCGGGCCGGGCGGATTCGGCTTCAGTGACAACGATGACGCCACTGAACTCGACGACATGCTCAATGGCTACACCACCGTTTACATCCGGAAGTCATTTGAGATTCCAGCGGGCTCGACCCTTCGCGCCGGGTGATGCTCACGATGGACTGGGACGACGGGTTTGTGGCGTATCTCGATGGCGTTGAAGTGCGCCGCTTCGCCCAATGTCGCGGTGGCGAATCCGGGCTCTTCGACTCGGTGACGGTGACGGGCCAGAACCATGAATCACATGGTGGTGGCGGCGCAGTGCCGGCCTCCCATGACCTGGGCAGCGTGGGCGCGTTGCTGCCGGAGGGAACGCATGTGCTGTCGGTCATCGGCTTGAATGCCGGCGCGGCCAGTTCAGATTTTTCCATCATCGCCAGCCTGCATCTGGAAGGTGGCTCGTCTGTGGCGGGTGGCGGCGCGTTGTTCGCCATCGTTGATTCTCCGACCACGCTGCTCTCGGGCACGAACACTCATTCCCGGCGCGACTCGTGTGACGGTGAATGGCGAGGAAGCCTCCTTTAACCCAGCGACTGGCGAATGGTCTCGCAATCACGCACTCGCGTCCGGGTTGAATGAACTCTTCATCGCCGCGCTCGCCAACAACGGTGCGCTTCTGGCGTCAACGAATCGTTCCGTGCTGAGGACGACGACCATCATTCCGGTCGGCGTAGCTTGCTGGAAACAATGTTTGGGATGGTGCGAATGGGACATA
>JADJPG010000018.1 GCA_016713365.1 Verrucomicrobiota bacterium | reverse complement strand
GAAGAGGCGAAGGCGTTCTTGAAGGAGTTGGGCGTGGAGGAAAGCGGCGTGGGTTCGCTGATTCGCGCGACGTATCATCTGCTCGGCTTGCGCACCTACTTCACGGCTGGCGAAAAGGAAGTGCGCGCCTGGACGATTCACGTTGGCGATACTGCGCCCAAGGCGGCGGGCGTGATTCACTCGGATTTCGAGCGCGGCTTCATCAAGGCGGAGACTGTCGCTTATGACGATCTTGTGAAATGCGGTAGCGTGGCGGCGGCGCGGGAGAAGGGCCTCTACCGGATGGAAGGCAAGGAATACGTCGTGGAAGACGGCGACGTGTTGCTCTTCAAGTTCAACGTGTAGGCCGGTCGGTTCGAGCGCTGGCTTGCTGCTTGTGCAGCGCAGGTCTGCTTAATCCGCGTCGGATTGCGGAACGCTTTCCATAAGCTTCACGCTATGCACGATGCCGAACCGTGTGGCGCCGGCTTTCACCAGCGTGGCGATTTCCGGGAGGGTGAAGGATTGATGGTCGACTTTTAGGCCGATGTCGGTTCCAGCGGCGTCGCGCACCAGTTTAACTAGTTCGCTCGTGGAGGTGGCATCTGATCCTCCGCCGAGGGTGATGCCCTTGAGGGGGGCTTCGACGGCGAGCTTGGTGGCGCGGCGAATTTCATCGCCCGTCAGAAGCATTACATCCAGGTACAAGCTCACGGGCCGCTCGTCGGCAGCTTCCGCGATGTCGCGCAGTTCGCGCAGTACATGGGCATCATCGCCGTCTTTCAACCGGCCAATGTTAAGGGAAACTTCGATAAAATGGGCGCCGCTATCGATTGCGATTTCGGTTTCGTAGCGCTTCGCATCAGCGTCGCCAGCTCCCAGCGGGAACCCAATGGCACAGGTCACCTTCACTTCGGAGTCTTCGAGCCAATGCGCCGCCTGGGCGACGCGTGAGCTGTTCAGGCAGACGCTGCCAAAACCATGAGTGCGGGCTTCGCGGCAAAGGGTCTCTATGTTCGCGCGGGTTGCATCGGCGCTGCGAAGGGTGTGTTCGATGAGTCGGGCAAGTTCTTTGCGGACAGGAAGTCGAGCCATGAGGAGTATCGGGAAGTGTGCGGTGGTGAAATTAGAGGATGCGGTTCAGTCAGACTCCGATGGGATGCCAAGCGGTCTTGTATTCGATGGTATCCAGAATCCAATACGGATTCTCAGCTTTCTCAGAATACCAGTCGGCGTCGGTCATTTCCCGGTGAATGTAACGTTTGAGGTTCGACGACTGGCCGGTTCGAAGCAGAGCGCTGGTCGACGGATCGCTTGATGCATCCACGATCGCATTGATGTCCAAGTGGCTGGCGAAGTGGGGTGCGAGTTCCAGGCGCTTTCCGGACAGTAAATTGACAACGCCCGGTGGAATGTCGCTGGTGGCGAACACCTCGGCGAAGGTCAAGGCGGGAAGGGGATATTTCTCCGAAACAAGCACTATGGCGGTGTTACCGCTCAAAATGACCGCAGAAATCAGGGAAACCAGAGCCAGCAATGACGGTTGGTCTGGAGCAATAATGGCAACTACGCCGGAGGGTTCCGGGATCGTGAAACTGAAGTGCGATGAGGCGACGGGATTGGTGCTGCTGAAGATAGCTGCATATTTGTCAGCCCACCCGGCGTAGTGCACCAAGCGCTCTATGCAGCAATTCACCTCAGTTTGCGCCTGGGTTGGGGGAATTCCGGTCGACCGGGCGATTTCCTCCGCCAGCTCAAATTGCCTCTGCTGCGCCATCTCTGCGGCGCGGTAGAGAATCTGGCTGCGCAAGTATGGAGTGCGTTTGGACCAGCCGTCCGACGAACTGCGAGCCGCTGTCACAGCGTCTCTCAGGTCTTTTCGTGATGCCCAGCTGTAGTTCTCCGGTGCGACGCTCTTGGGCCCAGTTGCTGGAAGGGATCTCCCGCTTTCGCTCCGGACGAACGCTCCTGAGATGAACAGCTTGTAGGTCTTTCGAACTTTCGTTTCGGACAATTTCATCAGGTGCGTGAAGACTAGAACTAGTCGTGAAGTTTGGGCGAGAAAAAGCTGTGTTATGGCATTGGGATATTGGTGCAGCTGTGAGATGGCGAAATGACGCGGTGGCTATCCCTGTGAAGAAAGAGCGACGAGAGTTGGAGCCCTGCGCTCCTCTCTGACCATAATGGAGGAGGTTAGCCAAACGGGAACATTCTCTCGGTGAGCTCTGCAACAGCCTGCGCTGGTTAATCTTTACGGGTGGCAGCTTCCCTTCCGTTTCATGTCCAACCAATCTTGTCGTTCGTCCGTATCTGTCAAGCACCCCGGCTTATGCCCCGATTCGGTCCGTCTCAGGCGGTTGGTTCATTCCTGCGCGACACCGCTTTTGACCAATCTGCCGTTGAGTTGCCTTCAGTTGAGCTGGTTACTGCGAAGCCTACCGGAGTGAGTTTTTTTGAACGAGATACGGAGGTATCTGTCTAGAATCCTGTAAGCTGAAGTGTGACCCGCAGAACTTCAAAAATCTAAGTTCTTCGCTTGACAGTAGGAGGGGACATCCTTTAGCGTTCGGCGTTCCAATAAACAACTAAACCCGGAGCAAAAATGAAAAGTATTCTTCAGAAGTCATTCCAAGGATTGACTGCAAAGATTGCCGCCTTTGCAGTTGGCGTCGCCTGTTATGCGGCTGTTCTCACCCCTTCCACCGCTCAAGCCCAATCCGAAGCGGCCACTCAACTCAAGTATCTTCAGTTGATGGTTGTGCTGACTGGCGAAGCCCCGTGGTTCCCCGCTGGTGCCACGTCCCGTGATTATGTGCAGTGGGCTCGCAACAACGGCATGCGTCCTGAAGGTGGATGGCAGCCAGACGCTCCTATTACCACGGACATTATTGCTCATACCTTGGTTCAACTCCTTGGTTACAGCCCTCGCGCCTACGGCGGTGATTATTACCGCACTTTGGCCGTTCATGGCATCAACCTTCAGAAGATGGAAGTTGTCTCTCCGACTTGGCTGACTGAGTTCATTGATAATCCTTGGGAGTGGTCCAAGAACAACCCGACGAGCCCGAAGGATCCGAAAGATCCGAAAGATCCGAAGAACCCGACTCCGAAAGGTTCCAAGGACGATAAGGGTAAGGGTCGTGGCTACAACCGCCGCTGATCACTCTTAAAGTTCGTCAAGTCAACTTGATGTTCCTATTTTGCAGCAGCGCCATGGCAATCGCCATGGCGCTGTTTGTTTTTTGTTCGGTATTCTTTTTGGGGGGAGTTAACCCAGTTTTGGCCACCCCAAGCGTAGCACTTCTAGCCGCTGCAAGTGCGGTTTGGCTGATCGGGCAGTTTTTCAGGAAGGATACCGCTCTACCATGGTCTGCGGCGGATTTGGCGATCTGCGCCTTCCTCGCTTACTCCGCGTTCATTTATCGAATCACATCTTTGGAGTATGAGGCCCGATTGGAGTTGATTCAGGTAATTTGCTGCGGAATTGCCTATCTGCTGGCGGCGAAAGGAATTCGAGATCGGACTGGGCGACGAATATTTGTCCTTATGCTGATGGGGTTTGCTTTGTTTCAATCTGGCCTCGGAATCTGGCAGGCATTTACTAAGTCGGACTACATTTTTTCTTGGGAGAGGCCAGAGCTTTACAATGGGCGAGGTAGCGGAACCTTCGTTTGCCCGAATCACCTCGCTGGCTTCCTGGAAATGTCGCTTGGGCTAATCGTGGCTCGCGCCGCCATGGTTCGGAAGGAGAGCGGGACAGTCGAGCGAACAATACTTTTCAAAGTTCTCTTTGTTTACGTAGCAATAATGGTTTCGCTGGGAATTGTAACTTCAATGTCCCGTGCTGGTTGGCTGTCGGCAACGATCGGAATGGCTACAATTTTGTTTGTCGGTGGCTGGCATGGACGCCAGATATGGGCGCGACTCTTGGTAATTCTGTCGGTCTTCGTCTGCGCCGCTGCGGTTTTTTGGACCTTGGAGCCAATACGAAACTACTTTCTGAAATCGATTGTGACCGGCGGTGGTAATCAGCCATTAAGTTTGGGTGACCCCACCTTAGGTGGACGGACAATGATGTGGTCGGGTACAATCGACATGATTCGGGAGAATCCGCTGTTTGGCACTGGAATGGGAACATGGCAATGGAACTACCAGAAGGTGAAGGATTACCGGATCCTCTCCTTTCCCAACTATACCCACAATGACTACCTAAACTTGGCTTCCGACTACGGACTGATTGGAGTTACTCTGATGTGTGGTGTGTTTGTAGCATTCTTCCGCCATGCGTATAAGGTGGTTTCTGATGCTCAAAGTTCTGAGGACAAGGCGTTTGCTGTTGGAGCAATTTCTGCAGTTATTGCCATATTGGTCCATTCGTGGTTCGACTTTAATCTTCACATCTTCGGGAACTCAGCTCTCCTTGCTGTGCTCATGGGGATTACGACAGGAATCCCAACAGCAGCAAAAACCGCTCGAAGCGTCCAAAACTGGAAGCGACTGGCGGTTGGTATCGCACTTGTCGTATTTTGGGGAGTTGCAGCAACGCTTTTCGTTCCTTCCGTGAAGTCATTTTACATCGCTGGCTTGGGAGACGAGGCAAAGTACAACCTCAACTACGACGAAGCTGTCGACCTTTATTCGAAGGCTAGCGAAGCCGATCCCCGCTTTCCGAAGCCATTTATAATGCAAGGAGATATCTTTCGCGATCAAGTCGCTTGGCGGGTTGGCCCGGGCAAGCTTCGTGAGCGGCGGGAATTGGCGAGCAAGGCGGTTCGCGCATACGACCGTGCGTTGGACTTAAACCCCATGATGTCTGACGTGTGGGTGAGTCGCGGCCGGGCTTTCGAGATGGCTGGCAATTATGGAGAGGCTCTTTCGAGTTACTTGAAGGCGATCGACGTGGCGCCAGTTAGCGCTTACGCGCATTTTGTCCTTGGCCAGTTTTACCGGGAGCGGGGGGAATCGCAAAAGGCAGTGGCTGCGTTCGAAAAAGCGGACCGCTATTTTTTGCGCAACGACCAGATGTTCCAAATGAGCCAGTGGTACGAGAATGAGAAGTCGAAATCTGCCCCTAAAGCCGAATAGATTGTAACATGGTTGGACTTGGGAATTTTGCTCCGCGCTCGGCTTCTTTTGGGTTTGGGAACCTCCCAGACTACGCAACCTACATCTTGAAAAGTCCCGACGGGTCCGCAAGGTTCAACATCGACAAATCCAAGCCAGCGCCAGGGGTTCGATGTTCCGCTTTTTTGTTTTGTGCGGCGACCCGCTTTATCGTCTCAGCTGCGTAGTATTTGATGGCCCCGACACTTAGTGTTGCTTTGAAAATCACCGTCAGCAGGCAAAACTCGTCCACGTTGATAACCACAAGACTCGATTGCTCGCCTTGCTGGTAAATGCTGGTAAAATTGTGTTCTCCAACCAGCGACGCGATGCTCTCTGTGGCGGCAAATGACGCCGCAGCAAGTGCTGCGAGAGTCATGGTATCCAGTTGTTGTGTGCGTCCATTTTGGGTGATAATGAATCCACCTTTGTCGATCACTAAAGTGGAAGTCGCATCGCTCTTGATCAGCAACTCCTGGAGGGCGTTGTTGATTTCGCTGATGTCTTCTTCGATGAGTTGGGGAAGCGTCGCCATAATTTAGATCAGTTGGACGGCGGTGGAATTGGGCGTTTCAGGCGGCCTTGCGTTGGCTTTCCGCGACAAACTTCTGGAGCAGTAGCCGGGTAATCATGTTCAAGGTCTCAAATACTCCTTCGCACTTATGTGCGCATGCAGTGAAAGATGGAACCTGCTCTTCGCGGTTGTTCAGCAGATATTCCATATACTCGACGGGAGCCACATTCGGCAGATCCCGTTTGTTGTATTGAATGACGTAGGGAATATCAGCCAAGTTCAGATTCAATCCCTTCAAGTTGTCCTCGAGGTTTTGGAAACTTTTGACGTTCTCTTCCATCTTGTCGTACTGCGAGTCGGCGACAAATACGATTCCATCCACGCCCCGAAGAACCAATTGGCGGGTTGTGTTGTAGATGACCTGACCGGGCACGGTGTAGAGCTGGAACTTTGTTTTGAATCCCTTGATCGCCATCGCTTCAATGGGTAGAAAGTCGAAGAACAATGTTCGGTCTGAGCTGGTGGCCAGAGAAACCAGTTTCCCTTTGTTCCCTTGGGCTGTCTGAACGTGATCGTGAACTTGAACCAAGTTGGTCGTCTTGCCGCAGACCGCTGGTCCGTAGTAGACGACTTTGACCTGAAGTTCTTTTGATGCCTGATTGATGATCGCCATAGAATTAAAGTCTTATTTAGTGTGCCGGCTCAGTTCACCAGCGATGAGTTGCAGTTCGCGGAGAGGCAGTGGATCACTCGTCTTGGCGAGCGCTGCGAAATAGATGATGCCGGCGTTGTATACCTGAATCGTTCCAACATCGACGGTGAAGCTCACTGCTGTTGTTTCCCCCATTTGCAGTTCCCTTGTGTATTGGTTCATGCGACCAAAGATCTGAGGAACGAATGCCGCGATCGTTTCTGTCTTTAGATCGGGAGGCATGTTGGCCGCCACCAGCAAGCCGTCTTGGAGGGCGATCAGCGTTCCGGCGACGTTTGGTAACCGCGTGCTTCGCTGCACGATCTCGTTCGGCGTCCACGTTTTCTTAGCGGGCTCTTCGAAAAGCTCCGAGAGGTTCGTCGGAAGCTTTTTGGCAACCGTCGCTGGCGCGGCGGCGGGGACCGGAGCTGACGCTTCTACGGCTGGAGTTGGCGACTGGACCGCGGACTGAGGTGGATTGAGCGGTTTTCCTGCGGCGCTGAAAAGATCGGGAATCTCCTGATCGACGTTCGTCTTTCGGCGGACTTGTCCGTTGCCGCGTGCCTTCATGAACAGCGGAGCGACCAGTCCGAGAGGGAGAGCCAACGGGGTCTCGCCATTGATTGAAAGTTGCGCTGGATTTGAAGGCGGATTCAGCCAGCTGCAGAGTTCCCGCCAGGTGAAGCTAAGTCGTCCGGACTTCAATCCCGGTTCGATAGCGGCAAGGGGAATCTCGATTCGAGAACCACCAAGACCGAATGAGGCGATATCGTGCATCACCGGCTCCGGCCAACCATTGGCAAGAGTAGCGATTGGCAGGCAGATGGCGTTGCCTTCCACCGTTGGGTGATTGTCGGTCGATGGCGTTGCGGTCGAATTTGATGCCGGGACCGATCTTGTCTGGGCCGAAGGAGCAGGCGCAGCGAAACCCGCGGGCGGCGGAGCGGCTTGAAGTTGCTGCGGCGGCTCGGGTGCTGTCGGCGGGTCAAACAGCGGTTGGAGCAATTCAGCGCTCGTGCCGGACGCTCGCTCTGCCTTCTTGAAGAACTCCGTGATGTTGTCGGCATCGGCAACTTGTCGATTGACGGGATTCGAGCGGATGAATTCGAGGAAGAGCGGCGTCAACGTCCGAAGCGGCAACTCAAGGACCGTGTCATCGAAAGGGGAAGGTGTGGCGTAGATGGGAGTCGGCTGAATCCAAGAACGAAGTGTTCGCCATGGATATTGTACGCGAGCCCGCTTGAGGCCCTCGCAGATCTCGACGGGTGGGAGAGCGACTTTCGCCTCGGGAATTTTGAGTTGAGCTAGTTCTTGTCGAATTCCATCCGGCCAACCTGAGGCGATGGCATCCAGCGCGATAAAGAACGAGGGAGTTCCCATCGGCACAGGTGGAATTGAAAAAGGGATTGCAGAGACCGGTTCTGGCGCTGGTGCGGCTTTTGGTTGTGCCGACGGAAGTTTCGGCAGGGCGCGTCCGGCGGCAGTCGGCAGAGGGGGCGTTGCTGGCTTCGGCGCAGAAATGGGCGCAGTCGCTGCGGGGCGCTGGGAAACCGTGGGAGCTTGAGCGGCAGGCTGGGGGGGCTGCATCCGGATTGCCGGGGCAGGTGCGGGAGGCGGCGCGGTTGGGCGCGATGGTGCTGGCTGAATGGGGGCCTGTGGGGCAGGAGCTGCCGGTTTGGGAGTAAATGCCGTAGCACCTTTCTGCCGACTGATGGTTGATGTGTTGGAGACTTCCTTCTTCTCCATGACCCGCAGAGGCGCGAGGCGTTCGCCTTTCACCCCGAAGAGATCGGGGACATCGGGCGAGACTTCAATTCGGGTTTGATCGGCGCGCCGCGACAGGTTGTCTGGATGAAGCTGTGCGAGGATTTCGCTGAGCGGAAGGTCAACCATTCGACCATCCTCGGCACTGCCGTTAACAAAAACACCGGTGGGAGCGTTGCGACGTAATTCGCCAAAATTCACCTTCACAGCGCCGTGTGGAAGCTGCTCTAGCACGGTTTTGCGCGCGATGGTGAAGTTGTAACCGGCGACGCCAGCGGGCGCTAGTTTGCCCCAGAGCTCCTGAGGGATCAGCTTTATGATCGATGAGTAGGGAATCGATAATGCGTCGGCTCCCTTGGAGTGGGCTTTGGACACTGGGCGCGACACTGTCTCATCCTTGGGCAAAGGCGGAGCGCTGCGCGGCGAGGGTTGGGGACTCGTTGAACCGGTCGCAGCCGGGGCTGGCTCCGACCTCTTAAATAGTTTTGAGAATGCGCCAAACATTTGCAGCGAACATCGGTAGCAAACAGCGAGCCAGCAGAAGGGAATGATCAAATTTGTTTTTACTCGGCGTGTTTGCTGTCCAAGACGGGAGTTAATCGGGGCTGAAAGAATCCGATCTCTTGAGAACTAGATTCGTCGCGGGATGCGGTTCGGCTGTGTGTTTGATGGAGGACCATCGCGGAGCGGCCTCGCGAGCGAGATTTCCGATTAAAATTTCTCGTACTCTCTAATGCGTTTGAGGATCGTGACGATAGTAGATGGCGGAATGATTTGAATTTTTACCAACAATGTCAGCCCAGCCCACAATTCTGCTTTTGGATGACGATCAGGACTTCCTCGATCTCTATCGCGAGATGCTTGGTCAGCATCTTCCCAGCATGCCCGAGGTCCGAATCGCCAACTCAGGTTCGCGCGCACTTTCCATTCTCGAATCCGAGCAGTTCAATCTGCTGATTGCGGATTTGAACATGCCGAAGATGGACGGCCTTCAGGTTCTCACCATCGCTCGCCGCAAGTTTCCCCACCTCCGCTTGGTCGTCCTGACTGGAATTCGAGACGAGCAGTTCCGTACTCGTGCCTACGGTCTCGGCGTCGACCAATACTGGTTGAAGCCGGAAACGGATCAGGAGATGGGGCTGTTCATGGAATCGATGGAATCCTTGATTAGTCGTGAGTCGCAGGAGGGGTTCCGCGGGGTGCAGAGCAAGAGCCTGGTGGACATCATCCAGCTGGAATGCCTGTCGCAAAGTTCCTGCATTCTAAAGATCACAAATGGATTAACCGAGGCCCGCATCTTCATTCAATCTGGAGAAGTGATCGATGCTGAGCTCCCCGGGCTGACTTCTGAGCCGGCGTTTCAGCGAATTTTGGCATGGAAGACTGGAAGTTTCGAAACGCTCCCTGCGGACCCGAGTCGCGTTCGGACAATCTTCAGTTCTTATCAGGGGTTGTTGTTGAACACTGCGCAGGCCATTGACGAAGCGGCGTCAGTTGAAGTTCCTCCACCTTCGACGAATGATGGGGATTCAGTGCCCGCTCCGGCCCAGAATAACCGTGCAGCGGCGATTCTTGCCGAGGTTTCGCAAATGGAAGGAGTCGAGTTTGTCCTGGCAGTAGGGGCTGACAAAGGACGAACTCAGGAATTCTGGGGATTGGACAATCCCAAGCCCATTTCTGAGTTCACCAAGGAGACGCTCGAGAATTTCCGTTCACTCGGAGATCGACTTCATGTCGGTGAGCTGCAGCAGGTATTGGGGATTGGTCTTCAGCACAAAGTGGCTGTGGCGCCATGCGGACCGGCTGATCTGTGTGTCGGATTTCCGCCGGCAGTTTCTTCTGATCATGTTCGTGACTCTTTCAAAAACATTTTGAGCAAATGGGCCTCTTAAGTCGTTTATTTGGATCCTCTGAGCCCGCGCTGGTTCATCTGCCGGCGGGGAGTTTCACCGTGGACAAGGACGGTGAGGTAATTACCTCCACGCTGCCCCAGTCCTTCCCGGCCGGGCATCGAGACGCCATCGGGCAACAGGTGCTTGCTTCATTTCGCTCTGCAAAACGGGCTCACATGCCGTTGACTGAAATTACCGTCCAGTATTCTGCACTTAAACTTCAGGCGCGCGAGCTGGGCGGTGGCGCCATCGTGTTCCTGATGCCACAAACGTTGGATCAGCATTCACCAGTAAAGATTAAGAAAAGCCCCTAACCCGGAGAGAGAGCCTTATGAGCAAGAGCAATGTCGACCAGTTGATCGCCCGAATGGAGAATTATCTCGAGTGTTGGAAGCAGTTCAACACGTTCATGAACATGGCGAGGACGAAGAAGTTCACGCAGGAAGACGAGAATCAATTCCTCGAGATCAAGAGTGTGATCACTCAGGAACTGGAGTTGATTTTATCCGCGATCGACTGCGGTCCGATCAGCCGAGAGGATGTTCATGGGCTGATCGCCGGAGCGCCGTCGATTCGGTATCTGAGTGAAATGAACGACAACGCACTTCGCAATGTCGAGAACAGCTGGCACAAACTGTTCATTGGTCTTCAATCACTCCTCGGTCAGCTCAAGGTGAAGCAGGGGCAGGCGGAAGGGAAGTCGCTGGTCGGCTCCCTGTTTGGCAGTCGCCGCGCTGCGTAAGTAATCTTCTAAATAGAAAAGGGCGCGTTCCTATCGGGAACGCGCCCTTTTTCGTTTTCGAGATTTGCTTTAGCTGAGGCGTCGGCGCAGTTGCCAGATCACGAAGCCGGCAAAGCCCATCGCACCCAGGGCAATCGTGGAGGGTTCCGGTACAGCGAGGATTTGGCCGCGAATCTCACCGCCGCCGAAGGTGGAGCTATGGATGTTGAAATACCACAAACCGCCGTTGAGCTGCCCGATCTGTGTGGGAATATCGAAGGTGGTGTTGTTTGGATTGGCGATCAGCGGAATCGTCGTATTGATGCTTCCGGACTTGTTGTCAGCTCCCAGAGTGATTTGATTGAAGAGTCCATAGAGAACACCGGAATTTTGTCCGGCCGGCGATGGGCCATGGATGTGCGCGTTGACGGTGACTCCCGATAGTCCGCTGAAGTCACCGGTGATCGTCATGACGTTCTCGGTGAGGGTGAGATAGAAAACGCCGCTACCTGTGCGGTTTCCGCCTCCATCCTGCCCGGCGTCCAGGGTGCCGATGAAACTTTGCGCCTGCGCAAACGTCGTGGCTGCCGCAAGGGCGAGAGTACAAATAAGCATTTTCATAGTGTGTGCCTTGATGAGTTGGTTCTGTTTTTGTTTCTGAATGTATGACTCCAGCAGTTAAGAATCAGTCTCCCGCCAAGACAAGCGATTCAGCCTGTGGAAGACGCTCAAAGGCTGCGTATTTCCCCGTAACGCGATGAGGGACTGAGATTGAAATTCGATGAAAACACCCGGAAGAGTCCCGCAGGGAGGGATTTTGCTAAATGGTGGAGCCGACAGGGATCGAACCTGCGACCTTCTCATTGCGAACGAGACGCTCTACCAACTGAGCTACGACCCCACGCAAAATCGTAGGGATTTAACTATTGGATCATCGATGAGGACGCAAGCTGAAACACCAGAATTCTCAATCTTTTGCCAAATGCTGGTGGTGCCGCGTTTCGCTAAGCAGCGCAATTGAGCGACTCGACTTGAGCCTCTCGCCGCTGTGGTCTGGCTCGATTCTGCTGATGCGCGGATTGAATCCAATGATGTGAAGACCAAAGCATGCCAATAAGGACGATGACGTAGAGTTGAATCGAGGCGATCTGCAGAGGGAAATCCACCAAGGCGTGGAGAAGGACACCACTCGCACTAACAAGCAGGGCGAAATGAGTGATGCGAGTTTCGGTTGAAAGCCGTCTGCGGTAACGAAAGCCCCGGACCACCGAGCGAATTATTCCGCCAAAGATAGCAATTGCCCACATCGCCCCGCCTACGTAGCCCCACTCAATGAGGGTCTGCAGGTAGTCTTGATGTGCGAATATCCAACGGCCTCGAAGCTGATTCCCAAACTCGGCGGTGAAGTATGGGAAGGCGGATTCAAAAGTTCCCGGACCAAACCCCCACCAACCCGACTCGGGAATCATCTTCAGGCAGGCGCGTGCGGCAAGTAATCGGGAATTGTCCTCGGTGAGTTGTTTGTCGAACTGCCGCCATCGGCCCAAGTTGGAGTCCAATCCCGTCATGAATGCCAGCGTGCCAATCACAATGACAAGGAGCACGGTAGCGGCCGCGATCGATGCCGGTGAAATGTCTCCAAACCGCCCTTTAACTGCCTGCCAGATGAGCCAGATGCCGGTGAGAAGCAGTAGGCCGGCAGCCAGGGAGTTGGCGGCGCGGGAGGTGTTGACCATTACGCCTGTGAGGCAAATGACGGCAAGCGCCGTCCAGACTACGAATCGCCAGGTGAGCCCGGTCGCCAATTTTTCCCGGACGGCAAAGCCAACGGCAAGCGGCCAGATCAAATTTAGGTATGCCCCCGCGTTGGTGTGATTGCGGAAGGTCGCGAAGAAGTTCGGTCCCAAGTCCTCGCGAGCCCAGAAGATTCCTGTTGCACCGGTGAACCGTTGCGCGAGTCCTAGTCCAACGATTGAGCACCCGACGAGAATCATGGTGCCGAGTATTCGCTTGCGCCACCGGGAGGATTCCGCCACCTCGAATGCCACCAGTCCGACCATCAACATCAGCGTACATCGGATCGCTGAGTCGAACGACAGATCGCGGTCAAGGCTCCCTGGTGCAAACGCGAACGCCTGGCTGCGGGCCAGAAACTCGAGCGAGCTTTGATCATACTCGTATCGCGCGTTGAACACCATGAACCACGCCAGTCCAATGAGGAAGGCCGTGGCGAGCAGTTGAACGCGATTGCACTTGGGCCATCGCTGCTGGAATAGGTGGCTGATTAGCCACATCCCGATCGTGAAGCCCAGGATCCAGTTCAGCCCGGTGACGGTCCAAGGCCGGGTGGACCCGTAGGCCCACGGCGCGTAAATAAGGGCCGCCAGCAACAACCATCTTGGCGCATTGATGATCCACTGGTCCATAGTTGCTTGTTGATCGTCCGCGTCGTCTTTGTGTTCGGAGATTCCTCAGGCCACATTCGAAATCAGCGCCCGGCCTCGGGAGAAAAAGTTTGTTTCGCTTTCCGTCGGAATAGCCGGCTCGAACACGACTGGAACCTGGTTCACGGACTGCCATCGCCGCACGGCTTTCATCCAACCTTCGGCTGCCAGTTCCGTGATGTGCTCGAAAACTTGTGGCGGCATGGAGGAGGACTGGCTGGCGAACTCGATCGCCTTGATGTTCGCCAACGGCATCTCGTGCCGGTTTCGATGAAAATCGTCCGACTGGCGATGAATCGCCTGGTCGCGGCTCACGGTGCGACCGCTGTCGAGGATGAGCTTCACTTGGGAGAGACCTAGTTTGCGCGTGACGAACAGGTACGTCGTCCATAGCTCCTGCAACGATTCACAGCGCTCGGCCTCCATCTCCAGCCATTGCAAGAGTGTCAGCGCGTAACGGCTCTCTTTCCGAATCCGCAGGGACATGCCTAAGTCGCGTCCGACCGCGTACCAATCCTTCAGCAGCCCTGACCACCGGGCGGAGATAAAGAAGATTAGGAACATTGCCCCAAACAGGATGGGCGCAAGCTGGCCCCGGGACCAGAACACGACGAAGGCCAGCAGCAGGAAGGCGAGTGACAGTCCGTAGAGCGCCAGCACTGCGCCGCGTCGGCTGAACCCGAAGTCCACCAGGCGGTGGTGGATGTGTTTTCGATCAGGCCGGAAGATGGGAAGACCTTTCAGTCCGCGTCGAAGAATGGCCAATGACACATCGGCGATCGGAAGCGCGAGAGCGAAGATGGGCGCGATCAACGCTGCCGCCACGGTGCCTTTGTGCGAATTCAGAATCGTCATCGCTCCAATCAGGAAGCCGAGGAAGTAGGCGCCACCGTCGCCCATGTAGATCTTGGCCGGGGGAAAGTTGTAGCAAAGGAAACCAATGATCGCGCCAGCGGTACCGACGGCGAGCAACAACGAGAAGGGATCCGCAGAGAACCCGAAGCAGGCCAGGAGGCACATCAACATCAATGAAATGCCGCCGGCGAGACCGTCGATGCCGTCGATGAGATTGATAAGATTGGTGAGCGTCACGAGCCAGAAAACCGTGGCGACGAATCCCCACGCGCCGAGGTCATACACAGCGCCGGTGATGGGATTCTTCAGCTGTTGAATCTGAACTCCGCCGAAGTAGACCGCCGCCGCGATGAGGATCTGGGCGGCGAGTTTGAACTTCGCACCGAGTGGTTTGAAGTCATCACGAAGTCCTATGGCGAACGCAGCAAACGCTCCAGCGAGCATGCTCCACGGGATCGAGCGATGCGGGGCGATGGCTTGTGTGATGATGATTGTGAGTAAGGTGACCCCGAGAAAACCGCACGCGATCGCCACGCCCCCCAGCCTCGAGATTTGGGTGGTGTGCGTGTGGTGAAAATCCCGTTCCGGCGGCGCGGCGCTCCGGCGCAGGGCGTAGCGTTGGAGGACGGGAATCATCGACCACGCGATGATGAACCCGGCAACACCACAAATGAGCATCGACCCGTATTGCATACGTCACTCAATCGGCGGGGCGAACGCTGGGTTGAGATGGGATGAGTACGGAACGCAGTTTTGGTTCATGAGGATGTCGTCATAGTCGAAGTGATCGGACTGTGGGGTTCGCTCGCCTTGAGGCGGGCCGGGATTGAACTGGACCCGCCGATTTCCTGAATCGAATGGCTGAAGGCGCGAACCGCGGCCCCTAAGCTGACTCGTTCCGCGACGGCTTCGACTCGATCCCGCGTCTCGCGAAGCAATGATTCGTCGCCCATCCATTGGGCGAGACACGAGGCGAGTCGTGCGCCTGTCGCCTTGGTGAGGACGCTTCCGCAGCCGTGCTGCAGAATGAACTGGGCGGCCTCACTCTCCTCGGGGCCGAGAAACACGCAGGGGCGACCGGCGGCCATCACGCCGTAAACCTTGCTGGGCACGACCAGTCCGCACAGCTCGTGTTGCATCGACGCGAGATGAATGTCCGCCGCGGCGAGACTGTGTGCCAGCTTCTCCTTCGGTTGAAACGGGAGAAAGCGGACGTTGTGCAGGCTGCGCTTGAGGACCTGCTCCCGCACCCAGTGCAGGCGCGGTCCGCTCCCGACGAAAAGAAACAGTGCGGTCGGATGGCTTTCTCTCAATCGTTCCGCGGCATCCAGTATCGCCTCGAATGGATGGGCCAAGCCGAGGTTGCCTGAATACATCACGACGAATCGCCCGCCGAGTTCGTGCTCGACTCGAAATGGATTGGCGACGCGCGACCCACCTGTTGCTTCGGCACTGTGACCCCAGTTCGGGATGATCTGGACGGCGGTCGGCTTGACCCCGCGCGCGATGATTCGGGCTTTCATGCAACGTCCCACCGCGATCACGCGGTCCGCGTGGCGCAGTCCTCCAGTCGACAACCATCGCAGCGTGCGCGCGACGACTCCGCCTTGTGGCAGCACCTTCATTTCTTCCGCGAGCTCCGGATAAAGATCCTGCGCCCAATGAATGTGTCGGGAGCCTTTGACTGTCTTGATCAGCACTCCGAGCAACAGAAGCAGTGGCGGATCGGTGAGTGTGACCACCACGTCGGCGCGAGGCAGCCGTAATGCGCACCAGAGCAGGGCAGGGTAGAGGCTGAGGTAACTCAACGCTCGCCGCCAATGGCTGGCTCGGGTGAACGGCAGTCCGTGGACGCGTTCGACCTGCACGCCATTGACGTGCTCGCCGGGCTTTCCTCCAGCGCCAGACTCCGCAGTTACCACCGTCACGCGGTGGCCGCGCTGGACGAGGGCTGGAGCGAGCTCGGCCAGCAATTTTCCGGTCGCTCCGTCAGCCGGCGGATAAACGCGGTTCAGAAAGAGGATGGACGGCGGCGTTTTCAAATCGTGGCTCCTCGCTCCCGCAGGCGCAGTTCGCGCATCTTCAAAACGATCATGTATTCGTAGATGGTCAGCAGCCGGCAGTAGGTGAATCCGGCCCAGCCATCGAGGAAGCCACGTTTCCAGATGAACATGTAGAGAAACCGCAACATTGGCCGGCACGGTAGACGGAAGCTCAGTTCTTTCAGCGTGCGGCGGCGGGTGGCGGGTTCGAAGGCGAATAGATCGCACCAGTTCAAGCTGCCGCGCGAAAGCGATTTCAAACTCTCCTCCGCTTCGTGCCACGAGTAGCGGTTGTGTTTTTCGAACCATGCGTTCAGCCCCTTGTTGAAGCTGTGATGTTCGAAGTGGCTTTCGAGCCGGCCTTCGGGGCCGTCGGCGACGTAGCGGAGGTTGATCGTGCGTTCGAAGGAAAGTTTCTCCGGGCGGAACAGCCGCATCACCCATGTCGGATAAAGACTGCTGTGACGGAGCCACCGGCCCATGAACATGTTCTTGAAGCGGACGCGATAGGCGACCTCCTTTCGCGAGGTGTCGTTCGCGACTCGAAGCATTTCGTCGCGCAGTTCCGGTGTGGTGATTTCGTCAGCGTCGGGGTTGTAAACCCATCCGTGCTTGAAGCCAGCCTGTAGCGCGGCGGCGCGATGATCCCGTTCGTTGTCGAAACGGCGTTGAATCACGCGAGCGCCAGCGGCGCGGGCTATCTCCACCGTGCGATCCGTGCTGAAGGAGTCGAAAACGACAATGTCGTCGCTCCACTTCACCGCCTCCAGACAGGCGGGAAGGTTTTCTTCCTCGTTCAGTGTGAGAATCAGGACCGAGATCATGTTCAGAACGAAACGGCGCGGGGCTCCGCGTAGGGTTGAATCGGCTGCTCGAGCTTCTTCGCATCTGTGGACGCGACGATGAAGTGCAGATCGTAGTAGTCCTTCAACGAATCGATATCGCGTTGGGTGACGCGGCGGTAATGGCGGCCGGCGCCTTCACCCAGCTCGCCGAAACATGCGTAGCCCAAATCGGTGAGCGTCTTGAAGACGCTGCCTGCCACAGCAGCGCCGTGCAGTTCGACCAGCAGATCCGGCTGATGCTGGCGTAGCGTTTCGCGGGCGCCGGCGAGCATCAATCCTTCAGCGCCTTCGATGTCCACCTTGATCACATTCGGTGGCGGCAGGCGGTGCGAGGCGACGAGCTGATCCAGTCGCGCGACGGAAACTTTCTCCGTCAACGCCTCCATGCCGTATTGCTTGCGGCCGTTGGCGGCGGTGCCCCCGGTGACGCGATCCAGCACGGCGGAACCGGACATCATGTCATCGACCTGCAGTTCCTCCTCGCCGTCCTTGTCGCACAACGCCCACGGCATGATCTGCACCTGCTGCTCGCAGGCGCCGGCGCGAATGTTGTCCTCAAGCATGGCGCGATTCTCGGTCATCGGCTCGAAACAGACGACGCAGCGCGCGCCGAACTGTTGCAGCATGAAGCGCGCGTAGAGACCGATGTTCGCGCCCACGTCGTAAACCACGGATCCGGGCTTCACCATGCGCTGCAGTGCGCCGAGCGGGAAGAGCTCGTGCGTGAGCGGATGCCGGAGCCAGAAGCTGCGGTTGCGCCGGAGGCGGATGTTGAAGTCGCCGATCGGTTCGATGAGCATTCTCACGCGAACATCGGGCACGCACTTCAACGCCCAGCGGCCGAGCGTGGGTTGGTGACGGAGCCATTCGGAGGCTTTCTGGAGTGGAGGTGGCAGGTGCATAAAATCTCAGGAACGCTCGTTGGTGTTGGAGTTGATTTCCCGCTTCTTCAGAAAGCGCGCGGGATTGCCGCAGACGACCGTCCATGGTTCGACATCTTTGAAAACACTCGCGCGCGCACCGACGACCGCGCCCGCGCCGATGTGAACGCCGGGACCGACGAACACGTCCGCGGCGACCCACGCCGCTTCGTCGATGCGAATCGGCGCGTGAATCAGCTTCAGATGCGGATCCGCGATGTCATGGCTGGCGGTGCAAAGGAAGGAATACTGGCTGATGCCGACGTGTGCGTTGATGGAGACGCGATTCACGCAGTAACAATCTATCGCATGGCCCAGCGCGCTGAACTCGCCGATGGACAGGTTCCACGGAGCCCAGATGCGGACGGAGGGATAGATGTGTGCCTCACGGCCCACTTGCGCGCCGAAGAGCCGGAGCAGAAAGCGTCGCCAACCGTAGAGGAATCGCGGTGAGGGACGAAACAAGATGACCCAGACGAAACCCCAGAGCAGCCGCGCGAGCTGGTTCGAGCGCGAGTGCGAACTGACGCACTTGGAGGCGTCCACCAGCACCGCTTCGGAAGTGGTAACGGTGGCGTTCATCGGTGGATCAGATGATGAATCAACGCGTGATCCACTGTGCTGGATGCTGGGCGCGGAGAGGCCATCGCGACATCGGAGGCGAGTTGCAGGCTCTGTGCCCAGATTTCCGGCGACCAACGCGAGATGATATCGGAACTGGTTTCACCCATGGCCCTGAGATCGGATTCGGGTCCGCTTAGGCGTAGCATGCACCGGGCAAGCCCGTCGGTATCGAGTGGATCAAAAGAGAAGCCGTTGCGGCCCTCTGCAACCAGGTCATGAGCGCACCCGCACCGGTTCGAGATTAAGACGGGAAGCCCGGAAGCCATCGCTTCATTGACCACGAGCCCCCACGTTTCGCTGGTGCTGGCAAGGATGAAGGCGCGGGCAGGGCCGTAGAATTCCGGCAAATCGGGATACTGTTTGAATCCTGGCAGGAGGACATCCTGTTCAAGTGCCAGTTCTGTTCGCCACCGGAGGACGTCGGGCATGAGCGGGCCGTCGCCGGCGAGCACCAGCTTCCATGCGGCCGGACCTGCCGCACTGCGGTATTGCTGGTAGGCCAGCATCAGGCGGCGGAGGTTCTTTACCTCGACGAAACGATTTATGGAGAGGAAGTAGTTTTCGGGCAATTCGCGCTTTCGGCGGACTTCGGCGATGTTGGCGCGGGCGCGGCGGGCACCGGTTGCGAAGTAGTCGTTATCCACGATGTCCCAGCCGGGAAAGATGCGACTTACAGGCATTCCTAGGGACGCGACGTAGTCCCGCTGGGGACTGCCGGCGACGATCGCGGAGGAGTAAAGCCGCACGAGCCGGCGTTTGATGAGTTCCTTGTACCACACACGCTCGTTGCTGATGGCCGTGCTGTCGGAGAGGAGGATGGCGGGCACATTGTTGCGCAAACACCACGCGAGCGCGCCGAGCGACCATTTGAAGGCCCAGCCGACGACGGCCACGGCGGCCGGGCGATGTTCATCGAGTGTGCAGTTCAGACGGGTCAGCATTTCGGCCACAGGCGCGTCGTCCGCCTCCCCTTCGGGGAACAGGGTTACGCGGGTGAAGTCGCCTTTTCGTTCAATTTTTTCCCACGCATAAGCGCGGAAATCGGACGACATTTCCAAGCCCAGCACCGGCCCGATTTGCGACGCGGCCTGAAGCCGGGTCCAGCAAAACGCCGAGTAGCGGTAGTCCATCACGCAGATCGGATGGTCCCCCGGCGCACGGTGGGGCAGGACGCGGATGGAGGGGCCGTCCGCGGTGCGTCCGTCCTGTCTCGGAACCGGGGATGGCATGGCGGCGAGCATAAGAATCGATTCAGGTCGGTCGGGTGGCCGTGGGGTGTTTGCCAAGCCTGAAGAATAGTTCGTTGGTTCTTGCCGACACCGGGGAGCGGCGGCCCGGGAGCGAGACCAGATCACGGGCGAGGTTGAACAGCACGAGGAACGGAAGCGAAGCGTAACGATGGGTGAACATGAATCGGAACGAATGCCAGAGGTTCACCAGCGGCCTCAGTGCGCACCACGGAAAGGACCAGACGCGCAGGCCGGTCTTGTTCGTGTTGCGCAAGCCGTAGAGGAGAAACGCTTTCGAGTTTCGACCGACCGGGCTCGGCGCATGGAACATGATTGAGTCTGGTTCCAGAAAGCAGAACCAACCCGCATCCAGGAGACGGATGGCGAGGTCCTCCTCCTCCGCTTGACGGAAGAAATCTTCCGGGAACGCTCCGACCTGATCGATGGCTTCGCGGCGGATGAGCGCACAGCCGCCGAAGAAGCTGGCCTGGTAAACCGGTTGTTCCCGATCCGCGGGCAGCCGGCGCACGACGCCGCTGACGCTGGTCTCATGAATCCGCGACATGACAACGCCGATGCGCGGTTCGGATTGCGCCCGACGCACAGCGACCTCGATTGCATCCGGTTTCAACCAGCCGTCGTCGTCCAGGCAATAGATGAAATCGCCGCGGCACTCGCGGAAGCCGAAGTTGCGGCCCGAGGGGCAGCCGAGATTGCGCGGAGCCTCGACAAGCGTCACCTGCGGAAAGCGATCACGCACCAGCCCGGCGGTGCCGTCGGTGCTGGCGTTGTCGATTACGACGATTTCAATCGCCGTCCATGTCTGGTTGAGGGCGGACTCTATGGCTCGGGGCAGATCCGATCGCCGGTTCCAGGTCACGATCAGAATGCTGACGAGAGGTTGATTGGTGGAGTTCATGGCGCGTTTCCCAGCCGGTTGTGGGCGGGCATCAAATCCGGCGCGGGCATCGGGATGATGTTGGATTCAAGCTCCTCTGCGAACTCGTCGACATCGTCGTCGTGCCGCCCTCTGTCCTCACGGGCCTCGCGTGCGTCGCGGATCATCCGCCCGTAAACAAACGCCATCAGCAGGCTGAAGGCAGCCAGGCGCGGCGTGGTGATCATGATGTTGCCGACCGCGATGCCGGAGATCATTCCCGCCACCAGCATGGCCTGGCCAGCCAGGCTCAGGTGATGAAAGGGCGATCCGCGCGGCGTGCGGATGCCGAAGTAGATTGCCGCCAGCACGGCGAGGTAAAGTAGCAATCCCGGCACGCCTGCCTGCCACAGCACCTCGACGAATTCGCTGTGCGGATGTTGCAGGAGATCGTCCGTCTTGTTGCCGACGCGGTCGAAGAACTGGGACACCGACGGCCCCATGCCGAGGAGGAGCGCCCGTGTGTCGCCGCCGACGTAGCGGATGGTTTCGATCTGGACGCTGACGCGGGATTGACCTGTGCCGACGGCGGCCGCCTCCATGTTGAACCGCTCAGCCAGTCGCGTGAGCACCGGGCCGAGCAGGTAGATTCCCGCCAGCACCGCCACGCCACCGAAGGCCACCAGCCGCGGGGTGCGTAACTGCTTGCGCAAGGGGAAGAGCTTGACGGCGACGAACAGCGCGCTGCCGGCCGCCGCGAGCAGCCCGGTGCGCGTGCCTGAGAACAAAATCACGACGTAGGAGAGGACGGCGCCGACATTGTAGAGAATCCAGCGTCCACGGCTGGGGCGCTGGTTGAGGAGAAAATTGACGAGGCAATAGCTGGCGATGGCGGAGCCCCAGACGCCGACGGCACCGCGATTCAAACCGAGGAATCCGCGCTGGGCCGCGGCTGATTCCCAGATTGAGAGTCCGCGCAGTTGGTCCTCCTCAATGGGATGGATGTCCGTGTCGATCCATCCGAAGTATTGCAACATCGCCGGGACTAGCATCAGCACCCACGCCAGCACGCAGCAATCGAGGAAGTCGGAGGCGCGGACCGGCCGCAGCAATCCGCTCAGGCCCACGACAAAAAAGATCACGAATCCCGTCCGCCGGACACAGAAGGCGAGCCAGTGGCTCGAGTCCTCGCCGAGTCCCAGAGCCACGATGGATGCGGCCATCGGCCAGATCAACACCGCCGCCACGATCATCCAGATAATCCGGTCCCGGGTCCACGCGCTCCCCAGCAACGTGATCACCGCCAGCACGGGCACGATCAAATCGTGGATGAACAGCGGAGATTCGTATCCGGGCGGCGAGGTGACGGGCAGCGAGTTGAACAGCAGTGCCGCCCAGGCCGCCGCCTGCCAGGGTACCCGCAGCACAAAGGTGCCGACCAGGATGGTCAACACCATCACGGCGATCTGGCATTGCAGCGCGAGGATGAGTTCAGGCGTGTACACAGGAGGTGGGGGATGTCTTTTCCACGGGAGATGATTCGGGGCGAACGCCGCGTCCCTGGCGTCGAGACTCGGCGACGATATGTTCGAGCAGACGTTGCCAGTTTTCGAGGAAACGCCCGGGAAGAGCGCGATTGAAGTCCGCCGACGCGCGGCGAACGGCAGAGGGCAGATCGCTCCAGTCATGGATCGGCACCCCGAGATCGTCGAACAGCGACGTCCTCGTGTCGCGTGTTCCGAAATAGAAGACGCGCTTGCCGAAGGCCAGCGCTGGCAGTGCTCCGTGCAGGCGCCCGGTCACCACGGTGGATGCGCGTTTGAAGTAGGAAAGATAGAGTTCGACGTCGCCGCGCCAGTTGACGAGCGGCAGTTCCCAGCCGGCGGCGCGATAACGTTCTTCGTCGCCGTCCTCGTGGCAGATGCCCACGACAGTGTGTTCCCGTGCGAGCAGACGAGACGCCAGGGTTTGCTCGCGCACGTGGCCGCGTCCGAGCGAGAACAGGACGTAGCCGTCGTCAGCCACGCCTTCAGCCGGCATCAGCAACGTCGCGCAACCGGTGTAAAGCGTCTCGATGCCCGCGCGACGGAGACATTCGTAGGTGAACGGATCGCGCGCGCCCACGGGCGGGCGCATCGCGCGCGCGACACGTGTGTCCGGCTCGGCAACCTGCCGCCAGCGCAGCACGCGGGTTCGCAGGAGGAAGCCAGGGTGTTGCGCCGGCTGCCAGATGCAGCCGGAGAGGCAGTAGGCGGGCAGCGGCAGTTCGCCGAGCCGCTCCAAGGCCGGACGTTCGCCGGCTGTCAGGTGGGTGATGCCCGGAACGAGCAGGCAGTCGGCGTCGATCTCGGGCAGCCGGCCGGACTCGATGTCCCAGTGGCCCGCGGCGCGCGGAACAAACCGCGCCAGCAGTTGCTCAACGGAGTGATGAATGACGTAGTCGCCAAAGTTCGTCGTTCGGGCCGAGGGGAGGAGATACCTCAGATTCATGCGCGCTCCTCCGCTGGTGTCGGTGCGTGAAGGGAGCCTTTCAGGCGCATTAGCAATTCACGTTCACCTGGTGTGAAGCAGGCGAAGCGCAAAACTGTCGCGGAGACGACGGCGGCAATCGACAGCACCGACACCAGTGCGCCGGCTGAACCGCCTGTGGTCCATCGGTCTGTCAGGCTCAGGACCGGGGCGAGCAGTAGGGCGGGCAGGAGCGCCAGACCGATGGATGGCAGGACTTCTGAGCCTGCGATTCGCAACGCAACCACGGCATCGACGATGCGCACGACCTGGTAGGCCCCAAAGAAGACGAACAGAAGAATCCCGGAGCGGATCAGTGCCGGCTGCCATTCCGCGGCGGTGGTTCCGATCAAGACGATTGTCATCGCTGTGGCGAGGCACAGGCCGGACAGCGCGGGCAACCGCACGCGTCCGAGGGCAAGCGTGAAGACGGAAGCGGGCATGGCCGCCACGCCCGCAGCCGATGCTGCGATGAGCCACGGTAATGCTTCGTTCAGCGGTCCGATCTCGCGTTGCAGCCAGAGGCGGAGCACGGCCTCGCCCAGGAAATGGAACGAAGTCCAGAGCAACGCGGCGGCGGCGACGAAACACTTTGTGGTCAGAAGAAACAGTTTTGCCGAGGTCTCCTTCCGATCCGTCGCGTGGAGCGAGGTGGCGATGGGAGCCAGGGCATTGACCGCGGGCTGCAGCAATCCTCGAACGAGGTTGTTGAGTTGAAGCGCCACGCCATACAGGCCTGCGGCGGCCAGTCCCTCGCACCGCGCCAGCAGAAGGGCCGGTACCTGCATGAAGGCGACGTAATTGATGTTGGCCACGAGGTTGAGCGCGTTGAATCCGGCGACGTCGGCCAGCAGGCGTCGATCAATGTTCCTCGTCTGGAAGGTCACCTCCGGCATCAACCGGCGTCGCGTCAGCATCGTCACGGCGGAGACGAGTGCCTGCTCGAGCAGGAGTACTGCGGCGTATCCATCCGCGCTTGGTCCGACCAGTTCAAAAAATGCGATCGTTCCTCCCACCCGGATCGTTACGCCGGCGAGGTGGGTTTTCTCAATGACGTCGATCCGATGTGTTGCCTGCAGCCCGGCCAGCGCCGGCAGCGCGAGACAGTTGATCAGTGAAGCCAGGCCGAGCAATCCAAGCACCCGCCGGCCTTCGGCGTCCTGCCCGGAGGGGGCTCCAGTCCACGACCACGGAAACAAAAGCAGCAAGAGCAGTCCGACGCCCATCAATGCCGCGACCAGGCTCGAAAGAATGACCCCCGCGGAATAGTGTCGGCGGAGCGAATCCACTTCGCCACGGCTGAGAAGCAGATTGAACTGACGCCCGAGACCGGCGGCGGCGCCCGATTGGATCAGACCGAGAAACGCGATCATGGTCGCCGAGGTGACCACGAGACCGAAACGTTCCAGACCCAGATGCCGCAGAATGTAGGCGACGAGAAAGACGCTGGCGGCGAGGTGGGACAGTTTGCCGATGAGACCGAGGGACGCATTGAGGACAAACCGGCGTCCATGCGAGGCGACGTTGAGCGCGGAACTACGGGTGGCGGTTATCGTCGTCATGACTGAACGTCCGCCGCCTCGGGCAGTTCCACCGGCGTCTGCAAAATGATCGTTCTTGAATCCATTCAATCTCGTCCGTGACCCGAACGGCGCGCCGCCGGGCAACTCTTTCCCCAGCCCGGCAAGTTCTGACCCTCTGTATCGGACGATGGTTCCGCGCTGAATTCCCAGCTGGATCCGCGTCCATGGAGTCAGACTTCAACTCATGCGCCGCTACAATCTGCCGTTAAGCAGGCTGTGGGCCGACAGGTGAAAAATTTCCAGAACAGCGGCTTATTCGGTGCGTGGAACCACGTTGAGGTCGGCTGCGGGAAGGGGATCGAGACCCGGCTTGCGTTGGCTTTGAGCGAATTACAGTGTTGAGCACGTGACAACCCCAAAAACTATCCCGAGCCCATCCGCAATTGCGGCGGAGTCCGATTCGAGTACGGCGCTGTTCGACCGCCGTGCGGCGACGGCGGAGGCGACGCGGTTGGCGGAGGACTCGGCGCGCACGAGGAACTGGAAGCGTTGGGGACCGTATCTCGCGGAGCGCCAGTGGGCGACGGTGCGGGAGGATTACTCGGAGGACGGCACGTGTTGGGATTACTTCCCGCACGATCATGCGCGCAGTCGGGCGTATCGCTGGGGCGAGGATGGCTTGCTCGGGATCACAGATCGCGAGTGCCGGATGTGTTTTGCGCTCGCCTTGTGGAACGGGCGCGATCCGATGTTGAAGGAGCGGTTGTTCGGGCTGACGGGTCCGCAGGGGAATCACGGCGAGGATGTGAAGGAGCAATACTTCTATCTCGAATCGACTCCGACGCATTCGTACATGAAGGCGCTCTACAAGTATCCGCAGGCGGAGTTCCCGTACTCGCAACTGGTGGAGGAGAACGCGCGTCGCGGCAAGACGGAGCCGGAGTTTGAGCTGCTGGACACGGGCGTCTTCGACGAACAGCGCTACTTCGACGTGCAGGTGGAGTATGCGAAGGGCGGGCCTGATGACATTCTGATCCGCGTGACGATTTCGAATCGCGGTCCGGACGCCGCTGTCTTGCACGTGCTGCCGACGGTGTGGTTTCGCAATACGTGGTCCTGGGGTTGCGCGCATGAAGGCAGCGGAGCGCGGCCGGTGTTGCGCTGGGTGAAACCGGGATTGATTCGCGCGAATCAGGAGTCGCTGGGGGAATTCGAGTTCGCCTTCGCGCCGGGGACTGACGGTGCGCATCCGGCGGCGTTGTTTACCGAAAACGAAACCAATGCTCGTTTGCTGTGGGGCGATGGTGCGCAGGGACCGTTCGTGAAGGATGGGTTTCACGAGCGTGTGGTTCACGGAAAATTGGAGGCGACGAATCCGAAGCAGGTGGGCAGCAAGGCGGCGCCGCACTACGTCCTGAACATTCCGGCGGGAGGCGTTGAGGTCTTGCGACTGCGCCTTTTCAAAACGGCAGAGTCTGTCTCGGAGCCGCTGGGGGACACGTTTGAAAGCATCTTTGAGCAACGCCGGCGGGAGGCGGATGAGTTCTTCGATACGTTGTGTCCGCTGCGGCAGAGGGGGGTGGAGCGAGAGGTGGTGAAGCAGGCTTACGCTGGGTTGTTGTGGTCGAAGCAGTTCTATCATTTCGTGGTGGAAGACTGGCTGAGGGGCGATCCGGCGATGCCGAAGCCGCCGGCCGCCCGGCGTGAGGGGCGCAACGCCGAGTGGAAGCACGTCTACAGTCGCGATGTGATCTCGATGCCGGACAAGTGGGAGTATCCATGGTTCGCGGCGTGGGACCTCGCGTTCCACATGATTCCGTTCGCGCGGCTGGACGGGAAGTTCGCGAAGGAACAGCTCGGGCTGTTTTTGCGCGAATGGTACATGCATCCGAACGGGCAGATCCCGGCGTACGAGTTCGCCTTCGGCGATGTGAATCCACCGGTGCACGCGTGGGCGGCGTGGCGCATTTACAAGATCGCCGACCCCGCGGGGAAGCGTGACCGCGACTTCCTGGAGAGCGTTTTCCAGAAGCTGCTCATGAACTTCACCTGGTGGGTGAACCGCAAGGATGCGAACGGAAAGAATTTGTTCTCGGGCGGATTTCTCGGGCTGGATAACATCGGGGTGTTCGATCGCTCGAAGCCGCTGCCGACGGGCGGGCAGTTGCAGCAGGCGGATGGCACGGCGTGGATGGCGTTCTACAGCGCCACGATGTTGAGCATGGCGCTGGAACTGGCGTGGGACGGCGACCGGGTGCGGCCGGCTTACGAGGACATGGCGTCAAAGTTCTTCGAGCATTTCGTGCAGATCGTGGACGCGATGAACACGCTCGGCGGCACGGGGCTGTGGGATGAGCAGGATGGATTTTACTACGACCAGATTCAGTTCGATCATCATGTGGTGCCGCTCAAGACACGGTCCCTCGTCGGCCTGCTGCCGTTGATTGCGGTGGAAGTTCTCGACGAAGATATCTGCCGGCGCCTGCCGGGTTTCTCGAAACGGATGCGATGGTTTCTGGAGAATCGCCCGGAGCTCTCGCGGCATATTACTACCGGAGGTCCGGGTTGTGGCCATCGGCTGCTCGCCATTCCGTCGAGGGAACAACTACAGCGCGTGTTGGGCTACATGCTGGATGAGTCGGAGTTCCTGTCGCCGTTCGGCATCCGGTCGCTCTCGCGTTATCACGAGCAACAGCCGTATGAGTTCCATGCGGATGGTCAGGTGCATCGCGTGGATTACGTGCCGGGCGAATCGAATACATTTCTCTTCGGCGGCAACTCGAACTGGCGCGGGCCGATCTGGTTTCCGACGAACTACTTGCTGGTGGAGGCACTGGAGCGGTATCACCATTTCTACGGGGATTCGTTCACGGTGGAATGTCCGACCGGCTCAGGACGCATGCTGACGCTGCAACGAGTGGCGCGGGAGATTGAGTCGCGGCTGGCGAAGATCTTCCTCCCGAACGCGAAGGGGGAACGCGCGTGTCACGGTGGAGACCCGCGGTGGTCGAACGATCCTCACTGGCGCGACCTCGTCTTGTTCTACGAATATTTCCACGGCGAAACCGGCAAGGGCCTTGGCGCCTCTCATCAAACGGGCTGGAGCGCGTTGGTGGTGAGGTTGATGAAAGACGTGGCGCGCGGACGCGAGGATTGAACATCGAGTGGACCGGATGGTGATTGCAGATCTGGTTTGCACACTGGCGTGTCCGTCTTAATCTCCCGGAAACAATAACCCCGCTGCATTCGCGCTTTTATGAAACGAGCCATTCTATTCATCGCCTTGGTTGGTTCCCTGGTGACCTCCACTCTGGCGCAGTCGCCGACGTTGGTGGGCTACAAACGGACCGAGGACGTCATTTACTCCCGCAAGTTCGGCACGGCCCTGACGTTGGATGTCTTCGAGCCCGAGAAGAAGAATGGCGCCGCCGTGTTCTTCATGGTGAGCGGAGGATTTGTTTCGTCACACGACGGCGTGAGCCCGCGCATGTATCACGCTTTTCTGGAACGCGGCTACACGGTGTTCGCGGTGGTGCATGCGTGCCAGCCGAAGTTTCAGATTCCTGAAATCCAGAACGACATTCATCGCGCCATCCGTTATGTACGCCACAACGCGTCGCGATGGGGCATCGACACGAACAAGTTTGGCATCACCGGCGGCAGCGCGGGCGGCCATCTTTCGCTGACGATGGGGACGCAGGGCAAGCCGGGCAGTCCGACCGCGAAGGATCTGGCGGACCGTGCGAGCAGCGCGGTTCAAGCGGTCGCGTGTTTCTTCCCGCCGACCGATTTCGAGAACTGGAGCGCGCCGGGCGACAACCAGGTGGGTATTGGCAAAGTCGGCACGCAGTTCAAGGGCGCGTTCGGACCGAAGTCCGACTCTCCGGAAGGACGTGCCGAGCTGGGGAAGGAAATTTCGCCGCTGAACTTTGTGACGGCTGCCAGCGCTCCGGCGCTTATCATTCACGGGGACGCGGACAAGTTGGTGCCGATTTATCAGGCCCAGATATACGAGAAGAAGTGCAAGGAGGCCGGCGCGGTCTGCAAGATTATCACCCGGCCCGGAGCCGATCACGGCTGGAAGGACATGGAAAAGGACCTTACGATTTTCGCCGACTGGTTTGACGAGCACCTGCGCGGGATCAAGCCGAAGGAGTAGCGGGGCCCGCACGCCGCCGAAGACAACACTGGTCCGCAGACGCACGCCGTTGTCGGCCCCGCGGCCAATCCGCCTGCTTTCCCGCTTGCTCCCGCTCGTGGCCTGCGTTGCAATTCGCTCCCATCATGCGCACACGTTCTGAAATTATCTCCCGGTTGGTGAATCCTGGAATCGTCGCGGTCATCCGCACGGAGAAACCTGAACAGCTCCCGGAGTTGTGCGAAGCGCTCGTGGCCGGCGGCGTCATTGCGCTGGAGATCACCTTCACGGTGCCGAATGCGCTGGAAGCCATCCGCGACGCGAGCCGCCGGTTTGCTGATCGTGCGCTGGTTGGAGCCGGGACGGTGCTGAATGCGGACATGTGCCGCGCGGCGATTGGGGCCGGGGCGGAATTTGTGGTGAGCCCGATTTCAAAGCTGGAAATCATTGGTGCGGCACACGCGTTCGACAAACCAGTGATGATCGGTGCCTACACGCCCACGGAAGCGCAGACGGCCCACGAAGCGGGCGCGGATTTCATCAAGATTTTCCCGGCGGACAAGCTCGGGCCATCCTACATCAAGGCGCTGCGCGCGCCGTTGCCGCATCTGAAGATCGTTCCGACGGGCGGCGTGGATTTGAACACGGCGGCGGATTTTCTGAAGGCGGGCTGCGCCGCGCTGGGCGTGGGCGGGTCGCTGCTCACCGCGGAGATTCTCAAGACTGGCAACTGGGCGGAGCTGACGCGGCTGGCGAAGGCGTTTGTGGAAATCGCGTCGCGTCGTTGATCGATCCGCGAGAGTTCCTGACTATTTCGATTCCGGCGCTGACGCCGCGCCCGGCGCGTTGGTGGTGGAGAAACCTGGCTCCTTCGATTCCAGTTTCTTGGTGAGGTTTCTCTTGGTCACCGCCCAGACTTCGTTCGAGACAGAGGCGAGATTGGTCCGCGCTTCAGCGTAGCGACCGAGGTTGATTTGCCAGCGGGCGAAGTGGAGGTGAATGCCCTCGCGTTCCAGTTCGTTGCTCGCGAGCTTCTGCGCGGTCTTCCATGCCGCCAGAGCTTCGTCGCCAAGTTTGATTTCGGCCGCGCGAGTTGCGTTGGTGTCCTCAAATTTCGGTGTCTTGATGCCGTAGAAAGTCTGCGCCAGTTCGGCGGCCATGCTGTAGTTCTCTGGATCCATGGCGAAGGCCTTTCGATAGAGCGCCATCGCCTTCTCGAAGACCTGCTGCTCGGTGATTCTGTAGTGCTCCATTGCATCCTTGCGGAAGAGGAACACGGTGGTCGCGAGATTCTGGATGTACACAGGCTCCGTGGGATCGAGCTCCATCGCTTTGGCGTAATATTCGAAGGCGATCTTGGAGTCGCCGTGATGCCCTTCCGCGTTCGCGAGATTGTTCCACGCGGCCGGGTTCTTTGGATCCACCTCGGTCGCCTTCTTCCACTGAACATGCGCGGCATCTTCGTCGCCGATGTCATTCAGGAAACTACCGTAGGCGATGCGGGCGTTGGCGTGGTTGGTGTGGACGTTCAGGAAATCCTCGTAGCCCTTGATGACCGGCTCAAATCGGCGCTTGATGCGGCCATTGAGGATGGCCTTCTCGACATCCGTCTGCGGTCCGAGCTTGTTGCGCGCTTGAATCCATTCGTCGACTTCGGCCTGCGCAGCGTCGTCATCGGCCATCAGCTTCTGGTAGGCGAGTTCGACGGGATCATTCGTGGCGACGGCTGTGACGGCAACTTTGAGTCCCGTCTTCTGCTGAACGAGATTGCTGACGGCCGCCGGAGTGTTGGTGGCGACGAGCGCGCTGAGCAAGCCGATGAGAAGATCGTTCACGAGTTGAACCTAGCACGGTCGAGTCGCCGAGGTAAAAGGCGAATCGGGTCCGGAAGTTTCCGGTTCACTGGAGCTTCTCCCACTCCTCCGGCTTGAAGCCGACGGTGCCGCCTTTCGTTCCCAGAACGAACGGGCGTTTCACCAAGTTGCCGTTCTGCGAGAGCAGTTCGATGGCTTCTGCCTCGCTCAGCGATGGCAGCTTGTCCTTCATTCCCATCGCCTTGTAGTCGAGACCGGAGGTGTTGAACAGACGACGGATTTCGCCGTTCATGTAGCCGAGCATCTTCTTGAGTTCGGCCTTGGTGGGCGGACGTTCGCGGATGGGAATGACCTCGGTTTTCCAGCCGCGTGCGCTGGCGAACTTGAGCGCGTTGAGGCAGGTGCTGCACTTTTCGTAGGAGTAGATGCGGAGCATGGAGAGTTCTTACGGTGTCGAACCGCGCGGATCAATCCCTTGATGGCCGTCGCGACAACGCTGAAAATTCGTCATTCGACTTTCGTCAACCACGCCGATAACTTCTCGCGCCATGTGGACGTTCCACTCGGTGGCGTTCCTGTTACTGATGACGATGACCGGATTGAGTCAGGGAAAACTGCTGAAGGAAGAGGCGGTGCCGACGCGATTCCTCGAGGGCGGCCGCGTCATCCGAATCTATCTGCCGCCATCCTACGACCGCGAGCCGCGTCGCCGCTTTCCGGTCCTCTATTTGCACGACGGCCAGAATGTTTTCAGCTCCGCGGGGCCGCACAGTTGTTTCGGCTGGGGCAGCTGGGATTTGGACAAGACGGTCGACCGCTTGATCGCCGAGGGAAAGATGCGGGAGATCATCATGGTGGCGGTGGATAACTCGCGCCATCGTTACAAGGAATATCGCGGGCGGGTCCATCCGGAAGGTCCGGTCCGGAGCAAAAAGGCGGCGGCCGCAGCGACCAACATTTTCGACAACTCCAAGTTCGAGGCCTACGCGCATTTTCTCACCAAGGAACTCAAGCCGAAGATTGACCGCGAGTATCGCACGCTGAAGACGGCGGCGAACACCGGCATCATGGGCTCGTCGCTCGGCGGCATTTGCAGCCTCTCGCTCGCGTGGGAATTTCCAAAGGTGTTCGGACGCGCGGCCAGTCTCTCGGGATCGTTCCACATTGAGAAACGAAACTTCCTGGAACACGTGCTCATGCCTGCGCGCAAGAAACCCGGCGCGGCTCGGGTGTATCTCGACAGCGGGACGATCGATTTCACGGGGGACGATGATGACCGGCGTTACACGGATCTGGTCGCCGACGAGTTGCGTCGATTGGGCTGGCGGGACGGGAAGACGCTAGAGCGTTTCACCGAGGCGCGGCCGTTCACCGATCAGGAGCTGGAGAAGAGCGGGCTGCCGTTCGACAAATGGCACGAGGCGAAGTCGAGCCAGCACAACGAGTTTTACTGGCGCATGCGCGCATGGCGGGCGTTTGTGTTTTTGTTTCCGCCGCGATAGCTGCGGCTATTGCACGCGGGCGCGGTAGTAGCTCGTGCCGCCGGTGGGGTTCAGATCCGTTAACACCAGCGTGGATCCGGAGCCCACGATTTCATCCACCACCACCCATTCCGGTTGATCGAGCGAGGCGGTGCGTTCGAGGAAATAGGTGCGGCCGGAGACGCCTTGCAACGCAACGGTGAACGTGCCGCCAGCAAGCGTCGGATTGGCGAGGGCGGGGCGGGACAGATCTCCACGGGTGACGATGACTTGGAATTCGTTCGTGCTGCTGCGTGCAGGGAAGCCGTCGTCCATGGCGATCACAGAAACGATGTTCGTGGTGTTCGCCTGCTCGGCGGTCGGAGTCCAGGTGAAGAGACCTGCCGGACTGATGATGGCGCCGGCGGGAGAATTGGTGCCGAGGCTGTAAATGACGCTCTGCCGCGGGATGTCCACGTCCGTCGCGGTGACGCTGAACACGAGGAGTCCGCCGACGTTGACGGTCTGATTGGCCAGCGGGGTGATGATGGGCGGCTGGTTCACTTCCTCGACGGTGACGAGGAAACTGCGCGCGGCGCCGAGCGGTGGCGTTCCGTTGTCGGTGACGACGATGCCGATCTGGAAGTTGCCCGGGCCTTGCGTTTCGTTCGGTGTCCAGCTGAAGGCACCTGTCACGGGATCAATGGTGGCGCCTTCCGGAGCACCGGCGCCGAGGCTGAAGGTCAGCGTTTGCGAGGAACCGTTCGGATCCGTGGCGCTGGCCGGGAAGGAGAGCAGTTCGCCTTCGCTGATCGTTTGGTCGCTAATCGTCGCGAGGGTAGGGGACTGGTTGGGTTCGAGCACGATGGCAGTGAACGTTTGCGTGGCGGACAGGCTGCCGTCGCTGACGATGACGGAGATGCGATTGGTGGTCAGGAGCTGGGCGACGGTGGGCGTCCAAGTGAAGAGCCCACTGGAGCCGATCTCGGCACCCGCGGGGGAATTGGTCCCGAGACTGAAGATGAGGTTTGGGTGCGGAATGTCCGCGTCATCAGCGGGCACGCTGAAGACGAGCAGTCCGCCGACGTTGATGGTCTGATCAGCCAGCGGCGCGATCGTCGGGGGCTGGTTTACTTCGTTGACAGTGACGAGGAAGCTGCGCGCTGCCGCGAGCGGGGGAGTGCCGTTGTCGGTGACGATGACGCCAATTTGGAAACTGCCCGGGCCTTGCGATTCAGAGGGCGTCCATTCGAACTCGCCAGTCGTCGGGTGGAGTATGGCGCCGGCGGGTGCGCCGGCACCGAGCGAAAAGGTGAGTGTCTGCGACGGGCCGTTCGGATCGGTCGCGGAGACGGGGAAGGAAATCGATTCGCCTTCTGTGACCGTTTGGTCGCTGATGGTGGCGAGGGACGGGGATTGATTCGGCTCGAGAACGATCCCAGTGAACGATTGGGTGACCGACAAGCTGCCGTCGCTGACGATGACGGCGATGCGGTTCGTCGTGAACTGTTGCGCGGCGGTCGGGGTCCAGGTGAAGAGCCCGCCGTCGCTGACAGCGGCGCCCGCGGGAGCGCCTGCGCCCAGGCTGTAGTTGAGCGTGGGGTGCGGGATGTCGGGGTCTTCGACGGGGATGCTAAAGACGAGGAATCCGCCGACGTTCACGATTTGATCCGCCAGCGGTTGCAGGACGGGCGGTTGATTGACTTCGTTGACGGTGACCAAAAAGCTGCGCGCGGCGCCGAGTGCCGGTGTGCCGTCATCGGTGACGATGATGCCGATCTGGAAGCTGCCGGGCCCCTGAGCTTCGGACGGAGTCCAGCTGAAGACGCCGCTCACTGGATCAATGGTGGCGCCTTCGGGTGCGCCGGCGCCGAGGGAGAAGGTGAGCGTCTGCGAGGGACCGTTTGGATCGGTGGCGCTGGCGGGGAAGGAAATCGTTTCGCCTTCGCTGATGGTTTGGTCACTGATGGCGGCGAGCGAAGGCGACTGATTGGGTTCGAGCACGATGGCGGTGAACGCTTGCGTGACCGAGAGGCTGCCGTCGCTGACGATGATGGCAACGCGGTTCGTGGTGAACAGTTGCGCGGAGGTGGCGGTCCAGGTGAAGAGGCCGCCCGGGCTGACGCTCGCGCCTTGAGGAGCGCCGTCTCCGAGCGCGAACAGAAGCGTTTGATGAGGAATATCCGGGTCTTCGGCGGGAACGCTGAAGACGAGGAGGCCGCCGACGTTAATCTCCTGGTCGGCCAGCGGTGCGAGGATGGGCGCGCGGTTGGCTTCGTTGACGGTGACGAGAAAACTGCGCGCTGCCGAGAGCGGCGGCGTGCCGTTGTCCGTGACGATGATGCCGATCTGAAAGCTGCCCGGGCCTTGCGCTTCCGCAGGAGTCCAGCTGAAGACGCCGGTCACGGGATCGATGGTGGCACCGTCAGGTGCGCCGGCGCCGATGCTGTAGGTCAGGGTCTGGGACGAGCCATTGGGATCGGTGGCAACGATGGGGAACGTGAACAATTCATCTTCGCGGACGGTTCGGTCACTGATGGGCTCGAGGATCGGGAGGAGATTGGGTTCGCTCACGACGATGGTAACAGTCTGGGTCGCGCTCAGGCTGGGTGTGCCGTCGTCCGTGGCGGTGACATTGAAGGTGTAGGTGGCGGGGCCTTGCGCGGCGGTCGGCGTCCAAGAAAAGAATCCGCCGGGACTGAGGACTGCGCCAGCGGGAGCGTTCGTGCCGAGGGCGAGCGTGAGGTTTTGCACCGGCACATCGGCGTCCGAGACGAAGACCGAGAAGCCGAGGAACTGCCCTTCGTTCACGACCTGACTCTCGACGGGTTGAATTTCCGGACGGCGGTTGACTTCGTTGACGGTGACAATGAAGCCCTTGGCGTCGAGTTGCGCCGGCGAACCGGAGTCCGTCACGAATGCGCTGATAAAGTAGCTACCAGGGCCCTGAAACTCGGATGGCGTCCAGGTAAACACGCCGGTAACGGGATTGACGCTGGCGCCTTCGGGCGCACTGGTTCCGAGGCTGAAAGTCAGGGTTTGGGCGGGCCGATCGGGATCGGTGGCGGTGATGGTGAAGGTGAGGAGTTCTCCTTCGTTGACGCTCTTCGCCGGGATGTCAGCCATTGTGGGGCTGATGTTCAGCTCGTTGACGACGACGAAGAACGTCTGGGTCGTGCTCAAACTGGGAACTCCGTTGTCGGTCACGATGACGTCGAAACGGTTGGTGCCGGGGCCGATGAGTTCATCAGTCTGCCAGGTGATCAAGCCACCGGCGCTGATAGCGGCATTCGTGGGAGAACTCGCGCTGAGCGCAAAGGATAGTGTCTGCACCGGAATATCCGGGTCCGTCGCCAGGGCAGACACCACGAGCAAGGTGCCTTCGTTGATCGTCTGGTTGGCGATCGGGGAGACTTCCGGCGCCCGATTCACATCGAGGACGACGACGTTGAAACGTTGCGTGGCGGTCAGGCTGGGAGCGCCATTGTCTGCCACGATCACCGTGAAGAGGTTCGTGCTGGGGCCTTGCGCTTCCGTTGGCGTCCAGGAGAACAGGCCCGAGGTGGAACTGAGCGTCGCGCCGGTTTGTTCGCCGCTGGCCAGGCTGAAGGTCAGTTGCTGAGCGGGAACGTCGGTGTCCGTGGCCACCACGGTGAATGATAACGGGGTTTGCTCGGAGACGGTTTTGTCCGCGATAAACTGGACTTCTGGCGCTGCGGCGGAGGCTTGGAGGCGGGAAAGCAAAGCCAGCACACAGATAAACCCCAGCTTGAGCACAAGTGACGGAGCCATCCTTGGATAAACATCATGTTGCATAACAACTCGGAACTGCAGTTGTGATTTCGACCCACAAAGCGGGCGATTTGGGAGCGCGCAGTGAGATCGCTTTAGGGAACTCCGAACGGGGGGCAAAGGCAAGGCCTAAGGTTACGGCGAGGTGACAGTGGTCATCGAGCGGTGTTCGCTCGGATCGACGCGGCGGCCGAGATATTCTTCCTCAAGTGCCCCGGCTTTTCCGCCGAACCCGTTGCGTGCTGCGCCTTAACAAACGTCGTTCAGTTAAATCCTTTGACCCTTGGCGGAACTTTTCCTAGCGTCCGCTGTTCAAGATACGCAACGCACGACGCGCATTACAGATGGCTCACGTCTCGCTTAAAACAATTATCGCCGAAGCCGCCAAGGCCACGCCTCAGAAGTTTGAGGACTGGCAGAAGCAATGGCGATTGGCGGCGGCCAACGGGTCTCAGGACACGTTGCTCGACTTCGTTTCGCGTGAGGCCGGCCTGTCGGAAGAGGTTTTCCTCCAGCAACTCGCGGGGGTTCTGAAGTGGCCGTTCGTGGACCTGAAAAAGCAGACCGTCCCGACGGAGGCGAAGAACAAGATTTCCACCAAGGTCGCTTTCCAATACTACGCCGTTCCCACGGATTACCAGAACGGCACGCTGCAAGTCGCTGTCTGCAATCCGTTCGATACAGCGATGCTGAACTCGGTGCAGTTCGACGCGAAGATGCCCGTGCAATTCGCGCTCGCGCCGAAGACTGAAATCGATAAGGCGCTGAAGAAGTACTACGGCGTCGGCGCCGAAACCCTCGATGAGCTCGCCAAGGAAGACGAGCCGATGGATCTCCTCGTCGAGGACAAGGAAATCACCGAGGGCGACCAGGAGGCGAGCGTCATCAAGTTCGTCAACCAGATCATCTGGGAAGCCTTCAAGTCCCGCGCGACGGACATTCACTTTGAACCGGCGGAAGACGAACTGCGCATCCGCAACCGCATCGACGGCATTCTCCACCAGATGGAAATGCCACCGCAGCTGAAGCGTTATCAGGCGGCGATCATTTCGCGTATCAAGGTCATGTCCGGGATGAACATCTCGGAAAAGCGGCTGCCGCAGGACGGACGCATTAACGTCCGTATCAAGGGCGAGGAAATCGACATCCGCGTCTCGACGGTTCCGACGGTCTACGGCGAGTCGGTTTCCCTCCGCTTGCTCACGCGCGGAAAGATCTTCCTCACGCTCGACAAGCTGGGCTTTGACCCGCGCGAAGAAGCCGCCATCCGCGAAGTCGTCGTCAAGCCCCACGGCATCATGCTCGTCACCGGCCCGACTGGTGCCGGCAAATCGACTTCGCTCTACGCCTTCCTCAGTTCAATCAACTCCGTCACCAAGCGCATCATCACGATTGAGGAACCGGTCGAATACGAGCTCAAGGGCATCAACCAGATTCCCGTGCGCTCGGATATTGGTCTGACCTTCGCAATGGGTCTGCGCCACATTCTTCGTCAGGACCCGAACGTGGTCATGGTTGGTGAGGTGCGCGATCGTGAAACCGCAGAGATCGTCATCCGCGCGTCGTTGACGGGTCACTTGGTCTTCTCCACGCTGCATACTAACGACGCGCCCAGCGCCTTTACGCGCTTGATCGACATGGGCATCGAGCCCTTCCTTGTCGCGTCATCCGTGGAAGCCGTGCTTGCGCAACGTCTCGTCCGCAACATCTGCCCGGCGTGCAAGACGGAGCGAAAAGTGGAACTGGATTTTCTGCGCAAGATTGGTTTTCCGGAGAAAGACATTCCGACGACGAAGTTCTATCAAGGCGTCGGCTGCGAAACCTGCCGCGGGCTTGGTTATCAAAGCCGGCAGGGCATTTACGAACTCCTCGTGGTCACCGAGGCGCTGCGGCCGTTGATCATGAGCCGCGCCCCGGCCACCACGATCGCGCAGAAGGCGATTGAAGGCGGCATGCGCACCTTGCGCAACGACGGCTGGGTGAAAGTGAAGGCTGGCCGCACGACGATTGAGGAAGTGTTGCGCGTCACGCAAACCGAGGAACACCTGAGCCTCATGGACGACAAAGGCTGATCGATGGCACGCTGGCAATTTTGCAATGTTCTACAGGCTGCGCCGACCGCGCGGCAGCTCTGGCAGTTCAACGCCAGCGGCAGCAAGTTCAACCTGCTTCGCGAGGATTCGAAGCCCGGCCGCGAGCCGCTTCCCGAAAAGCTCGTTGCCAAGAACTGGCAGAGCCTCTTCCAGCCCAAGCTCAACATCGCGTGGCTGCCCGCGGACAAGGCGTTTGTTCGCGTCGTGCAACTGCCCAAGGCGGACGCGGCGGAAATGCAGTCGATGGTCGAGCTGCAGCTCGAAAAACTTTCCGCCCTGCCTGTCGCGCAGATTGTCTGGAGCTACGAAATTTTTCCCTACCTCAAGCAGGACAAGATTGGCGAGGAGATGAATCCCCACGCCACGGGCGAGCTGCAGACGGTGATCGTGATCATGGCGGAGCGGGATCGCGTGGAAGCCCATCTCGGCCAGCTGGAAGGGCAGGGGTTCCTCGCGGATCGACTGGAGCTGCCGTTGCTCGATGAATTGCGCGCCACCAAGGTGAAGGTCAACGGCGCGTGGGTGTTTCCGAATGTCGGCGGTCAGGAAGCCATTTGCGTCGTCGCCTGGTGGTATGACGGCGTGCTGCAGAACCTCAGCCTCATTCACCTGCCGCCTGATGAAAAACGCGGCGCCGCGCTGCAGGAACAAATCGCCCAGACCGTGTGGGCGGGCGAAATGGAAGGCTGGCTGACCTCCGATCCGAAGCTGCATCTCGTCGCCGATGAAGCGACGGCGCAGGCATGGCTGCCGCTCTTTGATCTCACGCAACAGGTGGAAGTGGTTTCGCCGGTCCCGGCCAAGGAACTGGCTGCGATGACGGCCCGCCGGGTGGCGGGTGGTTCGACCACGACGAACCTGTTGCCGCCGGATTTCACCGCGCGATACAAGCAGAAGTTTGTCGATCATCTCTGGATGCGCACCTTGGGCGCCATCGTCGTGCTCTACGTGATTGGCGTGCTCTTCTACCTCGGCGGCGTTCAATACACGGGCTACAAGCTCAGCAGCGTTCAGGACGAGTTGGCGACGCTCGGGCCGACCTACACCAACACCGTGCAGATTCGCGAGAAGCTCAAGGTGCTGCAGGATACGCTCGAGCTGCAATACGCCGCGCTGGAAAGCTATCTCTCCGTCGCGAAGACGCTCCCGCCGGAGCTCACGCTGAACAACATCAACTTTGAGCGCGGACGCAAGGTGACGTTCTTCGGCACGGCCGGATCGGAAGACCGGGGCAAAGTGCTCGAGTTCAACGCGGCGTTGATTGACTACGAAGCGAGAGGCCAACGCCTGTTCTCCAAAGTGAACCCGCCAAACAGCCAGGTTCAGCCCGGGCAGGCGACGTTGAACTGGAATTTCTCGTGTGACCTCAAGCGCACGGACATGACCGAATGACCAGCCTCTTTGACAAATTGAATCTGGCCCCGGCCGAGCGCCGGCTCGTGGTCATCGTCGGCATCGTCGTTTTTGTCGTGCTGAATTTCTGGCTCGTGTTTCCTGAGTTCGGTGAATGGGCGAAGAACGAGCAGCGCATGCGCGATGCCGAATCGAAGCGCAAGACGTTCGCGGATGAGATCGCGAAGAAGTCCACCTACGAGAAGGAGATCAAGGAACTGCAGCAGCAAAGCGGCGGCGAGGTTGCCACCGAGGAAGCTGCACTCCGGCTTTCGCAGGAGGTGAATTCCCAGGCGGCGCTCAGCGGCGTCACCATAACCTCCATCACGCCTCTGCAACGCCAGGCGGCGACCGGCAAGACGAACTCCTTCTTCGACGAAGCTTCCGTGACGGTGAATATCAACACCTCCGAGAAGGAGTTGATCGAGTTTCTCTACCGGCTGGCGGACAAGGATCTCCTCATCCGCGCCAAGAGCATGCAGCTCAGCCCCGATCCTTCGCGCCAGCGTTTGCAGGGGCCTGTCACCTTGGTGAAGAGCTTCCAACGCCGTCCGCCGCCGAAGGCCGCGCCCATCGCTGCCAAGCCTGCTCCCGCCGCCGCGAAGACGGACGCGCCGAGAACCAATACTCCTGCTGCTGCTGCAGTGGCCAAGCCGGTGACTCCGGCGCCTGCGCCGGCCTCGACCAACAGCGCCCGACGCGCGCCTTCGGCCATCAAGAAGTAATGTCGTATGTCTAGCCGCTCGAAAAACCATCCCGCGTCGCGAACATCGTCGCGTTCCGCTCGGGAGCTTGCTGCGGGCTCCGTCCTTTCGACTCTGTCCGTCTCCTTAACCACAGGAATCACCGTGAAACCACTCCTCCAACTTCTGTCGTTCTCCGTCGTGCTCGCGTTCAGCGCGCACGCCGCGGATCAACCGGCGACGCCGGCCACGAACAAGGTTCCGGCCCGCGCCGTGCCGACGCGCTTGACGAACGCGCCGACCGTCGTGCCCGCTGCCGCTGCGACGTCTCCACAGAACAAGACGCCGATTGCCAATCTGCCGACCTTCCCCGCGCCGGGTGTCACCGTGCGTGCGTCCACCAACCGCGCAGTGGCCGGCGGTGTGACCAATCGTCCGGGCACCACGACGACGACGACCACGGCCACGCCGGTGGTTCCGGGCGTTCCTCAACCTCCGGCAGCGGGCCAGCGGAATGTCGCGGGTCAAGTCGCTCCGGGTTCGGCGGCGAACACCGCAACGGCTCCCGGTCTGGCGACCGGAGGAGCAGCGGCGGAGAAGGCCAAGGATGAGGAAATTCTACCTCCGGGCATGATTAAATTTCAGGAGGCGGACCTCGGTCAGGTGCTGGAAATCTATCAGGAGCTGACGGGTCGCACCGTGCTCAAGCCGACCAGTCTTCCCGCGACGAAGATTAGCATCAAGACCCAGACGGAGCTGACCCGCACGGAAGCGATTCAGGCGCTGGACAGCATCCTGTCCATGAATGGCATCACGATGACGCCGCAAGGCACGAAATTCGTGAAGGCGGTCGCGGAAGGTCAGGCTGGCCGGACGGCTGGCCGGGTGAGCGATGCGACGATTGATGACCTCCCGGAATCCGGCACCTACGTGACGGTTGTCGTGCAGTTGACCAACGCCAGTCCGAACGATGTGATGCAGGTGCTGACGCCGTTTTCGCGCGCGCCGGAGAGCATTCTTACCATCCCGAGCACGGGCATGATCGTCCTGCGCGATTACGCGGAGAACGTGAAGCGCATGTTGGAGATGATCGCAAAAGTGGACGTGGTGCCGGTGCAGGAATTTGAGTCTGTCGTCATCCCGATCAAATACGCGCTGGCGGGCGACATCGCCCAGGTGCTCGGCGGTTTGACCGCAGGCGGCGGCGGCGCGATGACGATCGGCGGCCAGCGTTCGAACACCGGCCTGAGCACCGGCGGTGGCGTGGGCGGTTTTGGTTCCACCGGCGCGGGAGTTGGCGGATTGGGTGGAGCAGGCCAGCAGGGTTACAATCAGGGTGGCCTCAATAATCGTGCGGGCGGTCTGGGTGGAGGACTCGGTGGCGCAGGGGGCGTGGGTGGCCGTGGCTCGTTTGCGAACCGTCTTTCGGCGATCGCCAATCAGCAAAGGGGGGCCGGTGGCGCGGGCGGCGGGGCGGGGGACATCTTCGTGCTCGGCAACACCAAGATCATCGCCGACGAACGCATCAACGCGTTGCTCATCTTCGCCAGCAAGTCTGACTTGATGACGATCTCGAACATCATCGACAAGCTCGACGTGGTCCTCGCGCAGGTGCTTATCGAGGCCATCGTCATGCAGGTCAGCTTGAACAACCGGCTTGATTACGGTTTCAGCTATTTGCAGAACCCAGACAAGTCGGGCGCGATTGGCAACGTCGTGAAGGATGGCGCTCTGGGTATTCTGGGGCCGAACACAGGTTTCTTGAGTTTTGATAATTTCTCAAACTCGTCGTCCAATGCGGCCGGTGGACTGGATGGTGGCTTTAACTACGTCGCCAAATTCGCCGGCTTCGAAGCCACCGCCAAGGCGCTGGCCAGCGACGGTCGCATCAAGATTCTCCAGCGCCCGCGCATTCAGACCTCGCACGCGGTCGAGGCGAATATCTTCGTCGGCCAGACGCGCCCGTATCCCACAGGATCCAGCTACGGCGGGTTTGGCGGCAACTATTCCAGCATTCAGCAGCTCCAGATCGGTGTCACTCTCTCGGTGCTGCCGCTCATCAATGCCGAGGGTCTCGTTGTGATGGACATTCGGCAGAAGATTCAAGATGTCGGCGAGGAGGTGACCATCCAGAACATCGGCAGCGTGCCTTCCACCATCGACCGTGAAGCGAACGCCAAGGTGGCCGTCCGCGATGGCGAGACCGTGATGCTTGGCGGCATGATCTCGGCGAACAAGGCCAACTCCAAGGGTGGCGTGCCCATCCTCAAGGACATCCCTTATCTCGGCGCGCTCTTCCGCTCGACGCGCAACTCCGAAGATCGTCAGGAACTCATGGTGATGATTCGTCCGACCGTGTTGCCGACTCCAGAGGCCGCCGCCAACTACGCCGCGGATCAGCAAAAGATTATGCCCGGAGCTTCGGCGGCGCGGCGTGAGTTCCAGGATATGGAACGCAAGCTCATCGAGGAAGAAGCTGAGCGCGAGAAGGCGTGGCAAAAGAAGGAAGATAAACGCCTCAAGAAGCAGGCTGAGAAAGAAGGTTTTTCGAAGTAGCAAACGCTGCTATCTTGGTGCGCCATGATCCGTCTTAAACCATCCCGATTTCTGTGGCTGGCTCTCGTCACGCTGGTCATGGCGTCGGGGGGAACCCATGGCGTCCTCGCCGCAACGACGGTGACCGTGACCTCTCACGCAGAGCTCGAAGCGAAAATTCTCGAAGCCCGTTCCAACGGCGGCGATGGCATCATCACGTTCGACAGCGATGGGACGGTGACGCTGACGAACCAGATCCGCCTCGCCCATTCCTCAACTTCCACAAACCTGACCACCGACGTCATTCGCCTGAGCGCCGTGGGGCACAGCATTACGATCGCCGGGCCTACTGGAACGAATTTCCTCAACGGCGGCTTGTTCCTGCTGGATCGCGGCGTCGAGCTCTACGTGACGAACATCATGTTCATCAACGGCAAGGGGACAAACGGGTCGGCGTTTTACGTGAGTTCCAACAGCGCGCTTTACGCGGTGGACTGCGTCTTCTCGAACAACGTCGCGACCGGAAGCAACGGAGTTTCGGGGACGAGCGCCCGCGTGGACACAGTCTCCGGCAGCGCGAAGGACGGCGGGACAGGCAAGGCTGGCGTGAACGCGGCCGGCGGGGCGATTTACAATCTTGGACGGGTCTGGCTGAACGGCTGTGCGTTCCTCACCAATGGCGTTTACGGCGGCAATGGTGGACTTGGCGGCAATGGTGGTAACGGCACGGTGCGGGCTGGTGACGGCGGCAGCGGCGGTCGCGGCGGCGGGGCGCTGGGCGGCGCGATTTACAACCAGGGCCAGGTATTTACCGACGGCTGTTCGTTTTATGGCAATTACGTGCTGGGTGGCTTGGGTGGCGACGGTGGCACGGCGGGCTCGGGTATCTTCGCCGGCTTCAATGGCAAAGGTGCGGTCGGCGGCGCGGCGGCGGGTGGAGCCATCTACAATCATCCCAAATCCTCCGCGACCAACCTGAACACCACGTTTGCGCTGAATGTCACTGACAGCGGAGATAGCGCAGATGGCGGGAGCAATTCCGCACGCGGCAAGACCGGGGCCGGCGGACCACACTCGGCCGGCGGGGCAATTGCCAATTTCGGCACCAACATCCTCGGGAACTGCACGTTCTTTTCCAACGGGGTCAACGCGGGGAACGGCGGCTCAGGATCCGATGGCAGCAGCAGAGGCGGTCGCGGTGGAAATGGCGGCAGCGCTTGGGGAGGGAACGTATTTAACGGAAAGAAAGCGGTCATCATTGCGACCCATTGCACGATTTCGGATGGCGGTGCGACTGGTGGAACAAACGGATTATCTGGTGGCGGAAGCCTGCCTGGTGTGAACGGTGACAAGGGCTTGAGCCGTGGTGCCAACGTGGCAAACAGCAATGGCGTCTTCACGCTGCGCAACTCGATCGTGGCGTATCCGGCCAATGGCACGAACAGCTATTACGCGGGCAAGACGTTTACCTTCCTCGGTCGGAACATCAGCTCGGATCGCAGCTTCAAGCTCAGCGGCGTGCCGCGGGCGCAGGTCACGCAGTTGTTGACGAATCTCGATCCAAAGCTCGACACGCTCGCGCGCAATGGCGGCATCGTGGAGACGCTTCGGTTACTGGACGGCAGTCCGGCCATCCGTTACGGGCTGACAAATTACGGGCTCGATCTTGACGCGCGCGGCGTCGGCCGTCCGTCGGGTACGAACGCCGATCTTGGCGCCTATCAATATGGAGTGGGATTGGTGGCGCCGACCATTCTGCAGCAACCGGTGGACACCGAGGTCCTGCGGAGTAATACCGCGATCTTCACGGTGACGGCTCAGGGCGACCCGCCGTTGACCTATCAATGGCGCCGGAACGGCAGCGCGATCTCGAACGCGACCAGCTCGGTTTACGTTCTCACCAACGCGCAGCTCAGCAGTGAAGGCGCTTACGACGTGGTGGTGGCGAATAATTCCGGGTCGGTGGAAAGCGATGACGCGAGTCTGAGCGTGGTCATTCCTGCGACGATTACGCGCCAGCCGTCGGGCCTTATTCTGGCACCCGGTGCAACCGGCACGTTCTCCGTGACGGCCGAGGGCGATGGCACGTTGAGCTATCAGTGGCTGTCGAATGGAGTGGTGATTCTCGGCGCCACGCGGACGACCTTCACCCTGACCAACGCGCATCCGCTGATGAACGCCAATTACTCGGTGCGCGTGGGCAACCAGTATCGCACGGTGGTCAGCACCGCGGCGTCGCTGGTCGTCACCAGCATTCCGCCGGTCATGGAGTTTTCACCCACCAACTATTCGGTGCTGGGCGGCAACTCCGCGTCGTTCACCGCGGCGGTGTCCGTCGGGACCGTGCCGCTGACCTTCCTCTGGTATCTGGTGAAGGATGGAGCGACCAATCTACAGGCGCCCTTGCAGTCGTTTGAACTTACCAACACCTACACCATCAGCGACGCCCAGGCGGCGAACGACGGCAGCTACTTTGTGGTGGTGACGAATCACGGGGGCCGCGCCACGAGCGAGTTGGCCTCGCTGACGGTTCAACTGGTCGCACCGATGGTCACCACGGACATCGAGGATCAGACGGTGGCCGAGGGGGAAGACGCATCGTTCCACTTCAGTGTGTTTGGATCCCGGCCCATCACGTTCCAGTGGTACACGAACGAGACAACGCTGATCAGCGGAGCCACGAATTTCTCGCTGACCTTGACCAATCTTTCCACCAACTCCGGCGGGACGTATTCCATCGTCGCCTCGAACTCCGCCGGCATGGTGACCAGCCGCGTTGCCACGGTTACGATTACCAATCTCCCGCCGAGTATTTCCGTGCAGCCAGCAGCGGCGTTCACGACACGTGGGGAAGATGCGACTTTTACCGTGACCGCGCGTGGCACGAAGCCGTTCACCTACCAGTGGTATTTCAATGGCGACGCCATTACGAACGCCACCAACGCGACGCTGACGGTGGACAACGTGGACATTGAGGACACGCAGGGAACATATTTTGTCGAAGTGACCAATGATTATGGCTTCGATTCGAGCGACGACACGGCGACGGTGTATCTGCTCGAACCCGTCGAGGTCGATTGCGATGATCCGACCTGCGCCATCACCATGCCGCAGGTGGACGAAGACAACATGGAGTATTACTACACGCTCCAGTACCGGGCCTCGGCGAACGACGCATGGCTGGGCGTGGAAACACTCGGGCCGGACGATTTCCGGGCCGATTTCGAATACTCGCCGCAACCCTTCAACGCGGACTCTGGCGCTTACCGGGTGGTGATCACCGAGTTTCCGCCGGAAGGCCAGCCGACCATCGATGGCGACTTGGAGGATCAAGGTGTTCCGCTGGGCCAGAGCGCAGTGTTCACCTTGTCGGTAAACAGTGCAGAGCCGATTTCCTATCGCTGGTATTTCAATGACGAACTGCTGGCGGGCGAAACCAACCCGACGCTCATTGTGACTAACGCGGTTCCGGAGGACGCCGGCAGTTACTACGCAGTCGCCTATGGAATTCTTGGTGCCTCCACCAGCGCAGTGGTGACGTTGACCGTTGTCACGGATCCCGCTCCCGCCATCATCGAAGATCCGGTGGGCGTCGGCATCTACTCCGGCGAGAATGCGACGTTGTCGGTGCGGGCGTTTGGGGCGGTGCCGCTCACCTATCGATGGTTCTTGAACGACACGAACCTCGTCGCGACGGTCGTGAACTCCTCGTCCCTGGTGTTGAGCAATGTGCAGACGGCGGATGCGGGGTTGTATCATGTCGTTGTAAGCAATCAGGTCGGCGTGGCGACCAGTGCGGCGGCGAGCCTTGTTGTTTCGAACGTTGCGCCGATTCTTACCTCCTTGTCTCCGATACAGAATCACCTGACCATTCCTGCGACCTTCACTCTCTCGGTGGGCGTTACGGGGTCGCAGCCGTTCACTTATCAATGGTACATTATCAAAACGAGCGCCGGAAGTCCGATGGAGCCGGAGTTGTTGCCTGGGGAAACGAACTCCTCTTACTCGGCATCGGCCCTTTTGAGGAGGATAAAGGCGCTCTTACGGGGATCTACTGGGTCGGGTGACGAACCCGTTTGGAACGATTAGCACGTTTGATACGCAACCTATTACCGTCGACTTTACCGATCCAATAGGTGGCGGGAATCCATAACGCGACGAGCAGATCGTTGACGCTCTGGTCCCATCTTCCGCTTGCCCCGCTGCGGTGCTTCTCCTACAACCTCCGCATGTCTGTCACCGCCACTCTCGCCCGGGGCGGTGTTACAGCCTAGTTAATTCTCTGTGATAAGCGGATTGACTGGAGGGGGTGAGTTTGGCTATTCCTTTTGTGTTCCACGACATGATTCACAGGTGATGCCAGATCCTCCATGGATGGAGTGCGGTGTAACTTTGCATTGATGCAGCCTGTCTTGCCTTCGAACCAGAACCAAACAACCAACCAAATGATCAGTGCTATGAATCGATTCAGACTCATATTCTGCTGTGTCGCCACTTTGCTGGCGACTGCCTTCAGCGGAAATCTTCATGCGCAACTATCGGATGTCACCCAGCCGGGCGACCCGATTGTTGGCACCTCAAACAACACTCCCGGCTCCGAAGGGGTGGCAAATGCCATCGACAATGCGCCGACGAAGTATCTCAACTTCGATCGCCTGAACACCGGCTTCACCGTCACGCCGGCCATCGGTCTGAGCGTCGTGCAGGGATTGACGCTGACCTCAGCCAATGACGCGCCAGAACGCGATCCGTCCACCTACACTCTCGAAGGTTCTTACGACGGCGTGAACTTCACCCCCATTTCGAGTGGTACAGTTCCTGCCTTTACGGCGCGCTTCCAGAAGAACACCATCTTGTTCGACAACGCCACGCCGTATTTGAGCTATCGCCTGGTGTTCCCTGAAGTTGCGGGTCCTGGTGGCAACAGCATGCAGATCTCCGAAGTGGAACTGCTCGGCTCGCAGGCTCCTTCTGATGTGACGCAACCTGGTGACGCGATCGCGGGAACATCGAACAATACGCCCGGCTCCGAAGGCGTGGCCAACGCCATCGACAACGCGCCGACGAAGTATCTGAACTTCGATCGCCTGAACACGGGCTTCACCGTGACACCGTCCGTGGGTGGCACAAAGGTCACCGGCATCACGCTGACCTCCGCCAACGACGCTCCGGAGCGCGATCCGCTGACCTACACGCTCGAAGGTTCGCTCGATGGCGTAGAATTCTTCCCGATCAGCAACGGCAGCGTTCCTGCCTTCACGGCCCGCTTCCAGAAGAACTTCATCTTCTTCTCCAATGACCGTGCGTTTAGTTCCTATCGCCTGGTGTTCCCGGAAGTCGCGGGACCTGGCGGCAACAGCATGCAGATCTCCGAAGTGGAACTGCTCGGCGTGGTCTCGGAAGTCGCGCAGGACGTGACCCAGCCGGGTGACGCCATTGTCGCAAGCTCCAATAACAGTCCCGGTTCCGAAGCCGTGGCCAACGCCATCGACAACGCGCCGACGAAGTATCTGAACTTCGATCGCGTCAACACCGGCTTCACGGTGACCCCCGGTTCGGGCCTGACCATCGTCAGCGGTTTGACCCTTACCTCGGCGAATGACGCTCCTGAGCGCGACCCGCTGACCTACACCCTCGAAGGATCATATGACGGCGTGACCTTCGCGCCGATTTCCAGCGGCAGCGTCCCGGCCTTTGCGGCGCGTTTCCAGAAGAACACGATTCTCTTCGCGAATAAAGTCCCCTACCTCAGCTACCGCGTGATCTTCCCTGAAGTCGCTGGCCCCGGCGGCAACAGCATGCAGATCTCCGAAGTCGAGCTGCTCGGCAATCTCGCGCCGACCGATGTGACGGTGCCGGGAGATCCGACCGTTGCCACTTCGAACAACTCTCCTGGTTCCGAAGGCGTGGCCAATGCCATCGACAACGCGCCGACGAAGTACCTGAACTTCGATATCGTGAACACCGGCTTCACCGTGACGCCTGCGGTGGGTGACACCGTCGTCTCCGGCCTCACGTTGACCTCCGCGAACGACGCTCCGGATCGTGATCCGGCCGACTACACGCTCGAAGGCTCGTTGGATGGCACAACGTTCTTCCCGATCAGCAGCGGTACTGTTCCGGCCTTCCCGACGCGCTTCTTCAAGAACTACATCTTCTTCCCGGAGAACAATCGTGCGTTCAAGACCTACCGCTTGATCTTCCCGAACACCCAGGGCAACTCCACCTGCTGCATGCAGATTGCGGAAGTTGAGTTCCTCGGTGTGACGCCTGGCGCGGTGAATACGAATGCTGTGGATACATTGATCCGCCGCCAGCCGCTGGATACGCCGGTGCTGCTGGGCCAGACGGCCACGTTCCGTGTCGTGCTCACCGGTCCGTGGAGCGTGCAATGGTTCAAGAACGGCGACCGCATTCCCGGTGCGAACAACGCGTCCTATACGACGCCTGCCGCGACCGCTGCGGATGACGGCGCCACTTACTACGCAGTCGTTCAGGGTCGTGATGGCCGTCAGGTCAGCGATGAAGTCATGCTCAGCATCTTCACGCCGTCTACGACCGAGAGCCTCGGCTTCAGCTTCCGCGGCGGCGGCGCCAATGGCGCTCCGACTGACATGCTGGCTTCGGACATCACCGGTTTCCATCCGCAGGCTTACTGGAACAACCTCTCCGGTGGCAACGGCGGTCCGATCTCGGCGATCAACAGCGCCAACACCTCCCACTCCACCATCACCGTCTCCTGGGCGACCTCTGGTGAATGGGGCGCGGGCACTGGAAACAGCGATCCGACCGAACGCATGTTGAACGGTCTGGTGCGCGCGAACACGGCGGCCGGTGGCAGCACCATCACCCTCTCGGGCGTTCCTCAGGGCAACCACTCGCTCCTCCTTTACGCGGTCCAGGTTCCTCTCGAATTCTGGCCCATGGACATCGCGGCCACGGCCGGTGGCGCCACTCAACAGCGTTTCATTCGCCCGTTGAACTCTGATGAATACAATCCGACGCCCGGCTTCAGCCTCGTCTCCTCGACGTCGGCTGCGACTCGCGGTGTGGGTAACTACGTGCGGTTTGACAACGTGCAGCCCGGTGCGGATGGCGTCGTCACCATTACCTTCAGCGCGACCGGCGGCGGTGGCCAGGGTCCTGGCTTGAACGGCTTCCAGCTGCTCTTGAATCCGCCGGCCGCTGGCGAACCGCCGGTGATTACTCGTCAACCGGCCTCCGCCAACGGCATCGCTGGTGGTTGCGTGACGATGAGCGTCGAAGCTTCCGGCCCCGGTCTCAGCTATCAATGGCTGAAGAACGGCCAGCAAATCGCGGGCGCCACGGGCCCGACCCTCACCCTCGCAGGTCTCACGGAATCCAGCGCCGGCAGCTACAACGTGGTTGTCAGCAATCCGGCCGGCCGCGCCCGCAGCCGCAGCGCGGTGGTCGAAGTGCTCGCGAACTCGCAGATCGCCTCGGGCCTCATCACGCACCTCAAGTTCGATGAAACCGAAGGCCGCACGATCGCCAACTCGGTCGCCGGCGGTCAGGCTGCTGAACTCCGTGAAACTGGCTTCGAAAACTGGCAGCCCGGTCAGGTGGCCAACTCCCACTACTTCGAAGGCAACATCTACGCGTTTGTCCCGAACTACACCAAGGCCAGCCGTGCTCTCACGGTTTCCGCCTGGGTCAATTCGGCCAGCGATAACTGGGGCCCGATCATCAACAACTGGATCGACAGCCGCACGACCGGCTCGAAGGGTCAGTTCCAGCTGGAAGTCGTTCAGGAAGCAGGCGGCCCCACGCTGCGCGGTGAGCTCGAAGTGGGCCCGAACCGCGTTGCCGCCGCTGGCGTCATTGATGGTTCCCTCAACACCTGGCACCATGTCGCTCTGACGGCCAACGGCGGAACGCTCAGCCTCTACTGGGACGGCCGCTTGGTCGCCTCCGCCGATTACCTCGGCAACATCAACTCCTCGGCGGCCTTGCCGTGGCTCACGATCGGAACCGAACTCGTGGCGGACCCGAACGATGCCAGCCTCTTCATCCCCTCCGGCACCTACTTCGTGGGTGCCCTGGACGACGTGGCCCTATGGAATCGCAGCCTGAGCGAAGTTGAAGTCGCCGGCCTCTACAACGGCGGTCTCGCTGGTCAAACCGTGTCGGCTGTTCCGCCGGTGCTGGTGGCGGGCGATTGCCGTCCGACCATCGATTGCCCGAACAACCTCACGGTTGAAGCTTCTGGCAATGCCACGCCGGTTTCGTTCGTCGTGACCGGTGCGGACGCCGCTGGCGCCCCGCTGATCGCCGAATGCGTGCCGGCCTCCGGCAGTGGATTCGCAGTGGGCCAGACCACGGTCACTTGCACCGTCACGGCCAGCCCGGGTAATTCGGTCAGCTGCAGCTTCCGCGTCACGGTGGCGGATACCGCCATTCCGACGATCACCTGCCCTGGCGACATCGCCACGGCGGCGACCGGCGAAGCCGGCGCGGTTGTCACCTACGAGGCCACCGCGTCCGACGCGGGCGGCATCGCCAGCCTCGTCTGCGTGCCGGCCTCCGGCAGCACCTTCGCGCTGGGCGAAACGCCGGTGACCTGCACGGCCACCGACAACGCGGGCAACACCGCCTCCTGCAGCTTCAAGGTCACCGTGCGCCCGAGCTCGGAACCTCCGACGGCAGTCATCGGTGCGGAAGCGCTGGTGGACTTCAGCCCCGACTACGAGAACCCGGTGCTCATCAGCTGCAACTGGTGGAACGCGTGCCTCGTGCTCGACGGCTGGACCAGCAGCGCGGCCGATGGCGGCGCGCTCACCTACCTGTGGTTCGACGAACTGGAACCCGTTCCGTTTGACGGCGGCCCGGTGACCACGAACTGCTACGAAGTGGGCACCCACACCATCACGCTCATCGTGACGGACAGCCGCGGCCTGACCGACAGCGACAGCAAGACCATCGAAGTGGTGACCGCACCGCTGGCGATCGAGCTGTTGATTGAAAAGGTCAACCAATCCCGCGTGACCCGAGCGGTCAAGCGCGAGCTGGTGGCCTCCCTGCGGGCGGCGCTCAACAGCGCCAAGGCCGAGAAAGGCCGTCCGACGCAGACGACCCTCGACGCGTTTGAAAAGAAAGTGCGCGCGAAGATCGCCGAAGCGTATCCGGAAGAAGCGCGTGTGTGGATCAAGTGGTCGCAGGCGGTGAGCACGGGCATTGAGAAATGCATCAAGCCGCCGCGCAAGGCCAAGGACCACTGGGACAAGAAGAAGGCCGACGACAAGTAAGCGTCGCCCTTTGACCTAAACCCAAACCTCCGAACTCAACACCCGGCCGGGCAGCAATGCCCGGCCGGGCTTTTTTGTTTCTTGTAGGAATGAATGGGTAATCGGGCTGGAAAACGTGAGGCGGTGGATCATGGGGAAATTGAAAACGCGTGCGGGAGATGAAGCGGTATGGACAGCGGGAACATGGTCCCACCGTGGCTCCACGCCGGGAGAATCAAAGCGTGGCCTGACTTGCGGACCTTGCAGCCAAAGCGGAGTCCTGCCTCCGCAGTCCAGATCTCCAGTGAGTTGCCCGCCACGCTCATCCGCACCAGTGACCGTCATCGATTGCGATTTGAAGTGAAGCGACCGAGGTCAGCTGGCCCCTACTATCAACCCCTTTTGGCAGTGAGGGCGGACGGTGACGCGGGCCAGGGACCGCTTATTGGAGGGCGGCGTTTGCGTAGATTGAGAGCTGCGCTGCCCAGGACGTTTCACTTGGGACACTTGTCAGAAGAACGGATGTTCCACGATGGAGCGCTTGGTCGGAATGAGCCCCAGCGGCTTCGCGGCGACATGGACTAGCACTGTCAGCAGCCAGGCGCAAATGAACATCAGGAGGATGGCGAGGGGATACTTGCTCCAGTGATGGCGCTGGCGAGGAAAGTGGATCGCGCGATCCATGACCACAAACGGTATCGCTGCCATCGAACCGTAGACCGCGAAGACGTAGAGCCCGAGCATCGCCGCGTGGAACGGATTCGCGAACAGTGAAGCGAGGATCGCCTTCAACACGGCGAGATTGTTTTCCACGGCGATGCCCATCATTCCGGTCGTGCAGAACACTTCGCGGAAGGTGAAGGCGAACCGGCGCGTGATAATCATCCACGCGACGCCCCAGCCACCGTAGAAGCCCACGCCAAGAATCAGATCGGGGATGAGCTGGGGATGGAAAAGAATCGGAGGATCGGTCCGGGCGAGATAGTTGTTCGCCCACGCGAGCGTTTCGCCAACCAGGCCGGATAACAGCACCGAGACTCCAAGCACGGCGATGCCGCGACTCTCTGACTGGAACGAATCAATCTGGATTCTTTCGCGAAGCAAAACGGCCGCAACGAAGAGCGTGTAGATGAGCAGCATCGTCTGCGGCGGCGATGCCAGCAATGCGAGAAGCGGAATCGCTCCGCTGAGGATGAACAACCAGTGACGTAGCTTCGTGCCCGACATCCTCGTTCAGGACACTGCTTCGCCCACGAAGTTGCAGGCTACTGCGTCTCGGGCTTCAGGGAGGAAATCCACTGCATGAAGAGCTTTGTCGCTTCGGTGTCCGGTCTGATGGTGCCGAGTGGCGGCATCTGGCCGGGGATGCGCAGCGCGGTGCGCGTGACGAGCACCGAGCGTGAAGGCGAACCGGGCGCGACGATACGGGCGTCCTTGAGGTTCAGGGTTCCGTGTTGCGGGATTTGGTCGATCAGCCGCGTGTTTTTGAGCGAGGTTCCGGCAGCGAGGTCCATCGCGGAATTCCCGCCGCCTTCGTGGACGTGGCAGTGTGCGCAGTTCACGGCGAGGTAGCTGCGGACACGCGCTTCGAGCGGCGCGTTGGTGTCACTGAGGCTTGGGAAGCGCGGCGCGGTGTCGAGCTTGTTGGAAATCCATGACGCACTGCTCAGAAGTACCTGCTTCTCCAGATGCGCGATTTGGTTCAACGAAGGTTCGGTGGAGGCAGGGCGATTCAACTGCCGGGTGTTCAGCGACAGCGCAAAGTTCGCCGCGCGAGAATGGCAGACGAGGCAATCTGAACGGCTGGGCACGAGCCACGAGCGCGGGCCTTCGGGAAGATTCACCGTCGTGCGCATTCCTTTCGCGGGCGCGAGTTCGGCGTCCGTCTGCGCGTCGTTCCACAGGTAGGTGTAGGCAGTCCAGTCGTTGTCGCGCTTTAAGAGCAGGCGCGTCTCGGTGCGACGCGGCCCCGCGCTGGTGTCGAGCGCGAGCGTTTGCACGAGCACGAGGCCGTTGTCGGTGCCCCATTGGCCGCCTTCGGAGGGATGCAGCTTCGCGTCGGACGGCGCGGCGATCCAGTGCTTGCCCTTCGCGCCGTCGTGCCAGCCGGGATGATTGATCTCGTAGCCCACCACGCCGGGCGCGGGCTTCTCGGTCGCCACGTCGGCGAAGAGTCCGGTCTCGCTCAGCTTGCGCGCGAAGGGTTGGGCGTTCGGCGGCTGGACGTAGGGCGCGAGTCGATAGATGCCGCCGTTGTAATCCGCAATCACGACTTCGCCGTCCGGGTCGAAGCCGAAGCCCACGATCATCAGCGGCGTGTCGGAAAGTTCCTTGTGCCAGATGACCTTCGTGCCGTCGTGCAACATCGCGTGAATGCGGCCGGTGGAATAATCGCCATAGATGTAGGCGCCGTTGAGTTCAGGGAAGGCGCGTCCGCGATAGACCACGCCGCCGGTGAGCGAACGATACTCGCCGTGATCATGCTCGACGGTTGGCAGCGTGAAGGGCGACGGCCCCTTGAGACGATCCTTGAACATCGGGCGGCTGCCTTCGTAGGCGCTCCAGCCGTAATTCTCGCCGCGCCCGAGCAGATGCGCGTACTCGCGCAAGTCCTGGCCATTCTCGCCCACCCAGATTTGTCCGCTCTGCAAATCGCTCGTGATGCGCCACGGGTTCCGCAGGCCGTAAGCCCAGATTTCGGGACGCGCATTCGTGAGCGCGACGAACGGATTGTCTGCCGGCACGACGTAAGTTTTCCCTGCGGGCGCACCATCGACGTCGATGCGGAGCACCTTGCCGCGCATCGAGGACAAATCCTGGCCGACGTTGTCGCGGTCCATGGCGGACGTACCGTCACCGGACGTGACGTAAAGCATGCCGTCCTTGCCGAAGGCGCAGTCGCCGCCGTTGTGGCCGTTGCCCGGCCATTCGATCACCGTGACCAGCGAGTCGGGCAGGATGCGTTTGAGATCCTCGCTGAAGGTGTAGCGGAGAATCTTCGTGTGCTTGCCCTTGCCCCGGCTCGGTCCGTTCACGCCGAAGTAGATGAACCGGTTCTTCGCGAAGTTCGGATGGAACGTGAGGCTGTAGACATGATCCTTAAGTTCCAGCAACACCTCGGCTTCGCTCACGTCCGGCTTCGCCTCGAAACGTCGCAGCACGCCGCGCAACGTGTCGTAGCCGTAGTTCTCCAGATACAGCACGCGGTTCGCGCCCGGCTCGCGCATCACGGCGATGGGATTCTTCGGCTTGAGTTTCGGATACGCTGGCACGGCGATGAACGGCGGGGGCGTCTCGGGCGTGCCGACGAGGCGGGTGTTCGTCCACGGAATGCGGGACACGGTGGCCTCCGCGCCGTGAAGGGCGCAGGGCAGGGCGAGAGTGAGGGACACGCATCCGAGGGGCAGCAGCGAGAGAAGGCGATTCATGGGTCAGCAGTGGCGCGGAACGCGCCGGTTACGGTTGCGGGATGCTGCCCAAGTCACGCCTTCGCTGTCACGGTCTTTTGCGCCGTGCTCAGCGGAAAAGCAAAACCGCCCCTTCCGTATGGCGAGAAGGGGCGGCGAGGGCGCCGTGGACGCGGGAGTATGCACGCCCGGCGCGATGTCGCTGGACGGTGTCGATTTACGCAGCCGCGGCGATGCTCACTGTCGCTTCGGCCACCGCGCTTTCAGGACCGCTGCCATTGGAATTGCTGCCCACCACCTTGAAGCGATGCACGCCCACCGGCTGTCCCATGAGCGTGAAGCTGGATTCCGGAGAATCCGCCTGCACAACCACGAACGCGGGCGAGCCCGGTGCTTGTTGTAGATAGGTGAACCTCGTGGCGCCGGTGGCCGCCGCGTCGAATTGAATCGTGCCGGCGTTGACCGACAGATTGGAGATCTCCGCCTGGCCCACCGCTGATTCCGAGCGGGTGGTTCTGGGTACGGTCGATCGAATGAAATCTCCATCCGACGTTCCTTCCGGGAAGCGCCGGGTGGACTCCGCGTACCAGGCCACGCAATCCGCATCCACCTGCTGGGCCGTGTTGGTGAGTGCAGCGGCGGCGCGACGCCAAGCCGTGAACTTCGCGCTGTGCGCCGCCTGTTTCGCGAGTGCATCCGTGAGTGCGGAGCTCAAGGTGCCGACCGAAACGCCCGCGGACACGGTCCACGCCGGGTCCGCTTCCTGCCACCCATCCCGCGCGGCCAGTCCCTGCTCATACACGCCGGCCCGGTCCCGCGCATCCGTGCGCAATGCTTCAAACAAGGCGAGCTTCACCGCGTCATTGCGGAAATGGATCCGGCCGATGCTGGCCACCTGGCGTGTGAGCGCCTGAATGCCATCGAGCGCCGCCTGCCAGGACTCGGCGGCGTTGCGCCACTGCGTGCGTTTGGCGCTTTCATCCGCCACGAACTGGTCGAGGGAGGCAATCTCCGCGTCCCATTGAATGACGGTTTTCTGGCTCCACGTCCAGCTGGTGGGAGCGGCGGCGAGGCTGGCCTGCGTATCGCGCGTGGCCTGGGCACGGGCGCGCGTAAACTCAATGCTGATCATAACTCTCTTTCACTTTCTGTTCGATGTTTGGCTACGTCTCTTCTTACCGCGAGACTGCATAGCCTATCGCGCCCGAATTGAACCGGAGTGAGGAAGGGGAAAATACGGATCTGCTGTTCGAATCCTAGTCATAGGCGTCGAAATTCGTCATTCGATAGTACTTGATTCGCCTTTCGTGGGGCGCTTTCCTCGGGGCCAATGAAAGAGATTATGCAAGCATGTCTGCCGTACGTTAAGTACGTAGCTCACATCCTGTTGGGTGTTCTAGGAGTTGTTGAGTTTTATCTCGGATACGTCAACGAGGATGCACGCACTAATGCACACAAAAAACTCCGAACCGCTATTCCTATTCTGATCGTCGTTATCTGCGTTCTTGGCTTCGTTTCCATGGTCAATGAGGATGCAGAACAAGCAGATGCCGAGAGAAACTATATTTGGCAGGTTTCCTTAATTCAGAGCAACCAACTGACTGATAGATCCGCTAGTGAAACGGCGTGGCAGGTCGGGGTTACCAATTCTGCGGCTGTGCCAGCGATGCACTCCGCCGCGACTCACATTAAGATCATAGATGAGTCCCAACGGCTCCGGCAACTTGAGGAATTGAGCCTGGAAGGATTTGATCTCGCACAGGCTGAGAATGAGCTGCTGCAGAAAAGAAGAATCGAACAGCTGAGAGTTCAAAAATCTCAGGCCGACGGAGCACAAGCTTCGATTGCTGCAAGTGCTGCCGCCGAGAAGTCTCGACGTGAGCTGGCGGAGTCTCAGGTTCGAAGCAGAGATGTGAGCATCGATCAGTTCTTTCCCTATGTTGATTATACAGTTTCTACTCTGCGCTCCATCCTTGTCGCACGAGCACAGCAAACAGGTGGAGTGCTCCGATCAAATCTTGGAGACAGCCGTGAGCTGATCGCAACGAACGGAACCTGTGACTTTGAAGGCGGGGCGGGTTCGCCGTGGCGATACCGGGTTTCGGTGCTTGGATTCCTGCCGAGCACGAAATCGATATCAATCCGAATCGAATGTGAATCATTGGGGCTGACAACTGGTGATGCTCCGTCAACTGTCCTTGGTGGAAACTCATACAAAATCACCTTGGAGCTTGTGATTGCCCCGAGTTTCGATTTGGCAAAGGCGGATCTTCGAGTTGTCTCAGGTAAGGGGCACGATTTTCCCACATTGTCAGATCGCCGGACGCTATCAGATTACAAAAAAGCTTTTGCCTCGGCGTTGAGAAGCCTGGTTGCGTCTCATGCTCAGCAACTCGAACCGAAATCGGGAAAGTAATCCCGAATAGGGCTCAATTAACCGTTTTACGATCTCCCCACTGTACGCCTTTTCGCTGTCGACTCCGCTGGCTCCACCACCTCCATGTCGCGTTCCCAGCCTTCGTTTTCCAGCTTGAGGCGTTCGAGGGCCACGGCGTTCGCGTTCGCATCGAGGTCCGGCAGCGCTTGATATTCGGACACCCAACAGCGGTAGATCTTGTAGGCGAGGGCGAGCTGGCCGGCTTCGTTGTAGAATTCCAGAATCACGTCCTTCCGGAAATTCGCGAGCGCCACCTCGGCTCCGGCTCCCGCGTTGCGATTCCACACCGCGTTCGCCCACTTCTCGAATTCCAAATCATGCGTGAGTCCACGCTCCAGTACGATGGGTTCATACTGGGTGAGCCCGGGTGATTTGTGGATGGTGCTGGGATCGCCGCCCTCGCGATGCGTGACGACTTCCGTGGTGCGTCTCAGCCCGCTGATTTTGCTGACGCCGGCGACGTAGCGCCCGTCCCATTTGATGCGGAATTTGAAATTCTTGTAAGGGTCCAGGCGCTGGGGATTGACGGTGAATTGTGGCATGGGAGTCAGTGAGTTTCAGGCTTGCGGGATGCCGAACGAATCCATGGGTCGTGAGGCTACGGACCGCCGTGCGCCGGGTCAATCGAAGTTCCGGATCTATCGCCGGTGAATGGAGGTTGCCGAACGGCGTTCAATGAGCGGGGCAATTCGCAAGAACAAGTTCGCCACTCCGTCCTTCGTCTACGCCGCAATTGTGTCCTGTTCATTCCCGTTTCTGGACACCACCTGCATACCGACGGGCATTGCGGTGCGAGCGAATTCCATCAATGGGACACTTTCACGTTATCGTGGTCGCGCTCCGGCGACTTGCGAGACGGGATCGTTCGATTGGGCATTAGCGAAGGTTCAGATTTTTATGGCGTTGTCCGAAAGTTGGACAGCATCGGACACTGGCACCCTAACTGCGCGGAAACCAGTCATCGCACTGTCCAACAGTGGAGATGGAGTGTCTTCATTTGAGTCAGTGCTGAGGAAATAGGCTGCAACTGTTCTGATGCTCCGGTCGACGTTTGCGCTCAGTTGCAAATCATTTGCGTGGCTGTTCCGTAATTGTTCGGATTCAGCGGTTCGAAGGTTGACGGCCAGTTGGTTCAGTCGTATGGAGAATGCATCGCCCATGTGCCTGCTACGCCTGAGCGATATGGTGAGGATACATCCTATACGAATTTCTTGAGTCGTCATAGCTCTGTGTCTGGATCACCAAAAGGATACGGAAATCAGAAGGGGACAAAGGAATGAGCAGTCGATTGGATCGGATTACGAATTGGGAGGAACAAGCGCGCCTCGCCCACTATCGCGCTTCTAAAATGGCGGAGTTGATTCAAGTGAGTGATCGGCATCTGCGGCGGCATTTTCTTACGGTACACGGGCTGCCGCCGCAGGAATGGATTGACCGACTTCGGTTGCGTGAAGGCCGGCAACTGTTGCGCGCTGGTGAATTGGTAAAGGTGGTTGCGTACAAGCTAGGATACAAACACGTGTCGCACTTCTGTTCCATGTTTAAACGCGAAATCGGAACCACCCCGTCCGCCTCCAGATCACCTCACGAGCCCGAATGTCCGTCAGGCATAATAAATGTCCGATTAGTGTAATCGGAACGGCTAGAATTGAGGGGTGAGGGGGTGTTTCCTGAGAAGGCAAATCGATTCAACGCTGTCGTTGAATTCAAATAGAGTCGCGAAATGGGGGCTAAGTGCGGGGATGTATTTCACGCGCTGTTAGCGCCTGACAGGTGGTTGGTGAAGGCGAGAGCTGCATGGGACCGTGTGGTTCAAATTGCTAGCCCGATCAGATTGGAAACGAGTCGTTGCAACAAAATACTGCTATGAAGAAAATACTTGTAGTAACATTGCTGATGACGGTTTGGCTTTTAACGGCCAGCGGAGGTGAGTACTGGATCAGTCCTATTGGACCTGACAACTCTGGAAGCGGCACGTCAGCGGACCCATGGATAAGGTCTAGTGCGACTTCCTTTGATGCGTTGATGAGCGGAGCCACCATTCCTCCAAACAGCACAATTCATCTCATGGCTGGTACATTTCATACCCTCGGTGTGAATTCAGGCGCAACTGGGGGTATTCCGCTGAAGGATGGATGGAAGCTTCGAGGTGCAGGCATGCACGTGACCACGATATTACTGGATCCGATGACGAGTTTCTACCCTCCAGCGGGCTGGGCGTGGGCTGTCATTTGTGCAGTACCGGATTACGGACCGAATGGGGCAACTCACGATACGGAGGTATCGGATTTGACCGTGGATTTGAACGTACACAACCAGACTGTTGCCAACGCGGGCACCGGTTTTTGTGCGGCAGCAGTATCGATTGCTGCTGGCGACAATACAAAAATAAGCAGGGTCAAAGTTTTGAATTGGGGAAGTACTGTAAGTGGCGCAGAAAACTTCCTTCTAAATATTCAGGCACATCCTAATTGGGGGCAGGTCGCAAGAAATTGCGTCATCGAAGATTGCATTATCGGCAATGCTGCTCCCGTTGCGCATAAGGACGGTGTAAGCGCCATCAACATTATGGGATCATTGAATACTGGTGGAACCGCTGGGGTAGCCGGCTGGATCGAGGGTGGTGAAATCCGAAATTGCTTTGTGAAAGACGTCGAATGCGCCATAGGTGGCGGCGTGGGTAAACCAACTTATTTCCACGCGTTTGGTTGCAGCGGTATTGGGATGAAGGTCCGGAATAACACTGCGATCAACTTGGGACCAGCAGGCTTCGATGCGACTGGCTCCTACATGGAATGCGGCTCATACATTGATTACGTGATCGAAAACAATACGTTTCTGAACGTTGCTTCCGGAATTTACCTCCAAGGCTACGGGGCATGCAGTACTGACACCGCTCTGCATCGAAAGAACTTTCACTTTTTGAACAATGTTATCACCGTAAAATCTGGAGGTGTCGGAATATCATTTGGCGGTTACGCAGGTGGAACCATCGGAGCCAACAAGCCTTCCGGAGTTCATGTTGCCAACAATTCAATCTCGGGAGTGGTGGGATCTTCAAGCATCACAGGCGTCCACTTCTCCGAAATAGACAATCTGACGATTCAAGATAATACCCTCAACGCAAATGGTGGGAATGAAATTTCGATGGTCGGGGGCAACACGGTGACGGTGGCGTCCATGGCAAACAACAAGAGATCTAATGGAAGTGCTCCAACTGTCTCCGGTGGATATGTCCTAGTATCTGGATTTGTCGCTGCAGAAGAACTTCAAGAAATTGTATTTACACCTGTCTCCGGGCAAACGGGATGGTATCGGCTGATTGGGGGAAATCATCAATTTAGCGGAGGTGAGGTACAAATTAGCGCTGGCTATGACAATGCGTTCACCGATCTGGCTTTTGACTACACTGTACGAGGATACAGTGCGCCTCCAGTCTGTTACGGTGAAATCAATCTGAGACGGTATCAGCCCTACAATCTAGGTGTAGTAAACTACGTTCGTATTGGCACCGACGGCGGTGCGGCGGTGTACCTGGATGTCTTTGTTGGCTACGCGACTGCCCCTGGCCCGATCACTGTCAGGCACCGCGGAAAACAGGGAGCTCCGATGTTGACGCCCCCAACTTACCTCGGAAACCCTGGTACCGCACCAGCTGCATATCGGACCTTGTATGTCGCCACCGGATTTGCCACAAGCGAAGGTATTTATGCAGGCGAAAGTCTCCAGGTGAAGGGAACGCTGACGGCAGGATCTGCGAACACGGTACTGACAGACAGTACCGGCAAAATTCTAGGTTCAGCGCTGGCTGGGGTAACTACTCCATTTACGTTGGGTCTGCTGGATGACACTGATTCGGCGGCGGCTCGATCCACTCGGCTTTCCCAGTGCGCCCACTTCGGGTTCAATCCTAGTGGGCAATGGCACTTACTGGGGTGCCATGACACCGGGAGCAGCAGGCAAGGCATTGGTCTCTAGTGGAGCGACGGTGAGTTGGGGCGATGCGCTTCAGGAAACCGCAGAATTTAACAGTACGCCAGTGACGGACACGACGTCAACGGCGGTCGGTGCCACCACATTAAGGTTGTTTGATTTCATAACGCTACCAACTTCGGAGAAGCTTTACGAGATTACCGGCATCGAGTGGAAGAATGGGGCGACGGTGGCAGGAAACACCATCTGTGGCGCAGTCATTGTCAACGCGACTCCCCCAACCCAGTCCGCAGTGCCAACTGTTGCCTTCGGGCAGTTGACGGCCAATGCCGGGGCTAACGCGATCCAGCGGGTTTCTAGGATTGTCAGCCAACCGATCCGCGGTGGCACAATGATCGGCATTTTTGTACAAGCCGACGCTGCGACCCACACCTACAGAACCGCGACGGTGGCAAGTGCGAATAACCGAAAAACGGTCACTTTCCCAGCCAGCGGCGATGTTCCGAATCAGGAGAGTGTCGCTTGGACAGCCCACACCACTAAAGCCTATGTGAAGGTTTATTATCGAGGTTACAAGTAAACCGTTCGATTCGGCTTCGACTCATATAGTGGGCGGCGACGAATGTTGCCGCCCACTAATTTTACGCGGCGGGTAGCGCATGTGGAGGAACGTCTTCTTAGAGTTTCTCTTGTCCTTAACCGTACCTGCTAGAGTGCACGGGGGAGGGAGATTCGTCGGAGGTTGTGTCAAGGTTTACCCGATTTCCTGCGATTGGAATTTGCTTTGCGGGTGTGACGTGGTTCTTTAGTGCCGCTGCGCGGTTCAATAAAAAACTCAGGGCACTATGGCAGGTCAAACACGGAGCAAAGGGGATTCCGCTATGATTGATGGATGCTCCATCGTCGTCTCCGGCAAATGGATCAAGGTTGCGAGTGTTCATGAGGAGAACTGGCTGGAGGGGGAGGTCGTCACGAATCCCGCGCTCACCATGAAAAAGATCAAGGAGTCCAAGCTGGATGCGGATATCTTCGCTTTCTCCCAGAAGGTTTCTGATCCAAAACCAAAACATCCCTTTCATTTCGAGTGGGACAACGTCGCCGCCATTCCCATTATTGACTATGCCGACTGGTGGGAGAAGCGGTTGTCGCGCAAGGCGCGTCAGGAGGTGGCAAGAGCTGAGCGGCTGGGAGTCGTGATTAAATGCGTGGAGTTTGATGAGGAGTTTTTGAGTGGCGTCGTGGAGTTGTTCGGCAAGATACGAACGAAACAAGGACGAGCCTTTTCACATCATGGGAAGGATCGGGAAACGATACGGAAAGAGGTATCAACGTTTCCGGAGCGCAGTCGGTTCATCGGTGCCTACGCCGGGAATGAACTGATCGGATACTTGAAGTTGGTGTTCCTCGATGGCGGAGCCAGCATATTGAACATCATCACCAGTGACCTTCACTACGACAAGCGACCGGGTAATGCTTTGCTCGCCCGCGCCGTAAAGGTCTGCGAGGAAAGGAAGCTGTCCCACTTGCTCTACGGGAAGTATACGTATGGGAACAAGACGGGGAGTTCATTGACCGAGTTCAAGCGGCGGAATGGCTTCGAAAAGGTTCTTGTTCCTAGGTATTTTGTGGCGTTGGGATGGAAGGGGAAGGTCGCGATCAAGCTGAAGCTCCACTTGGGGGCGCTTGGAATCCTGCCTCCGCGAATGATTTCTTTAATCCTAAACTTGCGTTCTGCGCTGTTCCGGTTGAAAACCGGAGGTGGCAAAGCGGATATGGGAGAGCAACTGACTTCCAAGAACTAATTCTATAACTTTGTGGGCGATTGGCGCAGCGGTAGCGCAGCTCCATAACATGGAGAAGGTCGGGGGTTCGAATCCTTCATCGCCCCCCAAGTTCCGTTGATAATCCGAGAGGCCAGACGGCTGCCTTAAGGTTTCTGTAGAAGGCGATAGTGCTCTGAATCTCCGGTGAAAGGGATCACTATTGGGTTTGTTTCACCGCTCACACAATTCTCCCAACTGGAAGGCGAGAGGGTGGTGGATTTCCTGAAGCATGAATCCCGCAGAGGTACGAGGAAACCATGAAAGCGAGGCTGATTCGGACGCAACCCGCGTCATTACGATGGAAGGTTGGAGACCGAATACGTAGGTCGCGCCTCGATCAAACGCGATGGTGTCGCGTTGCGGAGCCCCGATCACGATAAAGCTTTCATTCATGCTAATTATAGAATCGACGACGGGCGAGGCTCCGAATGAATCTCGCGAATAGGGTTGCGGATGTTTCAGTGTTGCGATGGGCGACGAGGGATTGGGGCTTGAGAGATCGTAGAGGAAGACCTCTCCTGCGTCGATCGGATCCTGTTGGCGCATCGTCCCGATGGCCACGATCGAGCCGTAGATTGCGACTGAACTTCCGAAAAGATCGTAGTTTGAGGAGGAGGGATTCACGAATGAAATCACGGGGTTGGTGGCGGTGTTTGACGCAAGGTCAAAAAGATGGGCATGCCCTTTGTCGGAGTACAAACCACTCGCCCCAATCACCAATTGTGAGCCAAACTCGGATACCGCTCGGCCGAACCATTGACTTGCACCTGGGAGGGGGTTCTCCAACACCAAGGTCGGATTTGTCTTCAGGCTGGCCGAGTAGTCGTAGATGTAAACTCGTCCGGCTGCTGCTGCCTCGTAGAAGGCTCCGACGACAATTCTTGAATCAGAAATGGCGAGAGTTTGGCCGAACCGCCCGTCGTGGAGTGAGGATAGCCTGCCAACGCGTGTGGCAGGCGTGCTCGAGCTCAAGTCGTAGACGTAGGCGTCGCCGCCGTTGGCTCCTATTGGCGATCCGATCACAAGGCGACTTCCATTCAATGCGACTCCGCCTCCAAAACCAGTGCTTCGATATGGGAACGGGTTGGTCAAGGTAAGTATCGGGACCGCGGATGTCGGCGAGTTGAACTCATACACAAATGCGAGGCCAGCATCTGGTCCGCCGGTATCTGCGCCGGGAGCTCCAACAGCGATTCGGTTACCCGATATCGCCACGGCCCGGCCAAAGTAATCGAACGCTTTGAGGTTGGGATCTGGAATGGAGACGACCGGTCGATTTGGGGTGGCAGATTCCAAATCGTAAACGTAGGCGAATCCTGCATCTTCAGCCCCCGAATCGTCCGCGGGCGCACCCACAATCACTCGATTTCCTGAGATTGCGGCAGATCTTCCAAAGTTGTCCCCGGTCGAAGGATTGAATGACGTCAGCGTTTGTGAGGGAGTCACTGATCCACTTTCATACACATAAGCCAGGTCAGCGCCGGGCATCCCCACTACATTCTTGGAACTTGATGCGGCGAGATCCAGCCCGAAACGGTCGCCGTATCTGTCATGCAGGTTGGTGAGAATCTGAGTGGGTCCGAGAGCGGAGATGGTGCCGTGTGGCGGCAGTTCGTAGGAATACACCCGACCTACATCAAAAGTTCCAGTGCCATTCGTCAGGTGGGCGAAAAGCGGTTCGCTTACGAGAACACGGTTTCCCCAAATGGCCACCGCGGATCCGAATGTGCCATTCAGAGTTGCTTGAGTCCCCGCAGCCGGATTTGTGAGCGTGGCGATCGGATTTGGTGAGGGAAAAATGGTCGTCAGGTCATAAACCCGCGCGCCGACTCGGGAGCCCAAGACCGCAGTTGTTCCATGTATAACAAAACCTTCACCCATTCCGAGCAGTGTCCCGTAGAGATTGGCCAAGGTCTGATTGGGCGCGGCGTGAACCGATGGTCCCATTTCATACACGTAGAACCGGCCCGATCCCAACTGACCTCCCAGGGATCGACTGCGTCCGACAATCCCTTTTGTGCCTGCAAAGGCGACGGCGTAGCCGAAGCCTGCATCCGTCGAGGGAGAGGGATTCGGGACAAATGCGATGGGAATCGACGGAGTAGAATGGTTCAGATCATACAGATATGCTGCTCCCGCCCGGAGCACTCCTGAGCTCTCTGAGCCGGCCCCAATGAGGATTCTGGTGCCGGAGATCGCTAGGGCGACACCAAAATATTCATCCTCGAGCGGCGTCGGATTCGTCAGCGTCAATGACGGCTCTGTCGGAGTGAGGCTGGCTAGATCGTAAACAAAAACTGCTCCTGAATTTCTTCCAGCCCGGCTATCGCCATACGAACCCACGACCACGGTTTTTCCGAAAATCGCTACAGCAGTTCCAAAGCTGAAGCTATCGGCTGGCCCGGGATTAGTTAGGGAGTGAAGCAAGGTGCCGCTTTCAAGGCTGAAAATACTGACCGTTCCTGATCGACGATTGCTCAGGGACGCTCCGGGGGAACCAACCGCAATAAGCTCTTCGCTGGCGGCCACACGGTAGCCGAAGCTGGTTCCTGTCTGCGAGTTGGTTCCTGGATGTTCCAAGATATGTAGAAGAGTGTTTGGAATCGTCGCTCCAAAACCAAAGGGCGAGAAAACGAGATTGAGGACAACGACCCAAAACCTAATCGAGAGAAAGTTCAGATTTTTCATGGGCTTACTTGGCGTAGTTTGAACGTAAACCGCGTCAGCAAGCGTTGTCAAATCGCGCTGGTTAGTTGGTCGGTTACTTCTTGGCGCCTTTGTTCCAAGGATGACGGCAGTCAGGGTCTGGAAATTCTCACCACCTTGCTCGGTTTCGACACGCCACTCTCGTTGAACGCTTCGATGGCGAAGCTGTAGGGCTGGTCGATGTTTAGGGCGCGGAGTTCGAGCGTGGGACGTGCGTCGGCGAAGACTTGGTAGCACTGGTAGAGCTTGTCGCCTTGGTCGGTGGTCAGGCCCCAGAGGATGTTGTAGCCGACGGCGCCGGGCACGTCTTCCCAACTGATGAACGCGTTGCGCGGGTCATTGCCGTCGCGGCGGACTTGGAGGTTGGCCGGTGTGCGCGGGGCTTCGCCGCTGCCGTGGCCGAACACACGGAGGTCGCTGATCGCGAGATTCGGTGACGCGACGTAGACGTGTTCGTATTTGATGTAGCGCGCGGTGACGGGTTGCTTCAGTTCGAGGTAGGCGTTCGGACGGTCGCGCTTTTCGTTGGTGAGATCGGCGATGGTGGTCCAGGTCGTGCCGTCGGTGGAGGCGTGAAGTTTGAACTGCGTATAGACGTTCGCCCAGTTCGAGTAGATACCGGACTTGTAGTCCGTGAAGTTCACCTGCACGGCGCGGACATCGCACGCGCGTCCGAGATCGACAGTGAGCCATTCGCCGGGCTGGTTTGTTCCGGAGACCCAGAAGCTGCGGATGTTTTCGTCGGTGACATTCGCGGCGGCGAAGACATCGCGGTAGGACGACGACGTGACGGGCTTGCGATAGGAGAGGAGCATCCAGCCGGTGAAGAGTTCCTCGGCGCGTTTCCATTTCTTCGTGGGCAAATGGTGCGGCAGATCGCCGAAGCGCGTCGTCGCGTGCATCAGACCTTCGTCGTCGAACGCGGTCGGGAACATCGCGATGCGGCGCTCGAAGTCGAAGTTCACCGCGAGCCACGGCGTGCCGGTGTTCCAATAGTTGCCGTGGTTGTCGAGGAAGGTGTTCCCGTGGCCCGCGCCGGTGACGAAGCCCCCGGGCTTGTAGCTGACGGGATTGTTCGGCGCGTAGGTGAACGGCCCGAGCGGTCCGTCGCCGACGTAGGTGCCGTTCGCGTAGACGTTGTATTCGGTGCCGGGCGCGCCGTATTGGAGATAGTATTTGCCACGATGCTTGGTCATCGACGCGCCTTCCATGAAGGGCGTGATGGGGCTGGTGTGATTCGGGCCGAAGCGTTCCCAGCCGTGGCGCTCGGGCTGGAGCTTGAAGAGTTCGTAGGCGTTGCCGAGGTAGGTGAGTTTGTTCGTAGGGTCGAGCTCGATGCCGTAGAGCGGATACAGGTTCGACGACCCGAAATACATGAACCAACGCTTGGTGTCGGAGTCGTGGAAGATGTCTGGGTCCCACGGTCCCTGCGCGCCGGGGACCTGCGGGAGCAGGGGATTGAAGTGTTCGAGGCGACCGGTCTCCGGCGCGTCCGAAACCCAGATGGGCCGCTGGCCGAAGGTCGATTGGAAAAGATAAAGCCGGCCGCCGACCGACAACGCTGCCGGGGCGCACATGTCTTCCTTCGGCCATTGGTGGGGCGCGACGTCGGGCTTGATGAAGCGCCAGTTGACTAAGTCCTTCGAGTGCCAGCAGCCGCCGGAGATGGTGACAAAGAGGAAGTATTCGCCCTTGTGGTTGACGATGACCGGGTCCGCGCCCGAGCGGAACGAGATGCCGCGCGCGCGTTGCTCGAAGTTGTATTTGTAGTCGATGTCGATGGGGTTGCAGTAGGTCTTCTGCCCGGGGAACTGGGCGTGGGCGGCGGACGGGCCAACGAGACTGCTGAGAATGGTCCCGGCGAGGAGGACAGCGGCGCGCATGGCGAGAGATTTCATGGGCGAATGACTGACGATGGTGTAGGCGGGTGAGCGTAAGCACGGCTCGACATCTTGCACAAGTGCCGTTGCCACAATTGTCGAGGCGGCATGAACCGAATTAGCGCTGGACACTTCGAAGCCCCATTTTGCACACTTCCCTCAATGTCACTGACAGTGAATGAAGGGAACCGGCTGAATGGCCAGCCGGCAGCATCCAGAGAGTCGTCCAGCCACAGAAAAGCCCTCGAAACCGCCCTCAAGCGGTCACAAGACTATCTCCTGAGCGTTCAGAAACCGGAAGGTTTCTGGGTGGGGGAATTGCTGGTCGATTCCACCCTCGCCTCCGACATGATTTGCTTCCATCACTGGGATGGCAGCGTGGACCCGGAATGGCAGCGCAAGGCGGTCAATCACATCTTGTCGATGCAGCTGCCGGACGGCGGCTGGAACATCTATTTCGGCGGCCCGGCCGAGGTGAACGCCACCATCAAGGCCTACCTCGCGCTGAAGCTCGCGGGCGTGTCCGTCACCGACCCGCGCATGCTCAAGGCCCGCGAAATGGCGCTGAGCCTCGGCGGTGTGCCGCGGATGAACACCTTCTCGAAGCTGTATCTCGCGCTGCTCGGTCTCTATCCGTGGGATTACGTCCCGACCATCCCGAGCGAGGTGATGCTGATCGGCAAGTGGTTTTACGTGAACTTCAGCGAGATGAGCAACTGGAGCCGCTCGATGATCGTCCCGTTGGCCATCATCAATCACTTCAAGCCCACGCGTCCGCAAGTCGGCCGTCACGCTCGACGAGCTGTACCCGGAAGGCTTCCACGAACGCGACCTCGCGTTGCGTCCCGACCCGGAACGTTTCACTTGGCGCAATTTCTTCCTGTGGCTCGACAAGCTCCACAAGTTTGTTGAGAACAACAATCTCCGCCCCTTCCGCAAACTCGCGCTCAAGAAAGCCGAGCAGTGGATGCTCGAACGCTTTGAAGGTTCCAATGGTCTCGCCGCGATTTTCCCGGCGATGCTCAACGCGCTCATCGCGCTGAAGGCGCTTGGGTATCCGGATGATCATCCGCAAGTCATCCGCGCCCGGCGCGAGCTGAAGAATCTCGAACACGAAGAGAAGGACACCGTTCGCATCGAGCCGTGCTTCTCGCCGGTGTGGGACACCGCCATCGTCGCCATCTGCCTCCGCGAATCCGGCATTCCTGCCGACCATCCGCGCATGAAGCAATGCGCCGATTGGTTGATGGAGAAGGAAATCCGTTTCCGCGGCGACTGGTACTACAAGAACCCCGTCAACGTCGAGCCGAGCGGCTGGGTGTTCGAATACGAGAACAAGTGGAACCCGGACGTGGACGACACCGCGATGGTGTTGCTGGCGCTCCGCCAGATCCCGACCGACAACCGCGCCAAGCGCGACGAGTGCTTCAATCGCGGCATGCGTTGGATGATGACCTTCCAGTGCAAGGACGGCGGCTGGGCGGCCTTCGACAAGGACTGCACCAAGAGCGTGCTCGAGAAGGTTCCGTTCGCCGACCACAACGCGATGCTCGATCCCGAGTGCGCGGACATCACGGCGCGCATTCTCGAACTGCTCGGCTACGAAGGCTGGTCCGTCACGCATCCGCAAGTGATCAAGGCGCTGCAATTCATCCGCGATCATCAGGAAGAAGACGGCTCGTGGTATGGCCGCTGGGGCGTGAATTACATCTACGGCACGTGGCAGGTGTTGCGTGGTCTGCGCGCGCTGAACATCAATATGAACCAGCGCTGGTTACTCAAGGCTCGCGACTGGATGGAAAGTGTGCAGAACGAAGACGGCGGCTGGGGCGAACGTTGCAACACCTACGACGATCCGGTCTTCAAGGGCAAAGGTCCGAGCACCGCGTCGCAAACCGCGTGGGCGCTGATGGGCTTGTGCGCGTTCGACGATCCGAACCGCGACAGCATCCGTCGCGGCATCGAGTATCTCGCCCGCACGCAGAACGCGGACGGCTCCTGGAGCGAGCTCGAAACGACCGGGACCGGTTTCCCGAAAGTGTTTTACCTCAAGTACGACATGTATCGGAACGCCTGGCCGCTGCTCGCGCTGGCGACCTACAAGAAGATCCTCGATCGTGCGAACGGCAAGAACAACGGCCACACCAATGGCCATGTGAACGGCACGAACGGTCACACCAACGGCCATTCCCGGCACGCAGACGAAACGGTCTTCGCGAAGTAAGCGTGTTGCCTGCGTCATGCAGGCTGCGCGCAACGGTCAGATCGATTTCAAACCCTCATCGCTTGAAGCGGTGAGAGTTTTCTTTCGTCCACTGTTCACGCCTAAATGACGCCCTTTACGACCATGGCCGGCCGAAACTTCTTCACGCGATTCTTCACGTTGTGCGGAGTGGCGGCGTTCCTCTCCTCCGCCGTGGCAGCGCCGAAGCTTCAACCGTTTCTTCAGAAGCACTGTCTCGAATGTCACGACGCGGAGGTGAAGAAAGGGGGACTGGATCTCTCGACGTTGAAATTCGATCTCGCGAACCGCACCAACTTCTCCCAGTGGGTTAAAGCGTTTGATCGCGTTCAGGCCGGCGAAATGCCGCCGAAAAAGAACACCCAGCCGGAGCTGGCTGAGCGCGATGGATTCCTCGCGTCTCTTGGCAGTGCGCTGACCACGGCGGATGAGAAGCGCATCGCGCAGGAAGGTCGGGCGACGCGTCGGCGCTTGAACCGCTACGAGTACGAGAACGCGCTGCGTGATTTGTTGCGCGCGCCGTGGTTGCAGATTCGCGATTCGCTGCCCGAGGACGGCGAGGCGTTTCGCTTCAACAAAGTCGGTGATGCGCTCGACGTGTCGCACGTGCAAATGGCCCGTTACCTCGGCGCGGCCGATTACGCGCTGCGTCAGGCGATGATTCCGTTCGCCGAACGACCGGAGACGACGACGAAACGCTACTACACCCGCGACCAGCGGAGCTTCACCGGGCCGATGAAGTTCTCGGTGTTCAACACCGCACCGGAACGCGCCACGTTTCCTGTCCTCGGGTTCGAGGGCCAGCCGGATGTTCGTTCCGGCAAGGCGCCGCTCAACAGCACGAACGCGAGCGAGCGCGAGTTGGAAGGCGTTGGTGTGGTCGCGAGTGCCTACGAGCCGATCGAGCCGAAGTGGAATCAGTTCAAGGCGCCGGTCGCAGGCCGCTACAAGCTGCGCTTCAACGCCTACTCCGTGTGGGTCGGGCCGGGCCAGAGCAACAAGTGGTTCATTCCGGACCTCGACAACATCGCCAAGGGCCGCCGCGATGAGCCAGTTACGATCACGGCCGAAACGCCGCCGCGATTGCTCCGGCATCTCGGCGATTTCGATATCACGCCGGATCCGGCGGTGTACGAACTCGATGTTCATTTGCTCGCCGGCGAAATGATTCGTCCCGACGCCGGACGCCTCTTTCGTTCGCGACCTGGCGCGGGGCGCTGGCTGAATCCGCTAGCGGAAAAGGACGGTCAACCGGGCGTGGTGTTTCGCTGGATGGAAGTTGAGGGCCCGATCTTCGACCAATGGCCGACGGCAGGTCACGAGCTTCTTTTTGGCAAACTGCCGGTCGCGAGCCGCGTCTCCGACGACAAAGCCGGTGCGACGAATCGTTTCGGGGAACGTCGTTTCGCGCCGCCCGCCGGAGTGGAAGTTCTCTCCCAAGCGCCGATGGCCGATGCCGAGCGGTTGCTGAAGAACTTCGTTCGCGAAGCGTATCGCCGTCCGGTCGGCAACGCTGAGGTGAAACGCTTCCTGCCGGTCGTGCGCACGGCGATGGAGAAGGGAAATAGCTTCACCGACGCGATGATTGCCGGCTACACCGCTGTACTGTGCTCGCCGGAGTTCATCAGCCTGGTGGAGAAACCCGGACGTCTCGACGATCACGCACTGGCTGCGAGGTTATCGTTCTTCCTCTGGAACTCCGCGCCCGATGCCGAGCTGCGTCGTTGCGCCGATAACGGCGAGTTGCGTCGACCTGAGTTGTTGCGCGCGCAGACGGAGCGATTGCTGGGCACTCCGAAGTCGCAGCAGTTCGTCGAAGCCTTTCTCGATTACTGGCTCGATCTCCGGAAGATGCAGGCGACGGCGCCCGACGCGGAACTCTACTCCGATTATTACCTCGACGATCTGCTTACCGAGTCCGCCCTTGCCGAGACGCGCGCCTTCTTCGCGGAGCTGCTTCGGGACGATCTGCCGGCGCGAAATCTGGTGGCGTCGGACTTTGCAATGCTGAACGAGAAGCTCGCGAGTCACTACGGATTGCCCGTGGTGCAAGGCGTGGCGTTAAAAAAAACCAGGCTGCCGAATGACAGTGTGCGCGGAGGGTTAATGACGCAAGCGAGCGTGTTGAAGGTGACCGCGAACGGAACAACCACGTCGCCCGTTGTGCGCGGCGCGTGGATTATGGAACGCATTCTCGGACAGAAACCACCTGCACCACCACCGAGCGTTCCCGCGGTGGAGCCGGATATTCGGGGCGCGGCGACGATTCGCCAGCAGTTGGAGAAGCATCGCACGCAGGAGTCCTGCAATGCATGCCACGCGAAGATCGATCCGCCGGGCTTCGCGCTGGAGAGTTTCGACGTCATGGGCGGCTGGCGCGAACGGTATCGTTCCGAGGCGGGGGGCGAACTGGCCAAGGGCCTCGCCAAAAGCGGTCAGAAATTTTCTTTCCGCTGGGCGCTGCCGGTGGATGCCAGCGGTGAATTGCCGGACGGCCGGAAGTTCAGCGACATCCGCGAGTTCAAACAGCTCCTTGTCTCCAATGAGAAGCAAATCGCCCGCAACCTCGCCCGTCAATTTACCGTTTACGCGACTGGCGCTCCGGTCGGTTTCGCGGATCGGTCGCAAATCGAAGGCGATGCTCGACCGTGCCAGTTCCAGTCATTACGGCGTGCGCAGCCTCATCCACGAACTGGTGCAGAGCGATCTCTTCCGGAACAAGTGACGGCGGAGGGGAAGAGACGAATCCTTTACCTCTTCGGGCTTGTCGGTTGGGCGGATGTTCAGCAGTTTCTGGGTGTGAATCGTCGCCACCTTTCCGTCGCCATCGCGTTCCTCCTGTCCGCTTTCCTTTTGGCGAATGCCGCCGAGCCTCCGCACATTCACACCACGCGCACCTCGCCGAAGATTCTGCCGCTTCCCAAGGACGATGACGTGTTTCACTTCGTCGTCTTCGGGGACCGCACGGGCGGTCCGGCGGAGGGCATTAAGGTGCTCGCGCGCGCGGTCGAGGATGCAAACCTGCTCGATCCCGATTTGGTAATGACCGTGGGCGACCTGGTGAACGGCTACAACCAGACGAGCGAGTGGATGAAGCAGATGGAGGAATTCCAGTCGACGATGGGCAAGCTCAAGATGCCGTGGTTCCCCGTCGCCGGAAACCACGACATCTACTGGCGGCGCAAGGACGGGAAGAATCTCGAACCCAAACCGGCCCGCGAGCACGAGGAGAGTTACGAGAAACATTTCGGACCGCTCTGGTATTGGTTCGAGCACAAGAACACCGGCTTCATGGTGATCTTCTCGGACGAAGGTCATGCCGACGGGCGCGAGCGAAACTTCGGCGATCGCGAGCAGCAGCAGATCAGCAAGACGCAGCTGAACTGGATCGCTGCTGAGCTGCAGAAGATGAAGCGGCTTCAGCATGTCTTCGTATTTTTGCATCACCCGTATTGGTGGGGGGAACGCTATCCCGGCAGCAACTGGGACGAAGTTCACCAGCTGCTCGTGAAGAACGGCAACGTCCGCGCGGTGATTGCCGGGCACATCCACCAGATGCGCTACGACGGCGTGCGCGACGGCATCGGCTATTACGCGCTCGCGACCACCGGCGGTTCACTGACGCCCGGCATGCAATACGAGTATTTCGGTCTGCTGCACCAGTTCAACGTGGTGACTGTCCGCAGCAACAGCTTCTCGATGGCTTCGATTCCTGTCGGTGGAGTGTTTGATCCGCGGCAGTTCACGCCGCAACGCCACCTTGAAGTCGAGGCTGCGCGGTATCTGCTGCAGGAATTCATCTCGCCGCCCATCGCGGTGAAGCTCGACGGCTCCGCCAGCGCAGTCTGCCGCATAGCCGTGACAAATCCGTGTGCACTGCCCATCGAAGTCACGCTCCTGCCCAAGGCCGACAAGACGTGGATGCTCGCGCCAGACCATCGGCATTCCCGGCTCGAGCCGGAGGAGGGAAAAGTCTTCGAGTTTCTCTGCGCGCGCGAATCCACCAACAAGCTCGACGGCTTCGAGGCGCCGGAGTTTGAACTGCGCTTCGATGTGCTCACGCCAGAGGCGCGTCTCGCTTTGCCCGCCCGAAGCATCCGCGCGCCGTCCCTGTTGCAGCCGCCGCCGGGTGGTTGGCCCGCGGTGAAGACGAATCAATGCCTTGTGCTAAATGGCACGAACGCGTGTCTGGAGATAGCTCGCGACCAGATCGAGCTGCCTGACGGTCCGTTCACGGTGGAAGCTTGGGTGAAGTCCGCGGGCGACACCAATGGCGCGATCTTCTCTAACATCAAGATCGGCGGCTTCAGCCTCGAAGTCGCCGGCACGCCGCAGTTCCGTGTGCAGACGGATTCGGCGACGGTGACCGATCGCCGTGTCTCGAATTTGAAGCCGGCTCTCGGTATCCGGGCGAAGGATCGTTTGGTGACTGGACGTTGGACGCATCTCGCCGGAGTTTATGACGGCCAGCGCGTAACTCTGTATGTCGATGGCCACTCCGCGGCATCCACGAACGTCGCTGGCGCCCGGCTGAGTTCGGACAAATCGCTGTTCATCGGCGCGCGACCGAACGGCGCATTCAACACTTACAACTTCTCCTACCCCATGATCTATTGGCGCGGTTCGGTGGACGACGTCCGCGTGAGCCGCGGCGCGCGTTACCACACCACCTTCACGCCGCCCGCGAAGCTGACGCGGGACGCCACGACCCTCTTGACGCTTGCCAACGACCAGCACTTTGGACCGTTCGTTCCGGTGGATGGACCTCCGTCGGTTCAAGCGGCGGTGCTGGGGAACATTTCATTCGCGCCAGCGGAGCGATAATCGCGGTGGCTCGGACTGGGGACGGATACTGAGGGCCAAGTCGCAGCTAAACGTCCCGGCGATCCTTACGGTTTGTGCAGGCGGTAGAACTTTGCTGGAGGACCCGCGGGAACGGTGACTGGATTGGAAGCTCCGCTTGGAGCGTTCAACCACTCCGTGGGGTTGAGACTGGTCGACTCTTGCAGCAGGTAACCGGGTGTGGCCGGAGTCCAGGAGATGACGGCTTGTCCGAGCGCGCCCGGGGCGATGATCAAAGTGGGAGCGCCAGCGCTTTGGACAGCGACGGGTAGGACCCAGAAGCCGCCAGTAACCGAGTAGGTGTTGTTGGTGAACGGTCCGCCGGCATCGTGTTGACCAATGGTTCCGTGAACCGCGAAGACAGCACCAGTGCTGGTGCCGCCACCGCCCGCGATCTTCGACCAAGGTATGGAGTAGTTCTGTGCGTGGGCGGTGAAACCAGTGACGATCAGGAGGAGGAGAGGTTTCATGAGGCGCGGGATCATTTGCCGAGGACGGAGGTGCCGCCGGCGGACGTGATGGTGATTGGTCCGCGGGTGGGGCTAATTAGCATGCTGGAGTTTTTCGAGGTTGCCGCGAGGACGATGGTGCCGCCGGACTTCACGGTGCTGAGTCCTTCCTCAATGGTGTTGAACGGCGACAGTGCGCTACCGACCTCGCAATTGATTTCACTGGCACTGAATTTCACGAACACTGACGTCAGCAACGGCCTGAAAAGAATTTCCAGGGCGAAATGATCGGAGGGGTAGCACGTGGTGTCACTGCAATGGCCTGGATACGAATCGCGGCGGATGGTTCCGAACTGAGCGACGAAGTCGTTGGTGGTGTGAAGGACGTGATCGATCCGGTCGCCGCCAGTGTTACCGGTGAAGTTGTGGAAGGTGCCTTCATCGGCCGAGACCGCTGGATTGGCCTGACGGTAACTGTTTGCGAGTTGAAGACTGGTTCGCGGGACGGCGACGGGTTGAAGGATGCATTCCTCGCTTCCTGCGTAGTTCGCTTCCGCAGTGAGGATCTTGAAAGGAGTGCTGTTTTCGGTGCAGTTCATGTCACCGAGGATGATCACGGGTTGGCCACCGGCGATCTGGTGGGCGCGTTGCCGCAGCAAGGCCGCGGCGTAGGATTGCGACTGGCTGTAGATGTGTGACCAATGAGTGTTGAAAACGAACACGGTGGTGCTGGTCAGGGCGTCAAACAGTTGCACCCACGACACAATGCGTTGGGAGTGGCCGCCTGCGTCATCCAAGGGATACTTCGTTTCCGGGACATCAGGAAAGCAGCTGATCCAGAAAGTGCCGGCGTTCATGCGGGCGAAGCGTGTGGTGCGGTAGAAGATCGCGCAGTGCTCACCATCGCCACGGTCGCGGGCGTAGTGATCGTGATTCGGAAACCAGCTCGCCACATCGTTCAGTTGCGAGGCCCGGGTGCCGGACAGAGGAACGGGATCCCGCACTTCTTGCAGGCCGAAGATGTCTGGCGAGAACGCCTTCATGTAGCTCTCGGCGACATCGCGACGGGCGGTGCGCCCGCCGGACAGGTACCACTCATTGTCGCAATCGGAGAAGCACACCCCGCCGTAGTTGTAGCGGATGTTGAAGGACCATACTTTGAAGGTGGTGCAATCGAGACCCTGCGCGCCGGGCAGCGTGAACAGCAGCGCGAGGGCGGAGATGACGGTGAGGAGGCGACGCGTTCTCCACCGCGTAGCGGCGGACGAAGAGAGATTCATCTTCATGGAGGTGTGAAGTTGCGTCCGACTTTATTGCAGGCTGACCAACACGAGCACGAGACCTTTGCCGCTGGCGAGCGGTGTCATCGCCTTGCCGATGATGGCGCCGGGTGCTCGCTGGCGATCGGCGGCCTTCATCGCGTGGCCTGGTGCGTCGGCGGTTGTGAGGAGGTCGCCTGGTAGAATTGCTCCGCCGGCATCGGCATCGACGTGGCACCAGACGCGTCCTGTGAGTGCGACGGGATGCTTGCCGGTGGCGAGCGTGCCCTTCTGCTGCAGCATGAGGCCGGGGAGAATTCCGTTCGCGCCACTGATGATGCCGGCGACCGTGGGATCGTAAGCGCGGGTGGTCAGGCGCAGTTCGCCCGGACGTTCCGGATCGATGGCCACGACCATCCCGGGCTGAATCGTTGAGTCATGTCGCACTTCGAAGGGCTCCGCGATGTCCGCGCCGCCATTGATCTGGATGTAGTCGCAGACGAGCCGTCCTTTACCGGCGGCGTCGACGGACATTGATGCACGCGCGATGCCGCTGCTGTCGTGGACGCTCACCGAGCCATGGCGCGAGTTGTTCGCAGTGCCGCCGATCTCCACCCGCTTGTTGCCCGAGTTGTCGAAGTTTTCAATCTGACCAGCCTTGCTGAGCGTGAGCAGTGGAGTGGGAGCGCTGGCGTCGATGAAGAAGGAGAACCAGTTCGCCTTGTCGCCGAGGTGGAAGCGAAAGAGGTTGTTCGTGACGCCAAAGCCGGTAGTGCGACCTGCGGGTCCATCCGCGACAGCGAGTTTCTCTACGCCGACGTCGCTGCCTAGTGAGAGTCGGACACTGGGTTGAGTGGTTCCCATGCCGACGCGACCGGCGTCATCGACAAACACCGCGTTTACGGGCGTGCCGTCTGCGGCGGCGAGTGAGTTCAGGCGGACGGAGCTGGTGCCAAGGTTCGTCAGTCCGGCGCCGTTACCGACGAATCCGAGCGCGGTAATTGTGCCTGGTACCGTGACGCTACCGGTCAATCCGGAGGCGACGGTCGCGCTGCCGGAATGAATTGCGTAAGGCGCGGGTGTCACAAGCTGGCGTGGGGTGAGAGGGTTGTAGCTGACGCTGCCATTGGTGCGCACGGAGATACTCAGCCAGCGCTCCTGCCCGTTGAAGGCGTTCGCGCCAAAATCGAGCCATGCGGAGAATAAACCGTTCGTGATCCGAACCTGGCTGTTCTGGACGGCGGGACCGAAGGTCGTGCCATCGACGGGGGCATCGTGAAGCCTGAATAAGAAGTCGTACAACCCATTCGCTGGCACACCAAAGGTGTCGAGGCGTCCTTGATAGGTGAAGGTGTTCCCCTGGCCCAAGGTCTCGAAAGTGGTAGACGCGAGAAGGACAGCTGCGGCAAGGCCGAGGAATAGACGGGTTTTCATGGGCTGGACGGAATGAATGGCTCGGGCGAGGCTGGCTGGCGATTGTGTTGATGGGTGCAATTTGCGCATATCCCCTTCTTAAGAAGAGGTCGCGAAAAGTTTCGCGTCTTGTTGCCGAAAAAGTTTTCAACCGGGGCATCGGAAATGGAACTCCATCGGAGAATGGCGTCTGCGGTTGCCATGTGAAGTTCGCCCGACGGATTGGAGTCTTAACTTTTTCTCAAGAATTGCGGCTTGCCCACCGTCCATAATGGAGCGACAAACCTGAACAGCCTATGAACGCCCCTTTTGTCTCGACTCGCCCTGCGCTCTCCCGGCGTAACTTCCTCCGCGGTGCGGGCATCGCCCTTTCGCTGCCGTTGCTGGACGCGATGACTCCGGCGTTCGCGGGTGTGGTGAAGTCGGCCTTGAAGGATGCAGCGGCGACGCCGGGCGGAAAACCACGCCGGTTCTTCGGCATCTGCAACAACCTGGGGCTGCTTCCGGAACATTTCTTCCCGAAGAACGCCGGTATCGGCTACGCGATTTCTCCTTACCTCGAACTGCTCAAGTCGCATCAGAATCGGTTCACAGTCTTCAGCGGCGTGTCGCATCCGGAGGTCGATGGCGGACATCCGGCGGACAATTGCTTTCTCACCGCCGCGCCGCATCCAGGCAGCGCGGGGTTCAAGAACACCATTTCGCTCGATCAATACATCAGCGAACGCATCGGGCATCTCATGCGGTTTCCATCGCTCACGCTCGGCGTGAACGTTCAGCAAGGCATTCGTTCCCTTTCGTGGACCGGTTCAGGCGTGCTGATTCCGTGTGAGGAAAAGGCGGCGGATGTGTTCGCCCGCATGTTCCTGCAAGGCACGAAGTCCGAGACTGAAGCGCAGGTGCGGAAGCTGGAGACGGGACAGAGCATTCTCGATGCGGTTGCCGGGCAGGCGAAGGATTTACAACGCAAGGTCGGCGCCCGCGATCGCGACCGGCTGGATCAATACTTCACCAGCGTGCGCGACCTGGAGCAACGGATGCAGATGTCGCGTGAATGGGAGGATCGTCCGAAGCCGAAAGTCAGCGCGCCGGTGCCGCTTGATCCGGCGAGTCCGAAGGCGTACATGGACAAGGTGAAGCTGATGTATGACATGGCGCGGATGGCGTTTGAGACGGATTCCACGCGCTCCGTGTCGCTGCTGCTCGATAGCGTGAATTCTCCAGCCATCGAGTTCGGTGAAGTGAAGACAAGCGACGGGTATCACAACCTTTCGCACCACGGCAAATCGAAGGAGAAGCTCGCGCAGTTGAAGAACATTGACGAGTGGCACATGAAGCTGCTGGCCGAGCTGTTCACCGAATTGCAGGCGGTGAAGGAAGACGGCGACACGTTGCTGGATCGCACGATGATTCTCTACGGGTCGAACCTCGGCAACGCGAACACCCATGTCACGACGAACATGCCGACGATCTTCGCGGGCGGCGGGTTCAAGCACGGCCAGCATTTGGCGTTCGACACCCAGCACAATTATCCGCTGCCGAATCTCTTTGTCTCGATGCTGCAACGCATGGGCCTGGAGACGGACAAGTTCGCCTCCTCCACCGGCACGATGCGCGGTCTGGAGTTGGTGTAGGTTCACGGCTTTCCGTGGCCAGCGTTCGCTGCGCTTTTTCTCGGCGAATTTTCGGAAACTTTTGGGTGCCCCTGCGGATGTCTGACGGTCTGCTCCAGACTGGCGGGCATGAAGAATCGAACTGCGGAGTGTACTGAAAAGGAAAAGAGCGTCCTGCTGGGCATCTTCGGGGAGGCGCGGGTGGTCTACCACGAAAACAACCTTTACCTGGAAGGCGGGTCGATGGCGGATCGCGTCGAGGCGCAGGAATGGGTGACCACGCATCTCCGCCGGCCGCTGTCGATGGTGCGTCCGAGCTGCCGGAAGGCGTCCTAGTTTTGGTTCGGGGTGCTTTGACCTTGCCAGTTCCGGGCGGTGCCGGAATAAAGAGGCGTCCCAATTATGGCAGGAGCACAAATGGTCTCGAACATGAACTCTCGGCGTTTGGTATCCAGCGCGTTCCGGCGGACGCGACGCTTTTGCGGGCTGGTTCTGGTCACTGGCATCGCGCTCGTCGCGCCACGGGCGATTGCGGCGGACAACGAATTATCCGACGCGGAAGCTCGCGATGGCTGGCTGCTGATCTTCGACGGAAAATCGACGGCGGGCTGGATGACGAGTGATCGCAAGCCGAGCAAGACTTCGGTGGAGCAGGGGAGTTTGCAGCCGCACAAGAGCGGGCACTACATGCTCGTGCACACGCAGCAGTGGGCGAACTTCGTGCTCAAGCTCGACTTCAAGATCAGCGCGAAGTGCAACAGCGGTGTGTTCGTGCGTACGGCGTCGCTGGAGCCTCGGCCCGGCAAGGACGTCGGGTTCAATGGAATCGAGATCGCGATTGATGACACGAAGGAGGCGGGCTTTCACGACACGGGCGCGCTTTACGATCTCGTGAAGCCGGTGAAGAACGCGATGAAGCCGGTGGGCAACTGGAACCAGATGGAGATTGCGTGCATCAGCAATCGCGTCGAAGTGGTGTTGAATGGTGAACCGGTGACGCGCGGTGACTTTGATTTGTTTCTGGAAGCGAACAAGCGTCCGGACGGCAGCGCGCACAAATTCGATGTCGCCTACAAAGACCATCCGCAGCGCGGCTACATTGGTCTTCAGGATCATGGCAGCCCGTGCTGGTTCAAGAACATCAAACTGAAGCCGCTTCCCTGACCTCATGAGCGAAAAGAAACTGGCCGGGAAAGTGGCGGTCATCACCGGCGCGAGCAAAGGCCTGGGCAAGGCCATTGCCCTTTCGCTGGCGGAAGCGGGCGCCAAGGTCGTCCTCGTCTCACGGAATCGCGAGCAACTCGAAGCCGTCGCGGCGGAGTGTCGTCAACTCGGTGGTGAAGCTCACGTGTTGGTCGCGGACGTGACGCACGAAGAGCAGGTGAAACGCCTCCCGGACAATGTCTCAGCGCTGGTCGGTCCGGCGCAGATTCTCATCAACAATGCCGGCATCAACATCCGCAAGCCGGTCACGGAGTTCACGCTCGACGAGTGGCGCGCGGTGCAGGACACGAATCTCACCAGCGTCTTCCTGCTCTGTCGTGCGTTCGTGCCGCAGATGAAAGGGCGCGGCTACGGACGCATCCTCAATATGACCTCGATCATGAGCCACATCGCGCTGCCGCAGCGCACGGCGTATTGCGCGAGCAAGGCGGGGTTGCTTGGGTTCACCAAAGCGCTCGCGCTGGAACTCGCGCCGGAAAAGATCACGGTGAACGGCATCAGCCCCGGACCGTTTGCCACGGAGATGAACACTCCGATTCTCCAGAACCCGGAGGCGAACGCGCAGTTCATCTCGAAGATTCCCGCGGGTCGCTGGGGCAACGTCGAGGAGATCGGCAAGCTCGCGTTGTATCTCTGTTCCGAGGAGGCGGGATTCATCACCGGAACCGATCTGTTGATCGATGGCGGTTGGACGGCGCAATGAGCGCGGTGTGTTCGTGCGGCACTTGATTTCATCATGAGCAAACTACTGGCGGAATATCTCGGCACGGCGTTGCTGATTCTCCTCGGCGACGGCGTGGTGGCGAACGTGGCGCTGAACAAATCCAAGGCGCAGAACGCGGGCTGGATGGTGGTGGCCACGGGCTGGGGCTGGCGGTGACGCTCGCAGTTTACTGCTTCGGCTCTTTCAGCGGCGGACACTTCAATCCCGCCGTGACGCTGGCGATGGCGGCGATTGGAAAGTTCGCGGCGGCCGACGTCGCGGGCTACATCGCGGCGCAGATGGCCGGAGCGTTCACTGGGGCCGTGTTGGTGTGGCTCGCATATCTCCCGCACTGGCGCGAGACAGCGGACCCTGCGAGCAAGCTCGGCGTATTCTGCACTGCGCCGGCGATTCGGAATCCGTTGTCGAACCTGATCTGTGAAATCATCGGGACGTTTGTGCTCGTGCTCGGCGTGCTGGCGATTCTGACTCCGGCGAATCTTGTTAGTGGCAGCGGCTTCAAGGAAGGTTTCGGTCCGTTGCTCGTCGGCTTCATCGTGCTTGCCATCGGCATCTCGCTGGGCGGCCCGACCGGTTACGCGATCAATCCGGCACGCGATTTGGGCCCGCGGCTCGCCCACACGCTATTGCCGATCTCCGGCAAGGGCGGCTCCGACTGGGGCTACGCGTGGATTCCGATTGTGGGTCCGGTGATCGGCGGCGTGGCGGCGGCGCTGTTCTATCGCGCGTGGTGGCCGGCGTGATATGCGAGACCGCATTCTGGTGACTGGCCCGGGTGGACGGGTGGGCAAGGAGATCGTTCCGTTGTTGCGCGACCATTACGCGCTGCGTCTGCTCGATGCCCAGCCGCTGAAATCGATCACGCTTCAAGGCGACGACGAATTCGTGCTGGCCGACATCCGGGACCTTGATGCCATTCGTCGAGCGTGTGCCGGCGTGAAGGCGATGATTCATCTCGCGGCGATTTCGGACGAGGACGATTTTCACACGCGCCTGCTGCCGATGAATCTCGAGGGGGTTTACAACGCGTTCGAGGCAGCGCGACAAGCGGGCGTGAAGAAAGTCGTCTTCACCAGCACGGGACAGACGGTGCTGAACTATCCCAAGGGCGAACCTGTGACGACTGACATGCCGGCGCGGCCGTCGACGGTATACGCCTGCACCAAGTTGTTCGGCGAAGCGCTGGCGCGGCATTATTCAGAGAAGCGCGGATTGTCGATGATTGTCATCCGGCTGTGCTGGTTTCAGCCGTACGACAGCGAGCTGTTACGCACGCCCGGTGACATTCAGCGTGAATGGTGTAGCCCGCGGGATTTGGTGCAGCTGCTCGTGAAGTCTGTGCAAACAGACCTGCCGTTCGGCGTGTTCTTCGGCATTTCGAACAACACCGGGCGGTGCTGGGACATCAGCAATGCGCAGCAGCAACTCGGCTACGAGCCTGTGGATGATGCGGTGAAGATTCTGGAGTCGGCGAAGCAGTAGCGTCTGCTCAGCTCTCGATTTTGCGGATGCGCCCAAGGTGCCGTCCGCCTTCAAAGGGAGTCGTCAGCCAAATCTCCACAATGCGAAGAGCCAGTTCGCGAGACATCATGCGCTGACCCAGCGAAAGCACATTGCCGTCGTTGTGCTGCCGGTTCAGACGGGCGGATTCCTCGTTCCAACACAGCCCACAGCGGACGCCGCGAACCTTGTTCGCCACGATCGCTTCGCCGTTGCCGGAACCGCCAAGGACAATACCGCGTTCGTATTCGCCACGCGCAACCGCCTCCGCCGCGGGACGGATGAAGTCAGGGTAATCGACGGATTGATTGCTGAAGGTGCCGAAGTCCTTCACGTCGTGACCGTGCGCGAGCAGCCATTCGCGAATCGCCTCCTTGTATTCGAAGCCGGCGTGGTCGGAGGCGATGGCGATCTTCACAAGAGAAAGTGCGCGATGAAGCTACTTCCGGCCGCGCGGCACCTTCATCGAAAGGATGCTGGCACCGTGCGTGACCCAGCCGCTGCCGCCGACGATGACGCGGCGGATGGGTTCGCCGGTTTTCGGGTCTTTCGTAAGCGCGGGCTCGCTCATTTTCTGCACCACTTCGAAGCGACGCGGCTTCTGTTTCGCGTTCTGCGGGATCGTTTCGTAGACGTACGTGGCCATAAACGGGAACGGATCAGTTTAGAGTTTCGGACGTTCCTTGTGCCACGCCGTGGATTGCTCGTAAGCGTGCGCGGCACGGAGGAGAGTTTCTTCGCCGAACGGCTTCCCGAGCAGTTGCAGGCCGATGGGGAGTTTCGGGTTGGTCGAGAAGCCGCACGGCAGGCTCACGCCCGGAATGCCCGCGAGATTGCACGAGATGGTGAAGATGTCGGAGAGATACATCTGCATTGGGTCATCCGACTTCTCGCCTGCCTTGAACGCCGGAGTCGGCGTGGTGGGCGTGACGACGAGGTCGACTTTCTCGAACGCCTTCAAGAAATCCTGCCGGATGAGCGTGCGGACCTTTTGCGCGCGGAGGTAATACGCGTCGTAGTAACCGCTGCTCAGCACGTAGGTGCCGAGAATGATGCGGCGCTTCACTTCAGGACCGAAGCCCGCGCCGCGGGTCTTGCTGTAGAGTTCAATTGGGTCCGCGCCATCCACGCGCAGTCCGTAGCGAATGCCGTCAAAGCGTGCGAGGTTCGCGGAGGCTTCGGCAGTCGCGATGATGTAGTAAACGGCGACGGCGTAATCGGTGTGCGGCAGGGAAATCTCGACGATCTCCGCGCCGAGCTTCTCCAACTGTTTCACGGCGGCGTTGACGGCATCAGTCACTTCCTTGTCGAGGCCGCCGATGAAGTATTCCTTCGGCAGACCGATCTTCAGTCCCTTGATGTTGCCGGTGAGCGCGGCCGTGTAATCCGGTACTGGCTCGGGAACGCTGGTGGAATCGCGCTCGTCGCGTCCACTGATGACATTGAGTATCGTGGCCGCGTCGCGAATGTCCTTGGTGAACGGACCGATTTGATCGAGCGACGACGCGAAGGCGACGAGGCCGTAGCGAGAGACGCGTCCGTAAGTGGGCTTGAGTCCGACGCAGCCGCAGAGCGCTGCGGGCTGGCGGATCGATCCGCCGGTGTCGCTGCCGAGCGTCGCGAGACATTCATCGGCGGCGACGGCTGCCGCGGAACCGCCCGAGGAACCGCCGGGGATGCGCGCGGTGTCCCACGGATTGCGCGTCGTGACGAAGGCAGAGTTCTCGGTTGAGCTGCCCATCGCGAACTCGTCCATGTTCAATCGCCCAAAGACGATGGCGCCGGCGGCTTTCAGCTTCTCGACGACGGTGGCGTCGTAGGGAGAAGTGAACTTCGCGAGAATCTTCGATGCGCAGCCGAGCGGCTGGTTCCTCACGGCGAGCACGTCCTTCAGCGCGATGGGAACGCCGAGCAGGGGACGTTGCGCATGGGACGTGCCGGACGCGAGCGCCTTGTCTGCAGCATCGGCCTGGGCCAAGGCGTCCGGTGCGTCGTAGCTGAGAAATGCGTGAATGTTTCCATCAACACGTTGGATTTGATCGAGGCACGCCTGAGTGACATCGCGCGCGGAGGTTTCGCGTTTCGCGAGCCGAGCGACGAGTTCGGAAATGGTGAGGCTGTTCAGCATGGGAGGAAGGTGGTGAAGAAACCTCGCGGTTACTCGACGATCTTGGGCACGACAAACAGTCCGTTCGATTTCAGCGGCGCGTTGCGCAACGCATCTTCGTTCGGGAGCGACGGGCGGACGACATCGGGACGGGTTACGTTGACCAGCGGCACGGCGTGCGCGGTGGGCTCGACCTGGCTCACGTCGACTTCCTTGAGCTTCTCAATGTAGCCGAGCACCTGACCAAGTTGCGCGCCGAACTTCTGTTCCTCCTCCGGCGTGAGACTGAGCCGGGCGAGGTGCGCCACGTATTTCACGTTAAAATCTGACATGCTGGTGAGAGTAGAAAGCGCGTCTCCAAAGTGCAAAGCGGAAAACGGCATTCATGCGCTCAGAAGCGGCTGCGGGCTGGTTTTACTTTGACTTTGCGGGCGGGAAGGTTTGGCATCGGCATCAATCATCGCACCCGGATTTCTTATGAGTTCGAAACGCTACAACGTCGGCATCATCGGCTACGGCTGGGTTGCCACCGCCCACATCGCCGCCATCAACGCCACGCCGCACGCGCAAGTCACCGCGGTCTGCTCGACGCGTCCGCTCAATGACGCCGAGGTCAGCGCGCGGCACGGCGGTAACATCAAGTGCTTCACCAGCGTCGAGGAGATGCTCAAGGATCCGGACATCCACGTCGTGTCGATTTGCAGCTATCCGCAGGACCACGCGAAGCACGCGGTGGCGGCGGCGAAGGCGGGGAAGCATCTCATCATCGAGAAACCGCTCGCGCTCAACTGGCAGGATTGCCTCGCCATTCAAACGGCCGTGCAGGACGCCGGGGTGAAGACGTGCGTGTGTTTCGAGTGCCGGTTCTCCAGTCAGTTCCTCGCAACGAAGGCGGTGATCGACAAGGGGCTGCTCGGCAAGATTCATTACGGCGAGATCGATTACTATCACGGCATCGGGCCGTGGTATGGGCAGTTCCGCTGGAACACGCGCAAGGACGCCGGCGGCAGCAGCCTGCTCTCGGCTGGTTGCCACGCGCTCGACGCGTTGCTGCTCTGCATGGGTTCGGATGTGGAAACCGTCAGCTCTTACTCGACGCATTCGACGAATCGCGATTTCGCGAAGTACGAGTATCCGACCACGAGTGTCACGATCTTGAAGTTCAAGGACGGTCGCGTGGGTAAGTGCGCGTCGGTGATCGACTGCCTTCAGCCGTATTACTTCCACGTCCACCTCGTGGGCAGCGAAGGCAGCCTGCTCGACAACAAGTTTCACTCCACGCAACTCGGCGGCCTGAACAAGGGCAAGTGGAGCGAGCTTTCGATGAAGCTGCTCGATTCCGGCGACGTGTCCGATCATCCGTATCAGACGCAGTTCGAAGCGTTCTTCACCGCGCTCAACGCCGGTCACGAAATGCCCCTGACCAGCCTCGCGCACGCGCTGCGCACGCACGAAGTCATCTTCGCAGCGGACAACTCCTCCGAGCGCCACGCGCATAAGAAGCATTAGGGAATGACCAATGACGCAATGTTCAATGACCAGTGAATGTCGAATGATCGCGCGCTCCCCGGTCATTGCGTCATTGCACATTGGTCATTATGTCGGTTGCCGCTGAAACTCAGAGCTACGTGTAATCCGCCATGCCTTCTGCCCTTGCCATCGCCGCGCATCCGGACGACATCGAGTTCTGCATGGCGGGAACGCTCCTGCTGCTGAAGGTCGCGGGTTGGGAGATTCATTACCTCAATCTCTCTACTGGCAACTGCGGCAGCATGACGATGAACGCGGCCCGCACGCGAACGGTGCGCCGTGCCGAGGCGAAGCGCGCGGCGAAGATTCTCGGCGCGCACTGGCATCCTCCAATGTGCGATGACCTGGAGATTCTCTACGAAGTGAAAACGCTGCACCGTCTCGCGGCGGTGATTCGTGAAGTAAAGCCTTCGGTCGTCCTCACGCATTCGCCTCAGGATTACATGGAGGACCACATGAATACCTCGCGGCTCGCCGTCACCGCGGCGTTCTCGCGCGGTATGCCGAACTTCAAGACTACGCCCCCTCGCCGCCCGGTCGATGGCGATGTGACGGTTTACCACGCCATGCCGCACGGTCTGCGCGATGGGTTGCGACGACGCATCGTGCCTGGCTTGTTCGTGAACACCGCGAGTGTTCACGCCACGAAGCGCGAATCGCTCGCGGCGCACGTCAGCCAGAAGGCGTGGCTCGATGCGAGCCAGGGCATGGATTCCTATCTCATCGCGATGGACGAGATGTCTGCGGCGGTCGGCAAGATGTCGCACCGCTTTGAGCACGCTGAAGGCTGGCGACGCCACTCACACCTCGGCTTCAGTGCGGCGGAAATCGATCCGCTGGCCGAGGTGCTGAAGAAGAACTGCCTCGTGAACGCCGCCTATGAGCGCGCGCTGCAAACTCACGACTGATTACTGTTTCACTGTTCACTGAACCACTGACGCCATGCCTCGCAAACTCAGCTCCATCTCTCCCGACTGGTGGGATTACACCACGCTCGACGACGAAATCATTCACGCGGCTGCGCGACTTACGCCAGAACGCATGCTCAAGCTCTCGCGGCCCGGTTTCAAAGTGGTCTTCTACGACACGCTGGAGGATTTCTATCTCGCCGAGGCGCTGGAATACATCGCGGCCTGGAAGCAATCGACGCCGGACAATCCGGTCGGCATCTGCGGTCCCATCGGGCCGACGGAGCAGTTGCCGCTCGTTGCGCGACTCGTGAATGAACTCGGGCTCAGCCTGCGTTCGGCGCATTTCTGGGGCATGGACGAGTGGTTCGATGTGGCGACTGGTCGCGAAGTTCCGGCGTCGCATCCGCTGTCGTTCGAGCGCGCAGATCGCGAGATGTGTTTCAATCGCATTCGCAAGGAGCTCCGAATGCCGGACGCGCAATTGCATTTTCCGAAGGCCGACACGAAGGCGTATCGGGAGAGTTGGAACGGCGTGCGTTGCGCGGTGATGCAGGGCGGTCAGGGCGACGTGAAGCACTGGGCGTTCAACGATCCGCTGCCGCGCCGCGGGAAGTTCAAGAACGCGCCGCCGACCGCTGCTGAGTTTCGCAAGCTGGCAACCCGCGTGGTGGATTTGCATCCGCTCACCATTGCGCAGAACGCACGCACCTCCGGCGGCGGCAACATTTCGATGGTGCCGACGAAGGCGATCAGTGTCGGGCCCGTCGAGACGTGGAAGGCGGAGGAGGTTTCCATCTGGCACGCGGGCAAGCATGACAATCCGTTCGGCCAGCGGCTGACGACATGGATGATTGCGAACCAGATCGTCGACACATCCGTTCCGATGTCCCTGCTAGCGGAGCATCCGAACGTGCAGTTCAACTTCTACCGCGGCGGCATCGGCACCTGCGACGTGGAGATGCACTGAGCGCAAGCCAGTGAACAGTGAGTCAGTAATCAGTGGATGAAGTCATGGCACACATTCGAGGACACCGGCCACTGACTCACTGATTACTGACCTGTTTCCATTCCCCCGCCGCCTTCGCCGCGAGACGTTCCAGCCACACGGCCGGTTCGCGCATCGCGGATTCCTTGTCGGTGAAATGCGGCGTCAATGCCCACGTCCCGGCAAACTTGGTCTTCGCCTGGTCCGGATCCGGGACGAATCCAGCGATTCCAAGGCAGGGGACGCGGTGTTTCTGGCAGACGTTCGCGATTTCACCGACGCCTTTCCCCATCAGCGTCTGCGCGTCGAGCGCGCCTTCGCCGGTGATCACCAGCTGCGATTGGCGTACGCGGTCGGAGAGTCGGGCGTGTCGTTCAAAGATGTCGATGCCTGGCTCCATTTTCGCTCCGATAAAACTCATCAAGCCGTAGCCAAGTCCGCCCGCGGCGCCGGCGCCCGGCGTGTTGGCGTGGGAAATCTTCAGTTCGGATCCCATCACGGCGGCGAGCTTGCCGAGGCAACGTTCCGCGAGGTCAAACTCGGTCAGGCCTTTCTGTGGTCCATACACCCGGCTGCATCCGGAAGGGCCAAGGAGCGGGTTCTGCACGTCGACGGCGACGGTGAGGTTTTCGAACAGTCGCACTTCGGCTGGCGGCCGGATCAGTGAGAGGTGATGCAGCTCGGTCCAGCGGGTAATGTCTTCCTCGTGGTTATTGAAGAACTGCCAGCCGAGCGCGCGGGCCATGCCAAAGCCGCCGTCGTTGGTCGCGCTACCGCCGATGCCGACGATGCAGTTCTTCGCGCCGTGATGGGCGGCATCGCTCAGCACTGCGCCGAGTCCAAAGGTGTCGAGTTCGAACGGGTGATATTTTCCGCGCGGCAACATGGCGAGTCCGATGACGCGGGCGGACTCGACGATCGCGGTTTTGGATTCCTCGTGCCACCACCAGGCGGCGTCGAGCGGACGGCGGGCGGCGTCGACGGTCTTGGTGGTCTGCGGCTGCGCGCCGATGAGCTCGCTGATGATTTCGCCGAAACCGTCGCCGCCATCGCTCATGGGGAGCAGGGCAAGAACGTCGGTTGGACGCACTGATTTCCAGCCGCGGGCGATGGCCTCGGCGGCCTGATGGGCGGTCAGCGTGCCCTTGAACTTGTCGGGCGCGATCAGAACTTGCAACGGCATGGCGGAGTTAACGACGAGGGGATGAGCATGGGCAACTTGAAAGTCGGCGGACGGGAAACTAGGCGTCAAAAGAAAACTGCCGCAGACTTGACGTGCCGGGTGGCGTGCTCAAAATTGGCTGCAATATGACAAAGCCAAAGATTATCGCTTATTTGAAACCGACCTGCGGCTGGAGCCAGGGTGTGCGCGCCATCATGCGCAAGTATGACCTGCCTTTCGAAGACCGCGACATCATCAACGATCCCGTGCAACGAGCGGAGATGATCGAGAAGAGCGGTCAGATGCTCAGCCCATGCGTGGAGGTGAATGGCAAGATGCTGCCGGACATCAGCGGTGAGGAAGTGGAGGCTTATCTGCTGGCGAACAGCCTTGTGTCTTCCAACGATCGCACGCCGGACGCGCCGATTAACCAGCCTTGCGCCCACGAGATGCCGGGTGCAGCGCCGATGCAGTTCCGTCGCTGAGACGCGAGGGTTCTTTAAAACCAAACCGCCGCAGGCAGTGATGCTTGCGGCGGTTTCGTTTTTTGGAATCGAGAGTTGGAGCTATTTGGCGTCCAGCGCGGCGAGGACTTCTTCTGCGTGTTCCTCTGGTTTCACGGTCGGCCAGATTTTCTGAATCTTGCCGTCGGGACCAATAAGGAAGGTGACGCGATGAGTGCCCATGTATTTCCGGCCCATAAAGGTTTTCTGTCCCCAGACACCATAGGCTTCGACGATTTTGTGATCTTCGTCAGCGAGCAGGGTGAATGGCAGCTTGTATTTCTCGACGAACTTGTCGTGCGACTTCACGGGGTCCGTGCTGACTCCGAGTACGATGGCACCGCGTTTCTTGAAGTCGGCGAAGTGGTCGCGGAAAGCGCACGCCTCCTTGGTGCAACCCGGCGTGTCGTCCTTCGGGTAAAAGTAGAGGATGACATGTTTCCCCTTCAGATCGCCGAGCGAGATTTTTCCACCGCCGCTGGTGGCAGCGTTGAAGGCGGGCGCTTTGTCGCCTTCCTTGAGAGTGAGTTCAGGTGATTTGGCCATAGAGCGTTTGTCTCGAAGGGAAGGATATGAGGCGGCTCTGGCGTTGCAAAAAAGAAAATGGCGGCAGGCATAACCTGCCGCCAGAGAAAGGGAGACGCAGTTATTCTGGCGAACCGGGCGACAGCACGACGCGGTAGAATCGTTTCGGCCGATCGGGAGCCGCCGGATCGGTGTAGTCGATGGTGCCGGTGATGTTGTTCAGCGTTGCGAGATCATCCCAAGTGGCGAGGTCGGTGGCGGCCTGAATCTTGACGCGCTGGCCGGGGTCGCTGGTGACTCGCAGTGTCACGTTCCCGGCGGCATCTGCTGAGACCAGGGTCAAGGTGAGCGGTCCAGCGGGAGTGACGGCAAGCGGCGCATTGGTGAAGGAGAGGGAGTAGTTGAGGTCGGTGGCGCCGGCGGGGACGATGTCGTAGGAGCCGACGGGACTGGTGGCGTCGGCGGTGGTGGAGAAGGTGACGGGAGTGTCGAGATCGGCCTCGTCGTCGCCATTGACGAAGCCGGAGAATGTCGCTGTGAAGGCGGGGTTGGCGATGCCGTAAACGCGGTTGGTGGCGGTGGCAGCGACGAGGAGCGGGGCCGGAAGATTGGTCAGGGCGCCGTTGACGATCGTGACGGTGTAGTTGGTGAGGAGATTATTGGGATCATTCAGGACGGGGGTGATGAGGTAGAGCCCGACATCGCTGGCGGTAGTGGCAACGGTGGAGAAGGTGGCGGTGATGTCGTCTGCGTTCTGCACGCCGAGGATCGTTCCGGTGAGGGCGGGCAAGTCGGCGCCGTAGAGTTTGCTCTGGTTGTCTGCGGTGACGAGAACGGCAAAGGCGGTGACGGTGAGTGTGCCGTCGGCAAAGGTGATGGTGTAGTTGGTGGAGCTCAGGCCTGCGGGTGTGACGGCGTATGGGCCGACGGGGCTGTTGGTCTCAGCGAGCGTTGTGACGGTCAAGGCGCCAAGCAGGTCCGTTTCGTCATCGCCATTCACGAAGCCGGAGATGGTGGCGGTGAAGATTGGGTTGGTGTCGCCATAGGCGCGGTTGGTGTTGTTGGCAGTGACGAGCAGCGGGGCGGGAAGATTAGTCAGGGTGCCGTTGACGATCGTGACGGTGTAGTTGGTGAGGAGATTATTGGGATCGTTCAGGACGGGGGTGATGAGGTAGAGCCCGACATCGCTGGCGGCAGTGGCAACGGTGGAGAAGGTGGCGGTGATGTCGTCTGCGTTCTGCACGCCGAGGATCGTTCCGGTGAGGGCGGGCAAGTCGGCGCCGTAGAGTTTGCTCTGGTTGTCTGCGGTGACGAGAAGGGCGAAGGCGGTGACGGTGAGTGTGCCGTCAGCGAAGGTGATGGTGTAGTTGGTGGAGCTCAGGCCCGCGGGTGTGACGGCGTATGGGCCGACGGGGCTGTTGGTCTCGGCCAGCGTCGCGAAGGCCAGGGCGCCAAGCAAATCCGTGTCGTCATCGCCATTGACGAAGCCGGAGATGGTGGCAGTGAAGATTGGGTTGGTGTTGCCGTAGGCGCGGTTGGTGGCGTTGGCAGTGACAAGTAGTGCAGCGGGCGTGACGGAGAGCAGTGCGTTGGTGAAGGAGAGGGAGTAGTTGAGGTCGGTGGCGCCGGCGGGGATGATGTCGTAGGAGCCGACGGGACTGGTGGTGTCGGCTGTGGTGGAGAAGGTGACGGGTGTGTCGAGGTCGGCCTCGTCATCGCCATTGACGAAGCCGGAGATTGTCGCGGTGAAGGCAGGATTCGCGGAGCCGTAGACGCGATTGGTGGCGTTGGCGGTGACGAGTAGCGGGGCTGGAGTGACGGTCAGCGGGACGCTCGTGGTGATGGAGTTGAAGTTGACGCTGTCAGTCGGCGTAAAGATGACCGAGAGCGGTTGCTCGGTTCCGACGCTCAAGACGGTTCCGCCGGGCGGGAGGTAGCTGAAGGTTCCGGAAACATCGGCGGTGGCAGTCAGTTGAAGTTCTGACAGAGGAGTGCCGTAGATGATCGGTGTCGGGGAGAGCCAGGTGACCGTGGGATTTGCTGCCACACCGGTGACATTGACAACCATGGTGGCGGGCGCGCTGGTTCCGCTCGGGCCGTCCGCCGCGACGACCGAGATGGTGCGAGGCAAGGGGGATGGCATGGCGGAAACACTTTCAAATGTAATGTTGCGCAGCAGGGCCTGGGCGGCTTGTGGCGTAGCGCTGGCGTTAAACGAAATCACCAACGGAGTGGAGCCGTTGGTTCCGCCGGAGAACGTGCCGATGCCCACGCCTTCGTAGGCGATGCCAATGCCGCTGACTTCGATCTCTCCGGGACCTACGCCTTGGTTGCGAATGGAGAGGCGGTCTTCGGGGACGCTGTTTTCTGAAATACTGATCGTCAACTGGCCACCACCGAAGGATGCCGAATCGATGTCGATGACAGTCGCGTTGGAGTTGAGGACGACGGGAATCGAACCTTCGACGAAATTCACCGGGCTCCCGGGCAAGCTGATTTGCGGCGCGTCATTCAGAGGGTCGACGGTGAGCAGGAACGTGGTGTTGGTGGTGAGCGCGTTGTCGCGGACTTGAATGGTGATGGTGGTGGTGCCGAATTGATTGGGCGCGGGTGTGACCACGACCGTGCGGTTCGACTCGGACCCGCCGAAGACGATATTCGCTCGCGGAACGAGGTTGGTGTCCGAGGAGAAACCAGCGAGAGTCAGGCTGGCGGCGGAGCTTTCGAGATCGCCTATGGAAAATGGAATGGTGGTCGTGGAAGCGTCTTCGTCGACCGTCTGATCGGCGATTGAGGAAATGCTCGGCGGCAGGTTTCCTTCCGGGTTGCTCCCGATCGGTTGGTCGTCAATGAAGAGCGAATCGATCACGACATCGAAGCCTGCACTGAAGGAGCCGAAATAGATGCGTTCGATGGCGCCGCCGTTGCCGGTCGAAATGCTTGCTTCCGGCAGAGTGGGTTTGATGACGTTGGTCGAGACGTAGAGGTTCAGGGTTCCGTTGGTGCCATCACCACGCAGCCACTCCAGCCAGATGTGATAAGTCGTGTCGAGTTGGATGGCGGTGCTGCCAATGACGCTCGCGCTGCCGTGATTGATCTGGAGCAGATTATTATCGGCGAACAAGCTGCCCGCCGCTTGGAAGTCTGCCGTTTCGAAGTAGATGAAGCTGATGTAGTCGACCCAGGCGTTCCAATGCGCGCGCATGTAGAGGTCGAAATTATTGGTCGCCACGAATGTCCGGTAGATGAATTCGCTGCCGGTCAGGTTCAATGATTCCGAGCCGCGGAGGATCTGATTTGTGTAATTGGGGTCCGGCAGGCCGAGTTCAGTCCAGCCGCTATTCTCGTAGCCCGGTCCTTCGAATCCTTCCTCGAAAAGCAATCCGCCCGGGGTACCGGTGCCGTTTGGGATCACGGTCACGAGGAAGTTCCGCGACACGGTGAGTTCGCCGTCATTCACCATCAGTGTAATGGTGCTGGTGCCGGACTGGCCGCTGGCCGGGGTGATGGTGACGGTCCGGTTCTCGGCGCTTCCGCCGAGAATGATGTTCGCAGGGGGGATGAGATCCGGATTCGACGACGCCTTGGTGAGAACGATGGCGGATGCCGCTGTTTCCGCGTCGCCCACCGTGAAGCCGATGGGTCCCAGAACGGAGTCTTGCGCGATGGTTTGTCCGCTGATTGCAGTGATGGTGGGCGGCGTGTTCACCGTGCTGACAGTCAGGATGAACGAGGTGGAATTGGTCAACTGGCCATCGTTGACGAACACGGTGAAGGTTGCGGTTCCGGTTTCTCCAGGGGCGGGGGTGATGGTCACGGTTCGATTCGTGCCTGCACCGCCAAAGGCGATGTTGCTTGTCGGAACGAGAGTCGTGTTGGAGGAGTTGCCGTCGAGGTCCAAGCTATCCGCATTGGTTTGCGCGTCGTCGACGACGAATCCGATGGCCGGAGTGGACGTGTTTTGAACGGTGGATTGGTTGGCGATGGAGGAGATGGAAGGGGGGCTGTTGAAGGTTCCCACTGTGATCGGAAAACTGGTGGAGGAGGACGCGGTGCCATCGCTGACCGTCACGGTGATCGTCGCCACTCCTGACTGGTTGGGAGCCGGAGTCAAAGTGACGGTGCGATTCGATTCGGACCCGCCGAATACGATGTTCGCGTTCGGAATGACGTCTTGGTTTGACGAGCTGCCGGTGACAGTCAGATCCACCGCATTCGTCTCCGGGTCGCCGACGGTAAACGCGATGGGAGCGGTGGAGGTATTTTCGGGAGTGGACTGATTCGCGATACCCGAAATCGAGGGCGGTGCGTTGCCACCGGGATTGCTTCCAATCGGTTCGTCGTCGATCAGGATCGAATCGTAGACGACATCCACACCGGCGCCGAACGGACCGACATCGAACGCAGCGGAAGCGACACCGTTGCCGGTGGTGATGGATACTTCGGGCACTGTGGGCTTGGTTCCGTCGGTCGAGACGAAGAGTTTCATGGTGCCATCGCTACCCGAGCCTTTCGTCCACTCGATCCAGACGTGGTAGGTGGTATTGAGGGCAATGGTCGTGGTGCCGGGCACGCTGACGGAGCCGTGCTTGATTTCGAGCTTGTTGCCGAAACTGGTCAGCAACGTGGCGGTGGAGCCTTGGGTGTTGTCCAACCAGTCGACTACGAATTTGTAATCCGACCAGGCCGCCCAACGGACACGGAGGTAACAAAAGAAAGGATCTTCCCGCTCGAACGGGCGTTGGATGAAGGAGACGCCGTTGCAGCGGAGCGACTGGTTTCCGAGCAGCACTGTTCCCGTGTGGTCTGGTTCGGGAGCGGAGGTGCTGTTCGGTGGAACTATCCAGCCGGAGTTTTCGTAGCCGGGTCCTTCAAAGCCTTCGCTCAACAAATAAGTCTGAGCGGCTGCGCGGGTGTAAGTCGTGAGGAAAACGCCCAGACTGAAAGCGATGCAGGCGAGAGTCGCCATTGCACGGCGGAAGGGTTTTGGCGAAAAATCTGTTTGGAACGTGGCGCGGCCGACGCTCGATGGAATTCCGAGTGGCATGGTACGACTTTTACTCCTTTATACGTCTTGGTTCTTTGATACGACTCGAACTCGTGTTTGTAAGTTTTTTATCGCCAATGCCTCATGCACTTCAGCTTCTGTGCTCGCACTGCTTTTTAATCGAGAGAGCGACGCCCCGCGTACGCAGTGATTGCGCACGCTCATGGACATTGATTGCTGACATTCGCACATGGGGAGGTTATCGGCAATCTCCGTTTGCGAAGGTAGTCTTCCCTGAACGGAAGCCTCTGGCGTTGAAACTGGATCGGAAAACGGGGCGAGCTTACGCGGGCGGCGTCTGATGAGCCAACGCTGCCGCCGCCTTTGCTTTTGCCTCTTCGGCACGGCGCGCGATTTCGTCTGGAGACGGCAGGCTCATGAGGACTTCGGGCGGGATATCCCCACTTTGCGCGAGCTTCACGAGGCACTTTTGGCGTTCCTTCAGCGCCTTGTCCGCATCGCGTTCTTTGCTGAACCGGCTTTGCGCTTTCTCGCTCCGTTCGCGCAGCATCGAGTAAACATCACCACCCAGCAGGGCGGAGATATCGATCTTCATCTTCTCCCGGTTCAAATCCGAATTGCTGACCACGTCTCCGTTGATCGGTCCCGCCTTGTATTTGGGGAACATGATCGCGGCTTCCGGGCAAACGCGGGAACAGGCCGGGCAGTTCGTTTTGCAATTGTCGTTGTTCTGGACCTGAATTTTCTGGGCGTCGTCCACCCCGTAAACCCCGAACAGGCAGAAGCTCAGACACTGCATGCAATTCGTGCAGCGATCGTAATCGATGACCGGGAACCACGGTTTCCACTCGCCGAACCGCGCGGCCTGCAACTCCAGGCTTGCCGCTTCGGAAAGCGCGCTGATTCCCGCGGCGTCCACGCCGAGTATGTTTCGGGAGACGACCCGTGAGCCCGGAACCGTTCCGGCAATCTCGGGAGCATCAGTGTTCGCGAAACGTCCCAGCAGCAGCAGGGGCGCGGAACCGATCGGGCTTACCGTTTGGCCTGGTTTGGCTTGGGTGACGGAAAACCCCTTCTCAAGAAGCGCGGTGGTCGCATCGAACCGGTCGGATGCTGGGATGGGCTGGGCGCCGTCCCCATCATAGAGGACGACTCGCAAGGAGTATTGGTCTTTGACTGCCATGAGAGTGCGGGTTCGAGGTGAAATGTTCCGGGGCGGGTTGTGTTACGTGGCAGCGACGGGTTGCGGGGCATCTTCGGCAGTCACTTTTCCCTGCGGCACATTCGGCTGCAGCCCGGTATTGAGCAACGCAGTGACAATCTCCTCCGCAGTCTGGACCCGCATGTTCAGAACCTCCGCGCCGTCCGGAGGAAGTGGAGCCTTGGCGGCTGCAAACAGCCACTTCACTGCGCGCGGATAACAGGCTGCGATCTTCACGCAGCCACCGGAAACGAGGTTTTGCAGATTGGGATCCTGTCTCGCGGACATCTCGCAAAGGTCTGGCACGGCGTCAAAGGCCACGCCGGCGTCGCAGAGCTTGCGCAGGACGGCAGTCTTTACTTCCGCCGGAACCACCTGGGCGTAGGCGCAGTGGCAGTACAAGATGCGAGGAACTTCGGCCATAAATTGTTCGAGCCTCTATACACGCCATTGTCCGACGTGACAACGACTGGTTTGGAAATCCAGCAGCCTTTGCCGTCCGCGCCCGAAGCAGCTGGCAGGCGAGAGCTTCGCCCTGCTTCCGGGAATCTGGACAATCGCAATCCGGACCGATTTGTCTCCGGGCCGATGCTTGACACACCTTTGTTCACTGCTACTCTCTCGCCTCCCGTGGCGCAGGAAGGTCCCGCAGTGCTCCAAAAGACTGACGGATTTTTTGCGAAGCCGGTAAAAAGTTTAGATCGAAGACAGACATGAAACGACAATATCAGCCATCGAAAATCCGGCGCAAACGTCAGCACGGTTTCCTGAATCGTAACTCCACCAAGAGCGGCAAGGCCACGCTGCGCAACCGCCGCCGGGTGGGCCGCAAGCGCCTCACTCCAGTCTGATCCAGCTCCGTTCATGGACGCTTCCTCGCCTGCACCGTTGGGATTGCCCAGGGAGCGTCGCATCAAGCAAGGGCGTGATTTCGCCCGGGCCAAGGTGCAGGGCCGGCGTTTGGCGCAAGGCTGTCTGATTTTGAACTGGGTGGATCTTCCGCCTACGGACCTTTCGCGTTTGGGAGTCATTACCGGACGAAAGATTGGGCACGCCGTCATTCGTTCTCGCGCGTCGATTGCTCCGCGAAGCGTTTCGCCTCAATCAACGCTGCCTGTCCAAACCCGTCGACTTGGTGTTGGTGGCTCGTGGTTCCATTGTCGGGAAGGCATTCTCCGAGGTCCAAACGGATTTTCTGCTGGCCCTGAAGAAAGCTCGATTGATTCGCGCCGACTCTGAGGTGAGTGGTGTGTCTGAAAAGTGAATCCTTTCCAATATCTTCTGACGCGGGCGTTGCGCGTGTATCAGGTCGTCGTCTCGCCGATCTTGACTGCTGTCTTCGCCCCCATGGGATTTGGCTGCCGCTACGAACCCACCTGTTCCCAATACGCCATTGAGGCTGTGCGCGTCCATGGTGCCTGCCGTGGTGCGGTCCTTGCCGGTAGACGTCTTTGCCGTTGTCATCCGTGGGCGGGATTCGGATTTGATCCGGTTCCTCCGCGTGCGATTTCCCTAAACCCCTCCCTTTCACCTCTGATTTCCCGCCGTAATGGATCGTAAGTCTGTCATCGTTCTCAGCATCTGCTTTGTCCTGTTCGTCCTTTGGGCTCAGGTCGTCCCGGTGCTTTATCCCCCGACGCCAATCGCGAGGACCAACACCGTCGCGTCGCTCACCAATACCATCCCGGCGACGAACGCCACGACTGCGCTGGAAGCGCCGCGCGGTCCCGCGGTGCCGTGGACGGCTCCCACGCCCGGCGCGCCCGAGGAGCTGGTTGTTCTCACGAACGAAGTCGCCCGCTACACGTTTACTTCCCATGGCGGCGGATTGAAGGTGGTGGAACTCCTGAAGTATCCCGAATCCGTCGCGCGCGGCAGCAAGTCCTCCATTCTCTCGAATCGCGTTGCGACCTTGAACGCGCAAGCGCAGCAGCCCGTGCTGGCTCTGGCTGGCAGTGAAGCGCTCGCGGGCGACAGTGTTTACAAGATCTCCAAGTTCACCGACGTGGGCGGATGGAACCAACGCCGCTCGCACTGTCTCAGGCGTTCGAGCGGAGAAGCTCCTGACCAATGGTCTGTTCGTGGTGAAAGAGTTCGAGCTTGGTTCGAATTACCTCGTCAACGCCCGCGCTCGCATCGAGAACCGCTCGGCACAACCGGTCGCGCTGCCGTCGCAGAAATGGGTCGCCGGCGCGGCCACGCCGTTGAATGCGCAAGATGACGAAATGCTGGTGGGCATGCACTGGTACGATGTCGCCGCGCGCAGCGATCACAAGGCGGATTACAGCTACTTCGAGAACAAGACGCTCGGTTGCTTCCCGGGCACGCCGCGGTCGGAGTACCGCCAGGCGGGCAACATTTCGTGGACGGCCGCGCACAACCAGTTCTTCTTCCTCGCGGTGATGCCCACCACGCCGGGCGTTGAAGTGTCCGCAACGCGCTTTCGCCTGCCGTCTCCGAGCGCTCAAGAGCTCGCGGCCATTCCGGGTTCGCGCACCAACCAATCGGCTTACCAGATCAACATTCACTACGCGGAAAACCAATCTCGCCGCCGGACAGGTGCTGGAGCAACGCTTCCTGCTGTTTGCTGGACCGAAGGAATACCGCACTCTGGAACGCATCGCGGCGCAGCTGAACAACGGCCTCGATTCGGTGATGGGCTACGGCGGCTTCTTCGGTTATTTCTCGCGCCTGCTCCTCCTTTCGATGAACGGCCTCAATGCACTCGGTTTGAGCTACGGCCTGGCCATCATCGCGATCACTGTCATCATCAAGCTCCTCTTCTGGCCGCTGACCGCCGCGAGCACGCGCTCGATGAAGCGCATGCAGAAGCTGCAGCCGCAGATGAAGGCCATCCAGGAAAAGTTCAAGGATGACCCGGCCAAGATGAACAAGAAGATGATGGAGTTCATGAAGGAGAACAAAGTCAGCCCCCTCGGCGGCTGTCTTCCGTTGCTGCTTCAGATCCCGGTGTTCATCGGCTTCTTCCAGATGGTCCAAAGCGCGATCGAACTCCGCGGCGCCTCCTTCCTCTGGGCTTACGATCTCTCCCGACCGGACACGATCTTCACGATCCCCGGCATCGATTTCAACGTGAACCCTCTTCCGCTGCTGATGGGTGGAACGATGCTGTGGCAGGCCAGCCTCACGCCGCCTTCGCCCGGCATGGATCCGGCCCAGCAGAAGATCATGAAGTATTTCCCGCTGATCTTCCTCTTCATGCTCTACAATTACTCGGCGGGCTTGACGCTCTACTGGACCGTGCAAAACTTGCTGAGCATTGCCCAGATGAAGCTGACCCGAACTGCGGATGACACCGCTCCCGCGACCGCCGCTCCCGCTGCTTCGCTGGCTCCGAAAAAGAAAAAGTAAGCCATCGCGGCTCTCATCATTTCTCCTGAGTAAATTATGTCCGCCACACCGAAAGAGACGCTTGAGCAACTGCTCAATCACATGGGTTATCAGGTTCAGATCGAGGAGCACCAACACGAGGAAGGCTTGCTGCTCGATGTGAAGACGGATGATTCCGGCCGGCTCATCGGCCGTCAGGGCCAGACTCTCGCCGACCTCCAATACCTTCTGAACCGTCTGCTCTTTCAGGCCGACAATAACGCGCCCAAGGTCACTGTCGATGTGGGTGGCTATCGCCTGCAGGCTCGTGAAGAGCTCCTCAAGCGCGCGCAGGAAGCTGCGGATAAGGTTCGGAAGTGGGGCGACGTGGTGGAGCTCGAGCCCATGAACGCCTTCGAACGCCGCATCGTTCACAATGCGCTGCGCGATGATCCGGCGGTCGAGACCCACAGCGTTGAGGTCGAGGGCACCAGCAAGAAGGCAATCCTGCTCCGACCAAAGAGCGTGTAGTCCCGCGCTGGGAGCGAATGCGCGAATTCCCCATCAAGCGCTCCAAACGATCCTCCGATAGCATCTCCTGTCTGGAGACAACGAAAGTTGTCATTGAACAATCTCCAGCCATGAAGCATCTACAGATCGTGCGGACGTTGAGGACATGGATGGTTTTGCTGCTGGCACTCGCCTGGGTGCCGCTGATGTCCCATTGCCGCATCGAGGCCCTCACCGATCTCGAACTTTTCAGCTGTTCCACGGACGAACATCATTCCACGGAAGACTCCGGCGAACCCTGTGGCGATGACGACACGTGTTGCGCCGTCGAATTCGCGAAGTACCAGTCACCGCGCCAGCAGGAGATTGTTCCGGTGGCCGCAATGGCGATTCTGCCCGCCGCAGATTTTTGTTCCGCTTCCGCGCCGCTCCCGCTTCCTGCTGAAGTGTGTCTCGGCATCCTGACTGCCGCGCCGCCAGACCTACCGGTCTCCTGGCAATTCATTTACCGCGCTGCTCTCCCTCCTCGCGCTCCTTCTGCCTCTTCCTAATCGTTCTCGCCTTTGCTGAGAACTCCCCTCGTGTTCCGACGCGCTCCGGCGTGTCCAGATGTCTCCTGTTCCGTTGTGCTGTGCCGAAATGGTCTGTCGTAGGTCTGAATTATGAAGCTGACAGTTTTCTTTAAGTCGCCGTGCTGGTCTGCGTGCGTCTCAATCGTGGTGTTGATGACCGGGTTCGCGGCGCGTGCCGCCGAAACGCCCTCCACACCTGCAGCGCCAGAGGTGGAGCGTTCGATTGAAGCCATCGTGGCAGAAGCGCTGGAGCGAAACCCCGAAGTCAAATTCTACGAGGCGGAGATTGCCGCCGCGAGGGCTGGTCGTCGTTCGGCGGGTTCCCTTGGGAATCCCGAATTGAGCGTCGGCATCGGCCAGAAGTCAGTGCGTGGTGGCGGACTTTCGGAAGAAGGCGTGGCGTGGTCGGCGTCCCTGATGCAGCCATTCGAGTGGCCGGGGCGCGTGGGGTTGCGCAAGGCGATTGCCAACCGGGATCTCGAACTCGCCCAGCTGGGGCTTGCGCAATTCCGATCCGCGCTGGCGGGCCGGGTGCGTTCGTTGGCTCATGCTCTGGCCGTCGCGCAGCAGCGTGCTGCCGCCACCCGTGTGGTCGCCGGACGGCTCAATGAATTGCGCGATACGCTGGTCGCCCGCGATCCTGCCGGGCTGACGCCGCTGCTCGAAACGAGGGTCATTGAAGCTTCCTCCGTGAAGGCCGAGCATACTGCTGCCGAGGCCGAGCACGATGTTGAGCACCTGAGCATCGAATTGAATTACTGGCGCGGGCAGTCACCGAACGCCCCGGTGCAGGTGGCGAAGGCGCCGCCGCAGTTTCCTCCACCGCCGGGACTGGAGGAGGCTTATGCCGCTGCTGCGACCAACAATTTCGATCTGCGACTGCGGATCGCGGAGCTCGAGCAGCAGGGATTCAATGTGGCGTTGGCGCGCAATGAGCGGTTCCCATCGTTTGCTGTCGGGCCGGCCATCAGCGAGGAACGCGCGGGTGGCCGCGAACGCATCATCGGCCTGGCCGTTTCCCTCCCGCTGCCTCTCTGGCAGGACAACCGCGCGAAGGTGGATACGGCGGAGGCCCGCCGCGTGCAGGCGGAAGCTGCCCTCGAATCCGCGCGCCGCCGCCTGGAACGCGACGTGGCCGACTACCGGCACAAGTATGAGCACGCTCTGGGTGTGCTGGCCAAATTGCGGCCTGACGCCATTCCGCATTTCCAGGAGGCGGCGGAGCTGGCCGACCGCCACTACCGGCTTGGCGCGGTGCCGCTGGCCACGTATGTCGAATTGCAGCGGCAATACGTCGAGGCTGTCGAGGCACTGCTGGACGCCCGCAAAGAAGCGGTCGAGGCGTCGGGACAACTCGAACTTCTGACCGGCCTGCCTCTGTTGCCGGTGGTCGCGGACGCAAAGGAGAACACGAAATGAAACCCTCTCTCACGACCGTTTCGACCATCGCGATCACGCTGGTTCTCGCGCTGGCGGGTTGCGGACACAAGGAAGGTGATGGTCACGATCATGATCACGGCGCGGCGGATCACGGCCACGGTGGCGGTCATGGTCACAGTCATGGCGACGATGCCGAATCGTTCAGTGGAGCGACGCACAAAGACGGCAAAGGCATCACGTTGTTGGAGGAGACGAGCAAGTTGCTGGGGATTCAGACGGTGGAAGTCAGCGAACGGAAGTTGCCCCGTGAAGTGCGGTTCGTGGGCCGGGCGTTCGGCGCAGCGGATGGCGGGAATCCCACCGGGTTGCTGGTCTTGGGCACGGTATCCACGAACGACGCGAAGGTATTGCGCCCCGGAATGCCAGCCCGACTCGTGACCCGTTCTGGTTTGTCTGTCACTGGTGAAGTTCAGCAAATCACCAGACCGCTGTTGAACGATGACGCGGAGATCATCGTGGCGCCTCGCGGCGACCTGTCTGCATTGAGTTCCGGAGAGTTCGCTGATGTCACTCTGTCGGTGCCGGGTGAAAGAGAGGTGCTCGTGGTGCCGCGCGAGGCGGTCATCCACGGTTCGACCGGAAACCTGGTGTATGCCGTCAACGGTGATGCCTTCTTGCTCACCTGGGTCGAGCTGGGGGCGAATTCGGAGGGGTTAATCGAAATCACGGATGGCCTGCTGGTGGGCGATCGCGTGGTGACCCGCGGCGCGATGGATCTCTGGCTCGTCGAATTGCGTGCGCAAAAGGGCGGCCAGGGTTGTTGTCCCGCGCCACCGAAGAAGGGGAAGGGCTAAGCCATGCTGAACCGTCTTCTTGAACTCTCCGTTCGTCAGCGGAGTTTAATTTTCTTCGCGACGTTTATCCTCGCCGGCGTGGGCGTGTGGTCGGCGCTGCGGCTGCCGATTGACGCGGTTCCGGATATCACCAACGTCCAGGTCCAAATCAACACCCAGGTTCCGGCACTCGCGCCGGAGGAGATTGAAAAGCTGGTCACCTTTCCGATTGAGACGGAGATGGGCGGAATCGCGGGCGTGACGGAGCTGCGTTCGCTGTCGCGATTTGGATTGTCGCAGGTGACGCTTGTCTTCAAGGACGGCACGGACATCTATCGCGCGCGGCAACTCGTCAGCGAGCGGTTGCAGAATGCGATGGAGGAATTGCCATCCGGGGTCGCTCCGAAGCTCGCGCCAATCAGTACGGGTCTCGGGGAAATTTTTTACTACGTGGTCGAGTATGACTCGGCCGCCACGAACAAGCCGCCGACCCGGGATGCGCAGTTAATGGAGCTGAAGCAGATTCACGATCTTCTGGTGAAGCCGCGCCTGCGGTCCACGCCTGGTCTTGCGGAGGTCAACGCCAGCGGCGGATACGACAAACAATTCGTGGTCCAGCCTGACCCCCAGAAGTTGCGCAGCGTCGGACTGACATTCGGCGAGGTGGCTGAGGTCATCGCTGAAAACTTGGAGAACGCTGGCGGCAGCGTAATTCAGGTGGGTGGAGAATCGGTCTCCATCCGTGCGGCGGGCCGCGTGCAGTCGCTGGAAGAGATCGCGGCCCTCCCGCTGAAGTTCGGCGCGGGTGTGGCGCCCATTCTGGTGCGTGATGTCGCGGAGGTGGCGATTGGCCGCGCAGTGCGGACGGGCGCGGCGACTTACAATGGTGAGGAGGTGGTGCTCGGCGCGGCATTGATGCTCGCGGGTGACAACAGCCGGATCGTCGCGCGTGCGGTCGGCGAGCGCCTGAAGGAGATCCAGACCAAGCTCCCGTCCGGCGTGGTCATCAAGCCCGTCTATGATCGCACGGTATTGGTCGATTCGACGATCTGGACCGTCGAGAAAAGTTTGTTCGAGGGAGCGGTGCTGGTGGTGGTGATTCTTTTCCTGATGCTCGGCAACTGGCGCGCCGCCGTCATCGTCGCGCTGGCCATTCCGCTGTCTTTGCTGTTTGCGATGACTGGCATGGTGCAGGGCAGGGTCTCGGGTAACCTGATGAGCCTGGGAGCGATCGACTTCGGTCTCATCGTGGACGGCTCAGTAGTGATGGTCGAAAACATCCTCCGCCACCTGATGGATCGTCAGCGTGCGCTGGGTCGTCGACTGACGCTGGGGGAGCGTGTGAATGAAGTGCTCGCTGGCGCGCGGGAGGTCGTGAATCCGATGTTCTTTGGCGTGCTGATCATTACGGTGGTCTATGTGCCAATCCTCGCCCTGACCGGCATTGAGGGGAAAATGTTCCGGCCGATGGCCATCACGGTGATCTTTGCGCTTGTGGGTTCGCTGGTCATTGCCCTGACGTTAATGCCCGCGTTGTGCGTGGCGTGGCTGGGAGGCGGCAGGAAATCTCCCGCTTCCGGATCGGCGACTCCGTCCCCCGGATTCCACAGTGAGGAAGATGACACCTGGCTCGTGCGCCTTGCGAAGGTTGTTTATCGACCGGTGCTGGGGTTCGCATTGCGTGCCCGCTGGGTGGTCGTGGCGATCGGTGTTGGTTTATTTGCATTGGCCCTTGTGACGTATCAGCGGCTGGGTGCGGAGTTCGTGCCGCAGCTTGATGAGGGTTCGTTTGCCACGCACTTCATTCGTGTGACGAGCATCGGCATCGACGAAAGCATCGAAATGCAGAAGCGCGGCGAGAAGGTGATCCTGCAGAAGTTTCCGGAAGTGCTCTACACCTTTGCCCGCTTGGGGACGGCGGAGATCGCGACCGATCCGATGGGCGTGAACGTGGCTGACACTTACATGATGCTCAAGCCGCAGAACGAGTGGCGCAAGGTCAATGGCCACCCGGTTACCAAGGATGAACTGGCCAATCTTATGACGCGCGAGCTGGGACTGCATGTGCCGGGTGAGGCGCACTTGTTCAGCCAGCCCATCGAGATGCGTTTCAATGAGATTCTGGAAGGCACGCGCGCTGATCTTTCGGTGAAAATCGTCGGCGATGATTTTGGTGTGATGCAGGAACTGGGAACCAAGGCGAAGGAGATTCTGGAAAAGATCCCCGGTGCGGCGGACGTGCAGTTCGATGCCTTGGGCAAGACTCCCTTGCTGGAAATCATTCCGCGTCGTGACGCGATGGGGCGTTACAATCTACACGCCGCCGAGATCAACAGCGTGGTGAAACACGCGCTCGCTGGCGATGAGTTGGGCACGATTGTCGAAGGCAATCGGCGCTCGCCGGTGACCGTGCGACTCGCGGAACGCAATCGCAATCGAGTGGAGGAGTTGAAACGCCTGCCTGTCCGCGTGGGCGAAGGCGGATTGCTGCCGCTGGGCAGCGTGGCGGAGCTGCGCATGGGCGAGACTGTCGCGGCAATCACCCGCGAGTACGGTCAACGCCGCGCCGCCGTGCTTGTGAATTTGCGCGGGCGCGACATCGAAAGCTTCGTGCGTGAAGCGCAGGAAAAGATCTCGGGCGGACTCGAACTTCCCGCCGGCTACGCGGTGGAGTTCGGCGGACAGTTCAAGAATCTCATTGAAGCTAAGAAGCGCCTCACGGTGGTCGTGCCCGCGGCGCTCGCGCTGATTCTCATGCTGATTTGGTTCACTTTCCGGAGTGTGCGTCAGACGTTGCTCATCAGCTTGTGCGTGCCGCTGGCGGCCACTGGTGGTGTATTTGCCCTCTGGCTGCGCGATTTGCCGTTCAGCATCAGCGCGGCGGTTGGATTCATTGCCTTGAGCGGCATTGCGGTGCTCAACGGTTTGATGATTGTCACGTTCTTCAACCAGCTCCGTGAACGCGGCGCAGATCTGCGCACCGCCGTGTGGGACGGTTCGCTGCTGCGGCTTCGACCGAAGTTGATGACAGCGCTCGTCGCGAGTCTCGGCTTCGTGCCAATGGCGATCGCCAGCGGCGCTGGCGCGGAAGTGCAACGCCCGCTCGCTACCGTGGTCATCGGCGGCATTATTTCTTCCACGTTCCTCACGCTCGTGCTGCTGCCGACGCTTTACGAATGGTTGGAGGGACGGAATTCCAAAGCGGTTGCTCAAGAGTCAAAACAAAGTCCCGACATCACTACATAAACCTAATGAAAACTAGCCTCCGTCTCCTCACTCTGGCCGGCGCACTGTGCGTCGGGTTATTCACTGCCGCTGCATCGGACAAACACGACCATGCCCACAAGGCTACGCCGAAGGGTGGTCGGTTGCTGGACAAGACGGAACCACATGCTGAGTTCGTCGTGGAGAAGGATCGCACCGTCACCATCCACTTTTATAACCACGACCTGAAGCCGGTCGCCGCCACAACTCAGAACGTCACGGTGATTGCCGATGCGAAGTCGGGCAAGGCGAAGGTCGAATTTGAAAAGAAGGGCGATTCACTCGTCAGCAAGTCGAAGCTGCCCGACGGGGACGGTTACAACGTGGTGGTTCAATTCAAGCAGACCGCCGACGCGAAGCCGTTGAACCTCCGGTTCAAGCTCGACTTGAGCCACTGTGGTGGATGCAAACGCGCGCATGCGCCTGCACTTGCGATCACTGACGTTTTGCCATCGCCTGAGAGCTCAGCCCGGTGGAAAGAGCTCCACCCGTCGGTTTCTGATGAATTAAACAAGAAGGCCCTGAAATTTTCATTTCAGGGCCGGAAATTGGTTGCGGGGGTGGGATTTGAACCCACGGCCTTCAGGTTATGAGCCTGACGAGCTACCAGGCTGCTCCACCCCGCGAACAAGGTGCAGGACTATAGGTTGCGAAATTGAAGTAGCGCAACTTTTATTTTGGAATGGAGCGTCGTGCGGTCAGTTTTCGCAGGGAAGTTTCTTCGGTGCGGGAGGCTTGCCACCGTTTGTTCACGGGCGCTATCGTGCGTTCTCAAATTCGAAGTGCCTCGTTTTGAACATTAAATCATCTGACATGAAAGTTCGCGTCCGTTTCGCTCCAAGTCCGACCGGATACCTCCACATCGGTGGTGCACGCACTGCGTTGTTCAACTGGCTTTATGCGCGGCACACCGGCGGGACTTTCGTGCTGAGAATCGAGGATACGGATGCGGCGCGCAATTCTCAGGAGGCGGTGGACGTCATTCTGCAGGGGCTGCGCTGGCTGGGGCTGGAGTGGGACGAGGGTCCAATCTCGGGCGACGCGACGGGGTCGAGCAAGGGCGATCGCGGGCCGTATTTCCAAAGCCAGCGGCGCGAGAATTACCAGCGCCGGGTGGAAGCGTTGCTCTCTAGGGGCCTAGCTTACGAACACGAGGGCGCGATCAAATTCAAGATGCAGCGGGAAGCGATCTTGATTCCTGACTTGGTGGTTGGCGACGTGAAGCGGGAGCTGACGGATCGTGAGGCAGTGGATCCGGATTTTGTCATCGTGCGTTCGGACGGCCAGCCGGTGTTTCATTTTGTGAACGTGATTGATGATCTGGAAATGGGCATCACTCATGTCATCCGCGGGGAAGATCACTTGAGCAACACCGCTAAGCACATCGCGCTCTTCAACGCGTTTGGGGTGAAGCCGCCGCATTACGCACACATTCCCCTGATCTTGAATCAGGACGGCAGCAAGATGAGCAAGCGCGACACGGGGGCGTCCCTCGCGCATTACACCGAGAACGGTTACGCGCCGGAGGCTGTTTTGAATTATCTCTGTCTGCTCGGCTGGTCGCCGAAAAACAATCGTGAGAAGATGGCGATGAGCGAAGTCGTCGAGCTGTTCGATCTGCCGCAGATTCTCCGGCACAACGCGAAGTTCGATTTGGAGAAGTTAAACTGGCTGAACGGTGAGTATTTGCGCGACATCACGGACGACCGGTTCCGCGAGCTGGGAGTCCACGCGCTGGCGAAGGCGGGCGTGGATACGAATAAGTATCCGGTCGATTACGTGAAGTCGGCGTTGGATACCTGCAAGGGCAAGGTGAAGACCTTCGGCGAATTGCCCACGTACGCCGGGTTCTACTTCCGCGACGAAGTGGTTTATGACGCTGAAGCGGCGAAGAAGGATTTCGTGCCTGAGAACAAACCGAGGGTCGCGAAGTTGCGTGAAGCGTTTGCGAATCTCGGTTCATTTGACGCTGACAGTGTCGGCGCCGCTCTCGCCGCCACAGCGAAGGAGTTGGGCGTGAAGAACGGCGTGCTGGTGCATCCCGCCCGGCTGGCCTGCACGGGCAACATTTCCGGTCCGAGCTTGTATCACCTCATCTCGATCATTGGCAAAGAGAAGACGCTCCACCGCCTGGACGCGGCGCTTCAGCGGATGGGTTGATTGTCCGCGAAGATTCAGCGTGTTGTCATTTGACGCGGTCGATGGTTTCCGGAGTAATGGCTTCACGCACTGACCTAGAAACAAACAACGCTTTTCAAACCATGAACACTTCCCTTACTCGTCGTTCCGCCCTTGGTCGCATTGCCGGAGGCGCGGCGTCGGCTGCGCTCGCCACCTCGCTAGGTCAACGTTTGATGGCCGCGGATGCCGCGGCTGGCGCTTCGCTGAAGGGCCGCGTCAATCACTCGGTCTGCAAATGGTGCTATCCGAAGGTGAGCCTTGAGGATTTGTGCAAGGCCGGCAAGGAGATGGGCCTCTCGTCGATTGAACTGCTGGAGATCGGCGACTTTCCGACGCTCAAGAAATACGGGCTGAGCTGCGCGATGGTGAGCGGAGTTCCCGGCGGCATCACTCAAGGGCTGAACCGTCTCGAGAACCATGACAAGATTGTGGCGTTCTACGAGGAGTATGCGCCCAAGGTCGCTGCTGCCGGCTTCAAGAATATCATCTGCTTCTCCGGAAACCGGAAGGGGATGTCCGACGAGAAGGGCATGGAGAACTGCGCGATTGGCCTGAAGCGCATCATGCCCGTTTGCGAGAAGAACAATGTGGTCGCGGTGATGGAGTTGCTGAACAGCAAGGTGAATCATCCTGACTACATGTGCGACCACACGGCGTGGGGCGTGGACCTTTGCAAGAAGGTGGGCTCGGACCACTTCAAACTGCTCTACGACATCTACCACATGCAGATCATGGAGGGCGACGTGATCGCAACCATCAAGAAGAGTCATCCTTACATCGCCCACTACCATACCGGCGGCGTGCCCGGTCGTAACGAGATTGACGATTCGCAGGAGCTGAACTATCCGGCGATCATGAAGGCGATTGTCGAGACCGGCTACAAGGGACACGTGGCCCAGGAGTTCATTCCCAAGCGCTCGGATGTCATCGCTTCGCTCAAGCAAGGTGTGACCATCTGCGACGTTTAGATGTTCCCCCGCTACATTTCCCCAGCGGAAGTTGCTGGCAGATCCGTCAGCTGGCATCTCTCTTGCCAATTGCGAATTGTCGGTTGTTGCTGAAATGCCCTCTGGCAGGCGGCCATGCGGGTTTCCGCTTCGCAGTTTCGGAAATGTTGTCCCAGTCATAGTGAGCCAGTGCTCAGGAAGTGGACAGAGGACAGGCGAACGGTGACTTCAGTGATCAGGCCGGCACTGCGGAAACAAAACTATTGTTGATCAATGATGTCGTATTTATGAGCAACGAAGAATCTCACTTGTTCGAGTTCCTCAAGAGGTGTCCCCACCGTTTTGTGTCGTTGGAAGAGATTGTCCTGCGCGGCGGCGAGGAGGAGGACTTTTGTCGCGATCCCAACTGGGTGCAGGCGATTCTGCGCCGCATGGAGATCGAAGGTTGGGTGGAACGAAGTCCGGAAGGAGAGTTTCGATTGAAGCGCCGGGCAGACGAGACGACTTCCTTCAAGAAGGCTCTGGAAACTCCGGGCGCGCCGCTGGGAGATACCACGATCATTTCGCTGGCGGATGTCGGGGAAGATCGCGCGGAAGCCGTTTGATTGTCCTTCATCGAGTCGCTCCTTTTCAGATCCGAAAAGACTTCAGCCCTCCAATTCGGAGGGCTGAATCTTTTATTGGTTCGTTTCAATCGCGCTGCGCGTCAGCTTCTCGGCACGCGAATCCAGACTGCGCGATAGGTCGTGTTTCCGGATTCATCCGAAACGGCCACGAGCACAAAGTAGACGCGTGCGGTTCTTGTCGCGGAGTTCTCGGCCCGGAGTTCCAGGCTGAGGTCACCGGTGACCACCCAGTCCGGAGTCGTAGTGTCGTTCGGTCCCGTGGTCGGCTGGCTGCTGACCACAGAGATGATTTTGGCCTTGGGGCTCGGGTCGCAGTTGTCCTTCGCATCCACGGTGATGGTGATGGGAACCATGCGTCCGTCCACTGGAGTCAGAACACTTGAGCTGGCTGAAACCGATTTCACGACGGGCGCAACCACATCGGCAACGATGAGTTTGATTTCGCAGACGGTGGCGTTTCCGGCGAGATCCGTCACGGTCACGCGGACCGTGTGAGTTCCGACGTCGACCAACGTGTCGGCAGTGGGTTCCTGGGTCAGAACCAGTTGATTCGACGGGGTGACGTTGTCAGTCGCGTTGACGCGACGTGTGAGATCGGGGACAGCCGCCTGGCAGTCGGTGCGAGCACGGCGGAACACTTCTTCCGGATAACGCACGACTGGCGACGTGGTATCCACCGCCGCGAAAGTAGTGGAACAAGTCGCGACGTTACCGGAAGCGTCTGTCACGGTGACGGTGACGACATGCGTCCCCAACTTCACCGTTGTGCCCGCGGAGGGGCTTTGCCGTTTCACCAGGGCCGAGGCGGCTGTGCAATTGTCGGAGACCTTGAGGTCGGTGAGGAAGTCCGGGACCACCGCGCGGCCACGATGATTGGCCGGGGCTGTCTTCCCGTCCGGGCAAACCACGACCGGCGCCACCTTATCGGTGGTGACGGTGACAACGACGCTGTCTTCCGCGGAAAGTCCGCGTGCGTCGGTGACGACCAAGGTCAGGGTGTGAGACCCAGGCTCCACTTCGACATCGATGACAGCGTTGTTACCCAGCACCAGGTCACCCTTGCGCCATTCGAATGACAAGGTGTCGCCATCCGGATCGCTTGAAGAAGTGCCGTCGAGATGGGCGAGGCCATTGCACATGAGGGTCTGGTCACCGCCCGCTTTCGCGACGGGCGGGTGGTTTTCCTCTTGTCCGGAGCTGAGGGTGAGCAGGTACCACGAGCTCTGGCCTTGGTAGAGGCCTTCGCCGACCACTTGCTGGCGATCGTTAATGAAGCGCGCGCTGGTGAGTTCCCAGCCGCTGTCGACTGGCAGGAGAGAATTCAGATCGGTCATGACGCCGTTCTCCCAAACAAATGCCCGAGTTTGTGCGTTGGCATTCGCGGAGTTGCCGACGACTTGCCCGCGGTTGTTGATCGCCTTCGCGCTGCTCGAACCGCCGCCTAGTGAGCCCAGATCGAGCATGACTCCGTCCTGATACACGAATGCGTGGGTCTCCGCGTCATCGGCGGTGGTGGAGTTTCCGATTACAACGCCGCTCTCGTTCAGTGCCACGGCAGTACTGTAGGTTCCGCCGAGCGTGCCTAGATTCACCATGGCACCGGCGGTGTAGAGAAATGCCCGGTTTTGCTCGACCGCTGTGGTTGAATCGCCGGTGACTTGTCCGAGGTCGTTCACGTCCACGGCGAGGCTGGTCGATCCGCCGAGTGTGCCGAGGTCGATCATCGAGGTTCCGTTGTGGAGGAACGCGTGGAGCGACGAGTTGTCGGCGACTGACGAGCTGCCGACCACCCAGCCGGAGTTGTTTACGCCGTAGGCGGAGCTCGACGTTCCTCCCAGCGTTCCAAGGTCCAGAATCAAGCCATCGGGCCTGATGACGAACGCATGAAAGACGGAGGAATCGATCCGGAGGTTGGAATCACCGGTGATGTAACCACTATCGCTGACCGCTACAGCGGAGCTGAACGAGCCGCCCAGCGTTTCCAAATCGACCAGTCCCAAGCCCGCGTAGCTGAAGGCGCGAAACTCGCTGTCTGACAGAGCGGCGGAAAAGCCGACCGTAGTTCCGGCGCTGTTCAAGCCATTGGCAATGGAGAAACTGCCGCCGAGCGTGCCGAGGTCCGTTGCCACGCCATTTCCCCAGAGGAAGGCGCGTTGGGAAGACTCGGAGAGGGAGTAGTAACCGGCTGTCTGCCCGGTGGAGTTCAGGGCAGTGATGGAGAACGGTGTCCCCGGCGCCACGATGTTTTCGATGGTCGCGGCCTGGATTGTGAATGCCGTGCTGCCCCCGGCGAGGAGCGTCAGGAACAACCGGCAATGAACGGTACTATTAGGTGTGGTTTGCCATGGATGATTCTTTTTCATAAGACGAACTTTCTATGACCATTAAGCAAACTGGATTCCATGGATGACGGCGGAAATCCGCTTCGCAGCGGTGAGAAGCCCGTCAACGGGCGGGCATCGCGATCGAGGAAATCCCTTGCAAATGTGTTGTACGGAGGCGCTCAGGAGTGTCGGTGAGCCGCCCACGGATTGAGAAGGGTTCTCTCTGTCGTTTCTTAGTTTTGCCAGTCTGCCTGATATTGGGACGCCCGCGTTGGCGAGCCGAAAGGAAGTGGATGGACACGACTGGAATCAAGACAGCGATTCCCCCGAAGAGCCCGAATTCGCATGAGCCGGAGCGATGGAATCCATTTTGATACGAACACGTATAAATTGCTTGTCGATGTCCGGGCCGAGTGACAAACATTTCGTCCATGAATTCCGCGCCTCCGGCTGCCAGCCGCCTGACTTCGACGCAGTGGCTCATCTGCATCATTGCCTCCATCGGATTCGCGTTCGACATCTACGAACTGCTGATGCTGCCGCTCATCATCAAGCCCGCCATCGCCGCCCTCAGTGCGCCGCTGGTGCAGGAATTGGTGGCGGGTGGGATGCCTCAGGCCGACGCCGCTGCCTCGTGGGCGCCGGGTGGCAAGAACTACGTGCAATGGGCGCGCTTGTTGTTCTTTGTTCCGGCACTGGCGGGCGGTGTTTTCGGATTACTGGGGGGCTACCTGACGGACCTTCTGGGTCGGCGTCGCGTGCTGACCTTCAGTATCCTTCTCTACGCGTTCGCCGCGTGCGCTGCTGGATTCGCGACTACACTTCCGCAACTCTTGTTCTTTCGCTGCCTTGTCTTCATTGGCGTGTGCGTGGAGTTCGTGGCCGCCGTCGCGTGGTTGGCGGAGATCTTTGCGAATCCTCGTCAGCGCGAACAGGTGCTTGGTTACACTCAGGCATTTTCCTCGATTGGTGGTCTGCTGGTCGCTGCGGCGAACATTCTTGCCGCCAAGTGGGCGCTCTCACTGCCCGCGATTCACGGCGTGCATGAAGCGTGGCGCTACACCCTCATCTCCGGTGTTGTTCCCGCGCTGCCCTTGATCCTCATCCGCCCGTTCTTGCCGGAGTCGCCGGTGTGGGCTCAGAAGAAGGCGTCGGGCAAATTGCGTCGTCCGAGCATTGCGGAACTCTTCAGTCCGGAACTGCGTCGCACGACGATCGCCACGACGCTGGTGTTTGCGGCGAGTTACGGGATCGCGTTTGGCGCGATTCAGCAATTGCCACAAATCATCGGTGCGCAGCGTCTCGGGACGCCGGCTGAGGGTGGGCATGCGGCGATCATCGCGACTGCCAAAGCGGCGGGGAAAACTGCGGCGGAGGATGCGATTGCGAAAGGCCAGCCCGCTCCGGCGGCTGAGAAAATCCGCCGCCAGGCGGCCGGCAATGCCAGTGATGCGGCGGTGGCGAACGTGAGCTTCTGGCAGGAGATCGGCGGCCTCACCGGTCGTGTCATCCTCGCCTTCCTGGCGGTGCGCATCCTGAGCCGCCGTACGTTGCTGAGAGTCTTCCAGATTCCCGCGCTGTTTTATGTGCCGTTTCTGTTCTGGTGGATTGGCACCGCGTTGCCGAACGTCGACAGTCTGATGCTCATCAAGGCAGGCATCTTCGTCGCGGGTTTGCTGACTGTAGCGCAATTCAGCTTCTGGGGAAATTACATCCCTCTCGTGTTCCCCGTTCACTTGCGTGGCACTGGTGAAAGCTTCGCGGCGAACATTGGTGGGCGCGTCATCGGCACGGCGGCGGCGTGGCTGACGATTACACTCTCCGCTTCCGACAAGCCCGATCCGGCGCGCATCGCCATCGTGGGCGCCTGCGTGGCCGGTGGGTATGCGTTGATTGGTGCGATTCTCACGCGCTGGTTGCCGGAGCCGAAGGCCGATGCCGCGGAGCACTAAGATGTGTTCGAGGGCAGAAATGTTTCACCGTGAAGGCTCAAGGCTTCCTGCAATGAGCCATTGACGTTCGCCCCGAAAACACCGAACACAGGTGAGATGATCGTTTGCCGCGCGAGCCGAAACTGCTTTGTGAAGCGACTGGGATCGGAGTGTTTCCGGGTCAGCGCCAGCCTGAGCCTGCTCGCCTTGTTCCTCGCGCTCGCAGGCACCAGATCAACCGCGCAAACCAATCCCGCTCCGACGCCAGCGCCTGCGGCTCCGACTCCGGTCGTCAAACCGCCGGCAACGCCAGCTCCGCTTCCGCCGGCTCCTGCTGTAGGTGCGCAAGCCGTCCCGAAACCGCCTCTCCCCGCGATCACGAACATCGCCCGGCTGACCAATGCCGCTCCGGTGACGAATGTCTCCCCAGCCGCATCGGCCGCTGCTCCCGCTGCGACGACAATTGCGAAGACCAATGTCGCAGCGACCAACGCGGTCGTCACTGCGCCGAGGTCACCCGCGGCTCCGAAGCCTCCGGTAAATCCAGCGCTGGATGCTGCAGTCGCGGCCGCGGAGAAGGGTGATTCTGCTGCGCAATTCAAGCTGGGGATGATGTATGCCGCCGGTCGCGAGGTGCCGAAGGACATGGCCAAGTCGGTCGAATGGTTGCGGCGCGCGGCTGAGCAGACCAACGCCGCGGCGGCCTTCAATCTCGCCGTCTTCTACGTGCAGGGGGCCGGTGTGACGCAGGATTATGCGGAGAGCGCCAAATGGTTTCGGATCGCAGGTGAGCTCGGGGACGCTTCCGCGCAATATAATCTCGCGATGCTCTTGATGAACGGCGCGACGGGCAAAGCCGATCCCGTTGAGGCGGTGAAATGGTTTCGACAAGCGGCGCAGCGCGGAGATTTGAATTCGCAGTGGACGCTTGCGCAGATCCTTTCGGCGGGCGCGCCGGGTGTCGCGGAGGATTTGCCGGAGGCTTACCTGTGGTTCAGCGCGTCGCTGGCTGGAGGCCGGACCGAGGCTGAATCCGCACTGGACGAACTGGTGGCGCGGATGACCAAGCCGCAGTTGATCGCCGGCTGGCAGCGTAATGCCGCGCGCGGGGATTTGGAGGATCGATACCGGCTGGGATTCGCGCATTCACGAGGCGACGGCGTCGCAATTGATTTTACTGAGTCGACGAAATGGTATCGGTCCGCGGCGACCAACGGCCATCCCGAAGCGCAGTTGAAACTGGGTCAGGCGTACCTGATGGGCGTGGGCGTGAACCAGGACTTTGCCGAGGCGACCAAGTGGTTCCGTCTGGCGGCGGAGCAGGGTCACATCGTGGCTCAAAGTCAATTGGGCAGTGCGTTCGCCGAAGGCCGGGGAGTTCCGAAGAGCGACGCGGAGGCGTTTAAGTGGCATCGCAAAGCAGCCAGCCAGGGAATTGTTGCTTCGCAGGTCCAGGTGGGATTGATGACCTTGAAAGGACAGGGCACGGCGACAAATGCAGCCGATGCCGCCCGCTGGTTTCGTTTCGCGGCAGATCGCGATGAACCGGTCGCGCAGCTGAATCTCGGCTTGCTGCTGGAGCGCGGAGCGACCGGAGTGCCTGCCAATCCAGGCGAGGCGGCCAAGTGGTTTCGACTCTCGGCTGAGCATGGGAACGCCGAGGC